>NZ_AP023180.1:2030487-2707317 GCF_013426915.1 Paraburkholderia sp. PGU19
CGGGCCGATGCTCAACGGCAAGCATGAGGGGCGCGACATCGGCTCGGGCACGGTCGTGTGGCAGCTGAGCGAACAGGTGAAGGCGGGCAAGATCTCGATTCATGAGTTCATGTCGGCGGAAGCGGGCATGTCGCGCTCGGCGGGCACCTGCAACACGATGGGCACGGCATCGACGATGGCCTGCATGGCGGAAGCGCTCGGCGTCACGCTGCCGCACAACGCCGCAATTCCCGCCGTCGATTCGCGCCGCTATGTGCTCGCGCATCTGTCGGGCATGCGTATCGTCGAGATGGCATTGCAGGACGTGCGGCTCTCGAAGCTGCTCACGAAAGAAGCGTTCGAGAATGCGATCCGCGCGAATGCGGCGATCGGCGGATCGACCAATGCGGCGATCCACCTGAAGGCGATTGCGGGGCGCATCGGCGTGAAGCTCGAACTGGATGACTGGACGCGCATCGGACGCGGCACGCCGACGCTCGTCGATCTCCAGCCTTCAGGCCGTTTTCTGATGGAAGAGTTTTACTACGCAGGTGGCTTGCCCGCCGTGCTGCGCAGGCTCGGCGAAGCGGGTCTGCTGCCGCATCCCGACGCGCTGACTGCGAACGGCAAGACGCTGTGGGAAAACAGCATCGACGCGCCGATCTACAACGACGAAGTGATCCGTCCGCTGGAGAAGCCGCTGCGCGAAGACGGCGGCCTGTGCGTGCTGCGCGGCAATCTCGCGCCCAACGGCGCGGTGCTCAAGCCGTCGGCGGCCACGCCTGCGCTGTTGAAGCATCGCGGCCGCGCCGTGGTGTTCGAGAACTTCGACGACTACAAGAAGCGCATCGCCGATCCCGAACTCGACGTGACGGCTGACTCCGTGCTCGTGATGAAGAACTGCGGGCCGAAGGGTTATCCCGGCATGGCGGAAGTCGGCAATATGGGACTGCCGCCGAAGCTGCTCGCGCAAGGCGTGACGGACATGGTGCGCGTGTCGGATGCGCGCATGAGCGGCACCGCGTATGGCACTGTGGTGCTGCACGTGGCGCCCGAAGCACGCGCGGGGGGACCGCTCGCTGTGGTGCGCAACGGCGACTGGATCGAGCTGGATTGCGACGCGGGCCGTCTGCATGTCGATATCGACGAGAAGGAAATGACCGCGCGTCTCGCCGAATGGAAGGAGTCGCAGCAACGCAATCCCGCCGATGCGAGCGGCTACCGCAACCTCTATATCGACCATGTGCTGCAGGCCGATCAGGGCTGCGATTTCGACTTCCTGGTGGGTTGTCGCGGCGCGGACGTGCCGCCGCATTCGCATTGAACGCGCCGCGCTACGCGACGTAGCGGATCAGCTCAGGCTGTGCGCGGCGATGCCGAGAATCGTGTCGGCATCGACGCGCGCGTTTTCCAGTTGCACGAGGCTCGCCTGACGCGCGGCCAGCGCATCGCGATTCTGGATCGCGGTGAGGATCGCCTTATGGCGCGGCAGCGATAGCGCGTGCGTGTCGGGATGGCGGCTCGTCAGCTTGATCGACTCCGACAACGCCAGCGACATCATGTTGCCGATATACGCGAGCATGTCGTTGTGCGTCGCGGCCATGATCGCGCGGTGAAATTCGAGGTCCGGTTCGAGCAGATCGCCAGCGCTTTGCGCGTGCTCCATGCGGTCGTACGCGGAGCCGATCCGCACCAGATCTTCGTCCGTTGCCGCCGTCGCGGCGAGCGCGGCCGCAGCCGGCTCGATGATGCGGCGCACCGTCATCAGCGACAGAAAGAACTCACCTTCGGGAATGCTGTTGAGCGTCCAGTAGAGCACATCGGGATCGAGCATGTGCCACTCTTCGCGCGGCCGCACGACGCTGCCCACGCGCGGCTTCGAAACGACCAGCCCTTTGGCCACCAGCACGCGCGTCGCTTCGCGTAGCACGGGACGGCTCACGCCGTATTTTTCGCACAGCGTCGCTTCGGCGGGCAGTCGTTCGCCTGGCGCCAGCCTGCCGCTGACGATCTCAATACCGAGTTCCTGCACGATCCGCGCATGCAGGCTTTTGCGTTTCTGAAGATGCCGGTAGTCCATGATGTATTTGTTGTGGCCGTGCGTATGCGGATAGCTGTACCGTTCCCGTTGCGGGCTGTGCAAGCATAGCATGGGGCGCACGCCCCGCCTTCCGCTTTGACGCAGCACGACACGTTGCCATTATCGCGCCGGCCTGATGTCGTCATGCGTGCGCTGCGCCGCGTTAGGTTCGTTTTTTGCTTGATCGTTTGTGGACGGGCTGCTTTACTCAAAGGCAGTCTGGAAGACCCGTGCATTCAACTCGACATGGACCACGGCAATGAAGCTCAAACCGCTACTTCTGCTGGTCGCATGCGTGGCGGCGGCGAACGTCGGAACGGCCGCTACGCGCGACGAGCAGACCAAGGCCTGCAAGCACGACGCGATCAAGTTCTGCGCGATCCATATTCCCAACAGGGAGAAGATCGAAGCGTGCATGAAGCAGCACTACGACAAGCTGTCGCCGAAATGCCAGGCGATGTTCGATCCGCCTGACAACGACAACGACAGCGGCAGCCAGTCGTCGAGCTAGCCGCGCTCATCGACGTGCCAACGTGCTAGTCGTGCTCAGCCCGCTCTGACGAGCGGCACAGCCACTTCGACCCGGCCCGTTTCCAGGCCGACCGTGTTGCGCATGGCGCGCAAACGGAAATCGTCGAGCGCGCGAAGCTCGGCTTCGTCGCCGATGCCAAGCTTCGCCAGCAATTCAGCGACGATCGCGTAGACGATAGTCGAGTTGCCGTCTTCCACTTTCACCGCGATGCCGAGCGCGCCCTTCGCGCCGAGCTTCACCGTCTGCGCCGACGCGCGCACGCCGATCGCATAGCTCGCATCCGCGCCGACCTTGCCCACCAGCGCGCCCTTGAATGCGCCCATCAGCGCGGTGCAGAACCGCCCTTCGCCCGCGACCATCTCCGGGTAGCCCGTCATTGCACGGAAGATGCGCGCAAGCGCCGCGTCTCTTTTCGAATCCATCGACACATGCCCGTCGGCGGCCCGCGCGAGCTTCATGTAAAGACGCGCGAGACGGTCGAGCGGGAACGCGGGCGTCGGCAGATTGCAGCCGTCGACAACCCATTGCACGCCGTCGTCGGGCAGATCACAGGCGTCGGCAACCGTGCGCTTCACGAGTTGCTGCAACGGATGCTCCGGCAGATGGTAGTCGGCGAGCGCCGCGCCGATCGCTCGCGCGCCCGCCAGCATGCCCGCGTGCTTGCCCGAACAGTTGCTGCACACGGCGCCCGGAATGAAATCGCGCTTGATCCATTCGCGGTAGACGGCATCCGAAATGGGCGGATGGCCGCCGCAGCGCAAATCGGCTTCCGTTGCCTGCGACCTGGCGAGCATGTGCCGCACGCGTTCGATGTGTCGATCTTCGCTGCTGTGCGAGCCGCACATCAGCGCGAGGTCCGCGTCGTCGAAACCAAAGCGCTCGAGCGCGCCCGACTCGACGACGGCGAGCGCCTGAGCCGGCTTCGCTGCCGACCTGACCAGCGTGACGCGCGACGGGTCGCCGCACGAATACAGCAGCGCTCCGTCAGTATCGACGACGGCCACATGTGCGATATGCGTGTTCTCGACAACATCGCCGCGATAGACGGTTGCAGCAACGGACATCCCGGTCTCCTTGTGCGTTGGGTTCGGTCTGCGCAACGGCAGTGCATGCCGTCGGATTCTACAACCCTGCCAGGCGCGATACGTGCGTGTCGAGTACATTGGATTCACCCGGCGCCCGGCTGCATCGGGCCGGGGTATCCGACCAGGTTCATCCAACCGGGTTTATCCGCATCAGGCCGCGCAAGCGGAATCGATCGTAAAGCCATTACGACAGGAGAATAGAAATGCACATCGCCAGAAAACTGATCGTCCTCCTCGCCTCGGCCTCGCTGGGCATCGGTGCGGTTGCGCCGGCATTTGCGCAGAACGATACGTCGACGGATACGGGCGCGGCGGGCATGGCCGCCTCCGCCGCGAAGCCGACCAAGCAGCAGCAAAAGCAGGCCCGCAAGGAAGCGCGCGCGAAGAAGAACGCCGAGTTGAAGAAGCTCGAAGACGCGGGCTACCAGCCTGGCCGCTCGAACGACCCGAACTACCCGCAGGATTTGCAAAACGCGCAGAAAAAGGCAGGTATTGGCGCGGGCGCGAGCCAATAAACATCGTTCGATTGAATCGGCCGCGCGTGGCGTTTTCAGCGTGCGGCCGCGCCGGTTTTCGCAGTATCGATAGTCGCTGTTATTCCCTTCCCGCCAGTCCTCCCTAAGCGCTCACTTTCTGTCCGGCCGCCGCCGTTTCAGCGTCCTGTTCCACGAACGCTTTACGCTATGTGATACTTTCCAACGCTTGTCCATACAACGAATTGCATCGCAGCAATCTGGGCATGGCCGTGCAGTCGCACATTCCGGCTACAACTACAGACGCCAACGTTTTCTCCAGTCAAAAATGCCGAATCCATCACACGCGCCAGGCGGCACCGCAGAAAAATTGACCGCTTCCGCCGCTGTCGATCAGATCAGTTTTCGCCGCATCATTCGCCGCAATATCGCGCTGCCGCTCGCGCTCGGCGTCGTCACGATGGCACTGTTCATCGCGCTGATCGCCTATCTCGTCAACACGATGAGCTGGGTCGAGCATTCGGAGCGCGTGATCGGCAACGCGAATGAAATGCTGCGGCTTGCCGTCGACCGTGAGTCGGCATTGCGCGGCTTCCTGATTACGGGCGACGAGACTTTCCTCGCGCCCTATCAGCTGGGTCAGCCGCGTTTCGAAACGGAGATCAACACGCTGATGCAGCTGGTCTCCGACAATCCGTCCCAGGTCGAGCAGCTCAAACGCATTCGCGGCGTGCAGCAACGCTGGGACCAGTTCGCGCAGGAGATGATCGATCTGCGCCGGCGTAACCTCGACTACACGGAACAGGTGAAGAGCGGACGCGGCAAAATCGAGTTCGACGAAACGCGGCGGCTCTTCGGGCAATTTCTCTCCGTCGAAGAAGCGCTGCGTCAACAGCGCTCCAGCGACGCGCGCAGCGTCACTTCCATTCTGGTGGGCGTCTTTCTGCTGTTCAGCCTGTCGATCAGCGGCTTCATCGCCTATCGCGGGCGGCGCGATCTGGTGAATCTGTCCGAGGCGTACGACGGCGTGCTCGCGCGCCAGGCCGAGCACACGGAAGTCTTGCAGCAACAGGTATGGCTGCGCTCCGGGCAGCGCCTGCTCGCGGAGAAGATCGTCGGCCAGTCGAGTTCGCCTCTCGTCGGCCGCGCGATACTCGACTTTCTCGCGGAGTATCTCGACGTCGCGGTCGCGGCCATGTACGTGCGCGACCGCGCGACCAGCAGTCTCAAACGGATCGCCACGTACGGCTTCAGCCAGGAAAGCGAACAGGCGGCGCGCACGTTCCGCGAAGCCGAAAGCCTGATCGGTCAGGCGGCCGTGTCGCGCCGCACGCTCGTGTTGCACGACGTCCCCGACGATTACGTGAAAGTCGTCTCGGGCACGGGCATGAGCCCGCCGCGCAATCTGGTCGTGCTGCCTATCGAAAACGACGGCATCGTGAACGGCGTCGTCGAACTCGGCTTCATGCGCAACATCGCACCGCGCGATCACGAGTTCCTGCAACTGATCGCGAACAGCATGGGCGACTCCATCGAGGCCGCGCTGTATCGCGAGCGTCTGCAGGATGCGCTCGCCGAAACCCAGCAGTTGAATGAAGAGCTTCAGGTGCAGCAGGAAGAACTGCGTGTGTCGAACGAAGGGCTCGAAGAACGTGGCCGCGCGCTCGTCGAATCGCAATCGCGGCTCGAAGCGCAGCAGGCGGAACTCGAGCAGACCAATGTACAGCTCGAAGACTACGCGAAGCGCCTGGAGCGTCAGAAGGCCGATCTGCTCGAAGCGCAGGACGAACTCGCCGCGAACGCCGCGCGGCTGGAGCAGTCGAGCCGCTACAAGTCCGAGTTCCTTGCGAACATGTCGCACGAACTGCGCACGCCGTTGAACAGTTCGCTGATTCTCGCGCGGCTGTTGCAGGAGAACCGCAGTGGCAACCTGACAGAAGAACAGGTGCGCTACGCGGAAACGATTCATGCGTCGAACAGCGATCTGCTGGTGCTGATCAACGACATTCTCGATCTGTCGAAAGTGGAAGCCGGACAGATCGCGATCGAAAGCGGAACGGTGCCCGTCGACTCGATGCTGCAATCGCTGCGTGAAATGTTTGAGCCGATGGCGGCTGCGAAGCATTTGCAGTTTTCCGTCGAGCGCGCGCCCGGCGTGCCGGAGGCCTTCGTCACCGACGGCCAGCGCGTCACGCAGATTCTGCGCAATCTGCTGTCGAACGCATTGAAGTTCACCGAGCACGGCGAAGTCGCGCTGACAGTCGCCGCCGGCGACGCGGGTACGCTGCGCTTCGACGTGCGCGACACGGGCATCGGCATCGCCGCCGACAAGCTCGAACTGATCTTCGAAGCCTTCCAGCAGGCGGACGGCTCGACGAGCCGCCACTATGGCGGCAGCGGCCTCGGCCTGTCGATCTCGCGCGAATTCGCGCGGCTGCTGGGCGGTCGCGTGAGCGTCGCGAGCGAACCCGGCAAGGGCAGCGTGTTTACGCTATGGCTGCCGCTGCAAGGCCCCGCCGAAACGCAGTCCCGCGCAACGCAGGTGACTGAGCCGCTGACGCTGCCCGTGCGCAGCAAGCCCACGCCGTCGCCCGTGGCCAACGCCGCGTCCGTGCAGACGGGCAACGCGCAGCCGACGATCGGCGACGACCGAGACAACCTCCGCCACGAAAACCGCCTGATTCTCGCGATTGAAGACGATCTCGTCTTTGCCGAAATCCTGCGCGACCTCACGCATGAACTCGAATTCGACTTCGTCCATGCCACCGATGCGACGACGGGCCTCACGCTCGTGCGCGACATGCAGCCGACGGCCGTGCTGCTCGACGTCGGCCTGCCCGACCGCTCGGGGCTGACGGTGCTCGAATGGCTGAAGAACGATCCCGCCACGCGTCACATTCCGATTCACATCGTCTCCGCCACCGATCACGCTGAAAAAGCGCTGCATCTGGGCGCCGTCGGCTACACGCTGAAGCCCACGGCGCGCACCACGCTCGAAGCCGCGATCCGGCGGCTGGAGACGCGCCTGCAACAGCGCATGAAGCGGGTGCTGGTGATCGAGGACGATGCGGCGATGCGCGAAAGCATCCGCGCGCTGCTGCAGAGCGACACCACAGAAATCGTCGCCGTCGCGACGCTGGCGGGCGCGCTGGAGCAACTGTCTACGACGCTGTTCGATTGCGTCGTGACCGACCTCGCGCTGCCCGATGGCACCGGCTACGATCTGCTCGAACAGCTCGCCGCCGACGTCACGCATCAGGCGATGCCCGTCATCGTCTACACGGGCCGCATGTTGTCGGGCGACGAAGAGCACCGGCTGCGCCGCTACTCGAAATCGATCATCATCAAAGGCGCGAAGTCGCCCGAACGTCTGCTCGATGAAGTGACGCTGTTCCTGCATAGCGTCGAGTCGTCGCTTGCGCCTGAGCAGCAGCGCATGCTGCGTACCGTGCGCCAGCGCGACAACCAGTTCGAAGGGCGCACCATCCTGCTTGCGGAAGACGACGTGCGCAATATCTTCGCGCTGTCGCATGTGCTGGAGCCGCTCGGCGCGAAGCTCGAAATCGCGCGCAACGGGCGCGAAGCGCTCGAAGCGCTGAACACCGGACGCGAGGTGGATCTCGTGCTGATGGACATCATGATGCCGGAGATGGATGGCCTGACGGCGATCGCGCACATCCGCCGCGACGCGCGCTTCGCGCATCTGCCCATCGTCGCGCTGACGGCGAAGGCGATGGCGCAAGACCGCATGCGCTGCCTCGAAGCGGGCGCCGACGACTACATCTCCAAGCCCATCGACGTCGACAAGCTGATCTCGCTGTGCCGCGTCTGGCTGCGGCAGCGCTAGGCGCGAGGAGCCGTCAGTCATGAGCCGCATCTCGTACGACGATTCGCCGCAACGCATGCACGATTTCGATATCGAGCTGAAGCTGCTGCTGGAAGCGATTTATCTGAAGTACCAGCACGACTTCCGCCACTACTCGATGTCTTCGCTGCGGCGGCGTCTCGTGCAAGCGCTCGAAGCGTTCGGCGTGGCGACGCTCTCGCAGTTGCAGGACAGGATCATGCGCAACGAGGCGGACTTCGTGCGGCTTTTTCACTACCTGACGGTACAGGTCAGCGAGATGTTCCGCGACCCCGACTACTTTCTCGCGCTGCGCAATCATGTGCTGCCCGTGCTGCAAACGTATCCGTCGATCAAGGTGTGGGTGGCCGGCTGCAGCACAGGCGAGGAACTGTGGTCGCTGAAGATCCTGTTCGACGAAGCGGGCCTCACCGAGCGCACGCTCTTCTACGCAACCGATATCAACCCTGACGCGCTCGCGCGTGCCGAAGCGGGCATTTACGCGCTCGACCGGATCGCGGGCTTCACGCGCAATTATCTGGCCGCGGGCGGCAAGCGCTCGCTCGCCGATTACTATCATGCGGCGTATAGCGGCGCGCGCTTCTCCGGCCCGCTGAAAGAGCGGGTGGTGTTCGCGGACCACAGCCTGTCGACCGATGAAGTGTTTCTCGAAGCGCATCTCGTGTCGTGCCGCAATGTTCTGATCTATTTCGATCGCGGCCTGCAGGATCGCGCGCTGGGGCTGTTCAAGGACACGCTCGTGCGGCGCGGCTTTCTCGGCCTCGGCAGCAAGGAAAGCCTGCGCTTTTCGACGCAGTACGATGCATTCGACGAATTCCGCGAGCGCGAGCGCATCTATCAGAAGCGCTAGACTGCCCGTGCCTTTCAACATCGAACGAACGATCGACGCGTATGAACACACCTCGCCGACCTTCTCCACTGGGCGCAACCGCGCCGGTGGAACCGCGCGCGTTCGAGGCGGTGGCAATCGGCGCGTCGGCGGGCGGCATCGACGCGTTGAACGTGCTGTTGCCCGCGCTGCCGGCATCGTTCGGGCTCACTGTGCTGATCGTTTCGCACCTGCCTGCGAATTCGCCGAGTTGTCTCGCCGAAACGCTCGGCTATCGCTGCACGCTGCCCGTCGTCGAGCCGGATGCGGGAGAACCGCTGCTGCCGGGCCGCGTGCATCTCGCGCCGCCCGGCTATCACATGTTGATCGACGACGACCGCACGGTCGCGCTGTCGATCGATTCGACGGTGCGCTATTCGCGCCCGTCCATCGACGTGCTGTTCGAATCCGCCGCGCACGTGTACCGCGAGCGCTTGCTCGGCATCCTGCTGTCGGGCGCGAACGACGACGGCGCGCACGGCCTCGAAGTGATCCGCGCGATGGGCGGCCTCGCGTGGGTGCAGGACCCGCAAACGGCTGTCTCCGCGACGATGCCGCGCGCGGCCATCGCGCGCGGCGCCGTCGACGAAGTGCTTTCTCCAACCCTGATGGCCCGGCGGCTCGCCGGTTTGCCGCCTCACACTAGAACGATGACATGAGGAACTCACCCGTCAACATTCTGATCGTCGACGATATCGCGCATAACATCACGGCGCTCGAAGCGCTGCTGGCGCGTCCGGGGATCGAGCTGCTGGTCGCGAACTCGGGCACGGCCGCGCTCGACCTGCTGCTCAAGCATGAAGCCGCGCTCGCGATCCTCGACGTCAACATGCCCGGCATGAACGGCTTCGAGCTTGCTTCGCTGATGCGCGGCAGCCCGCGCACGTCGCACGTGCCGATCATCTTTCTGACGGCCACGGCGGAAGACGCGTCGCGCACGTTTCGCGGCTACGAAGCGGGCGCCGTCGACTTTCTGCACAAGCCGTTCGACCCGCGCATCCTGCAATCGAAGGTCGATGTGTTCGTGCAGCTGGAGCAGCACAAGCGGCAACTCGCCGATCAACTGCTGACCACGCGCCAGTTGCTCGAAGCGAACGAAATGCTGATGGCCGTGCTCGGCCACGATCTGCGCACGCCGCTCGGCACGGTGCTCGCTTCGGCTGAATTTCTGGTGCGCAACGCCGCCGACGAGCAATCGGCGACTGTCGCGGGCCGCATCAGGAACAGCACGATGCGCATGTCGCGGATGGTGCATCAATTGCTCAATCTCGCGCGCCTGCAAGGCGGCCGCATGCAATTACAGCCGCGTGCAAGTGATCTGGCAGCGCTGTGCCGCGGCGTGATCGAAGAGTTCGCGACGCACGAGCGCGCCGGCCAGATCGTATTCACTTCGCGCGGCAATACGACGGGCACGTGGGACACCGACCTGCTGTGGCAGGCCATTTCGAATCTGATCAGCAATGCATTGCATCACGGCGAGCGCGACAGCCCGATCACAGTCGACCTCAATGCTGAAGAGCCGAACCGGCTCCGCTTGACTATCAGCAATCGCGGCGCGATTCCGCCCGCGATGCTGCCGCATCTGTTCGAGGCTTTCGGCTCGAACGGCGTGGGCGAGCGCTCGCGCGAAGGGCTCGGCCTCGGGCTGCACATCGTGGACAAGATCGTGCGCATGCATGGCGGCAAGGTGACGGGCAAATCGGACGAGATCGTCGGCACTGTCTTTACGGTCGAACTGCCGCGCACCGCGCAAAGCTGGGTGCTCTGACACGGCGCGACGGCCGGCAGGCCGCGCGCGAAATACTTCGTAAGAGATGCGCCAGCGGCGCGCGCGCCTTGCGCGGCTTGGGCAAGCGTCCGCGCCCCGTTTCACGCGCCGCCCCGGCGCGTGCGGTGCTCAGTCGACGTAATAACGGCTTGCCATCAAACCGCACTACAATGCTTGCCGTCCGATGCCCGTTGTCCGCTTCTTCATCATGTCCAGCCGCCCTTCCCGTATTGCTCTCGCGTTGACCCTGCCCGTGCTTGCCGCGCTCGCCGCGTGCTCGACGCCGCCCAAGGCGAAGCTGCAGGAAGACTTCGTCAGCAGTGGCGCGAGTCCGTACACGCGCACGTTTCAGGTGACGAGCACGGAAGCCTGCGAAGGCGCGCGCCGCGCGCTGTTGAGCCAGGGCTACATGACGACGCTGGTGCGCCCCGATACCGTCGACGCCAGCAAGAACTTCCAGCCCGCCAGCGACTCGCATTTCACCGTTGAATTCCACATCGTCTGCACGGCGGGCGACGACGCGACCAACAGCAGCATCGTCTATGCGAACGCGGTGCAGAGCGGCTACGCGCTCAAGAAGAGCGATACGTCGGCGAGCGTCGGGCTGAGCGTGCTCGGCTCGCTGTCGCTGCCGATCCGCCAGAACAGCGACGCGATGGTGAAGATATCGAGCGAAACCATCCAGTCGGGCAAGTTCTACGACGGCTTCTTCAATCTGATCAGCCACTATCTGGCGAACGTGGTGCGCAGCGTGCCTGTGCCCGGCAATACCGTCGAAGCGACGCCGCTGCCCATGCCCGCTCCCGCGCCGGCGCTGGTCGTCACGCCGATGTCGTCCACGGGCGGCAACGCGGCGCCCGTCATCATGCCCGCGGCTTCGAAGGAACAGACCACACCGCTTGCAGCGGCAGCGACGCCGGTTGCTTCGGCAACGCCCGTCTCCGCGACGACGCACGCGCACGAAGCCGCCGCCGCTTCGCCTGACAGCACGCCTGCGATCATTGAATCGCCGGCTTCGGATGCGGCGGCCTTGGCGCAGTGAACTTACGCGGTCGTGTCCGCCCGTCCCCACCCAGGGATGTTCAGGTAATAGCGCGTCGAGCGACCGGCACCGACCTTGCACAGTAGCCCCATGTCCTCGAGTTCGATCAGTTCACGCGACGCTGTGGCTCGCGAGGTGCCGCCGACGCTCTCGTACTTCCGGGTGCTCATGCCCCCTTCGAAGCCGTTGGGACCGGCATCGATCAGAAGGTTGACGACTTTGCGCTGTCGAGTCGTAAGTACCTTGTCCTGATGGTTCATCCAGAAAATGGCTTTAGCAAGCGTGGCGTCCACGACACTGGACGCCTCTTCGCAGGACACTCGCACCTGTTCCACAAACCACAGCACCCATTCGGTCACGTCCAGCTCGCCATGCTGAGCGCGCTCGAGTTGCGCGTAGTAGTCGCGTCGCTTGTCGAGCAGGCGCTGTGAGGTACGAATCAGGCGGCTGACTTCACCGCTGTCGCGCGCCAGCACGAGGTCGATAAGCACTCGACCAATGCGGCCATTCCCGTCCTCAAAGGGGTGAATCGTCGCGAACCACAGGTGAGCGAGTGCCGCTTTGACGAGATCGTCGTGTTCGGTCGTTGCGTTGAACCAGTCCACGAACTTCTGCATTTCGGCCGGAATGTCCGCTGATGACGGAGCCTCGTAGTGGACCTGTTCGCGTCCGACGCTCCCGCTGACGATTTGCATCGGCTCGGCATGCTCGCGGTAGGCGCCTACGAGAATTTTGACCATGCCTGAGTAGCCCGTCGGAAAGAGGGCCGCCTGCCACGCACACAATCGATCGTGCGTGAGTGGCGCTTCCCGTTGCCGCACGGCGTCATCCATGATGTCGAGAAGGCCTTCGACACTTCGGGGCGCAATCGGGCCATCCTGATTCCCGACACCGAGCCGCCGTGCCACGGACGACCGTACTGCGGTGAGGTCGATGCGTTCGCCCTCAATCGCCGCCGTCGCGACTGCATCCTGGCTCCAGGCCTCGGCGGCAAGTTCGAGACGCTGCTCGAAGCCAAGACCCGCCAGCTTGCCTTCAACGACGCCCTGGGCTCTGCGCGCGCGGGCCACCTCGCCGCCGACGCGAACAGCGTCGTAGTGCATGGCTGGCCACGATGAGACTTTCCAGATGAGAGATCGGGTTGGTGACATGGTGTTGATGCGTTGAGGCGATTGCGGGCTCTAATCGACTCGGATTGTGAGTCGAAAACAGTGTAACCCACTTTGAGGCGATTGCACGCCTAATCGACTCAAATCATGAGTCGGTACTCAACTCGCGCTGCGGGCTGAACTGCCGCGTGCACGTCCCTGTTTCTCCGTAACTTGATCGACAGTTTTACCATTCACGCGGCAATTTTTATTTTCACGCCGCACTCAAGATTTCAACCATTTTGCCGACCGCGAACGAATATCTGTTTTAAATCATCGATCGGTAAAAACGTTCGTAGTAAAAACGACCGAAGCATCGATATAAATCGAATAATCGAAAATATTTTCCCGATTGGGTTTTGCCCGCACTTAAGCGCAGCATCGATCCAGCCGTTACCACCTTCACGGAATTAACAAAACGGTACGCAATTTGAGGCAGTAAAACCTGCCGATTCATATTGCGTGCCGCACGTTGCTAAAAATTGGAGAGGGTCCATGTTTGTCGCTATTGGTTGGGTGCTGGTTCTCGGCTCTGTGATCGGGAGCTTCGTGGGAGTGGGCGGCCATTTGCCCGCGCTGGTTCAGCCGTTCGAACTGCTGTGTATTTTCGGCGCGGCAATGGGCGCGTTCGTCGTCAGCAATCCCGTTTCGGTATTGAAGAAAACCATCAAGGCTTTGCCCGGATGCTTCAAGGGCGGCAGTTATTCGAAAGAGGTTTATCTCGAACTGATTGCGCTGCTTTACGAGCTGCTTCAGAAAGCACGTAAGGAAGGCATGATGGCGCTCGAAGCCGACGTGAATGCGCCGGAAGAAAGCGCGCTTTTCCAGAAGTATTCGCACGTATTGAAGGACCATCATCTGCTCGATTTCATCGTCGATTATCTGCGGATGATGGCGACGGGCAACGTGAACGTACACGAAATGCAGGACCTGATGGACGAAGAACTGGCGACGCATCACGCCGAATCGTCGGTGGCCGCGAACGCGATCCAGAAGATGGCTGACGGCCTGCCCGCGTTCGGCATCGTCGCGGCCGTGATGGGCGTCGTCCACACGATGGGCTCGGTCGGCGCGCCGCCCGCCGTGCTCGGCGAGATGATCGCGGGCGCGCTGGTCGGCACGTTCCTCGGCATTCTGCTCGCGTATGGCTTCATCGGCCCTGTTGCCGATTTGCTCAACGCGAAGGGCCGCGCGGAAGCCAAGCCGTATCAGTGCGTGAAGGCCGTGCTGCTCGCGTCGCTGTCCGGCTACGCGCCGCCCGTCGCCATCGAATTCGGCCGCAAGGTGCTGTTCACGGCCGACCGTCCGAGCTTCCAGGAGCTCGACGACGCCGTGCGCGCCACCAAGATGCCGAAGTCGGCCTGACGCGCGCGGAGAAGGAGATCAGCATGGCCGAAAGACGACCCCGCGGCGAAGAGGCGAGCGAGAAGGCTGCGCCCGTGATCGTGCGCCGCTCGAAGAAGGGCGACGGGCACGGCGGACATCACGGCGGCGCATGGAAGATCGCCTACGCGGACTTCGTGACCGCGATGATGGCGTTCTTCCTGCTGATGTGGCTGCTCGGATCGACGTCGAAATACGACAAGCAGGGCATCGAGGATTACTTCAACACGCCGCTGTCGAGCCTGCTCGGCGGCAACGAAGGGACGGCGGCGGCGCGTCCGAACGTCATCCAGGGCGGCGGCCGCGACATGTCCGACACGCGCCCCGGCGACGGCAAGAAAGCGCAGCAGGAGCCCGCCAAGCCGACGCTCACGCAGGCGACCATGGCGCCCAACGACACCGCGCGTCTCGAACAGCTGAAGGCGAAGCTGTCGGCGCTGATCGAGCAGACGCCCGCGTTGAAGGCGTTCAAGGACCAGATCCGCATCTCGATCACGAACGAGGGCTTGCGCATCGAGATCGTCGATTCGCTGAAGCGCCCGATGTTCGCGACGGGCAGCGCGAAACTGCAAAGCTACGCGGTCGAGATCCTCACGCAGATCGGCGCGTCGCTGAACGATGTCGATAACCGCATTTCGATTGCGGGCCACACGGACGCCGTGACCTACGCGAACGGCCCGGCAGGTTACTCGAACTGGGAGCTGTCGTCGGAGCGCGCGAACGCGGCGCGGCGCGCACTCGTGGCGGGCGGTATGCGCGAAGACAAGTTGCTGCAGGTGCGCGGTCTCGCGGACGTGCTGCCGCTCAACGCGAACGTCGCCGACGAGCCGACCAACCGGCGCATCAGCGTGCTGGTGCTGAACAAGGCCGCCGAGCAGGCGTTCTTCCGCGACGGCGGACGCACGTCGATCGATGAAGCGCTGCCCGCAAGCGAGGCCATCCCCGGCGTGGTGTCGAAACTGAAGGTAAGCACGCGCAGCGCGTATTGATCGCGATGTCGTGTGTTCGGCCGCACGCTTCGAAAGGAGCGTGCGGCTTTTTTTGCTTCGCTCCAGGGCGATTTCACTGAGCAAATTGACCGTACGACGAAATGGTCATACGCACTGTTTCACCCAGCGACACATTCGCGTCGTCAATTGCCTCAGGTCTTGCGCTCAGGCAAAGCAATTTCAGCGCTGCACTTCACAACCGCAACACGTTTCTGATATTGGTAGAGGAGCGTAGCTGTTGCGCTTGCGCGAGATCACGCGTGCAAACGTGCATTTCCCTTCCAATGCCTCATTGACGGAGAACGACAATGCAAAGAAGACACTTCGTGACAGCAAGTGCCGCTGCACTCGCATACGGCAGCCTGCTGTTGTCGGGCTGCAGCACGACGACGAGTAGCGGTGAATCGGCCGCAACCGACATGTCCAAGCGGCAGTCGATCGACGCCAGCGTCGACGGCGCGCTTGCGAAGCTCTACACGAGCGTACAGGGCTCGCGTGAACTGGTCGGCAAGGCGCGCGGCGTACTTGTGTTCCCATCCGTTCTGCAGGTGGGCTTCGTGGTGGGCGGGCAGTATGGCGAAGGCGCGCTGCGCGTCGGCGGCAGTACGGCGGGCTACTACAGCACGGTCTCCGGCTCGTTCGGCCTGACGGCGGGCGCGCAGTCGAAGGCGATCATCTTCCTCTTCATGACGGAAGACGCGCTCGACAAATTCCGCAACGCCAAGGGCTGGTCGGCAGGCGCCGATGCGTCGGTGGCGCTCATCAAGGTCGGGGCGAACGGCGCTGTCGATACCACGACGGCAACCGCGCCTGTCGAGGCGATCGTCATGACGAACTCCGGACTGATGGCCGACGTGTCGCTCGCGGGCACCAAGGTGTCGAAGCTGAACATCTGAGCTTGGTGCCGTGCGACGTGGCGCGCTCGCCACCGTCGCGCGTTGCCGCTGCGGGAAAAATAAACGGCTCGCCGAGACCGATGGCGAGCCGTTTGCTTTTTAGGTGCTACGCGGCGATCAGAAGCGATACGTCACGCCGACCTTCACGATCGGGTACCAGCGCCACTTGTCGGCCTTGTCCTGCAGGGCCTGGCGTTCCTGGTCGACGTTCGCCTGACCCGCTTCGGCGACGATGTCCGCGGGGACGTCGAGCGTCACTTGCGGGCGGCCATAGGTGACGCCTGCATCGAAGAACGCCGAGAAGCCCTTCTGCGCGACAGGCGTATGGCCAAAGCCAATGCCGATATACGGACGCACCGTCGGATACTTCGCCTCCGCGTGAACGGTCTCGCCGTTCGTCGCGTAGTTGGTGCCGTTGATGCTGACCGTGCCGCTCGGGCTGTTCGCGTCGCCCGATACGTTATCGCCGCCGATCAACACACCGGCCGTGATGCGGAACGGCACCGTAGCGGGCGCCGGGAAGAAGTCGAGGTACAGGCCGCCGTGATAGATCTTGGCCTTGCCGTCGTAGTTCAGGCCACCGGCGCTGAAATTGTGCGAGAACGCAATGCCATTGAATTCGGCGCGGATGTTATCGCGCGTGCCGAGCGGTTCAGAGAAACCGATACCGAGGCCTTCCGTGCCGACCTGGCCATAAATTTCGTGAGCGTGCGCAACGGGCGCGGACAGCGCGAAGCCCGCCGCGAGCGTGACCAACAGCCTTTTCATCTGTGAGATTTCCATCGGGGTTCTGGAGGACGCCTGACCTTGACGCCGCGTGTATCGGGAAAAATTGCCCGTCACACGCGATGACCTTGCGTTGCGGCGGTGTCCCAGACCCGTCTTATTACGTAGCACTCACAGAAAATCTTTAATGAATATTTAAAACGTTCTTTGCGTCCCGACTCAAGCCCTTTAAATGTCGGGCTCCTCAGCGAAACCCGGTAAATTACGCGGCCTTACCAATGCTTTAAATCCGTCATTCGATGCCGCGCGTCATTCGCTGGATCGCCTGAGGCGGCTGGCCGAACGCGCGCAAAAAGGCCCGACGCATGCGCTCGCGGTCGCCGAAACCCACATCGCGCGCCACCACGTCGACGCCATGCCGTCCCGTCTCGAGCATCAGGCGCGCCGCTTCGACGCGCAGCCGCTCGACCGCCTTCGCGGGCGTCTGCCCCGTTTCTTCCCTGAACGCGCGCGTGAACTGCCGCGGGCTCAAATGCGCGGCGTCCGCGAGCTGTTCGACGGAAAGCGGCGTGTTCAGATTGCGCCTCGCGTACGACAGCGCCGTCTGGATGCGATCGGACTTCGGCTCGAGTTCGAGCAGCGCCGAAAACTGCGATTGACCGCCCGCGCGCCGGTGATACACGACGAGCTTGCGCGCGACATGGCGCGCGAGTTCCACGCCAGCGTCCTTTTCGACGAACGCCAGCGCAAGATCGATGCACGCCGTCATACCCGCCGACGTCCACACGTCGTTATCGATGATGAAGATGCGGTCCTCTTCCACTTTCACTGCGGGATAACGTTTGCGCATGTCTTCGGCGTAGTACCAGTGCGTGGTCGCGCGCCTGTCGTCGAGCAGGCCCGCATCGGCCAGATGAAACGCGCCCGTGCAGGCGGCGGCAAGGCGGCGCGCCGCCGGCGCCGCCCGTTTCAGGAACTCGATCAGCGACGGCGGCGACGGCTGCAGATCGTTGTCGCCGACCACGAGGATCGTGTCGAAGCGGCTGTCGTCGAATGGCTGGGTCGACACCTCGAAACCGGATGAGCACGGCACCGGGCCGCCATGCTCCGACAACAGCACGTACTCGTACAACGGCTCGCTCATCTCGCGATTCGCGAACTCCAGCACGCTCGTCATGCCGAGATTCATCACCTGAAAACCAGGAAACAGAACAATTCCGACGCGCAGCATGGCTTGGCTCCAGTGATGTCCGAAAAAGAGGCATATACGACATTGAGGCCATGTGAGTATGCACCTAATCTGATGTCCATGCAGACGACGCCGTCGCCTGCGCCCTCTGATCTCAGGAGCATTGATATGTCGAATTCTTCCAATAGCGCAGCGAACCTCGGCACGGCCGTCGTAACGGGCGCCTCGACGGGCATCGGCGCGATCTACGCGGATCGCCTTGCACGTCGTGGCTATGACCTGATCCTCGTTGCCCGCAACCGCGCGCGTCTCGAACAACTAGCGACGCGCATCTCGAACGAAACGGGCCGCTCGGTAGAAGTCGTCGCCGCCGATCTGAACGACGACGCCGATATCCGCCGCGTCGAAAACGTGCTGCGCACCGACGCGAGCATCACGATGCTGGTGAACAATGCGGGCGTCGGTGCAGCGGCGCCGCTGGTGGATTCCGACGTCGACAAGATGGAAGCGATGATCAAGCTGAACGTTGTCGCGCTGACGCGGCTCACGTACGCCATCGCGCCCGGCTTCGTTGCGCGTGGCGGCGGCAACATCATCAACATTGCGTCGATCGTGGCAGTGGCGCCGGAAATCCTGAATGGCGTCTACGGCGGTACGAAGGCATTCGTGCTGGCGCTCACGCAATCGCTGCATCACGAACTGGCGAGCAAGGGTGTCAAGGTGCAAGCCGTTTTGCCGGGCGCGACGCGCACCGAGTTCTGGAGCGTCGCGGGTATGCCGATCGAGACCGTCGAAGAGATGGGCATTGTGATGTCGGCGGAAAAGATGGTGGATGCGTCGCTCGTCGGCTTCGATCAGGGCGAACTCGCGACGATTCCGTCGCTGCCCAATTACGCCGATTGGCAAGCGTTCGAGTCGGCGCGCACCGCGCTTGGACCGAATCTGTCGCGCACGGAGCCGGCTGCGCGGTTCAATGTGGCTTGATGGTGTGAGGTGAGCGGTTCACGACGCGATGGGGGTTTCACGTCGCGTCGCGTCGCGTCGCGTCGTGCTTTGCCGTGCGGGTTGCGGCGAGTTTCCGGGCCCAAACCGTGTGCTCGAAACGTCGGGCGTCGCGAACGGCCAGCATGCGGTGAGCACAGAGTTTATGCGCTTAAACCGCGTGCCCGAAGGGACGGTCGTCGCGAGCGGCTAACACGCGGCGAGGCGCGGAATTCATGCGCCTGAACCGCATGCCCGAGACGCCACACGTCACGAACAGCTAACCCGCGCGGAGACGCAAGGTTTATGCGCCTAAACCGCGTGCCCGAAGGGACGGACGCCGCGAACGACCAACCCGCGCCGAAGCGCAGAGTTTATGCGCCTAAACTCGACGCACCTCACGCGCCCAGCAGCACGCCGGTACGGAAGGCCCGTGTCCCTGTCACGCGGCCAAGCGGCGCGCCCGCCGTCACGAATCGGATCGCGCGCCGCATATAGAGCACGCCTTCCGTATTGCTCGTGATCGTGGTGGTTTCGTCAGTCAACGGATCGACGATATCGAACAGCGCGTCGCCGACGCGAATCCAGTCGCCGATCTTCACGCGATGCACGAGGATGCCGCTAACAGGCGCGTAGAACTGCTCGCTGCCCGCGAGCGGCGTCGCTGGCGTCGGCAGTTCGGGCAGCGGCTTCGCGCTGCCTTCGATCGCATTCCGATGCGTCAGATAGTCGACGAGCGCGTCGGCGTCCTGCTGGGCAACTCCGTACGACACGTCACGCTGTCCGCGGCATTCGACCGTCACCGCCACCGTGCCCGTCGCCACCGGCTTGCCGGCGGGCATCTGTTGTTGCAAATGCCACCACAAGAGGCTGTGCGTTTCGTCGAACGCTTGACCGCCTGAGTCCGTTGCGAGCAGCGACGCTTCCGAGCGTAGATAGCGCGCGAGCGGCTCGATCTCCGGCCAGCCCGCTTCGCTCGTGTAGACGTGCATCACGGCTTCGAGCGAGCAATGCAGATCGATCACGACGTCCGCGTCGCAAGAAAGCTTCAGCAACGCGAGTTGCAACGACTCGTACTCGGTGAGCGGCTTTTGCGCATCCAGTTGCTCACGCACCAGTTCGCGGATCAGATCGCGGTTCTCCCGCGCATCGGCGCCGAGGCGATCTTTCGCGCGATCCAGCAGCGTCGCGAACTGCATGAAGTGCCGGTTGAAGTTCTTCCCGCTGCCCGTTTCGAAACGGCCGATGAACTGGCCGAGCACGTGCTGCCCAAGCCCGACGGGATTCGCGACGGGCACGAGCACAATTTCGGCTTTCAGCAAGCCTTGCGCTTCGAGCTCGACGAGGCGCCGCTTGAGCAGCACCGTCGTGAGCATCGCGGGCGTTTCGTCCGCATGCAGCGACGACTGGATATAAATCTTTTGCCCCCTGTTTTGCGGGCCGAAATGAAACGCGACGAGTTCGCGTGAGGTGCCGACGGCGGGCGAGAGAAGCGGAATCGATTGCCTGTTCATGTGACTCTTCTGAATGTCGTTCGACGTGTAACGGGATCAGTTACCGTACGGATCGAAGTCGAAATACTTGTGCGCGATCTGCGCGTAGGTGCCGTCTTTGCGCATCGACGCGATGGCGGTGTTGATCGACGTCTGCAACGCGGCTTCGTCCTTGCGCAAGCCGATGCCGACGCCGCGATCGCCCATATCGAGCGGCTCGCCGACGAACGCGAAACCGTTGCCCTGCGGTGTGCGCAGGAAGCCGTAGTCGGCTTCGACGGTGCCGAGCAACGCGCCGTCCAGGCGTCCATTGACCAGGTCGCTGAATACTTCGTCCTGGCCTTTGTACGCCACCACATGGACGCCAGCGGGTGCCCAATGCGACTGCGCGAACGACTCGAACTGCGTGCCCGTTTGCACGCCGATCTGCTTGCCGGCGAGCGTCGTGGGCGCGCTGCCGTTCAGCGCGGTGCCCTGCTTTGCGACCAGTCGCGATTTGAACTGGAACAGCTTCGACGAAAAGAGAATCTGTTGCTCGCGCTTCGCGGTGATCGCCATCGACGACATGATCGCGTCGATCTTGCGAGCCTGAAGCGCCGGAATCATGCCGGAGAACTCCAGTTCGACCCATTCGCAATGCGCGTGAATGCGCTTGCAGATTTCATTGCCGAGATCGACGTCGAAGCCTTTGAGACTGCCGTCGGGAGCCTTCGCATCCATCGGCGGATAGGTCGGGTCGATGCCGAGACGAATCGTGTCGTTATCGCGTGCGAACGCACCCTGGCTTGCGAAACCCAGTGCGGCGAGGAGAAGTATCAGCGAAGTCTTCATGGCTTACGGGCCTATCGGTCGGCGGTGACGGGATGCATTCCGAATCGATCCTACGATGGGCCAGTGATACAAAAAAGTGCAAATCTGTCTATCATGATCACTTCTTCTGATCGCCTGCTTTTCCGCCCCTGTCGACGATGGCCCTGACCATTTCCCAACTTCGCGTGTTCACGGCCGTGGCCGAACACGGCAGCATCCGCGCCGCGTCGCGCGCGCTAGGCATCGCGCAAAGCGGGATCACGCAGCAATTACAGAACCTCGAATCGATGCTCGGCGCCACGCTTTTCACGCGCACCAATCGCGGCATCGCGCTGACGGCGATCGGGCAGCGCATGCTGCAACGCGCGGCGACGATCCTCGGCGAATGCGCGCGTGCCGAACATGAGGCGCAACAACTGCGCGGCGAATACACCGGACAGGTCACGTTCGGCCTGACGACCGAGCCGCTGATCGACGCGGGCGCGCCCGTGCTGACCGAGTTTCGCGAGCGCTTTCCGCGCGTCGCCGCGCATATGCGCACGGGCACGTCGCGGATGATGATCCAGTGGATACGCGAGGGCACGCTCGACTTCGCCGTCGCGCTCGTCTCGAAGCACACGGACACGACCGATCTCTCCGTGACGAAGCTGTATCCGTCCGATCCCGTCGTCGTTTGCAGGCGCGGTCATCCGATGGCGCATGCGAAGTCGCTTGCCGAACTCGCGGACTGCTCGTGGATCGCGACGCGCTCGCCCAATCTCACCGACGATCCGCAGGCGCACCGGCTCAACGATCTGTTCGAGAGCCACCGTCTCGCGCCGCCGAGAATCGTCTCGACCGTCGAAGGGCTGTTCGAGTCGCTGCATCTGGTGAGCGAGACGGATTGTCTGTCGCTGGAAGCGGCCGTGGTGACGAAGCGCGGGCCGTTCGCGCGCGTGTTGACCACGATCGACGTGCGCGAGCGCGTCGCCGCGCAGGACGTCTGCGTGTTGCAACGCGCCGCCGCGCCGCTCACGCCCGCAGCCCAGGAACTCGCGACGATGATCGCGTCGTACACGCGAACCGTGCGCGCGCGAAACCGCCAGGCGTAGTTGAATTGGCAAGCATCTGTCGCTTGCCATGCTCCCGTAAACCCTCACCTGAAGCGCGTTCTGCCGGCCCTGGCAGAAAACCGCGCGCAGTTGGCAGCATCGCGTGTATCAATGCTTTTGCCGCCCGCGAGGGCTCTCCCTACACTTTGATCACACGCCGATCGCTCACTTCGACACAGCGAACGGCCCACCACCGATCACGTTCTGGAGAACCCGAAATGAGCGAAATCATCGCAGGCATCAAGATTCCCGACAGCAAGATGGCGCGCGAAGCGACGCAACTCGTGCGCGACACTGAAACCGATCTGCTCTATCACCACTCGCGCCGCGTGTTCCTGTTCGGCGCGCTGACGGGCGAGCGCAAGCAACTGAAGTACGACCCGGAGTTGCTGTACATCGGCGCGATGTTCCATGACATGGGCCTGATGGAGAAATACAGCAGCGCGCACGACCGCTTCGAAGTTGACGGCGCGAATGTTGCGCGCAATTTTCTGCAGGGCTACGGCATCGACGAAAACGACATCGACATGGTGTGGGACGCGATCGCGCTGCACACGACGCCGGGCATTCCGCAGTACAAGAAACCCGTGGTCGCGCTGGTGACGGCGGGCGTCGAAATGGACGTGCTGGGTCTCGCCTACGACGAGTTCTCGACGGAAGACCGCAAGCTGATCGTCGCAGCGCATCCGCGCGGCGAGAGCTTCAAGGAAAACATCATCGATGCGTTCGCGAACGGCACCAAACACAAGCCGCTGACGACGTTCGGCAACGTGAAGGCCGACGTGCTCGCGCTGAAAGACCCCGAATACAAGCGCCTGAACTTCTGCAGCATCATCCTCGGCTCGGCGTGGAACGACTCGAACGTGCAGGCGGGCACCTGCCGCAATCCCGCGCACAGCCACGGCTAAGCGCGACTGACCACTCTCTCCTCGTCAAGGTCTGTTGACGATCAAGCCGCTTGCAGTCTCCTCAAGCGTGCCTTTGAATCCGCGCTCTCGCGAGCGCGGATTTTTTTCTGATCGGGATAGAACTGCGAACGGATGTGTTCGCGCTTCACTCATCGCGCCGGAATCGCGCGTGACGACCGTCGAACCGTGTGCGAAGGCAACTCGCCGAACTGCGCCTTGTACGCATTGGCGAAATGCCCGAGGTGAACGAATCCCCATTGCGCGGCGGCATCGCTGACGGAAAGATCGGCCTGACGCGTATCGAGCAGCAGGCGCCGCACCTGCGCGAGCCGCAACGAGCGCACGTAAGTCAGCGGATTGGTCTGCACGACAGCCTGAAAACTGTTCTGCACGGTGCGCCGGCTCACGCGCAATTGCGTGCAGAGACTTTGAATGTCGATGAGTTCGTCGGGATGGTTGATCACGAAGTCGTGAATGCGGCGCACGATATCGGCCTGACATGCATAGGTCAGCCGGTTCGACGATGCGGGCACGTGATACGCGAGCAGATCGACGAGCGCCTCGCTCACCTGGTTGCGCACCGCGTGCTGCGCGCGGATGTCGTCGAAGGCGTCGGGCTGCGCCAGCACGCGTTCGATCAGCGTCGCAAGTTGCAGCCCTGCGCGCGTGCAAGCGGCGTTTGGAATATCGAGCACGGTGCGGCGAAAGAGATTGTCGTCGAGTTCGACGCCCGCGCAATCGGCGACGCCTTGCAGCATGTCGGAGTCGACTACGACGCCGATCAGCGCCATGTCGTCGGGCGAATGGAACTCGAACGGCGTGCCGCCTTGCGCCATCACGAACCCGCCGCGATCGATGCGCACGCCGCCGAACGAGAACGCTCCCGCGCCCGCGAGCGGAATGCCAAACGTCATATGATTGTCCGGCAACTGCCCGCGCTGCACCACGCGCAGATTCGCCGACTCGTGGAACACCTGCACGCCGTCCAGCTCGATCTGCTTCACCGCGCTGCGAAACGTGCCTGAGCCGATCTGGTCGTAACGCTGATCCCAGCCCCGCAGCGCGGCCGCGTGGTCATCGGCATCGTTGAAGAACTGGTGATGAACGTACACGGTGCCCCCACAATCTCAAAAAAACCGCCAAGTTGCGTAGAATAAACCGACCAAGCGGTCGGGGAAATGCCTCCGAGGGTTTGTCCTGGGCGTTTTCGTCAGCTGGACGCGACAATCGGCTGGTTTCCGTGGACGCGGCGCTGATTCCTCATTGTAGTCAGCGTCAAAAATCCACCGAAGCCATCCCGTACCCCAGGCGCACTAAAGAAAATCCGTAGAACGCGGCTGTCGCCGGGCGTAATTTACTTATATCCTAGCGAATCGCTTTTTCCCGCTGGAAATCAATGGTGACGACCCGATCCCGCTCTGCCACGCCTCTCGCAATGCATCGCAATCTGCCGATGCTGCTGCTGCGCGCGCGCGAACTCATGATGGCGCGCTTTCGTCCGTTGCTCACGGCACAGGGGCTGACCGAGCAGCAATGGCGCATCATTCGCGCGCTGCACGAGAACGGGCCGCTGGAGCCCCGACAGATATGTGCGCTGTGCACGATTTCGAGTCCAAGTCTCGCGGGCGTGCTCGCGCGCATGGAAGATCTTGGCCATGTGACGAAAGAGCGCTTCGAGGACGATCAACGGCGCGTGCGCGTGTCGCTGACGGCGCAGAGTGAGGCAATCGTCGAGCGGATGAAGCCGATGCTTGAAGCGGAATATCGCGCGCTGGAGGACAAGGTTGGTGCGAAGGTTGTCGGTGATCTCTATGCGGCGGTGGATGCGTTGATCAGGGAACTGGATGCGGAAGAAAGCCGTGACACAGAGTGAGACGAACGCGCCAGCGAAAACGCGCGGCGCGTGACATCAACGGGATCGGCAAGCAGATCTGCTATTCGCTTGCCCCCTCCCCCGCCGCTTCGATCAACTTCAACGACACATCCGCATCAGCAATCTTCTCAATCGCCAGTAGCGCAAAGCGCGCCAGAAACATTGGCGCATTAGCCTCGCCGACTTGAGTCATCGTCTTGCACAGCCGCGTATAGACGGTATCGAGTTCTGCATCGGTCATCGCGTTCTCCATTCGTTGAATCGGTTGATCAAGCAAGCGCGCGCGTAATCGCCGCCTCGACATCATTCGCGCTCGCATTGCGCCAGCGTCCCAGCACATGTCCATCCGGGCGCACCAGATACACCGTGCCCGGCTTCGCGTCATAACGCTCGAAGATGCGCCCCGTGTGATCCCACGCATGCACGCCCTGCGCCTCGGCATGCAAACGCGCGCTCATCGACACGACCTTGAACGGCACGCCGCGTTCACGCATCGATTGCTCAATTGCTGTGAAGTCGGCGGACACATCGCCCTCTTCACCAAAACACAGCGCCGTAAACCGCGCACCGACAAGATCCGTCAAATGCGCTTCACGCGCATGCCCTCCTTCGGCAATCGTCACCGGAAACTCTGCGAGCACCGCCCCCGGCACTGGCCCGGCAGCAAACGCATCGCTATCGGCCACATTCAATGGTGACTGCATATAAGTAATCGCCGACGTCTGCCGCGGATTAATCAGCGAGCGCACACCCGGATGCTTCACAGCAAGACTCAACACAGCCTTGCGCATCAGATCGAATGCAAACGAAGGCGGCGCCATGAATTCGGTACTCTTCGTGCCATAACTCAAGTTCTCATGCGTAGCGGCAACACGCTCATCCGAATAGCTATCGAGCAACTTCGCCGACGCCAGCCCCTTCACAACAAACGCCAGCTTCCACGCGATATTGTCCGCATCATCGATACCGGAATTCGCGCCGCGCACGCCGAAGATCGGCACGAGATGCGCGGCATCGCCCGCAAACATCACGCGCTGATGACGATAGCGCTCGAGCGTCAACGCATTGGCCTTGTAGATCGTGATCCAGATCGGCGCCCATTCGCCTTTCTCGCCCATCATATCGAGCAGGCTTTGCACGCGCGGCATCACGTTTTCAGGCTTCACGGCCTGCTCCGCGTCTTCGCCGTCGCGCAGTTGATAGTCGATGCGCCATACGTTGTCGGGCTGCTTGTGCACGAGCACAGTCGAACCCGGATTCGACGATGGATCGAAATACGCGAGACGTTCTGTCGGACGGTCGCTTTGCAGTTCGATATCGACGATCACATAGCGCCCTTCGTAGCTCGTGCCTTGCAACTGCAAGCCGAGCGCTTCGCGGATCGTGCTGCGCCCGCCATCGGCGGCGACGACCCAATCCGTCTCTAGCGCGTAGTCACCATCAGGCGTGCCTAGTTGCAAGGTTGCGCCGTCGTCGCGCGAATCGATCGACTTCACGCGCGTCTGCCAGCGGATATCGATCAGATCGGCGCGCTTCTCCGCAGCATCCAGCAAGAACTGTTCGATGTGATATTGCGCGAGGTTGACCATCGGCGGCAGCTTCTGGTTTTCGTCCTGCGGCATCGTGAAGTGCAGCACTTCCGTCTCGCGATAGAAGCTGCGTCCACCCGTCCACGGCAAGCCCGTTTTCAGAAAGCCGTCGAGTGCGCCGAGCCGTTCGATGATCTCCAGGCTGCGGCGTGAAATGCAGATTGCGCGGCTGCCGTAGCAGACGGAATCGTCCGCTTCGATCAGCACACAGCGCACGCCGTGATTCGCGAGACCGAGCGCGACGGCCAGTCCGACGGGACCACCGCCGACGATCGTCACCGCATGGCGCTGCGCGTCCACACCCTGCGTCAGTTGCGGCACGCGCGCTGCGTATTTCTTCCCAGCGAACGGATACGGTTTGAATTGCTTGTTCATCCAATGCTCCAGATCGATTCCTTCAGGCGAGCCGCGTATGGGGCGCTTCGCGTTTATCCATCGGCAGCAGCGTCACGATGACCACGCCGATCACCAGCAGCACCGCCGAATACAGCAGCCCCGCCGAAAAGCTGTGCGTCGCGTCCCGCAGCCATCCGACGATCAGCGGATTGAGCGCCGAACTGATATTGCCCGTCGCGTTGATCACGGCGATGCCGATGGCGCGTGCGCGAAAGCTCAGCGCATGATCGGGCGTGGTCCAGAAGATCGACATCGCCGTGTACGACCCTGCCGACGCGAGGCATACGCCGAACATGCGCATCGCCGGGTTCGCCGAGTACGCGGTGCACAGCCAGCCCGCAGCGGAGAACAGCATCGGAATCATCAGATGCCATTTGCGTTCCTGCTTGCGGTCCGAACGGCGTCCCCACCAGATCATCGCGACGATCGTGCACACCTGCGGAATCGCGGCGAGCAAGCCGATCGTGCGGTTGCTCGCGTCGGCGCTGAAGCTCTTCACGATCAGCGGCGTCCAGACCGCGACCATGGCCAGCGTGTTCACGAGGCAGAAGTACGCAATCGCGAACTTCACGACCGTGGGAGAAAGCAGTTCACTGACGATGCTCTTCTCGCCACTCGTATGAGCATCCACAGCAACGCCCTGCTTATGCTCCGCAGCAAGTGTCGCGGCGAGCGTGCGCTTTTCTTCGTCGTCGAGCCAGCGCGCCTGTTGCGGGCTGTCGTCGAGATACGCATACACAATGAGACCGAGAATCGCCGACGGCAAGCCTTCGAGCAGAAAGAGCCATTGCCAGCCCTTCAGCCCGAGCGTCCCATCAAGTCCAAGAATGAAGCCCGACAACGCCGAACCAACGGCAGCCGTCACGGGCATCGCGATCATGAACAGCGCGTTGGCGCGCGCCCGGTACGCGGCCGGAAACCAGTACGTCAGATACAGCAGAATGCCCGGCAGAAAGCCCGCTTCCGTCACGCCGACCAGTACGCGCAACACGTACAGCGTGCCTGGGCTAGACGCGAACATCGTTGCCGTCGAAGCCAGTCCCCACGCGATCATGATCGTGCCGATCCACCTGCGCGCGCCGATGCGCGCCAGCACGACGTTACCCGGAATGCCGAACGCGATGTAGGCGACGTAGAAGAGCGTCGTCGCGAGACCGAATTGCGTGCTCGTGAGCCCGAGGTCCTTCATCATCGTCAGGCCGGCAAAGCCGATGTTGATGCGGTCGAGAAACGAGAAGAAGAACAGCACGAACAGGAACCCCAGCAGATGCCGCGATACCTTCGCGATCACCGGCTGTTCGTGCGCGTGCGGCGCGGTGGTGGCAGGCGTCGCATGCAGCGCGCCGGCTCGCGAGGAGGTGTCCATACCGTTGTCTCCGATGTTGTCGCTCTCTGATGCGTCGCAGTATGGAGCGTGGCTATGTGCTGCCTGTCCTCATTTTGGGTACAACGTGGGACCTGTTAAGGCCTGGGGGAAACGCGGATACGTCAGTGCAAATGCCTGAGAAGAAAAGAGGATCGCGTCAGACCTTGCCCGGCCCGATACACAGCGCGAACAATTGCCGCTGGCTCGAAATGCCGAGCCGCCGGAACGCGCGCTTCTGATACGTGACGACGCTCGTCGCCTTGATGCCCATCGTGTCGCCGATTTCCTGCGCGGTGCGTCCTTCGAGCACGCCCGTCAGCACATCGAGTTCGCGCTTCGACAGTTCGGGACAGAGGCCACGTACGCGCGCGAGCATCAGATGCGAGATCGCCAGATCACGCTGGCCGCAGATCGCGTAGTGATGCTTCGCCGCGTGCGCGATCAACGGCGCCATCGCTTCGATCAACGCAATCTCGCGCGGATGATAATTGCCGAAGCGGCGGTCGCGATACAGGTTCACCGAGAGCCAGATATCGGGTGTTGGCTGCACGAGCAGCGATACGCGGTCCGATACATTCGGCTGCTGATAACACGCCGCGCGATACGCTTCGTTGAGAATGTCTTCGCTGGTCTGCTGATGCAGCACGAGCGTCGAGCCGGGCTTGTCGTTGCGCGCCGACGAAACGATCTTCTGGTTGCCGTCGAGCGCATAGAAGTGGCGCGCGTAGGTATCCGCCACGTCGCGCAGAAAACGCCCGCCGCGATGGTCCGCCACAGAAACAGTGCGTGGCCGGTTGCCGAACTCGTACGCGAAGATCGTGCACTGCGAAATCGCCGCGATGTCGCCGAGCAGCTTGAGTACTTCGGCGGCGAGCGCATTCGAATCGTCGCTGCCGATCGACGAAATGAGTCCCGTCGCGCGGCTGAGATCCAGCTGCCCTTGCGAAACGGGACGGTCGAGACGCCATGAACGCATGATCGGAATGCGGCGAAAAGCGGCGAGAGAAAATGTGGAATAGCATCATTTTAATCTGCGCCACGTTTGCGCATAGGCGGCCGGCGCTTCGACATGCAAACCGGCGCAACTGCGCCGATCAGCACGTCACGCCGTCACGAGCAGGCCCGCAAGCCGCCGCGAAATTGCCTACAGTGAAAAGCTCAAACGCACGGGCCGTTTTGACGGGTGGCGCGCGCGACTCGCGTGCCGCGTCGCAACATCGTCCGGAGGTGAGTCATGGCGACATGGAAACCCGATCCGACCTTCTACCCTTCTGCGCGCATGGCAAGCAGCGCGCCGAAGGAAACCGTCGCGTATGTGGCGAGCTTCGATCCGTCGCGCGAAACGCCCGACGAACTCGCTGTCGTCGATGTCGATCCGGGCTCGGCGGAATATGGGCGCATCGTCGGCCGCGTGGCGATGCCCAATGCGGGCGACGAGTTGCATCACTTCGGCTGGAACGCGTGCAGTTCGTGTCTGTGTCCGAACGCGCCGCATCCGCATACGGAGCGCCGCTATCTCGTCGTGCCGGGGCTGCGCTCGTCGCGCATCCATATTCTCGATACGAAGGCCAACAAGCGGAAGCCGAAGATCGTGCGTGTGCTCGAACCCGCGGAAGTCGCGGACAAGGCGGGCTATACGCGCCCGCATACCGTGCACTGCGGGCCGGCGGGCATCTACGTGGTGTCGCTCGCCAATGCGCAGGGCGAAGCGCCCGGCGGCATCTTCCTGATGGATCACGAAACATTCGATATTCGCGGCCAGTGGGAAATCGATCGCGGCCCGCAAGAACTCTCGTACGACGGCTGGTGGCACCTCGGTTACGACACCGTGGTGACGAGCGAATGGGGCCTGCCCGCGACGTTCGAGAACGGCCTCGTGCCGGAAGTGCTGCTCGGCGGGCAGTACGGGCATCGGCTGCATTTCTGGGACATGAACACGCGCAAGCACAAGCAGGTCGTCGACTTCGGCGCGGAAAACCAGTTGGTGTTCGAACTGCGTCCCGCGCACGATCCGACCAAAGCCTACGGTTTCGTCAATTCGGTGATCAGCCTCAAGGACCTGTCTGCGTCGATCTGGACGTGGTATCGCGAGGGCGAAGAGTGGGTCGCGCGCAAGGTGATCGAGATTCCCGCCGAGCCCGCAGACGCCTCATTGCTTCCGCCCATGCTCAAAGGTTTCGGCGCCGTGCCGCCGCTCGTGACGGATATCGCGCTGTCGCTCGATGACGGCTTTCTGTACGTGTCGTGCTGGGGTACGGGCGACCTCAAGCAATATGATGTCTCCGATCCGATGAAGCCTGAATTGAAGGGCACGGTGCGCATCGGCGGCATTGCCGCACGGGCGATGCATCCGGCCGCAGGCGAGCGCCCGCTGAACGGCGGTCCGCAGATGGTTGAAGTCAGCCGCGACGGCAGCCGCGTGTACTTCACGAACTCGCTGTACGGCGCGATCGACGAGCAGTTCTATACGGATGGGCTCGACGGCTGGATGGTCAAGCTCGACGTCGGGAAAAACGGCGGCCTCACCGTGGCGAACGACTTCTTCGTCGACTGGCCCAAGTCGCATCGTCCGCATCAGATCCGGCTGGAAGGCGGCGATGCGTCGTCGGATTCGTATTGCTATCCGTGAGCGTGCAATGAACGGCGTGTGGGCGACGGTGATCGGCAGCGGCATTTTTCATGGCGTGAACCCGGCGATGGGCTGGCTGTTCGCGGCCGCGCTCGGGCTTCAGCATGGCAGCCGCAAGGCCTTGCTGATGGCGCTGCCGCCGCTCGCGCTCGGGCATGCCGTCTCCGTGATGTTCGTGACGACGTCGGCCGTTGCGCTCGGCCTGTTCGCGCACACCGAGCACTTGCGGATTTTCATGGGCTTTCTGCTGATCGCGTGGGCCGCGTATCACCATGTCTATGGACACAAGCAACGCGTGCGCGTCGGCATGACGGCGGGCTTCGTCGGACTGGCGCTGTGGTCGGCGGCCATGGCGACGATGCACGGCGCGGGCCTGATGCTGCTGCCCACGCTGTTGCCTCTGTGCGGCGCGGGGATGCCTGTCGGCAGTTCGCTCGAATCCGTCGGTCAGGTGACGATCGTGCACACCGTCGTCACGCTTGCGACGGCAAGCGCGATCGCGCTCGCCGCCTATCAGTATCTCGGGCTCGGCATGCTGCGCCGTGGCTGGGTCAATTTCGACTGGCTCTGGTGCGGCGCGCTGACCGTCACGGGCGTGATGATGGTCGTCACCGGCTAGCGGCGCGCTATGTTCAAACGAGTCCCGAATAACCTCACCTTTCGCTACAGTGCCGTGCGGGTTGCGGGCCAACTCACCGTTACGCGGCTCCCGGATAATCTCACCTGAAGCGCAATCGTGAGTGCATCGATGACAGACAAGCTCACCATTACGGAGACATCGCGATGACGACCGCCCGTCCATTCCTGCTGTTCCAGGACCACAACGCCGAAGAAGCGATGAAGTTCTACGTATCGCTATTCGACGACGGCAAGATCGTCGAAATTGTCCATTACGCGCCAGACGCGCCCGGGCACGAAGGTTCGGTGATGAAAGGCACGTTCCACGTCGCCGGACAGACGGTGATGTGCACCGACAGCATCGCGAGGCACGATTTCACGTTCACGCCCGCGTTCTCGCTGTTTGTGGACTGCGATTCGGAAGCACAGCAGGAAAGGCTGTGCGCGGCGCTGTCCGAAGGCGGCGCGCAACTGATGCCGCTCGACGACTACGGCTTCAGCCGCCGTTTCGCGTGGGTCAGCGACCGCTACGGCGTGTCGTGGCAACTGAACCTGCCGTGAACGGCGCGACATCATTCATATCAATTCCGTTATAGGGCGCATAACGGAATTCAATTTCGACCTCGTTATTGGCTTACGAACATCTTCGCTGACTCCCCTTCCCGTCTCCGGAGATTTCATGAAAACAAGAATGGCCCGCGCAGTCATGCGTTCGCTGCGCGTCCCGGCCGCGCTCCTCGCCACGCTCGGCGTCGCCGCCGCCCTTAGCACGTCAGCCACGGCCGTGGAGCCGCTGGGCGTCGCCTTCGTCTACCTCGGCAATCCCGGCGACGCCGGCTGGACCTACGCGCACGAGCAAGGCGTGAAGGCGATCGAAACGAAGTTCGGCGACAAGATCAAGGTCACGCGCGTCGAGAACGTGCCCGAATCGGCGGATTCGGAACGCGTGTTCCGCGACCTCGCGAGCAAGGGGAACAAGATCATCGTCGGATCGAGCTTCGGCTTCCAGGACTTCGAACTGAAGACCGCGAAGGACTACCCCGATATCGTCTTCGAACACGCAACCGGCTACAAGAAAGCCGCGAACTTCGCGACTTACGATGTGCGCACGTACCAGAGCGCCTATCTCGCGGGCCTGGTCGGCGGCTATACGACGAAGACCAACACGCTCGGCTTCGTCGCATCGGTGCCCGTGCCGGAAGTGGTGCGCAACATCAATGCATTCACGATGGGCGCACGCTCGGTCAATCCGAACGCGAAGGTGAAGGTGGTATGGATCAACACCTGGTTCGATCCGGGCAAGGAGAAGCAGGCAGCCGAAACGCTGATCGGCCAGGGCGCCGACGTACTGATCCAGAACACCGATTCGACGGCCACGATGCAGACGGCCGAGCAGAAGAAGGTGCATGCATTCGGCTGGGACTCGGACATGAAGCAGTTCGGTCCGAACGCGCAACTGGGCGCATGCGTGAGTTACTGGGGCGTCTACTATTCGCATCTGATCGAGCAGGTGCAGTCGGGCAAGTGGACCAACACGCCGACGTGGTGGGGCCTCAAGGAAAAAGCGATCGACCTCGCGAGCATCAACACGCAAGCCGTGTCGCCAACCGCGCAGAAAGCGCTCGCGCAAAAGCGCGACGACATCATCGCAGGCAAGTTCGACCCGTTCTCCGGGCCGATCAAGGATCAGGGCGGCGTGATCAAGGTGGCTGCGGGCAAGTCGCTGTCGGATGCGGATCTGCTGCGGCTGAACTGGTTCGTGCAAGGCGTCGACGGATCGTTGCCGAAGTAACGCTCACATAACCCATCACGGAGGAGACACCGTTTGAGCCTGACCAATTCTTCGAAACAGAGCGCGTCGGACTTCCCCGAGCAGGGGCTTGCGCCGACGCGCGAACAGATCGTGCGTCATCTGCGGCATGCGAGCGTCGTGGCGGAACGCGCGACGCTGATGGGTCATCATCCGTTCGGCGCGATTCTCGTCGGCCCGGATCAGGAGAGCGTGCTGATCGAACAAGGCAACGTCGATACCGTCAATCATGCGGAATCGGTGCTTGCGCGCATTGCCGCGCTCAACTTCACGCCGCAGTATCTATGGAGTTGCACGCTCTATACGACCGTCGAGCCGTGCTGCATGTGCGCGGGCACCGCGTACTGGGCGAACATCGGGCGCGTGGTGTACGGGATGACGGAAGAACGTCTGCTACAAGCCACCGGTAATCATGCTGAAAACCCGACGATGAGCGTGTCGTCACAATACGTCTTTGATCATTGTCAAAAGCGTGTCGAGTTGATCGGACCTGTCGCCGAAGTCGAAGAAAAAATCATGCAGGTGCAGCGCGAGTTCTGGGTCTCGCGTTCGAACTGAATCGCATCGCATTGTTAAATGATTGCTCGCACCACCGCAACGATCTGTTCTCCCGCACATAGCTATTCATAGGCATATTCGACCACTACCATTCGCGTTCAATCGGAAGCGGCGTCATTACGTCGCACTCAACAGTGAACTGAACACGCGAAGGTCCTCGATTGCCTATGACGTCCCACGCTTCTTCTCCAGGCGCAGGTAAGAGTCTGCGCTACAGCCGAACGGCCATTGCGCTGCACTGGCTGATCGCGCTGTTGATGATCTGCGGCTTCTATCTCGGCTGGATCATGACGGACATTCCGGGCTTCACGCCGACGAAGCTCAAATACGTGTCGTGGCACAAGTGGATCGGCGTCACCGTGTTCGCGCTGGCCGTGCTGCGCGTCGTGTGGCGCGCAACGCATGAAGCGCCGCCGATGCCCGTTGCGATGCCCGCCTGGCAAAAGGCCGCCGCGCACGCGACGCACGCGCTGCTTTACGTGCTGATGCTTGCCATTCCCGTTACCGGCTACTTCTTCAGCTCGGCGGCAGGCGTGCAGGTCGTATATCTCGGCGTGCTGCCGCTGCCGACTTTCATCGGCCCCGATCAGGCGCTAAAGGCCATTCTGCGCATCACACATATCGCGTTGAATTACACGCTGCTCGTGCTGTTCGCCATGCATGTGCTGGCGGCGCTCAAGCATCAGTTCGTCGAACGCGACGGACTGCTTGCACGCATGATTCCCTTCCTCAAATGAGCGCGCTTTTCAGGGCGCTTTCTCGTTGAACTTACGCTGGATCATCGAATGAACATGAAGAACAACTCTTATCGCCGCGTGCTGGCGGGCACCGCCGCCGTTCTGTTCGCCGCCGCGTTGCCAGCCTTCGCGCAGGTCGATGCGGGCAAGAGCACGGTCGTCGCGACATCGAAGCAGATGAACGTGCCCGTCGACGGCTCGTTCAAGAAGTTCAACGCGCAACTGACGTTCGATCCCGCGAAGCCGACGGCAGGCAGCGCGAATCTGTCGATCGACACGGACAGCTACGACCTCGGCGACCCCGAATACAACAAGCAGGTACGCGGCAAGGAATGGTTCGACAGCGCGACCTTCCCGAAAGCGACGTTCGTCTCGACGGTGATCGCGCCCGCAGGCGGCAATCAGTACAAGGTCACGGGCAAGCTGACCATCAAGGGCAAATCGCAGACTGTCACCGTGCCCGTTTCCATCACGCAGCAGGGCGCGACGCAGACCTTCGACGGCGCGCTGCCGATCAAACGCACGCAGTACGACATCGGCTCGGGCGAATGGAAGGATACGTCGGTGGTCGCCGACGACGTCGTCATCAAGTTTCACATCGTCGCCGCAAAGCATTGAGCGCGCGGGGCACACTCATCAACTCAGGAGAATAACGTGAAGAAACAACTGTTGATCGCAGCGGGCGCGCTGATCGCGGGCATGTCGTTCAATGCAATGGCAGCCGATACCTACCAGCTCGATCCGAACCACACGTACCCGAGCTTCGAAGCCGATCACTTCGGCGGCATCTCGGTATGGCGCGGCAAGTTCAAGAAGTCGAGCGGCACGGTGACGCTCGATCGCGCAGCGAAGACGGGCACAGTCGACGTAACGATCGACACGGCCTCGATCGACACGGGTAACGACAAGCTCGACAAGCATCTGCAAACGCCGGAATTCTTCGACGCAGCGAAGTACCCGACGGCGACCTACAAGGGCACGCAGATCCGCTTCGACGGCGACACGCCCGTCGAAGTGATCGGCACGCTGACGATGCATGGCGTGACGAAGCCGGTGAACCTGAAGATCGAATCGTTCAAGTGCTTCATCAACCCGATGCTCAAGCGTGAAGTATGCGGTGCCGAATCGACGGCCACGTTCGACCGCGCGGACTTCGGCATGGACTGGGGCAAGTCGTACGGCTTCAATATGAAGACCGTGCTGCATATCCAGACGGAAGGCGTGAAGCAATAAGCGCTTCGAGTTGACTGCTACGCGAGCCGCCTTCGGGCGGTTTTTTTATTGCTGCGGCCTTGGCCTTGAACCAACGCGAACCGCTCCCGAAAACGCTCACCTATGGACGGTTTGCGCCGACATGCGGTGAGCTTTTGTTGGCCACTTCGATCACTTCTACGCGAAGTCACGACGGTATAAGCGGCTAGTCGCCGCCGTATTCGGAATACTTGCGCGAATCCCCGCGCACCTTGTGCACCGGATACTTCGCGCGATTCAATTCGATCTTCTCCAGCACCGCCGCATACAGATCGACGTCGAGCCGGTCGGCGAGCATCACGAGATACGCGAGTACATCGGCCATTTCGTGACGGATTGCGGTGAGTTTGTCATCGGCGAGTTCGCTTTTCTCGCCCGACTGCAGCCATTGAAACGGCTCCAGCAATTCGCTCGCTTCGACGCTCAATGCCGTCGCGAGATTCTTTGGCGAATGAAAGCGCGACCAGTCACGCTCATCGACGAACTGCCTCAACAGATCGCGCACCGCGAGCAGATCGCTGCTGCGTTCCTTCTCCATACGGACACTCCACTCGAACCTTCAATACAGAATCATTGCCCCGTCCGGCCAAGTATCAGCCGATGCACGGGCGCGCCCGGCAGGAACGACGTCTTCTCGCCGCGCACCCACGCTTCGTGACCGGCGAGAAAGTATGGCGACAGCGGATGTCCCGACTGCCCGCCCGGCATTTCGAAGATGCCGGCCTGCTCGCGTCCCGGCGACACGATCATCCGCTCCGACGCGCCGAAGCTCGGCCCCTGCACGCGCGGCATGTTGATATCGCCGGGCAACGGATCGTGCGGCGCGCCAAGCCAGCCGCGCACCCACGGCAACCACGCCGGCACGATGCGCGCAAACGGATGCTCGATGGCCGCGCGATTGCGTTCGCCCCAACGCGCCTGTTCCATCGGCGTATCGGCGGGTAGCTGCGCAATCGTGCGATCGATGCGATCGAGTATGAACGCGCGCCAGTCCCTGAAGCCGTCCGGCATCCACGCGTGATGCCCGGCGAGCGTCTCCATCAGGGCTTCATAGCGGGAGTTTGCAACGCGCAGACCAAGCGGCGGATTGCCGTCGCCGCCGTCCGGCATCGCGCCCGCGAGATCGGCGTCGAGCCTGCCGAACCACGCTTCGTACAGTGAGAAGAAGAAGCCGCGCGTGAGACGATAGCCGACGGCGTCGACATCCGCGCGTCCATTCCATGCGACCAGTTGCTGCCGGAACGCCGCGCGCTGCGGGTGACCTTCCAGCGCGCCGGCATCGAGCGCGTCGAGCGCCTCGTGCCGCCAGACTTCGATCCATTGCGCGCGGTCGTCGGTCTGGATCGACAGCATGGCGTGTTCGTCGGGGCTCGGCGCGGCGAGCAGATCGTCGCGAATCTGCGATGCGCGCGCGCCGAGGTCCGCGCCCGAGTCGCCGATCAGCGCGGCGTCGCGCGACATCACCGCGCGATTGTTCGCCGTCCACAGACGGCCAAGCGGCGGATCGACGCGCTTCGGATACGACGCGGGCGGCAGATAGTGCTGCCAGCCTTTGTACGTCGCCGAATCGTACGGTGTGTCGCTGTCCGGGCCGTTTTGCACGTCGGCCGGATCGCGCTGCGGCAGCGGCCCCGCCAGCGTCCAGCCGATCTTGCCGCGCGAGTCCGCGACCATGATGTTCTGGGTCGGAAGGCCGCTGGTTTGCGCGACGCGCAGCGCTTCGTCGATCGTCTTCGCGTCTTCGAGCTTTTGCAGATTGAGGTTCACGGCCTCGCGATCGTGCGCGACCCAGCGCAGCGCATACGCGCGCGCGCCGATCGTCAGTTCCGGTCCCCAGCGCGTTTCCGCCACCGGCAAGTCGACGCTCGCGCCGCCCTTCACGTCGATGCGCTCGTGATAGACGGTCGCGCGCGCCCATGCGCCATCGGGTGTGCGGTACAGCAACCGGTCGGCCGGATTGCGATGCAACTCGATCAGGTCGATATAGCGGCCGTAGCTGTTCGTGAAGCCCCACGCGATTTTGCCGTTGCTGCCCGCAATCACGAGCGGCGCGCCGGGCAGGCTCACGCCCGTCAGGGCGTGCATCGGCAATCCGTCGCCGGCGGGCCACATCAGCGACACGCGATACCAGATGTTCGGCAGCGACAACCCGAGGTGCATGTCGCTCGCGAGGATCGCGCCGCCATGCGCGCTGTGCGCGCCATCGACGACCCAGCCGTTGCTGCCGACAGCGGACTCGCTCACATCCTCAGCTTGCTCGCTTGCGACGCTCACCGGCTTCGGCGCCGAAAGCCAGTCGGGGCGAGTCGAAGGCATGCGCGCGGGTTCGACGGGCGGCGTCGATGCGCTGTCGAAAGGCGCATCCCAATGGCTCGCGGCGGGGAGCAGGAACGTGTACAGGTCGGCGTCCACACGGTCGCGCAACACGGCGCGCGCGAGGATGCGGCGCGTTTCGGACGATTGCAGATCGAAGTACATCGCGTAGACGACCAGCAGCGAATCTTCGGCACGCCAAGGCTCGGGCTGCGTGCGCAGCATCCAGTATTCGAACGGCCGCGACGACAGCGCCGCGAGCCCCGCATTGACGCCCGCCGTGTAGCGCTCGAGCAGTTGCCGCTGATCAGCGGGCATCGCTTCGACGATGGCATGCGCGCGGGCGCGAAAGCGGTGCAGCCGGTTGCGCCTGTCGAGTTCGAGCGCGTTCGGGCCGACCAGCGCCGACATCTCGCCCGCCGCGACGCGCCTGAGCAGGTCCATCTGAAGGAAGCGGTCCTGCGCGTGCAGAAAGCCCGTCGCGTAGGCGACATCGTCGCGCGTCGCGCCGTGAATGGTCGGCACGCCGAGCGCGTCGCGCTCGATCGTCACCTGCGACGACAGCGACGGCGCGCGCTGCGTGCCATCCAGCTGCGCAAGACTGCCGCGCAGCAGCAGCCACCCGCCGAGCAGCGCCGCGCCCAGCAACGCGACGACGAGGCCCGCCAGCACGAGCGCGGCGACGCCGACGGTTTTACCGATCGATCTGCTTGACGACTGACTTGCTACGGCGGGACGACGGCTCATCGTTCGGGTTCGTAGTGGTTCAGGGAATCGGGACGTCCGGGCATTGTGCACGAAGCAGTTTGCACGCTCGCATTCGACTGTAACGAAAGCGCCGATCATCTAACATTCTGGAATTTTGATCCAGTATGCTAGACGTCATGGACATCAACGCACTGATTGCGCGCCGCGTGCGCGAATTGCGGGACAGCCACGGGCTATCGCTCGAAGCACTCGCCGAACGCAGCGGCGTGAGCCGCTCGGCTATCTCGCTGATTGAACGCGCACAAAGCAGCCCGACGGCGGCCGTGCTCGACAAGCTCGCCACCGCGCTCGGCGTCGCGCTCGCGTCGCTGTTCGAAGCGCCCGCGACGTCCGCCGAGGCGCCGTCGCCGCTCGCGCGGGCCGCCGAACAGGCCGTCTGGACTGATCCGGGGTCCGGCTATGTGCGGCGCAATCTGTCACCGGCGATGCCCTCGCCGATCAAGTTAGTGGAGGTTCACTTCCCCGCCGGCCAGCGCGTCGCCTACGAGACAGGTGCGCGCGACGCGGAAATCCATCAGCAGATCTGGCTGATCGAAGGCGCGATGGACATCAGCGCCGGCGACGCGCACTGGCGGCTCGAAGCGGGCGATTGTGTCGCGATGCGCCTCGATTGCCCGACCGTGTTTCACAACCCGACGCGCAACCCGGCGCGCTATCTGGTGGCGCTGTCGACGCTGCCCTTTTCATCTGCGAGGAGAAACGCATGACGGAAACGCTCAGCGTGCGGCGCGTCGGCGCGCACGAAGCCGCGCAATGCATCGACGGCCTTGCCGATGTGCTGATCGATTGCGTCGCGGGCGGCGCTTCCGTCAGCTTCATGTGGCCGCTCGCGCGCGACAGGGCGGTCGCGTTCTGGCAAATGGTGGCGGCGGGCGTCGAACGCGGTGAGCGCGCGCTGCTGATCGCGGAAGACGCGGACGGACGCATCGCTGGTACGGTGCAACTCGTGCTCGCGCAGCCCGACAATCAGCCGCATCGCGCGGATGTCGCGAAGATGCTCGTGCATCGCCGCGCGCGTCGGCAAGGCGTCGCGCATCGGCTGATGGCCGCCGCCGATGCCGTGGCCCGCGACGAAGGCAAGACCGTGCTCGTCCTCGACACCGTGACGGGCGGCGAGGCGGAGCGCGTGTACGAGCGCGCGGGCTGGCAGCGCGTCGGCGAGGTGCCGAACTATGCGTTGATGCCGGATGGATCGTTTTGCGGCACGACCTTCTATTTCAAGCATCTTTGAAGCGGCCGGTCGACCGTTATGCCAAAGAGGGAAATATGAGATTTGACAAACGTTTGCGGTTTAGGGAAATCAGCCCTTAATCTTTTCCGCCCTGCGCCGTTATCGCTAGAGCATTCCCAATTTTTTCTCAGGCGATATGGCTAAGACCATTCCGTTTCCCGGCAGCAATCAGGCAGCGCGCGCGCGGCAAGCAAAAGCGATGCTTCTGCCCATCCCGCGCAGCATGGCTGTCGAGCTGATCCTGCCCGTGCACATTGCCCTCGACGCGCTGCGTCGCGGCGCAGGCAGCATGAGTGCCGCCCAGACGCTCACGCAGACGATGCTGCTAACCGGCTTTCTGTGCGATCTCGGCTACGGTGAGATGACGTACGATCAGCTGCGCACCGCCGATCAGGCGCTTGCCGTCACATTCGAACGTGGCCGGTCGAGCGACGAGTGGCGTATCGACGAAGCGCACATCGACCTGCTCTCGCACATCGTCAGCACTTACGACGCGCAATTGCAGCGCGCGCCGCTCAGCGCGCTGACGGATGCGAGCGCCCGGCTCGACCGCATCATGGCAAGCGGCAACGCGGAGCCGACCATCCGCAAGCAGGCGTAATGGTTGCGGGACACGGCTCCCGAAAATCCTCACCGTTACCGGAATACCTCAGCACGCGCTTCTGTCCGTCTTCGTCCTGCATCTCTTTGCCAGGCAAGGCCTGACCCGGGCGAGGTCAACATCAAACAGGCATTGCCTGTATCCTCTGCTGTACCCGACGCGCCGCGCAAACGGCGACGTTCGTTCGACAGTGGAGAAGCTTCATGACAGACGACAAGCGCGGCCCAGACGACATCGATCCTGATCTGCTCGAAGTGGCGCGCGAAATATTCGACGCAGCCCGGCGCGGCGAAGCGAACATGCTGGCTGCCGTCATCGAGAAAGGCGCGCCGCCCAATCTGCGCAACGAGAAAGGCGACAGCCTCGTGATGCTCGCCGCCTATCACGGCCATGCGGACGCCGTGCGCGTGCTGCTCGAACGCGGCGCGGACCCGAATCTGCGCAACGACAACGGACAGACGCCTCTAGCGGGCGCGGCCTTCAAGGGCTTCAAGGATGTCGTGCAGACGCTGCTCGCGCATGGCGCGGATGTCGAAGGCGCGTCGCCCGACGGACGCACGGCGCTGATGATCGCCGCAATGTTCAATCGCACGGAGATGGTCGAGTTGCTGCTCGCGCATGGCGCGAATCCCAACGCGCGCGATGCGAACGGCGTGTCGGCGGCGGACGCCGCAAGCCGCATGGGCGCGCCCGAAACGGCCGCGCTGCTCGCGAAGAAGGCGGGCGCATGAAGCTGGAAGGCAAGACAGTCGCCGTCGTCGCACCGGCGGGCGTGCCCGACATGCAGCACGTCGAGCAAAGCATCGCATTGCTCGAAAGCTGGGGCCTGCGCGTGCAGGTCGGCGCGCATGTGCGCGACCGCTATCGCTATCACGCGGGCAAGCATGAAGACCGCGCCGCTGATCTGCATCGCGCGTTGACCGATCCTTCCGTCGATATCGTCTGGGTGGCGCGCGGCGGCTACGGCAGCATTTATACGCTGCATGCGCTGCCCGATGCCGTGCCGTGCGCGAAAACGCTCGTGGGTTTTTCCGACGCAACTGCACTGTTCGGCGCGCTGCATGGCACGCCGAACGTACGCGTGATTCACGGCCCGACGTTGAACGGGCTCGCGACCAAACTCGACGACGCTTCGCGCGCAAGCATGCTCGCCGAGTTGCACGAAGAGCGCGCCGCGCCCGTGCCATTGCAGCTTTTGTATGGCTCGGATGCGCGTCGTGTCGAAGGGCATCTTGCGGGCGGCAACATTACCGTGCTCGCGAGTCTCGCGGGCACGCAGTGGCAGGCGCGCTGCGACGGCGCGATCGTGCTGCTCGAAGACGTGACCGAGCTTGCCTATCGGATCGATCGCAGTGTCATGCAGTTGCGCGAAGCGGGCGTGTTCGACGGCGCGCGCGCTTTCGTGCTCGGCGATTTCATCCGCTGTCCGCTGCCTGAAAATGCGGACTTCACGTTGCACGATATGATGGTCGATCTGTTGAAGCCGTACGGCGTGCCGATTTACGCCGGCTTTCCGATCGGCCACGGTTCGCGCAATCACGCGTGGACGTATGGCGCGCCGGCGGCGCTCGAAGGCGATCAACTGGTGCGTTAGCGCGTCAGTTGTGCGACGACGCGCTGAACGGTGTCGATGCCGGGCGCGTCTTTGCTCAGCGCGTCACGCGCGCACCACGGATATGGCAAGCGACTCGCCCAACGCAATATGCTTTCGGCGAATTCTGCGGGCAATGTCGACATCTCTTCGATCGTGATGTGCAGCCGCGTCACTCGCGACGATGCCGCATCCCCCTCCACTCGTAGCGGCCATAACCGACGCGCGCCGCGCCCGTCGCCTTTTCCGTCATGCAGACAAGCCAGTCGCACGAGAACTCGCTTTGGTTGGCGGCGGGCATCGCGCCGACGCAAAACGTGTACACGTTCTCGTACTTCAACGCGAAGTCGCTCACCAGCACGGACGCGATCGCATCGCGCCCGTGCGTTTCTTGCGGAAACGCGATGGCGGCCGTTTTCACGGTCATTGCCAAAGACGCATCGTGCGCGAAGGCATCCGTCAACAGATGCGGACGGTTGCCGTCCTTCGCCAATATGTAGGATTCGATCGAGCCTTTGAGTTCAGTCATCTGTCAGAGCGTGTCAGCGTAACGAGCCAATCAGTCTAAGCGCTTCACGTCGCTGCATTCCGCTTGCCCTTGATGCCGGACGGGCTTCTGCCGTTTTCACGCATGCGGCGCGCATTCTTTGCACAACATGACGAAACTGCGTTGCGCGCGATGCGCTTTGCGTTCGACAATGCCTCTTCCGTGCGCGATTCCCCACTTGCGCCCGCATCCCACAGTTCGAACACGCGCCCTCGATGAACTCCCGCTTCGCCAGTCTCACGCGCATTCATTCTTTCATGCCGCTAGCCGGTGCGACGCTGATGCTGGGCATCGCGATGTCGTTCACCGCGCCGTATCTGTCGTTGTTTGGCGTCGAGCAGACGGGCATGTCGCCGTTGCAGCTCGGTCTGTTCATGACGTTGATTGCGGCGAGCGGTGTCGTCGCAAGCGCGTGGGCGGGTAAATGGTCGGATAAGCATGGGCATCACCGCGCGCTGTTACTTGCGGCATTGATCGCGGCCTCGCTCGGCTTTCTGCTGCTTTGTTTCGTGCGCAACTATCTGGCGCTGCTCGTGATCGGCGTGGCGTTTCTCGGCGCAGGGGGCTCGGCGATGTCGCTGGTGTTCTCGTTCGGTCGCGCGGCGCTGCCCGTGCACGACGAAGCAGAGCGCTCGTTCGCGCTGGCGACGTTGCGCACGGTGCTGTCGATGGCGTGGGTGTTCGGGCCTTCCGTCGGTGCGCTGGTGCTGGCGGGCGCGGGCTTTTACGGGCTCTTTCTGTTCGCGGCCGCATGTTTCGCCACATGCGGCGCGATCGTGTGGCGCATGCGCGAATCGCCCGCTGGCGATCCGCACAGCACGCCGGCGCACTATGCGGGCGACCCGGCCTCGTCGCTCGAAGTGACGACCGTCACCGAACCTGCCGAACCGCCGCCGCCCTCACCGCCTCATGCGCCCGGCACGCAGCGGCAGATCTGGCGTTCCGTCGTCGCGCTGACGCTGATCGGCCTCGCCGCAAACGCGACGATGATCGTGCTGCCGCTCTACGTCGTACATGGCCTGAAAGGCACGCGGCTCGATGTGTCGATCATGCTCGGGCTCGGCGCGTTCCTCGAAATTCCGATGATGCTCGCGCTCGGCGCACGCGGCGCGACGCTCAACAAGCTGAACTGGCTCGCGGCATGCGCAGCCGTGCATGTGGTGTATTTCATTGCAGTCGCGGCAGCGGGCACGGTCAACGTGCTGATCCCCATGCAGGCTTTCAATGCATTCGTCGTCGCCGTCACGTCATGTCTTGGCATGACGTATATGCAGGACCTGATTCCGCGCTCGCCAGGCGCGGCGACGGCGCTGTTCTTCAACGCTTCGCGGGTTGGGTCGATTCTGTCGGGTGTGTTGTCGGGGGTGCTGATCGCGGGTCTTGGTTATCGTGGGACGTTTCTCGTCTGTGGATGCCTCGCGCTTGGGGCGCTGATTCTGTTCGCCGATCCGCCGTGGAAGCGTATTGCGCTGCGGGTGCGGGATGCGTGGGAGGACTGGCGGCATCCAGCTCAGTGACGGAGGGAACGCTGTGCATCGCGGTGCGATATCCCACCATCCTGACCGGCACGCAAGATCGCGCGCGACGAACGCGTCTTGTCTTTTCCGCAAGCCGCTATTATCGAAATTCGATCCAAAGGAGAGCACTGATGAGCCGGCCGGATTTCATCAAACACTGGACTGAACTCGAACAACCGGACGCGCATTCCTATCCCGGCGATACCGAGCCAATGGCGCTGGACGCGCCGCTTTCCGCCGCACTCGGCATTCATCACATAAGGCTTCTGCCTGGCCGAAGGACGTCGTATCCACATGCCGAAAGTACCGAGCAGGAGTTCGTGTACGTGCTCGAAGGCAAGCCCGACGTATGGATCGACGGCGCGCTTCATCCCATTGCTGAAGGCGATTCCGTCGCGTTTCCTGCGGGCACGGGCATCTGCCATACCTTCATCAACAATACGAAGGAGGACGTCAGGCTGATGGTGATCGGCGAACGTCCGCGCGACGATAACCGTATTCGTTATCCGCTCAACGAAGCGCATGAACTTACCCGCGCGGATCGCTGGGTGGACTGGCCGACCAGACCGCTCGGCGACCATGACGGCAGGCCGGACTGAGTCTGACGCAAAGGGCTGCCAGACCGGCGGCCGCCACATACAAGCCCTCCGACTCCCGAAAACCCTCACCTCCAACCGCCCACGCCCCCACCGGGCACACCCACCCGATGACAAGTAGAATCGGGTGGAGCCCACTGCGGTGAGGTCCGGCAGGACGCACAGGCTCAGCAGTCGACCCATACCAGGGATACCAGCACGAAAGCCCGGCACGCAGCGTCCCAGCGCGCACGCGCGCCCTTTCCGCCGCAAGGAGATCTCATGAAGGTGCTCGCTGTTCACCCCAGTGGCCTGATGTACACGCGCGTATATCTGCGCCTCGAGCCGCTCGGACTCGAAACGGTCGCCGCCGTGATACACGAAGCCGGCCACGATATCCGCCTGATCGACCTGCAGGTCGAATCCCATCGCGCGCTGCACAATCTCGTCCGGACGTGGCGGCCCGACGTGGTCTGTTTCTCGGCCAACTATCTCGCCAATATCCCCGAAATCATCGATCTGTCGAAGGCGATCAAGGCGCAACTGCCGGGCTGCTTCGTGTTCGTCGGCGGACATAGCGCGTCGTTCACCGCGCGCGACATGCTGAAACACGCGGAAGGTGCGCTCGATTGCATCCTCAAAGGCGAAGGCGAAGCGAAGGTCGTCGAGCTGCTCACTGCCGTTGCGCGCAAGGGCGAGCTATTGCGTATTCCGGGCGTCGTCACGCCCGAAGGCGAAGGGCCGCCGCCCGGCTTCACCGAAAGCCTCGACCAGATTCGCCCCGCGCGCGATCTGCTGCCGCACCGGCGCAAGTACTTCATCGGCGTGCTCGATCCGTGCGCGTCGATCGAGTTCGCGCGTGGCTGTCCGTGGGACTGTACGTTCTGCAGCGCATGGACGTTCTATGGACGCAGCTATCGTTCGCGCAGCCCCGAAGTCATTGCCGACGAACTGGCGTCGATTCGCGAGCCGGGCGTGTTCATCGTCGACGACGTCGCCTTCGTGCATGCCGATCACGGCATGGCGATCGGACGCGAAGTGGCGCGGCGCGGCATCCGCAAGAAGTATTACCTCGAGACGCGCGGCGACGTGCTGTTGCGCAACAAGGAAGTGTTCGAGTATTGGCGCACGCTCGGTCTGCAATACATGTTCATCGGACTCGAAGCCGTCGACGCCGAAGGGTTGAAGGCGTTTCGCAAACGCATCGACGTCGACAAGAACTTCGAGGCGCTCGCGTTCGCGCGCTCGCTCGGCATCACGGTCGCGATCAATCTGATCGCGGATCCCGACTGGGATCACGAGCGCTTTGAAACGATCCGGCAATGGTGCCTGGAGATTCCAGAGATCGTGAACATCAGCGTGACGACGCCGTATCCGGGCACGGAAATCTGGTTGCGCGAACAACGGCGACTGACGAGCCTCGACTATCGGCTCTACGACATCCAGCATGCCGTGCTGCCGACGAAGCTGCCGCTAGCCGAGTTCTACGCGGAACTGGTACGCACGCAACAGGTGCTCAACCGCAAGCATCTCGGCTGGGGCGCGTTGTATCGCGCGGCGGGCGAAGCGGCTTCGCTGCTGATGCGCGGACAGACCAACTTTGTGCGGATGCTGTGGCGCTTCAATTCGGTATTCAATCCGAATCTGCAATTGAGCGATCACGCGCGCGAAGTGCGCTACGAGATGACGCCGCCGCCCGCGCAGTTGCCCGAAGAGAGCAACGTCAAGGTGCTGTATGTGCACGGCCCGGCGGGACGCAAAGGCCGCAAGATCGACGACGCAACCGAGAAATTCGTCGATCAGACCCGTATGGGTACGGGCTGATCGCAACGGGGCGCGCCTTGCCCGCACGGTCAGAACGGCTCTTTAAAAGGACGCAGATCGATTTCGTGCGTCCATGCGGACGGATGCTGGAGATGGATCTGCCAGTACGCTTCGGCAATGGCGTCGACATTCAGCAGTCCGTTTTCGCCACGCTCGGCGGCAGCTTGCGGACGCGAGGTATGCAGGCGCTCGCCGTCGATGCCGCCGTCGATCACCACATGCGCGACATGCAGCCCGAGCGGCCCGAACTCGCGCGCCATGCTTTGCGCGACCATCCGCAGTCCGGCTTTGGCCGCGGCAAAATGCGCGAAGCCGGGCTTGCCGCGCAGGCTCGCCGATGCGCCCGTGAAGATCACCGAGCCACGGCCGAGCGGCACGAGACGCCGTGCCGCTTCGCGACCCACCAGAAAGCCGCCGACCGGCCCGGAGCGCAAAAAGTCCTGCATTTGCGCTTCCGTCAGGTCGCGAAACGGAACGTGCCGGTTGTTGCCGACGTTATAGATGACGAGCGAAGGCACATCGATAGCATCGGGCGGCGACATCGCCCGGTCGAAAAGACGCATGATGTCCGCTTCCGACGTGCCGTCCATCGCGAACGATTCGGCCGATCCGCCGTGGCTCGCGATGCCGTTCGTCACGATGTCGAGTTTGGCCTGCGTGCGGCCCGCGACATACACGTGATACCCGTTCGCGGCGATCTTCCTGCACAGCGCCGCGCCCAGTCCGAGTTCGGCGCCGACGCCGATCACCAGTGCGCTGTTTCGCTTCATCGTGTGTCTCCGTTGTCGTCTCGCGCATGCAGCGCGGGAATCGTCGCGTGATTATAGGCAGCGGATGCGGGCGGCTGCCCGTGAACTGCACGCTCGCGTGTCCGCGAAGGTGACAAAAATCATTGAGCGCCGCCTGAATCTTCGTCAATCTCATGTTCGCTCGATGCCGTCACACGCCTGTTCACGTGGAATGAAAGGGTCAGCTCGCAAGGCCCTCATACGCGGCACGACGCGACGCGAACAGCGACGCCTCTCGCTGCCTTGCACCGCACACGCTGACACTCTGGCCTTTCGACTGTATCGACGCAAACCGTGAGCGGACTGCGCGCCACCGCGCACCGTATTGCCCTCGCCTTTAGACATTGCATGAAAACCATCACGCGTCTCTACCGCTACCGGATTGCCGGCATACTGTTCGCCAGCGTCGCCGTACTGATTGCGCTCGCAAGTTGCGGCCTGGCGGTGCTCTCCAGACTCGACGCGTACACGAACACGCTGTATCGGGGGAACATGCTTCCCATCGCGCAATTGAACGAACTCCGCGCGGCCTCGCTCGATGCGCGCCGCGAGTTCTGGAAGGCGATCCAGTTTCGCGAACCTGTGAGAACGGCCGCGTCGCTGAGCGTGGTCGAAGCAGACGAGGTGCGTATCGAGAAGGCATGGGCGGTGTATTACCCGCAAGGCGTCAGCGACGCGCGGGAAGCATTACTCGCCGACAAGATCGCGAACGGGTTGCCGACGTTCCGCGCGATTCTCCGAAAAGCTGTCACGTTGCTCGAACAGGGCGATCACGCGGCGGCGGCGAAATGGTTCGACGACAACATCGAGTTCCTCAACGGTTTCGATGTGCTGATGGGCAAGTGCATCGACATAAACACGTTGCAGGCGGCGGAGCTTGCAGGCAAAAGCGAATCCATCTTTCGCACGATGTTCTGGGCGACATTCGCGTGTATCGTGATCTGCGTGGCGGGCGCAGTCAGCGTGTCGATCTGGCTGGTGCGCCAGCGCGACGACGCATTGAGCGAATCGCGCTATCACTCGTGGCTGGCCAATCGCGTGTTCGACCTGACGCGCGACGGCGTAATGATCACTGACTCGCACGGCAACATCGAGCGGGTCAATCCTGCCTTCACGCGGGTCACTGGCTACACGCAACCGGAAGTGCTGGGGCGCAATCCAAGGCTGCTGAGTTCGGGCCGTCAGTCGCCCGAGTTCTATCGCGCTTTCTGGCGAAGCCTGAAGGAAACAGGTCAATGGCATGGTGAAGTGTGGAACCGCAAGAAGAGCGGCGACATCTATCTGGAGGCGCTGTCCATTGCAGGCGTGCAAGGACGCGACGGCGGATACACACATTACGTCGCGATTCTCAGCGACATCACGCAACGCCATCAGCACGAGCAGCGTCTGCGCAACCTCGCCACGCACGACGTGCTGACAGGACTGCCCAACCGCGTGCTGCTCAATGAGCGTCTGAAGCACGCCATCTCCCGCGCGAAACGTCATGGAATGCATATCGCCGTCATGTTCATCGATCTCGATGGCTTCAAGCAGGTCAACGACACGCGTGGTCATGCCGTCGGCGACGACGTGTTGAAAGCCGTCGCCGAGCGGCTCGTGCACAGCATCCGAGAAAGCGATACGGTTGCGCGTCTTGGCGGCGATGAGTTCGTCGTCGTTCTCGAAGAGGTGAGTGGCATGCGGCAGATCGAACCCGTGGCGCGGTCCGTGCTCAATGCAGTCGGCCGGCCGATCGCGCTTTGCAGCGACGTGGTGAGCGTCACGCCAAGCATCGGCATCAGCCTGTATCCCGATGACGCTGCCAACGCGGAACAACTGCTTCTGCGGGCCGACCGCGCGATGTATGTCGCGAAGAATATGGGCAAGAACAACCTCTGCTTTTTCTCGACCCTCGAAGCGGCCAGCCAACCCCAGCCGGAGATAACCGCGACGGCCTGGTGCCGTTCAGTGCAAGGACCTCACGGTTCAGGATTGTCGAGATCCGACTGCACGACGGTTTCGCCGTGACGTTGCGCGGCTTCGCGCGCCTGGTCGCCGTCGGAAAATGGACCGATGTCGGGCGCGCCCGTGAACGGAAACAGCAACCGGCCATCCGTCTTGCGCACGACCTTCAACTGACCCATGTACGACCCTTCCGTTGTGCGGCGATAGGTGGCGTAGATCTGATAGTCGTTCGTCGACTCGGGTTTCGAGGCCACAGCATTGCGCGCTTTCGGGAAAATCATCCGTGGCCTTGTCATCTTGTAACTCCCCTGCTGTGGATGCCGGACTCGGCGCTTTCGCCGGCATACCGGTTGAAATGACGCATTCTTTTGCGCAGTGAATGCGCACGAATGCGCGACGGTTCATACCAACGCGGCAAAAATTGCCGCTGTCGCGACGCCCGCTGTCGAAACGGTATTCACGAGATGCTCCTGTACTCGACGTCCTTGCATTCCCTTTCAGCAAGCGACGTACCGCTTTTCGGCCGACGCTTCACGAGCGCGATACGCGGCACGTCGGGCCGCACGCGCGATGTGCGAGGCGCTCGTCGGGAACGCCGCATGCTCGAATACACGAGCCACGGCGCAATGCCATGCGTCTTTGCAATGGGAAAGGAGAGCGACATGCCACTCAAGCGAGGCACATCGAAGGAAACCATCGGGCACAACATCAAGGCCGAAAAGAAGGCGGGCAAATCGCAGAAGCAATCTGTCGCCATCGCGCTGAATCAGGCGCGCAAGTCAGGCGCAAAGATTCCGAAGAAGCACAGCTAGATATCCGATGTGACGCTGCGTGGACGGATCGATCCGTCCACGCAGCGCCTGCCTGAAGTTCGTCCGCACTGGCTAGTGCGCGCGCTCCTCGTCATATTCGGGACGCACGCCGCGCGGCAGCCACGGTTCCTTGTGCTTGCACCAGAGTTCATAGGCGGGCTCGAACAGTCCCGTCTCGTCAAAGGCGCCAAGCGGTAAAGCGATTTCATCGCGATCGGCGTACATCATGAACGCCACCGATCCGCACAGCGGACAAAAATGACGCCGGCCCTGTTCCGAGCTTCGCCATTCGCGCGTGTTGCCCGTCAACGTGACGGCGCTGCCGTCGAATATCGCGTAAGAGCCGAAGGCCGACCCGTGCACCTGCCGGCATGTCATGCAATGACACATCCCGACGCGCATCGGCGGACCGCTCGCGCGAAAACGCACGGCGCCGCACGCGCACCCGCCTTCATACGTTTTTTGCTGGTTCATCGCTCACCTCCTCCAGACTGATTCTCGTTGACACGCAGGGAACATACCAACGACGAGGACACGAAATCCCGGACGCAACGCCTATACTTTCTCGATAACGGCTTGGCGGCTTGTTGACGCCACGGCACGTCGCGAACCCATTCTCCATCGAGCACCATGAGCGACGGTATCGAAAGTGCCCGCCGGGCGGGCGTACTGCGCACGGACGATCTGAAGGACCGGCCGGCGCGCGCATCCGATCATGCCGCCGAAGTCCGCACGCTCGTCACCGTCGCAGGCGCGCAAACGGGACGCCGCGACACCTTGCTGCAAGCCATCGCCGATGCCGCGCTCGGCGCGTGCCGCGCAGGCAGCGCGGGCATCAGCCTGCTTGAAACGACGAGCGAAGGCGCAGCCGTCTTCCGCTGGCGCGCGGTCGCCGGCGCGTGCGCGGCGTTCGAAGGCAAAACCACGGCGTGGGCCGAATGTCCGTGCGGGATGACGCTCGAACTCGGCGCGCCGCAGCTGTTCGTCGAGCCGCACACCTTCTTCAAGAGCCTGCGCGATGCGGGCGCGGTCATCACGGAAGGCATCATCACGCCGATTCCGATTCGTTGCCCGGCGTCGAAGCCGCTCGGCGCGATCTGGGTCGCGTCACACGATGCACATCGTTTCGATCGCGAAGACGTGCGCCTGCTCGACAATCTTGCCGTGCTTGCGGGCGCGGCGCTCACGCTGCTCGACGCGCAACAGGCCGCCGAAGCGGAAACCGAGGCCGCGCAACAGGCGCGGCGCGCACTCGAAGACGCAGCGCACCGGCGCGACGAATTCATCGCGATGCTCGGCCATGAACTGCGCAATCCGATGGCGCCCATCGATAGTTCCATTGCCGCGCTCAAGGTGCTCTGCGCGGGCCAGGAGCAGGCCAACGATGTCCTCGCCATCGCGCAGCGTCAGATGCGCCAACTGCGCACGCTCGTCGACGATCTGCTCGATGCCGCGCGCCTGCGGCACGGCAAGCTCGCGATCAAGTACAGCCGCACGTCGCTGAATGAAATTGTGTACGACGCGATCACGGCACTCAAGCATCACATCGACGCACGCAAGCATCGCCTCGTCATCGAAGGGCTCGATCAGCCTGTTTATGTGCGCGCCGATCATGTACGCCTGAGCCAGGTGGTCGGCAACCTGCTGTCGAATGCGGCGAAATACACGCCTGCGGGCGGCACGCTGCAACTGCGCGTGCAAATGGACACGGGCAGCGCAGCCGATGAGGCAGCGAACAGCGGCATGGTGTCGATCGTCATCGAGGACAACGGCGTCGGCATGAGTCCCGACGCGCTCGAGCATGTATTCGAACTGTTCGCGCAGTCGCCATCGAGCGTGCGCCGCTCGGAAGGCGGACTCGGCATCGGGCTCGCGGTCGCGAAGCGGCTCATCGAACTGCATGACGGCACCATTACGCTCGACAGCCAGGGCGTCGGGCTTGGCACGCGCGTCGTGCTGCGGCTGCCGATACTCGACCGTGAGACGCGCATCGCGCCCGATGCAACCGCGGCGGCGGCCGCGGCGAGCGCCGAGCCGAGCCGCATCCTGCTCGTCGACGACAACGCCGACGCGCTCGACGCGCTGCATCTGCTGCTCGAACTCGAAGGTCATGATGTGATGGTCGCGCGCAGCGGCCGCGATGCGTTGAAGGTCGCGGCGCAGGCGTTGCCCGAAGTGGGCATCATCGATATCGGCATGCCGGAGATGGACGGTTTCGAAGTGGCGCGGGCCATCCGCTCGAACCAGGCGCTGGCGCACATGTTCCTGATCGCGCTGACGGGCTACTCCTCCGAATCCGACAAGTCGCGCGCGCTCGCGGCGGGCTTCGACTATCACCTGACCAAGCCTGTTTCGATGGAACGGCTCGCCGACGTGCTGTCGCATCGCGACGGCCGGAACATCAGCGGTCTTGTCTGACGTTAATCGTGCTTGCGCTAAAGGTGAGCCGGGACGTGCGCATCGACGTCACTTTGCAGAGGTCCCGCAAACTCTCACCATTGATCGATCCGCACTCATCACGGCATCTTTGGCGATGCCCGCAAAGCCTTATCCATCAAGGGCTTGAACTTTGTGGCGGTGCACGTTCCGACGGCGTTTCGCTCACTCCCGTAAGTTCTCACCTTAACGCCATGCGGCGCGCTTGCGGCTGTCTTCTGTTCGCAGACCCAGGTAACGAACTGCGCTTCCACTTGCTTGTCCACGGCCATGCAATTCTGTTTGGTCGTCGTGCTAAATCGTTGATTTACCAGGGTTCTGCATTCGCCGATCATGTCTTCCGTCAACTGCGTTCATCTTCTGCCGGAGCACAACATGTCCATGCAAGCCCTCGTTCTCAGCCAGTACAAAGGTCCCCTCGTAGCGACCACGATGCCCATTCCCGAACCGGCACGCGGCGAGGTGCTCGTGCGGATCAGCGCAAGCGGCCTCAATCCGCTCGACACGAAGATTCGCGCGGGCAGCGCCGCGCATGCGCGTCATCCATTGCCGCTTGTGCTCGGCATCGATCTCGCGGGCGTGGTCGTTGCGCTCGGCGCGGACGTGACGCGCTTCAAGATCGGCGACGAGGTCTATGGGATGACGGGCGGCGTCGGCGGCATTCAGGGTTCGCTCGCGCAATACGCGGCCGTCGACGCGCAACTGCTCGCACACAAGCCGTCCAATCTGTCGATGCGCGAAGCCGCCGCGTTGCCGCTCGCGTTCATCACGTCGTATGCGGGAATCGTCGACCGCGCGCACTTGCAGGCGGGTCAAACCGTGCTCGTGCAGGGCGGTGCGGGCGGTGTCGGGCACGTGTCGGTGCAGTTGGCGCGCGCGCTCGGCGCACAGGTCTTCGCGACGGCGAGCGCGCGCGATCAGGATCTCGTCGCGCGATTCGGCGCGACGCCGATCGACTACGCGGCGCGCACGGTCGAACAGTATGTTGATGAACTGACCGCGGGCGAAGGCTTCGATCTCGTCGTCGATACGGTTGGCGGCGCAACGCTCGATGCATCGTTCGCGGCCGTCAAGCATTTCGGGCATGTGGTGAGCGCGCTCGGCTGGGGCACGCATGCGCTCGCGCCGCTATCGTTCCGCGAGGCCACGTATTCAGGTGTGTTCACGCTGCATCCGTTGCTCACCGATCAACATCGCGCGCATCACGGCGAGATGCTCGCCGAGGCGACGCGTCTTGCCGAACAGGGCAAGCTCACGCCGTATCTCGATCCGCGTCACTTCGATCTCGGATCGGCCGAACGCGCGTACGACGCGATCACGGAGCGCACCGCACGCGGCAAGATCGTGGTTGAAATCGAATGACGGTGGCGAGTCGGCTCACACGTTTGCGAGCCGTTCGATCACGACATCGAGCAACGCGCGCAGACGTGCGAGACGTTTCAGGTCGCGATGGTAGCCCAGCCAAACGTCGCGGCCCGGCGGCGCTTCGCCCAGATCGATGCGCCGCAGGCCCGGCGTGTTGTCGCCGAGCGGACACGGCAGCACCGCAAAGCCGCCGCCTTCGGCGCACATGCGCGCCTGCACGCCGCGATTGTTGCTTGCGTAGGCGATGTGCGCATTCGGTAGCATCTGCCGGATCCACGCGACGTCAGGCAACTCGCCAAACGCGGTATCCATGGTGATAAGCGACTGGCCTGCGCCATCACCGCGAGCGGGCGCGACGAGATCGATGCGCCCATAGAGCGCGTAATCCATGTGCATCAGCTTGCGCTGGATGACATCGGGTTCGTCGAACGGCGTGATGCGGAACACCAGATCGGCTTCGCGGCGCGCGAGGTTGTAGCGGCGCGAATCGGTGATCAGTTCGATCGACATCTGCGGATGGCGCGCAAGAAAGCCGGCGAACACCGGCGTCAGCACATGGATGCCGTACCAGTCCGAAGACGAAACACGCAGTGCGCCCGTTAGTTGCTGCTCGTTGCCCGCAAGCGAACGCATGAACGCGTGCGCTTCTTCTTCCATGCGCTCGGCGTAGGTCAGCACGGCGTGACCTTCGTCAGTGAGCACGAAGCCTTCAGCCGTGCGCTGAAAGAGCGTGTGGCCGACGGCTTCTTCGAGCGCGCGCAGACGCCTGCCCATGGTCGGCTGAGTCTGACCAAGCTGGCGCGCGGCCGCGCCCAGCGTGCCGCAGCGCGCGACGGCAAGGAAGATCCGCACGTCGCTCCAGTCCAGTTTCGAATCGTTCATAGACGCCTTCAGCCACATGCGACAGGTCGCGTTGCCTGCGATTATGAACGGCGTCGGCGAGCTTGCGGTGATCGTCGTGCTCGCTGGTTTGGCACAGTTGCATCGTGAAGGTGAGAGGTTTCAGGAGCACGTCGGGCTGATATCCGGCATCCCGCAAAACCTCACCTTTGATCAGCGCATGCTCGATGCAAGGCCATCTGTTTGAATGCCGCGCGTGCTTTTCAAGCCTTTATATCGGGGTTTTAGCGCGTCAGGTGATGCAACGACGGCGTCGCCTGTTCACCGCACGCATGACTCCCGAAAACCCTCACCCGTCACGACGAGTGAACCGATCTCAGAACTTCACCTTCACCTGAAACCCGATGGTGAACGGGAGGTTATCCGAAGGAATAGGCGGAATCAGAATGAAGTTCGCGCCGACGCGCTTGTATTCGACCATCACGATAGGCGCGGCCACGGGACCAATCGTATGATCGTGGCCAAGTCCCCAGTTGCCGTAGTTGTAGCCGGAGATGATGCCGCCTATCACGGCAAGGCGAATGAAGCCCCAGTGCACGAACTCGGGCGCCCACACACCGCCGCCGTACCACGATGGACGACTCAACGAATTGCGAAAGCCGCCCGCCGTGAGCGCCCATTGCCCGTTGAGCCAGCACTCGACGCCAAGGCCGGGGTTGAACTGCTCGAAGTGAGTGCCCGGGTCCGGGTTGATGTGATATGAGCCGAGCATCGCATCGACCCACACGCCGCCGCTGCACCAGTCGGCCGCCTGCGCGCCCGACGCTCCCATCAAACCGATGCCTGCCACCGCTGCCGCCGCGCATGCTCGACGAATCTTGTTCTTGATCTTTCCAAACGGCATGTGCTCTCCGCAACCGGTCGCGCGCCGGCGTCTGAATGTCGCGATTAGTGTCGAATTGCTCTCCAGTCGCGCACTCTACCCCACAAATCTTGCAGTGAGATGGAGTGTGCGCTCGGAACGACAATACGCGCGCAGACGTCGACGATAGCGGACAAACGGTTACCGTCCGGTGAACGCGCCGCGCGCAGGTTCACCGTCGATATGGCTGCGGATTACAGGCCCAGCTCTGTCAGCCCCGGATGATCGTCCGGACGGCGGCCCAGCGGCCAGCGATACAACCGCTCTTCTTCACGGATCGGCTTGTCGTTGATACTCGCGTGGCGATACGCCATCAGTCCGTTCTCGTCGAATTCCCAGTTCTCGTTGCCGTACGAACGGAACCAGTTGCCCGAATCGTCGTGCCACTCGTAGGCGAAGCGCACGGCGATGCGGTTATCAGTGAAGGCCCACAGTTCCTTGATCAGCCGGTAGTCGAGTTCCCGCGCCCACTTGCGCTGCAAGAACGCGACGATTTCCGGACGTCCTGTGGGGAAATCCGCACGATTGCGCCATTTGCTATCCGACGTGTAAGCCAGCGACACGCGCTCGGGCTCGCGCGTATTCCATGCATCTTCAGCGGCGCGCACTTTCTGGATGGCCGTCTCGCGCGTGAACGGCGGGACGGGAGGACGTCTTTCGATATCGGCCATGATGGTTCCTCGTTGAACTGCGTCAGGTGGACGCTCGCCCGTTGGACGAGCGGGTGCTTGCACGGTTGGAGTCGAGCAGATGCCCGGCTGCGGCGCGCGCGTCGAGCGCGGCATCGGCGTCGCCGCTCACGAGCGCGACGCCGATCGCGCCGTCGATCAGGATCAGCCACTGCCGCGACAGCCGCGCCGCGCGCCGGCTATCGCCGCCCGTCGATGCGACGTATTCGTCGCATTGCGTGCGCACGAACTCGAGCAGGCGCTCCTTGTGTTCGCGCGCGACGACGCGAATCGGATCGTCAGGCGATGCGATCTCGCCCGCGGCGTTGAGAAACGCGCAGCCATGAAAGTCTTCTGATACGAACCATTCGCGCAATACGTCGAACATGGCGAGCATGCGCGCGCGCGGATGCTTGCCACGGCGCAGCGTGCCTTCGATGAACCATTTCATCCAGCGTTCGTCGCGCCGCTCGAGCGCGGCCGCCACCAACGCATCTTTCGATTCGAAATGCGTGTAGAAGCTTTTGCGCGCGGTGCCCGATTGCCGGACGATCGCATCGACGCCCGTTGCGTGAATGCCGCCCGCGTAAATCAGTGCTTCCGCGGCGTCGAGCAGCCGCTCGCGCGCGCTGCCAGTCGTGTCGTCGAGATTAGCCATGCGCGAAGGGTAGAACGATCATTCTCCTTCGTCAAGTATTGGCTCGCTTCGCATTCACTGTCACTTCGGCGTGGCATGCATTATCGTGTTGGAGAATCGTTTCAAAAGGATGAGTGTCATGAGCATCATTTTTTGCCGCGCCGTGTCAGCAATCGCGGTGACGGCGGCGCTGGTCGCATGTACGCCGTTGCAGGTCGTCACGCATACGGTCACGCAAACGGAAGCGCGTGTGCCCGTCGGCCAGTACAAGCTCGATCCGCATCACACGAGCGTCACGTTCAATGTCGATCACTTCAAGTACACGCGCTTCACGATGCGCTTCGATCGCGTGGCGGGGGAGATCGACTGGAAGGAAGGCGGGCTCGACAAGAGCCAGGTCGCGGTGACGATCGACGCGGCGAGCATCGACACGAATGTCCCGCAACTGGACAAGATGGTGAAGGGAACGGATATGCTCGATGCGGAGCGCAATCCGCAGATCCGCTTTGTCAGCACGCGCTTCGAGCGCACGGGCGACGCACGCGGCAAGCTGACGGGCGATCTGACGATACGCGGCGTGACGCAGCCGGTGACGCTCGATGTGACGTTCAATGGCTACGGCGTCGACCCGCTGACAAAAGCCGATACGCTCGGCTTTTCAGCGGACGGCCAGTTCAGCCGTTCGAAGTTCGGGCTGACGACGTGGTATCCCGCCGTGGGCGACGATATTCACGTCATCATTCAGACAGAGGCTGAGCGGCCGCGTGCTGCGAGTTGATTCTATTTGTACGCGCGCGGCGCGACGCGGTCAGACGGTCCAGTCGAGAATCACCTTGCCGCTTTCACCTGACAACATGGTCGCGAACGCCTGTTCGTAATCGTCGACAGCGAAGCGGTGCGTGAGAATCGGCGAGAGATCCAGTCCGCTTTGCAGCATCGCAACCATCTTGTACCAGGTCTCGAACATCTCGCGGCCATAAATGCCCTTGATTTCGAGGCCCTTGAAGATGACCTGGGTCCAGTCGATCGCCGTCTGCGCGGGCGGAATGCCGAGCAACGCGATCTTGCCGCCGTGGTTCATCGCTTCGAGCATTGACGTGAACGCGCTCGGCACGCCCGACATTTCGAGGCCCACGTCGAAGCCTTCCGTCATGTGCAGATCGCTCATCACGTCGCGCAGCGACTCGCGTGACACATTCACCGCGCGCGTCGCGCCCATCTTGCGCGCAAGCTCCAGGCGGTAATCGTTGACGTCGGTAATCACGACGTTGCGCGCGCCCACGTGCTTCGCAATCGCGACCGCCATGATGCCGATCGGTCCCGCGCCCGTGATCAGTACGTCTTCGCCAACCAGATTGAACGACAGCGCCGTGTGCGTCGCGTTGCCGAACGGATCGAAAATCGCGGCGAGATCGTCGGAGATTTCGGGCGGAATCTTGAACGCGTTGAACGCGGGAATCACGAGATATTCCGCAAATGCGCCTTCGCGATTCACCCCAACGCCAACCGTATTGCGGCACAGATGACGACGTCCCGCGCGACAGTTGCGACAGAATCCGCACGTGATATGCCCTTCGCCCGACACGCGGTCGCCAATCGAAAAGCCGCGCACTTCCTGGCCCATTTCGACGATTTCGCCAACGTATTCATGACCGACGTGCATCGGCACAGGAATGGTTTTCTGCGCCCAGTCGTCCCACTTCCAGATATGGATGTCGGTGCCGCAAATGGCCGTGCGCGTGATGCGGATCATCACGTCGTTGTGGCCCACTTCGGGTTTCTTCACACGGGTCAACGTGAGGCCCGGTGCGCGTTCGAGTTTTGCCAGTGCTTTCATTGCTAGTGATGCCCCGTTTCAAATCACGCCAAGCGAACGGCCGACGCGTGCGAATGCATCGACGGCCCGATCGATCTGTTCCGCCGTGTGTGCGGCGCTCATCTGCGTGCGAATGCGCGCGCGGCCTTTCGGCACGACGGGATACGAAAAGCCGATCACGTACACGCCTTCCTTGAGCAGCGCGTCGGCCATGTTCGATGCAAGCTGCGCATCGCCGAGCATCACGGGAATGATGGGATGTTCGCCTGGCACAAGCGTGAAGCCGTGCGCGCTCATCGCCTGACGGAAATGCGCGCCGTTTGCGCGTACGCGTTCGCGCAACTGCTTGCCTTCGTCGCTGGCGAGCAGTTCGAGGACCTTCAGCGATGCGGCGGCGATACTCGGCGTCAGCGTGTTCGAGAACAGATAGGGACGCGAGCGCTGCCGCAACAGATCGACGATCTCCTGGCGTGCCGCGATGTAGCCGCCCGATGCGCCACCCAGTGCCTTGCCCAGCGTACCCGTGATGATGTCGACGCGTTCGAGCACACCGCAATGCTCGGGCGTGCCGCGTCCGTGTTCGCCGATAAAGCCGACGGCGTGCGAGTCGTCGACCATCACGAGCGCGCCGTAGCGGTCCGCGAGATCGCAGATGCCCGCGAGATCGGCAATGATGCCGTCCATCGAAAACACGCCATCCGTCGCGATCAGCTTGAAGCGCGCGCCGGCTGCATCGGCTTCGCGCAGCTTCGCTTCGAGATCGGCGAGATCGTTGTTCTTGTAGCGGTAACGCTTCGCTTTCGACAGACGCACGCCGTCGATGATGCTCGCGTGATTCAGTTCGTCGCTGATGATGGCGTCGTTATCGTCGAGCAGCGTTTCGAACAGGCCGCCGTTTGCATCGAAGCAGCTCGAGTAAAGGATGCAGTCGTCCGTCTTCAGGAACGCGGACAGCGCGCGTTCGAGTTCCTTGTGCACGGTCTGCGTGCCACAGATGAAACGCACCGACGCCATGCCGAAGCCGTCCTGATCGAGGCCGTCTTTCGCGGCGGCGATCAGGCGCGCGTCGTTGGCGAGGCCGAGATAGTTGTTCGCGCAGAAGTTCAGCACGTCGGCGCCGCTCTCGAGACGAATATCGGACGATTGCTGGCTCGCGATCACGCGCTCGGTCTTGTGGAAACCATCGGCGCGAATCTGGTCGAGCGTGCTGCGCAGATGCGCGAGAAATGGGTCACGCATGAAACGGCTCCTTGAATGGGCGGCTTTGCAGCGCACCATGCGGCGCGGCGGCCTGTTATAGTCGGCTTCAGTTTTATCGGAAATTTTCGTTTTTTCGAACTAAAGTTCGATATGTCGAACAACTCTAAACGATAGGTCAGGAAATGGCAAGTTCGGGAACGCGCAGGAGTTCGTCGTCTACGGCGGCCACGGCAGCGCAGTCGATTGCGGCGCCGCCGCGCGTAGGAGAGCAGATTCAACGATTGCGCAGTGAACGCAAAATGACGCTCGACGATCTATCGCGCGCGGCCGGTGTGTCGAAATCGATGCTGTCGGAAATCGAACGCGACAAGGCGAATCCGACGATCGCCGTCGCGTGGCGGCTGACGAATGCGTTGGGCGTCAGTCTCGATTCGCTGTTTGCGCCGCAGAAAGCGCCGGAGCCGATTGCCGTGTCCGGCCCGCATGAAATTCCGACGCTGAGCGGCCACGAAGCGCGATACCAGTTGCGCGTGTGGGGGCCAATTGATCTGGCGGGGAAATTCGAATGGTACGAACTGACGCTGCAGCCCGGCGGTGCGTTGGTGTCGAGCGCGCACGAGCCCGGGACGCGCGAGCATCTGACCGTGCTGCACGGCGCCATCGATATCGAAGCGGCGGGAACCACGAAGCGCCTGAAGGTCGCCGACACCGCACGCTATGTCGCCGACGAGCCGCATGCGATCCGCAACGCGGGGAAAGGCGAGGCCAAAGCCTTGCTTGTCGTCATTCACGGCTAGCCTGAATCGCAGTTCTTCGGCGTACACCCGGCTTGCAGCGAGTACTGTATGTTTGTACAGTATACGCAGTCCGATGGAGCCGAAGAATGAACGAACTGAACAAGGAACAGGATCTGGCTGCGCTGCGCTTCAAATCCGCGGCGCGTGACCTCGAACATATCGTCCGGCACATTGCGGCGCGATACATCGTGCAGGAGGTGCCGCTCACCTGGCGGCTTCTGCATGCGATCGAAGCGGAAGCGCTCGCGGATCTCGGTTTTGCCAGCCGGCACGATCCCGTGATGCTTGGGTTGTTTCAACGGCCCGACGACTTTCAGTTCCCCGAGACTGATGATCCCGTCGACTTTGGCCGGTCGAATGCCTTGCCGGCTGTGTTTGCGTTCGCTGTCGCAGCTTACGACGCTGCGGAGAAGCCGAAAGCTTCAACGGCCCGAAGTCGAGTTGCGAGCGATGAGCGCGGCGCTGGGCGGGCATGGGGCGGATGACGTGTTGATTGGGCGTCACTGTGACCTGCGGGGTGGCAGGAGTTTATGCGCGTAAAGTCTGCGCGGCCTGCCGAACCGGGACGACGGAAGTTTCCAACACAAAGTATCCCGGCCGTTGACCGATTACAATCGCTCCATGCAACTAACGGAAAGATAGACTATGGTCTCCATTGATCCTGTTGGCCCCACAGGTCTATCCGCCGATAGCGCGGAACTGTTCGATACCGAACGTCAAGACTGGCTGATCGATCCGCGCGCCGCGTTCGATGCATGGCTCGCTGGGCAAAATTTTCGCCATTCATCGGCGGAGGTGTATCGGGCGCAATGGGGACTTTTTCTCGAATGGCTACAGGCGCGTCACAAGAATCTCGTGACGGTCGACATGGCATCGATTGCGGAGTTCGTCGGCGGATTGTCGATCCGAAAGCCGCAACGCGCCCGGTATCTCCGGTTGATCGAGCGGGTACTCGACCACGTACGCGAGATCGAACTGGCATCGACCAATCCCGCGCGATTCATTGCTCAGGATGGCGAAGCGGAATGGCGTAACGCTCGTGATAACGAGCCGACCGGGTTTCTGACCGTCGCAGAGCGTTCGGCATTGATCGCTTATCTTTCTTCGCCCGTGACGAATCTGACGTCGGCCCAACGCTGGCGCGAGCGCCGCGATCGCGCGTTGATTGCTGTTTTTCTGGGCGGCGGTATCAAGACAGGCGAAGCGCGCACGATTTCAGTTGATTGCATAACAGCGGGTTCGCCGTGGGTGGTGATCGAAGCGTCCAATCCATTGTTCACGCGGAGAACACGGCTCGCACCATTTGCCGTGTCTGTTCTCGACGCCTGGCTCGACGAACGCAAGCAAGCGGAACTGCCCGGCGAGCTGGTTTTCCCTGCCTCGCCATCGGGTCGTCCAATGCATAAGGCGACGATGCTTCGCGCCGTCGACGCGCTTGTCGAAGCGGCCGGAATCAGTCGATCGCGCGAAGCACGTGCAAGTCCGCACACTTTGCGTAACTCGTTCGCTGCCGATCTGTTCGAAAGCGGGGTAGAGCCGGAGGTAGTCGGACAATGGCTTGGATTCGCGCAGGCGGTTTCCGCGAACCGATTGCATCGCGCGTGGAAGATGTGGAATGACCAGGAAAAGTTCGACGCTGAAACGCGCCTCGCAGAAACACCAACGTCTTCTGAAGATCCCGTGTAGACACGGGACCGCGGCGAGACGGCTCCCGTAAACCTTCACCTTGGAAGCCCCGAAAACGCTCACCTCGAGCGCTTTCGGAAAAACCAGTTCGGTTTTGCGATCAGGTCAACGCCGAAGTGTGCGTCGTAGACATAAAACGTGTCACCGCCGCCAACCGCGAACCCCCCGTTCCCGACGAGTGCTCGCATTCGGGACAAAGGAGCTCATAGCGGTGATCGACCTGCGAAAGCTCCGGCTCACCTTCGGCGCATTTCGGACAGCGAGTCGGCAGCGCAACATGTCCATCGGCGGCCGTTCCGATCGACTCCAATTCCTGCGTGCTCAGCCTGCCGGCACTTGCCAGCTGACAGAGCAATTCCGCGACGCCAGGGTCAATGCCTTGCTGGGCGCGCAGCGCAGTCATCTGGCGCGTCAGCAAATCGAGCTCGTCCGATTGTTCGCGTAATTGCGCCTCAAGCCTGTCGCCGCGAGCTTTGGCAGCCGCTAGTTGCTGGATGAAATCGAATTCCTTCCGGCTCGCATCGCGCACGCCCGTCTGATACGTCGCAGCCATCGCACGCAAAGAGTCCAGTTCCACAAGCATCGGCTTGACGCGCCGCTCGGCCTCGGCCACGGCATCCTTGATCTGTTGCGCGTAATGCTCGGCGTTTTGCCGCATTTCGGCATGCAACCCATCGAGACGGTCGCGCAGGCCCGCGTTTGTCGACTGTTCGGTATCAAGACGCTTGTGCAACGATTCGTTCTCGGCTTCCAGTCGCCGGACGGACGCCTTCAATCCCTCCTGATGCGCCGATCCGCTGGTGTTCACCGCGGTGAGTTGAGTCTCAAGAACGCGGACGCGTTCCCAAGCGGCGTCGGCGCGTGCCTCGCTGCGCTGTATAGCTTCTTCGGAAACTTCTTTTCGAACCTTGCCTTCGTGAGAATCGCGCTCGGCCGCGGCGCGCAATGCATACAGTTCCTGACGCTCTTCATCGAGCGAGGCCTTCGCGTGTGACAGCGCATCTTCGAAGAGCGCACCTAGTAGTTCGCCCGCTTTTTCTTCTAACGCTTTGGGAATGACGCCGGCGCCAACGCGCACGCGCGAGGCGGAGCGAATGCGCTCCCAGAAACTGTCGATATCTTTTGGAATGTCGCTTGCGCTGCCTGTTTGCGTCAAGTCACGCACGGCAGCCATGGACGGACGAATGCCGAGGTCGAAGAAAAGGCGCTTACATGCGTGAAGGGACAGTTCCTGACGACGCGCCCCGTTGGCACGCAGTGTATCCAGCTCTTTTCGGATGGCTTGGCGTTCTTCGTCCAGGTTCATGATTGTCTCAGCGCTACGTGAATTCGAAGAATCATAACAATTTACGTAGTGTTCGATACGTTTTAAGGCTTTGGTGTGTCTTTCTTCCGACAGACAGCCACGTCAAGGCAGATTCAGTGCTTCGCCGTCAATGGTGATGACTGATCCGTGAAACAAATCGAAGAATACCTGCTAAGGCGTTGTTAATAAACATATTTGTTTACTTCCGAGATGTTTTGGCACTGTTTCACGGTGGCGTGTGAGCTTGCTTTGGTCTTGGATTGCGGTTTTCTGGAGCGCTCACGGGGTGCGCTGTTGAGAGTAATAAAAGTAAACACCTTTGAACCTTAGTTAAAGACGTTAACGCCGGGCGAAAGCCTTACTGGATAAGGCGCAGCGGGTAGTCAGGTGAACTCTTACGGGAGGGATGGTGAGCTTTGGCGGGACGTCGCAGTGATGGGGTTCAGGGACACCGGTGAGCAGGCTCGGGAATGATCGTGAGTGGCTTCGGGAACGCCTTGATGGTGGCCAAAAGTTATAGGTGAATGTTTTCGGGAGCCGTCGGCCGGTGGTGGCCCGTATACGCAGGCTGGGCCGATTTCGCGCTCGCGCGATCGCGGTGAGGGGATTCAGGACAAGGAATCAAAGGCAATTTACGCCCGTTTCGAGGGCTCGACGGACGCTTGGTGAGCGATCTCGGGAGAAAACGGACGACGAAGGTGAGATTTTTCGGGGCCGGGAGGCGATTTTGAGCCGATTTTAGACGCCCGGGGCGCCAAGGTGAGGTTTTACGGGAGGCCGATTCGCGCTGCGCATCGAAAGTACGAGGATGAAAGTGCGGTTTGCGGCAAGCAGGTGGCACAGGTGAGCGGATTCAGGATGCCCGGATTGCACGCATATCTTGCGCCAGAATTGCCATCTGAAAACGAAAGGTGAGACGTTACGGGAGGACTTAGAGGACGTTTTTAGCGCAAAGGTGAGGAAATCCGGGATCAACCGTACAGGAATTGGCGTCTCAACCAGCGCCGGTGCGGCTCGATGCGAATCGTCGTTCACCCTGCCGTTTTTGCTTAGGTGAAGCTTTTCGGGAGGGCTGTTCGTCCACTTTTTAGGCACCGGTCTGTGTCATGGTCGGCTAAAGGTGAGCATTTTCAGGAGACGGCCTTCTTGCGTTCCGTCCACCCCAGAAATTGAAGTGAGCTAAGTGCCTAAATCCATTGGATTTTTGTCGATTTTTGTCAAAAGGTGAGAGTATTCGGGACCGGCCAGGGAGGGACCGGGCGAGTGAATTGATTTGCCCGCTTGCAGCTCAAGGTGAGGATATCCGGGAGAGTTTTTCCGCTGCCGATTCGTGTTTACGGCGCGGAACGCCGACAGACTTCGGCCTGCGGGTGGGCAAAGGTGAGGATATTCGGGACTTGGAGCTTGTGTTCCGGATTGACGACCGATTGTCAGAGCGTGTTGACGGGGTTCGTATTTAACATTCCACCGTCTGGGGACGATTTGGGAGCGTCTACGCGCCCGCCTCTGTCGCTCAGAACCCGCACATTCGACGCGGGTCGAAGCGCGCGACGTACAGGTCCGGACGCTTCGCACATAGGACTTGATCGGTGCGATGACGTCTGAGCAATGCATCGCCTGGACTGGTCTGTGCGTGCGTTGCGCCCGTCAGTTACCAGGGAAGGCGGCGACCACACCGCGTCGTGTATTTGCGACGCTTGCTGCGGTGAGAATCTTCAGGAAGCGGTTGTCTGACTTTTGAACTGGCCAGTTCGACGCCGTTTACGCCTGGTCCGCGACCATCAACGTCGCCAGAAGATGGTTCCGACAGGGAACGGTGAGGCTTTTCGGGACCCGCGCCTGGTGAGTCAGGCAGGGTAAACTGATTTCACCCAACGTAGGTGAGAGAGGTGCTATAGACGCGCATCACCACAGCCGGTATGCTTTCGCGAAATCTCTTCCTGACTCGACGCATGGCCACGACGAAGCGCGCGAAAAAAACCGATGTGGTGAGCCCAAGCTCCGCCGAATTGCGCAAAGCCGTCGAGGCGATTGCCATTCAGCCCAAGAGCGGCAAGATCACGCTGCTCACACGCAAACTGTTCAACGTCCTGCTCACGGTTGCCCAGCAAGCGGACGAATCGGGCGACACCTATCGTGCGCTGCTGTCGGACATCGTTGCAAACTCGGCTTTCGATTCAAACGACACCGCCCTCGTCAAGGAGCACTTGCGTCGTATGGTCTCCGTGCAGGTCGAATGGAGCCAGGGAACGTCAAGCCAGAAGCCCGGCCGCAAATGGGGCATCTCCACCCTTATCGCCGACGCCGAAATTCTCGAAGATCCGACGACGCGTCGCGTCTGGGTCGAATTCTCGTTCGCGCCGAAGATCAAAAAGAAACTGCTCGATCCCGTGCAATACGCGCGATTGAGCTTGCAATTCCAAAGCCAGTTGCGCAGCAGCGCGGGTCTCGCGCTCTATGAAATCTGCGTGCGTTACCTGACCAATCCGAGCCATCTGACGATGCGTGAGGCGTGGGAATGGTGGCGGCCTATCCTGTCGGGCACGCCCGACACGGAAGCCGGCGATGAAGCCAAGCGCGAGTACAAGTATTTCAAGCGCGACTACCTGCGTCCCGCGATCGCGGAAGTGAATGCCGTCACCAATATCTTCGTCGAACTCATCGAGCATCGCGAAGGTCGCCGGGTCGCCGAAATCCAGTTTCGCGTGACTGAGCGCAAGCAGCCGATGCTCGCGCTCGATGAGCATCCGAATGTGTTCGACAGCACGCTCGTCGATCGGATGGTGAAGATTGGCATTCCGCTCAAAGAGGCGCAAACGCTGTACGCCGACAGCGAGGAAAACCGGATTCGTGCGGCGCTGCAAATGACCGAGCAGCGGATGCGCAGCACGACGCTGCCGCCCGTGCGCAGTGCGCCGGCGCTGTTCAAGGACGCGCTGAAGAAGGGCTATGCGCCGCCCGTCGATGCATTGCCTTCAGCGGCGGCTGGCAAAGGTTCGGCGGGCGCGCCTGCCGACGATCCGAAGGCGAGACTCCTGGACGAGTACATGGCGCATCGGCGCAAGGAAGCGCAGGCGCTGTACCAGGAACAGGGCGAAGCGGAGCGCGAGCTGGCTCGTCGTTCGTTCGAAGAGGATGAATTGCCGGGTCTCGGCGCTCACATGCGCGACGATTGGCGACGACGCGGCCTCGAGTCGAAGCTGACGGAAACCGCATTCTTTGACTGGCTCGCGCGCAAGACCTGGGGCGAGCCGACGGACGGCGATTTGCTTTCGTTCACGTTGAGCCAATCGCGGGCCGCTTGATTGCTGCTTAATTGCTGCTTAATTCCTGCTTGATTCTGTGAAGCGCGCCATCGTCGGCGCGCTATTCCTTGCGTAACTTATTTCTGCTCCGACAGCATCTGCTCGATCTGTCGGAGAATTTCATCGCGCTTGTCACGCGTCAATCCCCGCAATTTCAGTTCGAGCCTGTCTTCCCCATATGACTTCAGGTCGCCGACTGATACCCCGGCTAGCTTGATGTCGAGTCGCTGCGCGTAACGCTGACGTCCTGCCGGCTTCGCGCTTTCCTGTGCTGTCGCCCTTCCCTTCACGATGTCGGCGACCTGGCGCGTACTCAGATCGTCGGAGAGGATCTTGTTGATAAGACGCAGCGTCGAATCCGTGCCGCGCGCCGAGTGATACCGGCCGACCTGATACGCCATATTCGAGCCGAAGCGATCCGGCCGCGCGACCATCTCCTGCATCACCGTCTCCGGCAGTTTCGCGATCGAGAGTGCCACGGCGATCGTCGATTCATCGAGACCAAGATGTTCAGCGAGTTCCTTCTGGCTCTGAAAGTGTTTCTCGTCCAGAAAGCGTCGCCACACGATCGCGTTATCGAACACCGTCTGTGAATCGCGCTGGACGTTGAGGTCGTAGCCAAGTTTGTAGCTCTGAATGCCGATCGGGAGATCAATGACGATCGCCTTTACCGTCTCCTTGTTCGCTTCTTTCAATGCCCGGACACGTCGGCCGCCATCGCTGACGAAATAGCTTCCCGGATTGTCGTAGTCGGGAATGACGTGAATGGCTTGCTGCTGCCCCTGCTTCGCGAGGTTGACCGCGAGCTCGGCAATCGACGACTTCAGATAGAAATACCGTGGGTTGAACGGACTCGGCTTGATCGCCTTCAGCGGAAGCTCAACGATCTGTCCGGCGCGATAGCTGTGCTCGGCTCGCCACGCGCGGTATTCAACCGATTCGTTCGCGGATTCGGCCGGCTCCGTTTCGCTCGGCGAAGGTGGCGCTACAACGGGGCTCTTGAATGCGGCGACGTTCGTGTTCTTCGCTGCGTTTTGCACCAGCCCGTCGATCGCGTTCAGCCGATCGAGCGCCGTGCGCTTTTCGCTGCTGGTCGTATCGGGACGTGCCTGGAAGCCTTTGGCGAATTGGGATGGTTTCATTCAAGTACCTTTATGCGCATAAATTCAGGGGAGCAGGGCGGCGATCTCGTCAGCGCAGGCGCGAACTTCGAGAGCGGCCAGCTTCGCGCCTCGATCGTTCATCTGCAAGACTGTCTGACCAAGCGCCATCGCCTGTTTATAGGCCTCGCGCGTGGGCATCTGGGTGCGCAGAAGCGGAAAGCCGAGTTCTTCCAAGGCTCGCTTCAACTCACGCGTCAGCATTCGCTTCTCTTCGGTCTTGTTGAGGAGAAAGACGGCACGAAGATCTTCGTTCATGACTTGCGCCTGCTGGACCAGCTTGACGAGACCCACGCTCGACCAATAATCGGCTGGCGACGAGGACGTCGGCATCACGGCGACCGTTGCGGCGAGAAGAACAACGCCAGAGACCTTTTCCGTGATCGACGGCGGACAGTCGACGACGATCAGGTCGTAGTCCGCAACGAACTTCTTGATCTCGCGATGGATCTGCGAGCCCGCCTCGGAGAGATTGACGACGGGGAATGGAATGCCGGACTCACTATCCGAAGATGCGCTCGCCCAGTGAATGAGGGTGTTTTGACCATCGGCGTCGACGACGAGGACGCGTTTGCCTCTTTCATGGAAGGCCGCGCCGAGGTGCATCGCAATCGTGCTCTTACCGACTCCGCCCTTCTGCTGTGTCACTGCGATGATTTCTGCTGCCAATGTTCACCTCCTCTTTTTGGACGCCGCTGAATTTTACCTTGGCGTTTTTCTAATTCAAACATTTTTGGTTACATGCAACGGTTATAAGCCGTTTGACGTGGCTTTATGCGCATAAAGCAGAAGAGCGGAATGGCGAATGCGGTTCCGTCGCAGGAGGTTGTGCGGTTTTTGCTGCGCACAGGTCACCAGGGTTCAGTCGATACGAAGGGAGTGTCGCGTAACAGGTTCGCGCAAGCGATCAACCATGGAGTCTTTGGCAGACCGTGGAGCGGTGGCTAACTATTGGAAGCGGCGTGACGGAAGGGACTGTGGGTTTATGCGCATAAACCTGGTTGGGCAGCAGCATGCCGCCGACTGGATACGACGCACCGCTGCCGCCGCGCGGAAGTTATGCGCATAAACTCGACCGGGTCATGAGATGCGTGGCGGTGGAAGCGCCGCCCAAGCGAATCTGCACGGCCATCAGGAATAGTCCCCACGCCGCTGGCATATTCATGAAGGCCGCTGTTGGCAGAGATCAGAGTTGCTGTGACTGAACAGCACGTGCATGCGGCGCAGCGCCTCGAACCTGTCCTCAAGCACAGGCCGCAATCATCGGCCGCTAGTTGAGCGACAACCGCCACGCCAGGCAAACGCAGCAGCTAAAATCCTCAACCTCACCCGGTCACTTCCTGCATAACGCCCATGATCACCGTCTACCACAACCCGCGCTGCTCGAAGTCCCGCGGCGCTTGCGAACTCATTAGCGACGTCTACAACCCGTCGAACGAACCAGTGGAGGTGGTCGAGTACCTTCGTACGCCACCTTCCGTGGCGCAGTTGAAGGAGCTGAATCAAATGTTGGGGTGTCCCGTTCGCGAGATGATTCGCGACTCAGAAGCCATCTATAAAGAACTGGGTCTAGCTGACGCTTCGTTGACCGACGATCAGTTATACGAAGCGATCGCTACGAATCCCATCCTGCTTCAACGTCCGATCGTCGTTCGCAATGGACGTGCGGTGATCGGTCGGCCGCCCGAGAACGTCAAAGCGCTGTTTCCCGATCTGGCGAAGTAACGTGACGCGCGCGACAACGGGAGTCCGTATCGCGCGCCGGCATTAGACGGGCACTTATGCTTTCACTCCGAGAACCGCTTCCTTCGTGACGATCTTCGTCGGGATGATGCGAAGATCGGTGAACGCATCGGCAATCCTCTGCTGCTCGGCGAGTACGCCTGCATCGATGGGCTTGTAGACGTGTGCATAGTGTCGCAAGCTCGCTTCGACCACGCTGGCGTCGAGTCCCTGAATCGGTGCGAGCTGTGCAGCCGCTTCCGCGTAGTGATCGCGGACCCAGACGCCCTCTTTGCCAACCTCGGCAACAACGGCATCGATCAGCTCAGCGTTTTGCTGAGCAAACGGGCGCGCGCTGAGAAAGAACTGGTGATGGCTGACGATGCCCGCACCGTCGGTCAACAGTCTCGCATTCGATTGGCGCTTTGCAGCCTCGAGAAAGGGATCCCAGACAGCCCACGCATCGATTGCGCCGCGCTCGAATGCGGCGCGTGCATCAGCGGGCGGCAAGAACACAGTTTGAATATCGGTGTATTTCACGCCCGCTTTCTGAAGCGCGGCGACCAGGAACCAGTGCACGTCGGAACCCTTGTTCAACGCCACCCGTTTTCCCTTCAGATCCGCAACGGATTGAATCGGCGCATCGCGATGGACGAGAATGCCTTCGGCTTGCGGCGTCGGAATTTCGTACGCGGTGTACACGAAGTTGGCGCCGGCAGCCTGCGCGATGACAGGTGGTGCCTCTCCGACGTAGCCGAAATCGATCGAACCGACGTTCAGTCCTTCCAGCAATTGCGGGCCTGCCGGAAATTCCGTCCACTTCACGCCCACACCCAGCGGTGCGAAGCGCTTTTCAAGCGTCCCATGTGCTTTCAGCAATACAAGCGTGCTTGCGGCCTTTTGATAACCGATCCGGATTTCTTTTGCGCGGGTCTGCGCGAATGAGGGCGAAGCGGTCGACGCCAGGAGTGCGCCGGCTCCCGCCAGAAAAGCGCGACGTGTGAACGTGGAATGTTGAGACATATACGGATTCGATGTAGCGAATACGGTCGCAACAGGGACCGATTGCGCTCCACGATAAGCCGATGAGACATCTCCGCGAACCGATAAATTCGCATAAGCAAATCACTCTGAGGCTATGGCGTAGCTCGGTTCAACCCGTGTGGCAGGAATTGACGCCGCGCTGACACACTTGCCGAATCCGGCTTCCATAAACTTCAATCATTCACCGCTCCCCAAACGAAGCGGAACGAACGGCAAATCGATTCTGGAGACAGCACATGCTCGAACTAAGACCGTCATGCGAAGGCTGTGGCAAGGCACTGCCACCTGACTCGAACGATGCAATGATCTGCAGTTTCGAATGTACGTTTTGCGAAGTCTGCGCGCTGACCGCGCTGCGCAACGTGTGTCCGAACTGTGGCGGAAATTTCCAACATCGGCCGATTCGTCCCGTGGCGATGCTAGCGAAACATCCCGCATCGTCTGCACGTCATCCTGTCAGTGTGGACGAGGTCGCACACGGCGCATACCTGGCGCGTTATCGCGAGATTCCTCCAACAGAGCGTTAGGCGACTATAAAACGTCATCGCAATACGCAATTTATTGTTGCCAATCTTGAAATATACGAAACGGAGCGCACTCGTCCGTCGGCGAACCTGCACGCCGCCTACGTCCCTACTCCGCCCACCTGAGTAGTTGGTCGATTATTACAGCCGAAGAAAAAAATCTCTTGGCAATCCGGCTATTCCTGGGCGCGCGCTCCGTGGATATTCTCCGCCTCAACGATCGCGACGCGATCGCATCAACGCTGAGAATCCAGGAGTCACCGTGAAACGCCTTCTTTCCGCCCTCGCTGCATCCATTGCTCTTTTTGCCGGTGCAACCGGGGTTGTGCATGCCGACAGCAACCAGAAGTGCGAAGGCCCCGCCTCGTATTGCAACGTGTTCTTTGGCAACTAAGTTCGCTATTGGTCAAAACGAAAGGGCGCTCTGGAGCGCCCTTTCTTATATGTGGTCCGCGCGGATCAAACCTTCCCACCTCCATCCATCCCGCTGCCCGTCCGCCAGACCTGCTTTCCGCGCTCGGAAAGTTCGCCGCAGCTGTGTGTTTCATCCGCTTGTGTGCCTTCGACGGCCATTTCGCCGCCCGGCTGTTCCAGCGCGCGCGGCTTGTGCTCTTTTCGTTCGGCGACCGCTTCATCGTGAGATTTGCCAGAGTGATGCAACGTCATGATCTATCCCTCCTGTGGTTGATCCACAAACATAAGAAATACGGCAAGCACGAGGCCCAGCACTTCGAAACCTCACGCAAAGCTGTAACTGCAAGTGAGGTTGCGCGCCGTTTGTTGCGTATGGCGACAGGCCGATGACGCGCTTGATTGATAAGGCAAAGATTCGACCTATCCACAGGGTTATCCAGAAAATCTGTGGATAACTTTTGCGAGCCCCGGTTTATCCACACCAGGTAACAAAAACGTCATATCAAGGGCACTAAGGCCGTGTTTCGGGACGCGCGATCGGCCGTTATGATTGACGGGCCGCATCCCCTTTTGCGCGTTTCGCGCCAACCGAGGAAGGAACACATGGCCTATCACATTGCAGTGGTCGTCGGCAGCCTGCGCCGCGACTCGACCAATCGCCAGCTGGCAAAGGCGTTGATCTCCCTTGCGCCTTCAGACTTTTCGTTCGAGTTTCTCGACATCGGTTCTCTCCCGCTTTACAGCCAGGACTACGACCACGACTTCCCAGAAGTCGCGCGTCACTTTAAGCAGCAGATCCATGCTGCCAACGGGCTGCTGTTCGTCACGCCTGAATACAACCGCTCGATGCCCGGCGTACTGAAGAATGCGCTCGACTGGGGTTCACGCCCGTGGGGCCATAGCGTCTGGGGCGGCAAGCCGGGCGCCGTGATCGGCACATCGCCGGGTGCGACGGGCACGGCGCTCGCGCAACAGCACCTGCGCAACGTGCTGGCGTATCTGGACGTGCACACGCTTGGTCAACCCGAGATGTTCATCAAGCATACGGCTGGCCAGATCGATGAGAACGGCAACATCGCGAGCGACGACACGCGCAAGTTCCTGCAGAAGTTCGTCGATCGATATGTTGATTGGGTGAAGCGGCACGTCGGCTGAACGCGCACCGTCCACATATCATGCGGCGCCCGGTCAAGGGCGCCGCATGATCTCCGGTCCTTTACCAGTCGAAGGCCAATCGAAGCGCGAAGGCTAGCGATGGTGATGATGTCCCGTCACGCGATCCCACCCATGCTGCACGGCGGACTTGAAACGCTCCCAGCTACCGACAGCCTTGTCGCGTTCCCAATCCTCCCGCACTTCCGGCTCGACCTCGTCCCACGACTTGTCCTGATACCGGATTTCGCGCGCCATCGTCGCGCCGTAGTGATAGGCCGGAACGTACTCGTCGTAGCGCAAGCCTTCGTGTGCGTATTCCGCGTCATAGTGCGTGCGGAAATCCTCTTCGTATTCGAGAAATTCATCCGGCACCTGTTGAGGCATGGCTCGCGCGGGCGCGGCGGTGTCGGGCGTCATCACGGCGCCTGAGCCGGCGATGCCCGCCGACGCAATCGCCGCGGCCGCAGGCGCATCGCCCTGAGGCGTAGCCGGCCGGGTCGCAGATGTCGGCACACCGTAGTCGGGATACTGAGCGGGGTCGCCAGGGCGCGTCATCATGGGTTCCGGCGGCGACACATCCGGGCGCATCACCGCTCCGGCGCCCGGCGCGCTCGCGGCGGCGAGCGCCTGCGCGGACGGTTCGTCGACGGGCGGCACGCCGTGCAGCGCGTCCATGCGCGCACGGTTGCGCGCTTCTTCCTCAGCGAGCAGCGTTGCGCTCGAGGGCTGTGCCGCCGCTGGTGCTACGGCCGGCTTGCCGATACCCAACTCGTCGAGCACCGAGTGCTCGCGCCTCGTCTCGGCTGCTGCGGGCATCCCGGCATCGGGCGCCCGCTCGCTCACTTCGATCGCTCCGAGCTTGCTCAGCGAACTGCGCGCGAGTTCCGCATGCGCCTCGCTCGCGGCGCTCACGGCAACGAGCACTGCGCCGCGCCGCACTGCGTCCGTGTAGCGCTCGGCTTCAGGAGCGGTCGGGCCGGAGGTCGAGAACAGGCTCGACAGGAATCGTTCGATATTGGCGATCACGCCGGGAGACTCCTCGGCGGCTGCGTCGGCAGGCGTTTCGGGGTGCGCCTGCAGATTGATGTCGGTGGGCGCGAAGCCGGTCTGCACAAGCATGTTGCGCGCGCTTTCGGCCTGCGCGTAGGTGGCGAAAAGACCAATCACGGTGTGTCGCATGTCTGTCTCCGTCGGCTTTATGGGTGGATGCGGCAGTGCACTACTGCATCCTCTGTGACGGTATACGCGCAACCTTCATGCCGGGCTTCGCGAGCGCGGGTCGACGGGAACTGTCGAAAGAGACAGGCGACAGCGGGAAAGCCGTCGCCCACGGCAAGCGCGTCCGTCGCATGGCGCGCTTTTTACAAATATAGCCGGTAATCCCCGGCAAAGCGGCCGCTCAACTGGCCGGGTGAGTGGGCGTATGCGCGAGATCGCGCTGCAGCGTCTGCAGGAATTTGTCGAGCAGCGCGATATCGAACGGCTTCGACAGCACGCGCACATCGACATGACGCGCGCGCTCCAACTCTTCCGCATAGCCGGTGACGAGAATCACCGGGAGCTTCGTCTCGAAAGCCTGCACGCGTTCCGCGAGATCGATGCCGTTCAGCGTGCCGGGCATATGGATGTCGGAAATCACGAGATCGAACGGCAAGGGCTCGCCCGTCTCCTTTTGCCTCGCGTGCGCGGCGTCGAAGCGTTCCATCGCCGCGTCTGCGTTGAACACGCAGGTGACGTCGTGGCCCATCATCTGCAGCAACGCTTCCGTGCCCGCCGCGACTTCGTCGTTGTCCTCGACGAGCAGAATGCGCAGGCCATGCGGCGCGCCCGTTTCTTCCGCGATGGGCTCGGCAGGCCGCTCGGCTTCGGGCGCCTGCGTCGCGCGCGGCAGATAGAGCCGCACCGAGGTGCCCGCGCCGATCGCGCTGTCGATTGCCGCCAGCCCGCCCGAGCGCTCGCAGAACGCGAACACCTGAGGCAGACCGAGGCCTGTGCCCATGCCTTTCGGCTTGGTCGTGAAAAGCGGTTCGAACGCGCGCGACAGGATTTCCGGCGGCATCCCGACGCCCGTATCTTCCAGCGACAACTGCACGAAGGCGCCCGTGATCGGAAAGCCGTCTTCGTGACGGAAGGTCACATTGTTCGCGCGCACCGTGAAGCGTCCGCCGTTCGGCATCGCATCGCGGGCGTTGACGGCGACATTGATCAGCGCGAGTTCGAGTTCGGCGACATCGACCTGCATCGGCCACACGCCCGTGCCCACATCCATCACCAGCGCGACCTTCGCGCCGAGCGAAGCGCGCAGTAGATCGCGGCAGCCCGGCAGCCAGCGTTCGACGTCGAGCGTCTCGTTGCGCAAGGGCTGCTTGCGCGCCACGCCGAGCAATTGCCGCGTGAGCGACTGGCCGCTCTTGAGCGCGCGCTCGACGGCGGACAGCTCGCGGTCGAATGCCGCCGCGCCGCGCCGCCGCACGATCTGCACATTGGCCGAGACGATCATCAGCAGGTTGTTGAAGTCGTGCGCGACGCTGCCGACCAGATTGCCGAGCGCTTCCATCTTGCGCGATTGCCGGTAGGCCGATTCGATCGAGCGACGCATCGACGCTTCCGCCTGCCAGCGCTCCCACGCTTCCTCTTCCGCGCCGAGCCGCTTGAGCGACAGCCAGATCACACACCACAGCACGATGGACGGCACGAACGTCGACAGGATGAGCACGCTCAGATGGCGATACCACGCGGCCCAGATCGCCGACGTCCGATAGCCGACCGTCACATACACGGGATACGAGCCGACGCGGCGAAACGCGACGATCAGCTTTTCGCCATCGAGAGGCGAGCGCACCCGCACGACGCCCGCGCGCCGGCCTTCGGCGAGCGCGTCGGTGTACTCGTTGTGACGGGTGGGCTCTTCCGCCTTCGACGGCATGCCGACGGGATAGCGCGCCAGCACGGCGGCGTCGGAGCGCGTCAGCGCCATCGTCATGGGCGAGTCGTTGCCGCCCAGCAGCTCGCGATAGAACGCAGCGAAGTAGCTGGGCCGCAGCGCCACCGACACCACGCCCGCGAACCCGCCGTCCTCGCCGCGCCGCGCGACGCCCGTGTTGAACACGATCTCGCCCGCGACATGCCCGACCATCACCTTCGACACATGTTCGAGCACCTGACCGTCGCGTATGCCGACGAAATCTTCGCGATGATCGATCGACACGGGCGGCGCCGGATAGAAACGGCTGCTCGCCAGCAGCGTGCCGTCATGCCCGAAGATCGAAACAGCCGCGACCTGCGGATAGCCGCCGCCCATCGTCTGCAGCTTTTCGTGGATCGCGGCTTCGCCTTCGCGTATGCCGTCGTCGTCCAGTCCTTGCACAAGATCGACGACGCGCGCGTCGAGCGCCTCGTTCATGTCGAACACTTTCAGCGCGTGCTCTTCGGCGACGCGCACGGTGCGCAGCGTGAGATCGGTGGCGTCGGCCTCGCGCGTGCGCAGGTCGCTGAACGCCATCGCCGCGACGAACACGCACGGCAACACGACGGCCGCCACCAGCAGCGCGATCAGCGTCATGCGGCGGACGGCAAAGTTCTGCTCGGGTACGGCGGGGAAAAGCGCCTCGTCGGACCGCGTGCCGGTGGCACGTTCGTCCGGGGTATTCGCGTCGGCGGAATCGGGCCGGTCAGCAATCATGGCGCAAGCCGCGCGCGCGGCCGGTTGAAGACGTGTGTGTTCTCATCATAGGTTCAGTGGACCATCCGCTCGCGCGCAATGCAACCAAGCGGACGCCGCGGCCGCGCCTGCAGGGCCCGGACGCTTTAGTCATACGAGTTCGCGAATCAGCGACGAATCCGGAAGCGCAAACGTACACAAAAGTATAAAGATGATCATTTATCTGACGAATGCTTACGTTTCGACTCGAATCTGATTCAAACGAGTTAAATTCGTTCGACGAATGCATTCTGGCGAGTTGCCTTTCCGCAAATTTGATTCGAAAATTGCGCACAGATAAATAATCAGCCCGCCATGATCGGGCGAATTTCGCGCGCGGGACCGGGCATTGCATGCCATGCAAGACCTGGCAAACCCACACGCAGACCAGCGGGGCACCACGGAGCCATGAACGCCGTCTTGCCGCCGCAGCACTATCTACGGGGTAGGCTTCGAAAATGCCGGTCATTGCCGTTGTCCATTGCGTGCACGCTGCAGCGGCGGCACGCCGCGCGCGCAGCACCTGCCGTCGGGTGCGCCTGTCGCCGCGCCACGTGGGGTCAGCATCGCTCGTGCCGACCGTTTCGGGTTCCCGCTTTGTCGCCGCTGGAGAGGCTGCGTCGCGCGACTGCGCGAGCGGCCACTCAAGTTCGCCCACGCAGCGCCGTTAACACGCAAGAACCCACTCCGTTTCCAGCCCGCCGCCATGTCTTTGCCCATTGTGATCGCCGATGACTCGCTGCTTGCCCGCAAGGTGCTCACGAAAGCATTGCCGCAGGACTGGGCCGTCGACATTACCTACGCGTCCAACGGACGCGAAGCGCTCGAGCATTATCGCAAGGGGCGCGCATCGGTGATGTTTCTCGACCTGACGATGCCCGACATGACGGGCTATCAGGTTCTGGAGGCCCTGCAGCACGAGGACCTGAATACCTTCGTGATCGTCGTGTCCGCCGATGTCCAGCCGATGGCAAGGGAACGCGTGCGCGCGCTCGGCGCAGTCGCATTCATCGCCAAGCCCGTGACTACCGAGGCGGTGCTTCCCATCCTCAAGGAGTACGGGTTGTATGTCTGAGCCAGTCCTCAACGAAGATCAGCGCGACGCGCTGCAAGAGGTCGCCAATCTGGCGATGGGCCAGGCCGCGACGCGCCTCGCTCTGCTGCTGGATGCGTTCATCGAACTGTCCGTGCCGCGCGTGCGCGTGGTCGCCGTGCGCGAGGCCGCGTCGGCGTTGCGCGAGATGACGGGGATCAACGAGCCCGTGAGCGCCGTGCGACAGGGCTTCCGCTCGGACATCAAGGGCGAGGCGCTGGTGATCTGCCGCAGCGGCAGCATCGAGCAGTTGTGCTCGCTGGTGAGCGACCCTTATGCGAAGTCCGCGTACGAGGCGACCACCCAGGAAGAGCTCGTGTTCGACGTCGCGAACATCCTGACGGGCGCGTGTGTGTCGTGCATTCTCGACCAGCTTGGGCGCATGCCCGTGTTCTCGCAGCCGGGCCTGCTCGGCTCGGCGATGTCGCTCGACGACGTGTTCCAGCCGAACGTGCTCGCCTGGGAAGTCGCGCTGCTGGTCGAAGTGAATTTCGCGTTAGAGGACCAGAGTTTCCGCGCCCACCTCGTGATGCTGATGGCGGAAGACTCGATCCGTCATCTCAGTTCCGCGCTGGACGCGCTGCTTTCCAGCATATGAATGCCCCGCTTCCTTCGCTGAGCGACCTGGTTGTCGAACGGGTCGGCTTCGGCATTTTCGTGCTCGACCGTCAGATGAACGTGCTGATGTGGAATCGCTTCATGCACGATCACAGCGGGCTGTCGGCGCAACAGGTGGTCGGCAAATCGATTTTCGCGAGCTTTCCGGAGCTGCCGCGCGTGTGGCTCACGCGCAAGCTCGAAAGCGTGTTCCAGCTCGGCAGCTTCGCGTTCAGTTCGTGGGAGCAGCGCCCCTATCTGTTCAAGTTCGATCACGACCGGCCGATCACGGGCGGCGTCGATTTCATGCAGCAGGACTGCACGTTCATGCCGATCATGCGCGATCGCGAGGTCGAGGCCGTTTGCGTGACGGTCTCCGACGTGACCCACGTGAGCATCATGCAGCGCGAGCGCGAAGAGGCCGTGGCGAAACTGCAGGAATACGCGGACCGTGATGGCCTGACGGGGATCGCGAACCGGCGCTACTTCGAAGCGCGCCTGCGCGACGAATACACGCGCTGGCAGCGTTACGGCGGCGAACTGTCGATCCTGCTGTTCGATCTGGACCACTTCAAGAAGATCAACGACCAGTTTGGCCACGTGGTCGGCGATACCGTGCTGCGCGATATGGCGCAGCGCGTGTCGCATGTCGTGCGCGCGCAGGATACGTTCGGGCGCTTCGGCGGCGAGGAGTTTGCGCTGTTGCTGCCGTGCACGCCGCTGGAAGACGCGATGCTGGTCGCGGAGAAGATCCGCAATACGATTGGCGACACGCCGGTTGACGTGCAAGGCGTCGATGTGCCCGTGACGGCGAGTGTCGGCGGGGCGTCCGCGCGGGCGGGCGTGCCGGCCTACGAGGCGCTCATCAACGAGGCGGATGCGGCGCTGTATAGCGCGAAGCGGCAGGGGCGCAACCGGTCGGTGGCGTTTATCTGAAGGGTTTTCGGTGTTGTTGCCGGCGAGCGGGCGTCGGGCCCGCTGCGGCGAATCGATTTGAATTACTTGCGGCTTATCCACGAGCCAACGACACGCCACTGGCCGTCGTGGCGCGCAAAGTCGTCCTTGAAGGCGAACACGGCTTGCTGGCCGTCCGGCGCCATGAAGCGGTTCTCGCCGATCACCATGGCCTGATCGCCGTCCACATGAACGTTCACGAATTGCAGCGTTTGCGTCGATCCTGACGGCGCCGGCGGGGCGCTCAGCACGTCGCTCTTCGAGCGCGCCGTACCGGACGGCGTGATTTCGCGGTACGAGTCGTCGAGCAGCAGTTTCAGCGTGTCGCGATCGTGATGCATGCTCGCCTGGACCCACGCTTCTTCCATCTGGCGGATCACGGCTTCGTCGTTTTCGGCGGCGAAGGCCGGCGTCGCGAGTGCAAAAGCGGCGAGAACGGGAGCGACAAACAGCATATACAGTTTCATCATTTTTCCTTGATACGATTTAAATCAATAATTCGATTCGATGATTTAGAAAGCGACGAATTAAAATATGCTCCATATGTCTTTTTAAATTGGAGCAACAAAGATTTTTGTTGCGAACGATTAATGTGGATGGTTCAAATGCACGCTGCGGGCGCCACACACGGTTATCTGCCATCTCGCTTCGTTTCGTTGCGGGATTAAATGTAGTCTGTATTTAAATCGAGGTATCTCGGATAACTCTTATTTTGAGATTGCGTTTCGAGACTTTTTAAATGTCAGTGCGTAGATAAATCTTCGTTTTTTGTTGCCGCTACACTTCGTTCTCCGTCGAGGCAGATCGCGATGGTGCGCCGCGCCGGCTTCCCGCCGTTTCTGCGTCCGCTATGAAAGGTTGGTATACTTTTGCCCGTTTTCCGGTCTTTTCGGCCGGCGTTTCGCGCGTGTCCGCGCGCGCGGGCGGCTTGCCCTGCGGGTAGGCATGACTTCTTGATCGCCCTTTCGGGGGTGTCTCAGCGGAGATCGTCTTGGCCGTTTCCAATCTCGTCGTGGACGACACACAAACTGACGCAGCTGCCGCCAGTTCAGGCAGCTCGTTTTATCTCGCGATGCGCATCTTGCCGCCTGCGCAGCGCGATGCGATGTACCAGGTCTACGCTTTCTGCCGCGCCGTCGACGACATCGCCGACAGCGACCTGCCGCGCGCCGAGCGCGACGCGGGCCTCGAGCGCTGGCGGGCGGACATCGACGCGTGCTACGCCGGCTCGCCGCGCGCGTCGCTGCTCGAGCTGACCCGGCACATCCACACGTTTCATCTGCAGCGCGAAGACTTCCACGCGATGATCGATGGCATGGCGATGGATGCCGCCGCCGACATCTGCGCGCCCGACGAAGCCACGCTCGACCTGTACTGCGACCGTGTCGCGAGCGCAGCAGGCCGGCTATCGGTGAGGATATTCGGGATGGAGGAGCAGCCGGGCATCGAGCTGTCGCATCATCTGGGCCGCGCGCTGCAACTGACGAACATCCTGCGCGACATCGACGAAGACGCGGAGATCAACCGCTGCTATCTGCCGTACGAGCTGCTGGCGCGCGAAGGCATCGCGGCGACGAATCCGCTCACGATCGCCGACGATCCGTCGCTGCCGCGCGTTTGCGCGACGCTCGCGGAGCGCGCGAAGCAGCACTTCGCCGCCGCCGACGCGATCATGGATGCGCAGCCGCGCGCGCAGGTCAAGGCGCCGCGCATCATGTCGGGCGTCTATCGTCTGCTGCTCGAACGTACGCTGGAACGCGGCTTCGACATTCCGCGCACGAAAGTCAGCAAGCCGAAACTGCGGATGCTGGCCATCGTGGCGCGCTACGCGGTCTTTTGATGCGAAAGCTGGTTCACGTGATCGGCGCTGGACTGGCCGGCCTTGCCGCCGCCGTGCAGCTGCAACGGCGTGGCGCGCAGGTCGTGCTGTACGAGGCGGCCGAACAGGCGGGCGGCCGCTGCCGCACGTACTACGACCGCACGCTGGCTGCGACGGTGGACAGCGGCAATCATCTGGTGCTGTCCGGCCAGCAGGCCACGTTGAACTATGTGCGCGCGATCGGTTCCGCCGACGAACTCGTCGGGCCGACGCAGCCCGAATACCCGTTCGTCGATCTGGCGACGAACCGGCGCTGGACCGTGCGCATGTCGCCGGGACGGTTTCCGGCGTGGATTTTCGAGGCCGGCGCACGCGTGCCGGACACACAATGGACGGATTACCTGTCCATCGTGCCACTGCTGCTGGCGAAGCCCGGCCGCACCGTCGCACAGTCCATGCGCAGCAACGGCCCGTTGTGGGACCGCATGCTGCATCCGCTCCTGCTGGCTATGGCCAACATCGAGCCGCGTCAGGCGACGGCCGAACTGGCGGGCGCGGTGTTGCGCGACACGCTCGCGGCAGGCGGGCCTTCCAGCCGGCCGCTCATCGCGCGCAACGGTCTGGGGTCGGCGTTCGTCGAACCGGCGCTGCGGCTGTTGCAGCATGGTGGCGCGGCGATCCGGCTAGGCGCGCGGATCGACGCGCTGGAGTTTGCCGATAGCCCGGACCGCCGCGTTGCCGCGCTGCGTCTGGACGGCGGGGAACGCGACGAAATCGGCGCGAGCGAAGCCGTCGTGCTGGCCGTGACGCCGGATGTCGCGCAGGCGCTGGTGCCCGGCGTGCAGGCGCCGCGCCGCTTTTCGGCCGTCGTGACGGCGAATTTCGCGGTCGAGCCGCCGCTCGCCCATCCGCCGCTGATGGGCCTCGTCAACGCGAGCGCGAACTGGCTGGTGGCGTCGGACGGACGCCTGTCGGTGACGGTCTACGACGCGGCGAACCGTACGGTGAACCTCGCCGACATGCCGCGCGACGAACTCGCGCGCAAGCTGTGGGCCGACGTCGCGCAAGTGACGGGCTTGTCGGCCGATCTGCCACTGAAGTGGCAACTGAGCGTCGAGCCGCAGGCAACCTTTGCCGCGCAACCCGACGACGAGATGCGCCGCCCGGCCACGCGCACTCGCTGGAACAACCTGATGCTCGCGGGCGACTGGACGGCAACCGGTCTGCCGCCGGGCATCGAAGGCGCGATTCGCTCCGGCCAGAAGGCCGCGGATACGCTATTGAACGAACCGATGGAACGCCGATGAACGATTTATCCATGACCCAGACGCTGGGCGACGCACTGCCTCAAACGCTGATCGACGACCACGCGCCCGTGGCCGCCGCGCTGGCGACAGGCGCCGCGCCCGTCGACGCGCTCGACGCCGCCGTCACGCGCGCGACGGACGCCATCCTCGCCGCCCAAAAGGACGATGGCCACTGGGTCTACGAGCTCGAAGCCGACGCGACGATTCCTGCCGAATACGTGCTGCTCGTCCACTACCTGGGCGAAACGCCCAACGTCGAGCTGGAACAGAAGATCGCGCGATACCTGCGCCGCATCCAGCTGGCCGACGGCGGCTGGCCGCTTTTCACCGACGGCGCGATGGACGTCAGCGCGAGCGTGAAGGCGTACTTCGCGCTGAAGATGATCGGCGATTCTGTCGACGCCGAACACATGGTGCGCGCGCGCGAGTGCATTCTGGCGCACGGCGGCGCGGAAGCGGCGAACGTGTTCACGCGCATCCTGCTCGCACTGTTCGGCGTGGTGACGTGGTACGCGGTGCCGATGATGCCCGTCGAAATCATGCTGCTGCCCAAGTGGTTCCCGTTCCATCTGTCGAAGGTGTCGTACTGGGCGCGCACGGTGATCGTGCCGCTGCTGGTGCTGAACGCGAAGCGGCCGGTGGCGCGCAATCCGTGCGGCGTGCGCATCGACGAGCTGTTCCGCGGCGCGCCCGTCACGACGGGCCTGTTGCCGCGCTCGGGCCACCAGAGCAAGAGCTGGTTCGCGTTCTTCCGCGCCGTCGACGGCGTGCTGCGCGTGACGGACGGCCTGTTCCCGAAGCGCTCGCGCGAGCGCGCGATCAAGGCGGCCGTCGATTTCGTCGATGAACGCCTGAACGGTGAAGACGGTCTCGGCGCGATTTTCCCGGCGATGGCCAACTCCGTGATGATGTACGACGTGCTCGGCTATCCCGCCGATCACCCGACGCGCGCGATCGCCCGCCAGTCGATCGACAAGCTGCTCGTCATCCACGAAGACGAAGCGTATTGCCAGCCGTGCCTGTCGCCTGTCTGGGACACGTCGCTGGCGGCGCACGCGCTGCTCGAAACGGGCGACACGCGCGCCGAGGAAGCCGCCGAACGCGGCCTCGCATGGCTGCGTCCGTTGCAGATTCTCGACGTGCGCGGCGACTGGATTTCGCGCCGCCCGAACGTGCGTCCGGGCGGCTGGGCGTTCCAGTACAACAACGCGCATTACCCCGACGTCGACGATACGGCGGTTGTCGCGCTGGCCATGCACCGCTCGGCGGCGCTGACGCAATCGGATGTCGATGCGAACGCGATTGCGCGCGCGCGCGAATGGGTGGTCGGCATGCAGAGCAGCGACGGCGGCTGGGGCGCGTTCGAGCCGGAAAACACGCAGTACTACCTGAACAACATCCCGTTCTCCGATCACGGCGCCTTGCTCGATCCGCCGACGGCCGACGTGTCCGGCCGCTGCCTGTCGATGCTCGCGCAACTCGGCGAAATGCCCGCGACGAGCGAGCCGGCGCGCCGCGCCTACGACTATCTGCTGAAAGAGCAGGAAGACGACGGCAGCTGGTACGGCCGCTGGGGCATGAACTACATCTACGGCACGTGGACGGCGCTGTGCGCGCTGAACGCGGCGGGCATCTCTCATGACGACGCGCGCATCCAGCGCGCCGCGCAGTGGCTCGTGTCGATCCAGAACGCAGACGGCGGCTGGGGCGAAGACGGCACCAGCTACAAGCTCGACTATCGCGGCTACGAAAAGGCGGCGAGCATTCCGTCGCAGACGGCATGGGCGCTCCTCGGGCTGATGGCGGTCGGTTATGTCGATCATCCCGCCGTCGCGCGCGGCATCGAATATCTGCAGAACGAGCAGCGCGATCACGGCCTGTGGGACGAAACGCGCTTCTCGGCAACGGGTTTCCCGCGCGTGTTCTATCTGCGCTACCACGGTTATCGCAAGTTCTTCCCGCTGTGGGCGCTCGCGCGCTACCGCAATCTGACGCGCGCGGGCCAGAAGCGCGTCGCCTTCGGCCTGTGATGGCGGCCCGGCCTGATCTGATGAACGCAAAGCTGCCCGTCATCGCCGTGACGGGCATGGCGTTCGAAGCGCGCATCGCGCGTGGCAAAGGCGTCGAAGCGGTGTACGCGGCGCGCGCCGATCTGCTCGAGCGCGCGTTGAACGAGGCGATCGCGCGCGGTTGCGCGGGCATCATCAGCTTCGGGACGGCAGGCGGGCTGGCGCCCGATCTCGCGCCCGGGACCTTGATCGTTGCGAGCAGCGTGCATAGCCCACTCGGCGTCGTCGAGACCGATCTGCGCTGGGCGGGACGCATCGCCACCGCGCTCGGCGCGGCGCCGCTGGCGTCGAAGCTGCGGCGCGGGCCGATTGCGGGCGTGACCGCGCCGCTGGTCGGCGCCGCCGACAAGGCCGCGCTGCACGCCTCGACAGGTGCGCTCGCCGTCGATATGGAATCTCACCTTGCGGGCGCGATCGCCGAGGCGAACGGCCTGCCGTTCGTCGTTTGCCGGGCGATCGTCGATCCCGCGTGGCGCACGCTGCCGTCTGCCGCGACGGCGGGTCTGCGCGACGATGGCACGACCGCCATCGGTCCCATCCTTCGCGAACTGGCGCGCCAGCCATCCCAACTCGGCGGACTGCTGCAAGTCGCCGCCGACGCCCGCGCGGCCCGCGCTTCCCTCGTCGCTGCCCGCCAGATACTGGAGCGCTCGGGCGCGCTCCTCTCCATTTAGGCCCGGCGCGCCGGCAATGCGGATAGCGAAATAGTGTGTTGGTCTTGAAGGCCTAGGGAAAACCCTTATCTCTGTTATAGTGCTAGGTGTTAACCCTAGGTCGCGCGGAAAAGCGCGGCCGCGCTATTTCCAAAGAGGGACCGCAATGAATTTCCACACACGCAAATGGGTCAAGCCCGAAGACCTGAACCCCAACGGTACGCTGTTCGGCGGCAGCCTGCTGCGCTGGATCGATGAAGAAGCCGCCATCTACGCAATCTGCCAGCTCGACAACCAGCGCGTCGTGACCAAGTTCATGTCGGAGATCAACTTCGTCAGCTCGGCGCGTCAGGGCGACATCATCGAACTGGGCATGACGGCAACGCACTTCGGCACGACGTCGATCACGCTGCGCGCGGAAGTGCGCAACAAGATCACGCGCAAGAGCATTCTGACCGTCGAAAAGATGGTGTTCGTGAATCTGGACGCGAACGGCAATCCGGCGCCGCACGGCCGCACGAAGATCCGTTATTCGGATGAAGCGTTCGAGCGTTACAGCGAGAGTCTGCGTGCCATGCAGCAGCAGCCGGCCATGCTGGTTTCGGACAGCACGGAAGACGCGGATCAGGAAGCGGACGCAGCGCACTAAGAACAAATCGGCGGCGGAGTCGGCGGTGCGCCCGGCTGCTGAAAGAAAAGCCCCGGCTGGTCTCACGACCAGCCGGGGCTTTTTTGTTTCTGGTGTTTCGCGCGTGCCGCAAGGCCGCGCGAACGGCGTCACTGCGAAGCGGGCTTGGCGGGCGACGGTGCTGCGCCTTCGCCCGGATCTTCATACTTCGGCACGCTGTCGTCGTTGGTCTTCGGGGCCTTTGCACCGCCCGCACCCGACGCGCCATCGGCCGGCGCGGCTTGCCCCGGTTCGGCGTTCGGCACAGCAAGCGGCGCTGCGCCCGGCACGGTGGTCGGCGCCGTGCCCGATGCACCCGAAGGCGCCTGCGCGCCCGAATCGTCCTCGTCGCCGTAGTCCGGCAACGCCGAAGCCGGCGCGTTCGCGCCGCGCAGCAACGATTTGCGTTGCTGCGTATAGGCGTCGCGAACGAACGAGTATTTGTCGAGGGCCGCCTGTTCCAGCAACGTCGTCGCGCCGAGCAGATCCGAACGCACGCTGACGAACTGTACGAAGAACAGCGGATACTTGTACTCCCAGCCCATGTAAGTGATCGGATTGGCGCGGAAATCGACCAGATAGCCAATGCCGTCGCGGAACGAGCTAGGACCGAACAGCGGCAGCACCAGATAAGGACCCGACGGCACACCCCAGCGACCGAGCGTCAGACCGAAGTCCTCCTTGTGCTTCGGCAGGCCGGCGGGCGTCGCGAAGTCGATCAGGCCGCCGATACCGAACGTCGAGTTCATCGCGAAACGCATCAGGCTTTCGGTAGCGTCCTTGATGTGCAGTTGAAGCAGGCTGTTGGCGAAGTTGTCGAGATCGCCGAGGTTCGAGAAGAAGTTGCTGATTGCCTGACGCAACGGCTGCGGCGTGACCTTCTGATAGCCCTTCGCAATCGGCACGGCGACCGTGCGGTCGATTGCGTCATTGAAGCTGAAAATCGCGCGGTTCATCGGCTCGAGCGGATCCCCGGGCTTCCGGTCGGGTCCCGTTGCACACCCCGTTGCAAGACTCGCGGCGGCCAATGCCAGCGCGGCTGTACGCATCTTCATGCGGCTATCCTTATTGTTTCTTCGATGCGCGTCGAACGCGCGGTTTGCCCATCAATACCGGTTGAAATACCACAGCGCCAATCAGCGTGCATAGAAGGGACAACGCCAGCAGGCGCCCCATGCTCGACGTGCCCGGATGGTGCGACAACCACAGGCTGCCGAACGCCGTAGCGGTGGTCGCCGCACTGAACAGCACGGCATGCGTGAGGCTGGATTGCAGCAAGCCCGTTTGCCCTCTGCGCCAGGCCATCACGAAGTAGATCTTGAACGCGACGCCCACGCCGAGCATCAGTGGCAAGGCGATGATATTCGCGAAATTAAGCGGCATGTTGAAGACGACGCACAACTCCAGCGTGACGACGGCCGACACCAGCAACGGCACGAGCGTGCGCAGCACGTCGCCGAAACGGCGCAGCGTGAGCCAGAGCAGGGCGCTGATCGACAGGATGGCCCACGCGCCCGCTTGCACGAACGACTTGATGATCACGTTCGCCGAATGGAGGATCGAAATCGGCCCGCCGATCGCGCCCGGTTCCGCCGCCTTCACGGCTCGCGCGAAGTTGCGCAGCATCACGTCGTCGCCGGGATCGGTGCCGGGCGGCACTTTGGGCGAAATCTCGACGAGCGCCTGGCCTGTTTTCGACACCCAGCTGTCGGCGATGTCCTTCGGCACGTTTTCGCGGGTGATTTCCGACGGTTGCAGCAAGGTTTCCAGCTGCTTCAGCGAAATCTTCAGCGGTACCGACATCGCGCGCTCGGCGCGGTCGCGCGTCGAGACGTCCGCGTTCGCTAGCTTGGCCAGCGTTTCCGACAAGTGTTTGGCTTCCGCGGCACCGGGGCCGGGGTGGTCGTCGGCGGCGAGCGACAGCTGGGCCGACGTACGCTTCAGCGCGGCGACGCGGACGGCGTCGGTGGCAGGCGGCGCGGGCGTCTGCGTCAGCGCGGGCAGCAGTTGCTGCGCCGCGGCGTCAATCAGCGCGAGCTTTTGCGGCTGGTCGGCGGGAATGAACGTGGTAAGGGTCGTCGTACGGCCCACTTCCGGCAGCTTCGACAGACGCGCTGCGATCTTGTCCGCATCCGCCAGCGAAGGCGCCAGCGCCCGCACGTTGTTGACGGCCGCTTCGGGCGCGTCGTTCAGCGAGATCAGCGTCGCCATCGACTCCGTGTTCGGGTCCTTCAGATGCAGCGGATTGAAGTCGAAGCGCAGATGCAGCAGCAACGGCGACGCGCCGATGATCAGCACCGCCGTCGCGATCAGCACAGGCGTGCGGTTGCGGTCGAGGAAGTCGTCGACGGGCGCGAGGAACGTGAAACCCGGCGATTCGGCTTCGCCCGGCGGATTGAAGACCTTGATCAGCGCGGGCAGTAGCGTCATGTTGGTCAGATACGCGACGAACATGCCGACGCCGGCGATCTTGCCCAGTTCCGAGACGCCGCGATAGGCGGTCGGCAGGAATGAGAAGAAGCTCTCGGCGACGGCCACGGCGGCGAGCGTCAACGGCACGCCGATGCTGTAAGCCGTATGGATCAGCGCGGCGGCGAGCCGGTCGTCGCGATTGCGTTCTTCGCGGTACTTCACGCCGAACTGCACACCGAAGTCGACGCCAAGCCCGACGAACAGCACCATGAACGCGACGGAAATCATGTTCAGTGCATCGACCAGCATCAGACCGAGCGCCGCCGTGATCACGAGGCCGACGAACAGCGTGATGAACACCGCGACGATCAGGCGTCCCGAGCGCAGCGCGAGCCACAGGATGCCGAGCACGACGAAGAACGTGACGATGCCGTTGATCTCCGCGCCGTCCTGCACGGAGGCGAATTCATCGTCCGCGAGCGGCTGCTCGCCCGTCAGACGGATGCGGGCGCCATATTGCGAGTTGAGATCGAGCGATTCCGCCGTCTTGCGAACTTCTTCCGACGCCCGTGCGCCCGCCTGCAGCGCCGCATAGTCCAGCTTCGGCTGCACGACGATGAACGCGCGCGCGGGCACCTTGGCGGCATCCTTGTCGACGAGCGCGCGCCACGAGAAGACGGCGGGCTCGTTGGCCAGCACGTGATCGATCACGGTCGCACTGCGCGACAGCAGGTTGCTCATGTCGCCGAGCTTGACCTGGCCGATCTGCAGCGGTAGCAGCAGCGTCGTGTTCAGCGTGCCGGCGAGGCCCGTCAGACTCGGATCATGCGCGAGCGAGTTGATGAGCGGGCGCGCCTTGACCAGTTGCGAGGTGGTGGATTGCACGTCGGCGAGCGACGGGAACAGCAAGCCTTCCTTTTCGAAGAACGGCCCGCTGCCCGGCTGCATGACGGAACTGAATTCCTTCGTGTTCTTTTGCAGCTCGGTGGCGAGCGTGTTCGCGGCGGCATCCGCGTATTCGGGCGCGCCGGCCTCGACGACGACCAGCAAGGTCTGCCCGCGATCGGGGAAGGCCTTGTCGATTTGCTGTTCGAGCGCCGCCCATTTCGCATCGTTCTCGACGAGACGACTGATGTCGGTATTGATCTTGAAGTGATGAACGACGTAAATGGCGCTCAGCACGGCGAGCACGAGCGACAGCCCGATGACCTGCAGCGGACGGCGCACCGACCAGACAACGAGGCGAACGATAGATGACTTCAGCATGTACGCGAGCGGGGCCTTGTCACGATTGGCGTTATTGGTAAAGGGCACAAGTATACCGACGCTGCCGCCGCACGGTCGCCTTAGTGAACCCTGTGCAGCCCGTCAAAGTCTTAAGTCGGTATACTGGCCCGTAATCGCGCCAGATGCGGCCGGTCCCGCGCGAGTTCATTCCTAACTGTCCCGATGAGCGTATGAAACGTTATCTCTCTGCTTTTCTGGCAGCCGCCGTGGTCTCCACCGCGGCTTTCGCACAAAGCGCGCCTGATGCGATCGTGAAGAGCGCGGTCGAAGGCACCGTCAATGCGATGAAGGCCGACCCGCAGGCGCGCGGCGGCGACATGAAGAAGATCACGCAGGTGGTCGAGACGAACTTCGTGCCCGCCACGAACTTCCAGCGCACGACGCGCATCGCCGTCGGCAAGGCTTGGTCCACGGCCACGCCGGAGCAGCAAAAACAACTGTATGAGCAATTCTCGAAGCTGCTCGTCGGCACGTATGCGGCATCGCTGTCGCAACTGCGCGATCAGGACGTGAAGTTCAAGTTCGCGCCGTCCACGGCATCCGCCGACGCGAAAGACACTGTCGTCCAGTCGCACGTGCTGAGCAACGGTGGCGACGACTCAATCGACTATCGCCTGGAAAAAACGGCGAACGGCTGGAAGATTTACGACATCAACATGATGGGCGCGTGGCTGATCCAGGTGTATCAGACGCAGTTCCAGGATCAACTGAACAAGGGCGGCGTGGACGGTTTGATCAAGTTCCTCACCGAGCACAACGCGCGCAGCGCCGGCTGATCGTCAACGCCGCGCAGCGCCGTTTTCCCGGTTGCGGTCCGCAAAACAAAAGAGCGCGACGGCTAAACCGTTGCGCTCTTTTTCATGCGGCTTTGATGCGTCTTAATTCAACGCGGCTGCCGACGTCTGCACCTTCTTGCCCGTGCCCTTGACCTTGATCTCTTCGAGCTTGATTTCGACGTGGCGCGAGAACACGTACTCGGCGGGACGCGCCTTGTCGAGCGGGATGTCCTTGACGAACGCGCCCGTCGTGCGCGCACCCTTCAGGCTGACCTTCAGCGCCTTCAGCGGATGCGCGACCGTGTCCATCACGGCCGTCGCTTCGAAGCCGCAGTGGACCATGCAGTCCGCGCATTTCTCATACTTGCCGGTGCCGTACTTGTCCCATTCGGTGGTTTCCATCAGTTCCTTGAAGGTCTTCACGTAACCTTCGCCGACCAGATAGCACGGCTTCTGCCAGCCGAACACCGTGCGCGCCGGGTTGCCCCACGGCGTGCATTCGTAGCTCTGATTGCCGGCCAGGAAGTCGAGAAACAGGCTCGACTGGCTGAACGACCACTTCTTGCCGTTGTTGCCGCGCTTGAAGATCTCGCGGAACAGGTTTTTGGTCTTGTCGCGGTTCAGGAAGTGCTGCTGGTCCGGGGCACGCTCATACGCATAGCCGGGCGACACCGTGATGCCGTCCACACCAATCTCGCCGACCGTGTCGAAGAACTTCGCCACGCGCTCGGGCACGGCATCGTTGAACAGCGTGCAGTTGATGTTCACGCGGAAGCCGCGGCGCTTGGCTTCCTTGATGGCTGCGACGGCCTTGTCGTACACGCCTTCCTGCGAGACCGAGTGATCGTGCGCTTCGCGGTCGCCGTCGAGGTGTACCGACCAGACGAAGTACGGGTTCGGCTCGTAATCGTCCATCTTCTTTTCCATCAGCAGCGCGTTCGTGCACAGGTACACGAACTTCTTGCGCGCCATGATGCCCTTGACGATCTGCGGCATTTCCTTGTGCAGCAGCGGCTCGCCGCCCGCAATCGAGACCACGGGCGCGCCGCACTCGTCGACGGCTTCGAGGCATTCCGCCAGCGACAGACGCTGGTTGAGGATGGGATCGGGATAATCGATCTTGCCGCAGCCGTTGCAGGCCAGGTTACAGCGGAACAGCGGCTCGAGCATCAGCGCGAGCGGGTAGCGTCGGTTGCCCTTGAGGTGGTTGCGCATGATGTAGGCGCCAACCCGGACTTTTTGTAGCATCGGAATAGACAAATTGTCCTCCTTAAACTTCGCGTGCAGCGAGTTGTTGCGTCAGCTTCGACGGCAACTTGAATTCAACTTTTTCTTCACGTCCCGCCATCGTCGTAACGTCGACGGGGCCCAGTGCGCGTAGCGCATCGATTACGTTCTCGACCATTTCTTCCGGTGCCGAAGCGCCCGCCGTGATGCCGACCGTTTTCACGTTGGCGAACCACTCCGGCTTCACTTCGGAACCGTCGGCGACCAGAAAGCTCGGTACGCCCGTTTCGCTGCCGATCTCGCGCAGGCGATTCGAGTTCGAGCTGTTCGTTGCACCCACCACCAGCAGCACGTCGACTTGCGTGCTGAGCTCGCGCACGGCCGCCTGGCGGTTTTGCGTCGCGTAGCAGATGTCGCGCGTATCCGGACCGACGATGTCGGGGAACCGGCGCTTCAGCGCGTCGATGATGCCGCGCGTGTCGTCCACCGACAGCGTGGTCTGCGTGACATAGGCGAGCGGCGTGTCGACAGGCAGTTCCAGCTTCGCGACTTCCGCTTCGCTTTGCACGAGCAGCACCTTGCCAGGAATCTGGCCGATCGTGCCTTCAACTTCCGGATGGCCCGCGTGCCCGATCAGGATCAGCGTGCGGCCCCCGCCCACGTACTGACGGCCTTGCACATGAACCTTCGTCACCAGCGGGCAGGTGGCATCGAGCACGTCGAGGCCGCGCTGCTCCGCGTCGCGTTCGACGCTTTGCGCAACACCGTGGGCACTGAAAATGGCAACTGCGCCCTGCGGCACTTCATCGAGTTCCTCGACGAAGCGCGCGCCTTTACGGCGAAGGTTATCGACCACGTGCCTGTTGTGGACGATTTCATGACGCACGTACACAGGTGCGCCATGTTGCTGCAAAGCGCGATCGACAATTTCGATCGCCCTCACGACTCCCGCGCAAAAGCCGCGGGGTTGGGCAAGGATCACTCGCATAGGCTGCCGAACTCCGACTGACGCGGGATTCCGGGCAGATCGGTAAAAACGACCTGTTCGCCGCGTCTGTATATTAGTTGATGTCTTAAATCCGACGGAAGTCGATACTCGAGACCAAACGCGCATTCTAACGCTATCGCTGTCTGTTTGCTTTTCAGACGTCCCGCACTGTGGCGTTTGGGCGGCGCCTGGCGTGGCAAAAATGACTCGCTGCGCCTGTTGACGGGAACCCTTAAACTATCGAGCTTTGTTGCGCCGACGCATCGCCTGCGGTTTCCGGCCTGCATCAGTTGAATTTTCTGCGGCGTCTTTCGACGGCGGCGCATTCTTGAACGTATCGAAAACGCGGTCTATCACATATTCGATGGCCGGCTAGTGCTCGATTTCCACGATTGGCGCAGCGTCGCAAGTGTTGCTGGCGCGCCGCGTCCGTCGCCGCGCCTTGGAGACGCAAAGCGCGCGGCTTTCATAGAGGGCAATGCATGATTGCGGCGGTTCTGTTTCTGTTAGCGTGTCTGTCGCTGTTGATCTGGTGTGTGCTGCTGTTCGCGCGCGGCGGCTTCTGGCGCGCGCAACCCGCCCTGCCGCTCGCGCCCGAGACGCGCGACGCATGGCCGGGCGTCGCCGCCGTGGTCCCGGCGCGCAATGAAGCGGACGTGATCGCGCGGGCCGTGACGTCGCTGCTCGAGCAGGACTATCCGGGCGAGTTTCACGTGATCGTCGTCGACGACCACAGCACCGACGGCACCGCCGCCGCCGCCCGCGCCGCCGCGCTCGCGCTGCGGTGCCCGGACCGGCTCACGGTAATCAGCGCGAAGCCGCTGCCAGCGGGCTGGTCGGGCAAGGTCTGGGCGCAGTCGCAGGGTATCGAGGCGGCGCGCTCGGTCGGTTACACGCCGGAATACCTGCTGCTCACCGACGCCGACATCGGCCATCCGTCCGACGCGCTCACGCAACTCGTGATGCGCGCCGACGCCGAAAAGCGCGACCTCGTCTCGCTGATGGTCCGCCTGCGCTGCGACTCGTTCTGGGAAAAGGCGCTGATTCCCGCCTTCGTGTTCTTCTTCGCGAAGCTGTATCCGTTCGCGTGGGTCAACAACCCGCGCAACCGCACAGCGGGCGCGGCGGGCGGCTGCATGCTGGTGCGCCGCACGGCGCTGGAAGAAGCGGGCGGCATCGAATCGATCCGCGCCGAGCTGATCGACGATTGCAGCCTCGCCGCGCGCATCAAGCATCGCGGCGAAGGGCGTCACCCGATCCGCCTCGACGTGGCGGCCCGCAGCGTTTCGCTGCGTCCTTACGACAGCTGGCGCGAAATCTGGAACATGATCGCGCGCACCGCGTTCACGCAGCTGCGCTATTCGGCGTGGCTGCTGGCGGGCACGCTGCTCGGCATGACGATCATCTATCTCGCGCCGCCCGTCGTTGCCATTGTGCTCGGGGCGAAAGGCTGGCCTGCGTGGCTCGCATGGGCCGCGATGTGCTGCGCCTACGCGCCGATGCTGCGCTACTACCAGCGCTCGCCGCTGTGGGCGCCGTTCCTGCCGCTTATCGCGCTGTTCTATGTCAGCGCCACATTTGGCTCGGCCGTGCGCTACTGGCGCGGCAAGGGCGGCCAGTGGAAGGCGCGCGTGCAGGCGCCCGCCGGGACGAATCAATGAAGCGGCTTGTCTGCCTGATCGTCGTCGCGCTCGGCTTGATGCAAGGCGCACTGGCCGACGATCAGACCCGCCAGGACCGCATGTCAGACTATCTGCGCCAGAAGTTCGGCCTCGCGAAGGAGAAGGCCGAGCAGATTTCGAACGCGGTGCGCACGGCCTCCGAGAAGTACGCGCTGCCGCCCGCGCTGATTCTCGCGATCATCTCGATCGAATCGCGCTTCAAGGAAAAGGCCAAAGGCGGCAACGGCGCGACAGGGCTGATGCAGGTGGTGCCCGGCGCGCACAAGCGCATGCTGAAAGACGTGAAGGATCTGACCGATCCGGAGACCAATATCGAGGTCGGCTCCGCGATTCTGTACGGCTACATGAAATCGGCAGGCGGCGACCTGAATGCCGCGTTGAAGAGCTATGGTGGGTCGCAGGCGTATGCGGAGAAGGTCAACGGCCGCGTGAAGACGTTCGCGGAAGTCGTGGAGGCGGAGGCCAGCGCGGCATCGGGCGCGGACCAGCCGCTGCCGTCGCGCGACGGCGGATGCGATGCGCGCTACACATCGCTCTGCATCGGGCCCGTGGTCTACGTAAGTCCCATCGAAGAAGCTGCGAGCAGCCCGAGCGTCTCGCAGCGCGCGAGCAGTCTGCTCAATTCGTTGCTGCCGCTGTCGCACTGAATGGCGAGCAATACACGGTGCCGACGGCCAGCGCCGTCGCGCATCACTTCTGCGTCAGCATCATGTACATCTGAATGACCGTCTCGGGCGAGAACTGGAACGGCACCCAGCCATGTCCCGTATGGCGCATCACGAGCAGACGGTCGCCGTTCGATTGCTTCTGCACTGCCATGGCCGGGTTCTTCGTCGATACGAAACGCCAGCCAGCGGGCAGGTTCGGCGGGACTTCGGGCTGCATCGACGCGCGCGCGTTCGACAGTTCCTCGATCAACTGACCCAGTTGCAGCGGATGCAGCGTGACCGATTTGCCGCCGATGGTCATCGTGATCTCGTTCTGGCTCGGGCGCTCGATATGCAACGTCGGCTTTTCTTGCGCCGCTTCCTGCGCTTGCGGTTCGACGGGCGCTGCTTCGACCACCGTATCCTCGGCGGCCGTTTCTTGCGCGGCCGCCTCTGCGCCGTTCACATGCTGATCGGTCGAGGTCGCGGCCTGCGCCTCGCGCGAAGCCGTGACAACCTGGATGAGCTGATCGACGCCCATTTCGAGTGCGCCAATCTGTTCCTTAAGATTCATGCGTAGTTCTCTGGTAAGACCCGCGATTTTACCTTCTGCACGCTGGCGGTAGCCTTCGTGCCGGCGTTGCGAGTTGTAACAAAGCGTGTGCGGGTCACGCACGAGGCGCGATCCATTGCGTTCGCCACTGTATGCCCAGACCTCACGCTTTCAGATAGCCCGCCTCGCGAAACCACTCGAGCGCGTCGCGCAGACCTTCGCGGTATGGCCGCGCGCTGTAGCCAAGCTCGCGCTCCGCTTTCGCCGACGTGAAGTACATCTTGTTCTTCGACATCTTCAGCCCGTCGACGGTGACGAACGGTTCGCGCTTCGTGAACTTCGCGACGGCTTCCGCGCCCATCGCGAGCGGATACAGCGGCCAGCGCGGCAGCGCGATGGTCGGCGCCTTGCGTCCGACGATCCCGGCGATATCCGCGAGCATCTGTTGCAGCGGCAGATTCTCGCCGCCGAGAATGTAGCGCTCGCCGATCTTGCCGCGTTCGAGCGCGAGGAAGTGGCCCGTCGCGACGTCGTCGACATGCACCAGGTTCAGCCCCGTATCGACGAACGCGGGAATCTTGCCGAGCGCCGCTTCGACGATGATGCGGCCCGTCGGCGTGGGCTTCACGTCGCGCGGGCCGATGGGTGTCGACGGATTGACGATCACGGCGGGCAGGCCGTCGTTCGCGATCATCCGCTCGACGGCGCGTTCCGCCAGCACCTTGCTGCGCTTGTACACGCCGATCGCCTGCTGCGGCGTCATCGGCGACGTTTCATCGACCGACGCGCCCGAGCCCGTCACCTTCAGCGTCGCCACGCTGCTCGTGTAGACGATGCGCTCGACGCCTTCCTTCAGCGCGGCGCGCATTGTCGCTTCCGTGCCTTCCAGATTCGAGCGCTCGATCTCCAGCGGGTCCGGCGCCCACAAGCGGTAATCGGCCGCGACGTGCAGCAGATAGCGCACGCCGCGCAGCGCGGCGCGCATCGACGCCTCGTCGCGCATGTCGCCGACCGCGATCTCAGCATCGAGCGATTCGACGTTGCGGCGCGGGCTGGTCGGACGCACCAGCACGCGCACCGCGAAGCCCTTTTGCTGCGCGATGCGCGCGACGGCCGAGCCGACGAAACCGGATGCGCCGGTGACGAGTACGAGATCGCGAGTCTGATCGGTCATTGCTTGCCGTGTTCCTGATTGCTGCCTACGGGCGCATGGTTGAAGGTTTGCAGAGGTCGGATTGTACGTGCTGCCGATCGCGTGCGCCGCGCTCGCGGGCTTCGCGTGGCGAGACGTGCGCGAGCAAAGCGCGCGCGGCGCGACTAGAATGCCCGCGTAAACGCATGAACGGCATAAAGGAGGAAAGAGCATGTCCGGCACGGATCTCGATTCGCGGATCGAAACGTATTACGTGCGGGTGCGCGGCATGGTGCAGGGCGTTGGCTTTCGTCACGCGACGGTGCGCCAGGCGCATGCGCTGGGTATCCGGGGATGGGTGGCGAATCTGGAAGACGGTTCTGTCGAAGCGATGTTGCAAGGTCCGGCGAACCAGCTCGACCGGATGCTGTCATGGCTGCGTCACGGCCCGCCGATGGCGCGCGTGACGGAAGTCACGCACGAAGAGCGCGCCAACGACAAACGTTTCGAGCGCTTCGAACAGCACTGACACAAGCCGCTTGTAAAAAAGCGCGCGGGCGTGAGCCTCGCGCGCTTCCCGTTGCTCACCTCAACATCACGCAACGCCCATCAGCGCGCCACCAGCAGGCTTTCCGCAAAGCCCCAATCGCGCTCGATCCATTGATGACTGCACGTGAAGCCCGCATCGTCGGCGATCGCATGCAGTTCTTCCGGACGATACTTGTGGCTGCTCTCCGTCCAGATCGTCTCGCCTTCCTGTAGCTCGACAGTCAGCCTCGCCGCGCGCACCTGCGCGCTTACGCGCCGCTTCGCTCGCAGATGCATTTCGATGCTGCGCACATCCGGATTGAAGCGCGCGACGTGTTCGAACGCATCGAGCGGAAAATCGCCGTCCAGTTCGCGGTTGATTCGCGCGAGCAGATTCAGATTAAACGCGGCCGTCACGCCGATGGGATCGTCGTACGCGGCGATCAGCACGGGCACCGGCTTTTCGAGGTCGGTGCCGAGCAGCAGCGCGTCGCCGGGCGCGAGCATGTTGCGGATGTCGCGCAGAAAACGCGTGGCCGCGAGCCGCCCGAAATTGCCGATCGTGCTGCCGAGAAACAGCACGAGCAGCGGCTCGTCTTTCGCACGGCGCTTGCTCACCTCGGCAAGCCCCGCGAGATAGTCGCGCTCATAGCCGACGATCGAAATGCGTTCGATATCGCCCAGTTCACGGCGACACAATTGCAATGCGGTGCGCGAAATTTCAATCGGGCTGTAAGTAGTGGGGCGCTTTTTACAGAGTGCTTCGAGGATGCGGCGCGTTTTGCGGCCGCTGCCGCTGCCCAGTTCCGCGACGATCGCGTCGTGAGGCAAGTGCGCGACGATATCGCCCGCGTGCTCGGCGAGCAGACGTTCTTCGGCACGCGTGACGCCGTATTCGGGCAGCGCGGTGATCACTTCGAACAGCGCCGAACCCACCTCGTCGTAAAGATACTTGGACGGCAATTCCTTCTGAGGCTGTTTGCTGAGGCCAGCGCGAACGGCGGCGGCGAACTCCGGCGATACGTCGTGCGATAGATGTTGCGATACGGCTGGCTGAGTCATGTTGGCTCCGTGTTGTCTCGTTCCAGTGATGACTTGCGGACTGCGGAAGAGCGAATGCGTTGGAGTGAGTGGACCGGCAAGCGTTCAAGCGTGAGCGCGTTCGATGACGGGCGCGTGTCTGCACTTCTGTGCTTTCTGGCGCCTGATCGCGCGGCAGCGAATTGAAAGCCGCGCGGGCGCGGCATGAACGGAACACGGAAGCAAGAAGCAGGCTAAAACGGCAGGCTCGTGTTTCCGCCGATGAATCGCCGGCGGCATGCGGCGTGGATATGAAACTAGTTTTTATAGTGCATCGGACGTGAATATGCACGGACGCAATGTGGCGGAAAAAGACGGACCGTCCTCGCACTACCGCTAGAATGCGCGCTTCGCGCGACGAAGCGGGCTTCACATCGGGCATCGCTTGCGCCGCGCAGTTAAAACAAGACTTAACTATGGACGACACATCTCACGGCGTCGCGCCTGGCCGCCCGCAGCGGACCGGCCAATGAACGCCTATCAACCGGGACGCGGCATCGCGTTGTCCGTGAGCGCATCGACGCTGTTTGCCCTGATGTCCGTGTACGCAAAGCTGCTCACGCCGTTGACGGGGCTCGATATCTTCGCGTGGCGCGTGATCTGGACCGTGCCGGGCGCTTTCACGCTGATTGTGTTGCGCTCGCGGCTGCCGCAACTCAAGGCGCTGTCGATACGCGTGATCCGCGAGCCGCGCACGGCGCTTTTGCTGGCCGTCAGCGCGGCATTGCTCGGCGCGCAGCTATGGGTGTTCCTGTGGGCGCCGCTGCATGGGCGGATGCTGGAAGTATCGCTCGGCTATTTCCTGTTGCCGCTGACGATGGTGTTGCTCGGCCGCTTCTATTATTACGAACGGCTGGAGCCGTTGCAGTGGCTCGCGGTCGGTTGCGCGGCGCTCGGCGTGTTGCACGAGTTGTGGGTGACGCGCGCGTTCTCGTGGCCGACGCTGCTCGTGGCGATCGGTTATCCGCCGTACTTTGTGTTGCGGCGCAAGATCAACGCCGATTCGCTGACGGCGTTTGCGCTCGAAATGTCACTGCTGCTGCCATTCGCGCTCGCGATGGCGCTCCACGGCGGCTCGCTCGCGCTGCTGTCGGGCCGCGTCGACATGTGGCTGCTGTTGCTGCCGGGACTCGGCGCGCTGAGCACGGTTGCGCTCGCGACCTATCTGAAAGCGAGCCGTTTGCTGCCGATGGCGCTATTCGGCATTCTCGGCTACGTGGAGCCGGTGTTGCTGGTGATCGTGTCGGTGACGCTGCTCGGCGAGTCCTTGACGGTGCAGCAGCTTGGCACGTATGTGCCGATCTGGATCGCGGTGGCGCTGACGGGTTTGCATAGCGTAAGGCTGCTCGCGCCGCGTTGAAAGCCTGTGAGGTCGTCGTGCAGCCTGGACGGTCACTGCCTCAGGACCGATGACGCGTGACCCCATGCGCCGCATCGACCCGCGTCGGGCCTGCCTTGGCTTCGATTGCCGCGCGCAACGCGGGCCGCCAGCCGAATGCGAATAGCGCTTCAGCGAGCACGAACAGCGGCCCGATCAGCAGGCCGATCACGTCGTCGATGAATGCGGGCTTGCGATGCTCGTACGCGACGTGTCCCACGAACTGGAACACCCAGCCGACCACGAACAGGCCGATACCCGACGCAAGCCACGTCAAGGTGGGCTGCTGCGCAAGCCACGCGCCGCACGCTACGCACAGTACCGACACGACGGCCATCATCGAACCGAGCGGCACATCGAGCACGAAGTAGTAGATCACGCTCAGGCCGAACAGCACCCACGCCGGCGACACCGCGAGCGGAAGCGTGGCAACCGTCCACGCGGGCCGGCTCAGCAACACGGCGAGCGCGAGCACGATCATCGGAATGCCGATGAAGTGCGTCGCGATGTTGCGGCGGTCGCGATGATAGGCAGCGTATTGCGCAAGTTGGTCAGTGAGCGTTCTCATGGATGCCGTTCCTTGTCGAAAGTCATCATAATCGCGGGCGGCGCGCCGCGACACTTTCGGCTAGCCGACAATTCAACCGCCAAAGCGCGCTTCAAACGATGACATCGACTGAGCTCTTCAATCTGCTCGACCGCAGCGCCTGGTTTCGCGCCGCGCCCGATGCATTGCGCGCGCAACTAATCGAGCTCGGCCGCACGCGACGGCTGCCGGCGGGCCAGCGTCTCTTCAGCCGCGGCGATGCCGACGACGGCTTCTACTGTGTGCTCGACGGATTGATGCGGATCGGCTCGATCACCGCGAACGGCAGGGAAGCGCTGCTCGCGGTGATCGAGCCCGTCAACTGGTTCGGCGAGATCACGCTGTTCGATGGCCAGACGCGCACGCACGATGCCTATGCCGAGCGCGACACGCTGCTGTTTCATGTGCCGCGCGCGGCGCTCACGGCGCTGCTCGAACGCACGCCCGCGTTCTGGCATGCGTTCGGCCTGCTGCTCACGCACAAGCTGCGCCTCGCGTTCGACGCGATCGAAGAGGCCGCGCTGCTGCCCGCTGCGCAACGCGTCGCGCGGCGTCTGCTGCTGATGGCGGGCGGATACGGTGGCGGCGCGGGTGCGCTGCGGCGCGTGCTCAAGGTGCCGCAAGAAGACCTCGCGATGATGCTCGCGCTGTCGCGTCAAACCACGAACCAGATTCTCCGGCAGTTTGAAACGCAAGGCGCGCTCGCGCTGCGCTACGCGGAGATCGAGATCGTCGATGCGGAGAAACTGCGCGGCTTCGCGGCGTCGACGAACGACGTCGCCGAGCGTGCCTGACCGCGCATAGTGCGACATCAATCCGCCGAACTTTAGAGATAGGTCATCGGCCGGCCAAGGTACCATCACCTATACTTTTTTTGCTGCCGTTTGTCGCTGTAGCCGCGCATCTTCTCATTCCCGCTCGCCCGCCTGGCCTGGCCGATATTGCGCGGCGCATTTCCAGAACTACTAAGAATTCCAAAGGATTGAAATGAATCCGTCAGTTCCCGCGCTATCGCCCGCCGAGCGCTATCAGGCGTCGGTGTCGCTGTATTCGTCGGGGCGTCTCTCGGAGGCGCTCGCACTGCTCGACGAGATACTGCAGCGCGATCCCGCCCACGCGGAAGCCATGCACCTCGCGGCCGTTTGCCTGAACGACCTGTATGACGCGGCAGACGCGAAAGACCTCAAGCCCGCCGTCGACGACACGCTCGATCTGGCCGAAGCGCACAACGATCTGGGCGGCTGGTTCTACGGACGCAAGCAGTTGACGCAGGCCGAGCACGCGTACCGCCGCGCGCTGTCGATCAAACCCGATCTGACGAAGGCAATGAACAATCTCGGTCTCGTGCTGCGCGATCTCGGGCGCGAGCCGGAAGCCGAAGCCTCGTTCCTGCACGCGCTCGCCATCGCGCCCGACTACGTGACGGCACGCAACAACCTCGGCGTGATGCTGTGGCAGCTCAAGCGCTTGCCGGAAGCGGAGGCCGCGTATCGGGATGTCGTCAGCCGTCAGCCGGGCGACGTCAGCGCGCACAACAACCTCGGCTTGCTGCTGCTGGAACTCAACCGTGTGCCGGAAGCGGAGCAGGCGTGCCGCCAGGCGCTGGCGCTCAATGCCGATGTGCCCGAAGCGCACAACAATCTGGGCAACGTGCTGTGGCAGCAAGGCCGCATCGCGGAAGCCATTGACGCATACCGCCAGGCGCTGGCGCTGCGGCCGGACTACGTCGGCGCGAAAGCGAACCTCGCGTTGCCGCTGCTGTGCATCGGCGATTACGTGCAAGGCTGGGCGCTCTACGAGTCGCGCTATCAAGAAGCGATCGGCACGCGCAGCGTGTTTCCGCCGCCCGTGCCTTATCCGCAATGGCGCGGCGAGCCGTTGCACGGCAAATCGCTGCTCGTGTGGCCCGAGCAGGGCTTCGGCGATGGCCTGCAATTCTGCCGCTATCTGCCGATGCTGAAGGCGCGTGGCGCGGCGAAGGTGAGTGTCGCTTGCCAGCCGCCGTTGCGGCGGCTGTTCGACAGCCTCGAAGGCGTGGACGCGGTGTATTCGCTCGACGGCGAGACGACGATTCCGGCGCACGACACCTGGTGTTTCATGCTGAGCCTGCCGATGCTGTTCGGCACGACCGTCGACACGATTCCCGCGCCGATGCCCTATCTGCGTGCGCCCGCCGCGCTCGCGCAGCACTGGCGCGGCAGGTTGCCGGAAGGCGGGTTCAAGGTCGGCCTGGTGTGGGCGGGCGATCCGCGCCCGCACGATCCCAGTTCGAATGCGATCGACCAGCGCCGTTCGCTGACGGCGCAATCGTACTTGCCGCTGCTGCGCGTGCCTGGGGTGACCTTCGTGAGCTTGCAGAAAGGCGCGGCGACCCGCCCGCAGATCGAAGACCTGCCAGCAGGGTTCCGCCCGCTCGACCCGATGGACGACGTGCAGGATTTCGCCGATACGGCCGCCATCGTCGAAAACCTGGATCTGGTGATCACGGTCGATACGTCGATGGCGCATCTGGCGGGCGCGCTCAACACGCCCGTGTGGATTCTGTCGCGCTATGACGCGTGCTGGCGCTGGTTCCGCGATCGTGACGATTCGCCGTGGTATCCGACTGCTCGGCTTTTCCGGCAAACGTCACCCGGCGACTGGGACAGCGTGGTCGAGCAGGTCGCGCAGGCGCTGGCGGGCCTGCGCGAGCCCGCCGTGTCGCACTGACGCTTGACGCTTGACGCGCCGCGCCGGACGCTAGAACGGATTGTCGATCACGCCCGGCTTCGCGTCCGGCTCTTCCTTCACCTGCTCCGGCAGATGCGATTCCGCCTGAAGCGCGGCGACGATGCCGTCGAGCGCTTCCTTCAGGGCCAGCGCCGCTTTCAGACCGCGCTTGTCCTTCGTGAGTGCGAGCGTGCCGTTCACGACGACGCGCGTGGTGCCGTTCGACACCGTCAGCGCGTCGCCCTGGATATTGAGCACGTCGTCGTCATTCGAATACGCTTTAAACACCTTTCAGCCCTCCCGGATGCTGGTCCTTCAGGTTTTCCGGAATGCCCGGAAAGCGGATGCCGCTCATTGCTTCGAGTTCATGCACGGACTTCACGTCGTACCGGTCGGTGGCCACGTTGTCCGCGACGATCGCGAACGCGAGTTTCTTCGACGGCACATAGACGACCTTGAATAGCTGCGTCGGCACGAACACGCGCGTCGGTCCGATGGTCTGCAACTGCCCGCCGATGAACATCGGGCCGGTGACCACGTAGATGTCGTCGTATTTTATCGACAGCTTGCGCACGGCCGTTTCGATGCGCGACCACATGCGCTGATTGTTCTCGCGGTTCTGCGGCACGACGTTCGCAAGCGAGAACGATTGTGCCATCGCCTCCGCGTTCCATCGGTTGCCGGCCGGGCTCATATGGCCGCGATCGAAACCGCTGCGCTTGTAGTCGGCGAGCGTCGCGCCTTCGCCGTCAGGCAGGCGCGCGTCCTCGAAGAACTTGTTGGTGCGCACCATGTCTTTCGCGGCTTCGATGTGGTCGCGCGTCAAATGCTCGGCGGACCACAGCGGACCATGCGTGATGCCTGAATGCAGAACGGCGAAATCCGAGTAGCACAGCATGCGCGACTTCGGCGTCATTTTCGCGTTCGTCAGCACGGGCCATTGGGCGTTGGGTGTGAAATCCGTGCATGACGTTGCCGCCCACGTGTGAGTCGCGTGACTCGCGGCCACGATAAGCAGGCTGACTAACCACTTCTTCATAGATCGGAAAGGCGAATGAGGGGGCCGCAAGTATAGCCGCGCGACCTATGCGCAATGCAAGGGCTTACACGCCGTTACGCGCCATCTTGTCGCGACGTATCGGCAAAACCGTCACGACGCATTGCCGCACGGCAAATTCTGCGCGTTCGACGGCGAGAGATGAAAGTGACAGAGGAAAGGCCCGCGTCGGCTAGGGGAGGCGCGAAGCGGGCGTGAATACGAAGCAGGCTTAGCGTCCGAACACGCTGTGCTCGGCGTTGACAGGCAAGCGGTCCACTGCCTGCAAGCGCCAGTAGCCGTTCATCCTCGCGTGCGTGCGGTCTGACGACCACGCCGCGCTGCCCTGTGCCGAGCTGACCCGCTGCCGTCCGTCCACGTGCAGGCCATTCAATGTGCATAACGGTGCTTCTGCGCTCGGCGCGCAGAGCTTGGTGACGCCGTTCTCGTCATGGAGTTCGCCCCAAGGGGGCAGGTCGATCCCATCGTGTGCTTCTCTCGACCAGCGATGTTCGTCGGTATCGAGCCAGAGCACGGCGTAGTCGTGATTGACGGTGGGGTCCGAACCGTTGATCAATATTGTCAGCCGCATGCAGAAATCCCCCGGTGAAAGATTGAGTATGTGCGCTTCCTCAGTCTACTTCGGGCCAACGGTTATGCAAGGCAAACAGCTATCGGTCAGATTGAAAAACCCAATTGGGAACGCATCACCGAACTCCTAGATTTAAGGCACGGCTCAGGTGCGCGCGTCTGGCCGGTCGTTGCCATCAGAAACGCGCGCTCCCACATACAGGCTTTGGATGGAGGCTCAGATGGCGCAACTCAAGGGTTCGAAGACGGAAGAGAATCTGAAGGCCGCATTTGCGGGTGAATCACAGGCCAATCGCCGCTACCTGTATTTCGCAGCGAAGGCCGACGTCGAGGGACAGAACGACGTCGCGGCGCTATTCCGCTCGACGGCGGAAGGCGAGACGGGCCACGCGCATGGCCACCTCGAATATCTGGAAGTTGTGGGCGATCCGGCGACGGGGCTGCCGTTCGGTTCATCGCGTCAGAATCTGCAGGCGGCGATTGCGGGCGAGACGCACGAATACACCGACATGTACCCCGGCATGGCAAAGGCCGCGCGCGAAGAAGGGTTCGACGAGATCGCGAACTGGTTCGAAACGCTGGCAAAGGCAGAACGCAGTCATGCGAATCGCTATACGAAGGCACTGGAGGCGCTGGTCGATTGAGTTGCACGCGCCGGCTGCGCGGCTGGCGCGTGTCGTCGCTTCCGTTTGGTGCAGGCTTGGCATGCAGACGATGCGATAGTGCGGTACAAACGCGAGACGAAGTGAGACGATCACGATTTCGCGCGCCGCATGCGGAAAAGTACGAACGCGCTTGCGAGAAACGAAGCGCATAAAAAAACCCCACAGCATTGCATGGGATGGGAGTAAGCCTGCCCGCCATGCCATCGGAGACGCACGCCATGCCTCACAAGGAAGGCAGTCTCGAAGCGCCCATTCGCCATCCGCTCGACTGGCAATCGGACGCGTTCTACGATCCGGAAGCGATCGATCAGGAATTGACGCGCGTATTCGACATCTGCGCCGGCTGTCGCCGATGCGTGTCGCTATGCGGCACATTTCCCACACTGTTCGACCTCGTCGACGAAACCGACTCCGGCGAAGCGCACGACGTCGACAAGAAGAAATTCGGCGCCGTCGTCGATCAATGCTATCTGTGCGACCTGTGCTACATGACGAAATGTCCCTATGTGCCGCCGCATCAATGGAACGTCGATTTTCCGCACCTGATGCTGCGCGCGAAGGCTGCCGCCTTCAAGCGCGGAGACGTACCGTTACGCGACAAGTTCCTGTCGAACACCGACGCGCTCGGCACGTTCGCCGGCATTCCCATCGTTACGCAGACGGTCAACGCGGTGAATCACACGCACGCGGCGCGCGGCATGATGGAAAAGGCGCTCGGCGTCGACAAGGACGCCTGGCTGCCGGACTTCGCCACGCGCAAGTTTCGCAGCGCCGCGAAGAAGTCGCCGCAGGTGCAGACCAGGGACGGCGAGCGTACGCCCGGCAAGGTCGCGATCTACGCCACCTGCTACGTGAATTTCAACGAGCCAGGCATCGGTCACGATCTGCTGGCCGTGCTCGCGCACAACGACATTCCCTACGAACTGGTATCGAGCGAGGCGTGCTGCGGCATGCCGTTGCTCGAGCAAGGCAACCTGCAAGGTGTCGCGGCGAAGAAAGAGAAGAACATGCCCGTGCTCGCGCGTTATGCGCGCGACGGCTACGCGATCATCGGCGCGATTCCGAGTTGCGTGCTGATGTACAAGCACGAGCTGCCGCTCATGTTTCCCGACGACCTGGACGTGCGCGCCGTCAGCGAAGCGTTCTGGGACCCGTTCGAATATTTCATGGCGCGCCATCGCGATGGTTTGCTGAAGACCGACTTCAACACGCCGCTCGGCAAGGTGTCGTATCACGTGCCGTGTCATGCGCGCGTGCAGAACATTGGACGCAAGACGTCGGAGACGTTCGCGCTCGTGCCGGACACACAGGTGACGGTCATCGAGCGTTGTTCCGGTCACGCAGGCACGTTCGGCGTGAAGAAGGAATTTCACGCGATGGCGATGAAGATCGGCACGCCCGTCTTCAAGGCGATGGCGCAGCCGCAGCCCGATTACATCTCATCCGATTGCCAGCTTGCCGGTCATCACATCGAACAGGGTTTCGACGAAAACAGTTTGCCGAAGACGCCGCTCGCGCATCCGTTGACGCTGCTGCGCAAGGCGTACGGCCTTTGATCTTCAATTGGCGAGGATAACGATGAGCATCGCGAGGAACTCCCTGTTGTCGCTCGAAAACTATGCGAAGCAGCGCAAGACGATGCGCGAGCGGATCATCGAGCACAAGAAGAATCGCATGGTCCGGTTGGGCAATCACCTGACGTTCCTGTTCGAAGACGAACTGACGATCCGCTACCAGATCCAGGAGATGCTGCACATCGAAAAGATCTTCGACGAGGACGGCATTCAGGGCGAACTCGAAGCGTATTTGCCGCTCGTGCCCAACGGCAGCAACTTCAAGGCGACGCTGCAGATCGAGTACGAAAACGAAGTCGAACGGCATGCGGCGCTCGCGCGGCTGATCGGCATCGAAGACAGCGTGTTCATACGGGTGGACGGCGAAGAGCCCGTCTACGCGATCTCCGACGAAGACCTCGAACGCGAGACCAACGAGAAGACCTCAGCCGTGCATTTCGTGCGCTTCGAACTGACGCCTTCGATGAAATCGCGCCTGCGCGACGGCGCGGCGTTGCTTATCGGCTGCGATCACCCGGGCTATCCCGTCGACTTGCAGCCGGTCGCCGACGACGTGCGCCGCTCACTCGTCAAGGACCTCGCCTAAAGCGGCTTCCGGTATACGACGAAGCCTGACAGGTCGGCGATCTTGTCGTAAAGCTGCATGGCCGTCTGATTCGATTCGTGCGTGAGCCAGTACACGCGTTCGGCGCGCGCGGCCTTCGCCGCCGCGTAGACGGCTTCGATCAACGCGCGGCCCACGCCTTTGCCGCGCTCGGACTCGAGCGTGAACAGATCGTGCAGATAGCACGTCGGTCCCGCCATCAGCGTGCTGCGGTGATACAGATAATGCACGAGGCCGGTCAGCGTGCCGTCGGCGCGCTCGGCCACCATCGCATGCATTGGCTCCAGTCCGTCGAAGAAGCGCGCCCACGTCAGTTGGGTGATGTCGCGCGGCAGCGCCGTTGCGTCGAAGCGGCCGTAGAAACGGTTATAGCCGTCCCACAACGGCAGCCATGCTTCGTAGTCGGCGGGAACGACGGGGCGGATTTTCACAGCTTGCGTCACGAGTAGCGCTCCTTTCCTTTATCGACGGGTATGGACGAAGCTTAGGGTTTCTGTGGCACCATTGGTAGCTCCACGTCGAATATAAAATCTGGAGCCACGCAATTGGACTACGGGCTGTTGATGTCGCGCTTCGCGAGCCAGGCGTCGGGCCGCAGGCTCACTCAGCAAACGCTGCTTTATGAAAGCCTGCGTCACGCCATCCTGAACGGCGACATTCGCCACGGCAGCCAGCTCGTGCCGACACGCGCGCTCGCCGAGCAACTCGGCATCGCGCGCAACTCGGTGCTGTACGCATACGAACGGCTCGCTGAAGAAGGCTTCATCGCGGCGAGCCGTCACGGGTCGATCGTCAGTTGCGTCGCGCTGCCTTCGGCGCATGCGGGAGACGCCAACGTCGCGCCTGTCAGCCGCCTGTCGCGGCGCGTCGCCAGTCTGCCGCACGATCGCGCCGCGCGCGGCATGCGTTCGCCGTTTCAGGCGGGCGTCCCCGCGCTCGACGAATTTCCCGTCGCGCAATGGCGCGCGTCGATGGAGCGCGCATGGCGATCCGTCGATGCCCGCGATCTCGGTTACGGCTATCACGCGGGTCATCCGTCGCTGCGGCGTGCGGTGGCCGAATATGTGCGCGTGTCGCGCGGCGTGCGCTGCACGGCCGATCAGGTGTTCATCACGTCGGGCACGCATACGAGCCTCGACCTGTGCGCACGGATGCTCGCCGATCCCGGCGATACCGTATGGCTCGAAAACCCAGGCTATCAGGGCGCGCGGATCGCGTTCCAGGCGGCGGGCCTGAACATCGTGCCGATTCCCGTCGACGCCGCCGGACTCGCGCCCACGGAAGCACACTGGCAGCGCACGCCGCCGCGCCTCGTCTACATCACGCCGTCGCATCAATATCCGCTTGGCAGCGTGCTGAGCCTGGAGCGGCGCTGGTCGATCATCGACAACATCGTCGAGCGCGGCGCGTGGATCATCGAGGACGACTACGACAGCGAGTTGCGCCACAGCGGTCCGCCGCTGCCGTCGGTTCAGGGTCTGCGCGACGCGGCGCCCGTCGTCTATCTAGGCACCTTCAGCAAGACGATGTTTCCGGCGCTGCGCATCGGTTTCATGATCGTGCCGGCGAGCCTGGCGCCGGAGATCGGCGGCGTGATCGGCGAGATGTCGCGGCAAGGGCGCGTCGCGGATCAGGTCGCGCTGGCGGATTTCATCGAAAGCGGTAAGTACGCGCGCCATTTGCGACGCATGCGCCGCATCTACCAGCAGCGGCGCGAAGCGATGGTCAGCGCGATTTATACGCACATGCGCGATCTCGTGACCGTTTCATCCGATGGCAGCGGCATGCATCTGACGATGCGGCTCGATGTGCCGCTGCAGGACCGCGACGTGAGCGCCGCGTTGCGCGAGCAAGGCATGTCGGTTTCGCCGTTGAGCACGTACTGTCATCAAGGCGAGGATGCCGAACGCTACAACGGTTTCATGCTCGGCTACGCGGGCGTGCGTCCCGAGAAGGCAGACCGGCTCGTTGCCGAACTCGGCGCGGCGATTCACGCATTGATGCGAGACAAATAATATTCAACTGAATGGTTGAATAACATCCAGGCCCTGCCTATACTCGGACGGATGAACGAGTCCGCTCTCGACGGCGTGTTTCGCGCGCTGTCCGATCCCACCCGGCGCGCGATGCTTGCGCAGCTCGCCACCGGCGAACGCAGCATCGGCGAACTGGCTGCGCCGTTCGCGATGTCGTTCGCGGCGGCGTCGAAGCACGTCAAGGTGCTCGAAGGCGCGGGGCTGATCCAGCGCCGGGTGCAAGGGCGCTCGCATATCTGCCGGATCGACCCGGCTCCGCTCGCCGCCGCCGACGCGTGGCTGCGTTTCTACGAACACTTCTGGAGCGGCCGGCTCGACCCGCTCGAAGACCTGCTGCGCAATTCCAAGGGGGATACACGATGAACCAGAACGAACCACTCGGCGTTTTCGACGGCACACAGGTCGTGCGCTTCGAACGTCTGCTGCCCGGCCCGATCGAGCGCGTGTGGGCGTATCTGACCGAGTCCGACAAGCGCAGCCAGTGGCTCGCATCGGGCGCGATGCCGCCGCAGCCAGGCGGCGACTTCATGATGCGTTTCGATCACTCGTTGTTGTCGGCGTCGCCTGAGATTCCGCCCGAGCCGTATCGGCAGTACGCGGGCGGGCATGATTCGCTGCACCGGCTGTTGCGCTTCGAGCCGCCGCATCTGCTCGCGTTCACATGGGGCAGCATTCAGGACAATCTGTCGGAAGTGACCTTCGAGCTATCGGAGGCGGGCGATCAGGTGAAGCTGGTGCTCACGCATCGCAACCTGTCCGGCCGCGACGAGCAACTCGATGTCGGTCCCGGCTGGCACAGCCATCTCGACGTGTTGCGCGAGCGCCTGAACGGCACCGCGCCCGCGTCGTTCTGGACGATGTTCGAGGGAATCAAGGCGCGCTACGACGCGCTCTGAGGTGCGCGCGGCACGTCCGCACACGCGTTTCCGTCATCGTGTACGCAGCGGCTGATCGGCAAGGTGCCGCAAGGGCGCTATGTCGAGATGCCGGAGACGGCGCAATCGTACGGACACCAGACGCTCGCGCACCCCGAAGTGTGGAAGCCTTATCTGATCCAGCTGATGAACGGCGGCTGAAGCCCGGACGGGAGGCCGGCTGCGTCTCCCGCACGGCGAGTGAGATAATCCACATTCGCCCCAAAATGCAGAGCTGGAGAATAAAGTGAGCCGCATCGACAACCCCACACGCGACCAGGAAGCCGGCGTCGCCGATTCCACCCAGGACATCACGCGCATCGACGACACGCGCATCGGCGCGGTGCGTCCGCTGATCTCGCCGGCGCTGCTGCTCGACGAACTGCCGTGCCCGCCGGGCGTGCAGACGCTGGTTGAGCAAAGCCGCGTCGAAATCGCCGATATCCTGCACGATCGTGACGACCGGCTGGTCGTCGTCGTCGGTCCGTGCTCGATTCACGACCACGATCAGGCGATGGAATACGCGCACAAGCTGAAAGCCGCCGCCGATTCACTACGCGACGATCTGATGATCGTCATGCGTGTCTACTTCGAGAAGCCGCGTACGACGGTTGGCTGGAAAGGCTATATCAATGATCCGCGTCTGGACGGCAGCTTCCGGATCAACGAAGGGCTGCGGAGGGCGCGCGAGCTGCTGCTCGAGATCAGCGGGCTCGGCTTGCCGACGGGCACCGAGTTTCTTGATCTGCTGAGCCCGCAGTACATTGCTGATCTGATCGCGTGGGGCGCGATCGGCGCGCGTACCACTGAAAGTCAGAGCCATCGGCAACTGGCTTCTGGCCTGTCGTGCCCGATCGGTTTCAAGAACGGCACCGATGGCGGCGTGCAGATTGCCGCTGATGCGATTGTCGCTGCGGCCGCGAGCCATGCGTTCATGGGTATGACGAAGATGGGCATGGCCGCGATCTTCGAGACGCGTGGCAACGATGACGCGCATGTGATCTTGCGTGGCGGCAAGAAGGGGCCGAATTATGATGCTGCGGGTGTCGAGGAGGCTTGTGCCGCGCTGCGCAAGTTGGGGTTGCGGGAACAGGTGATGGTCGATTGCTCGCATGCTAATTCCAACAAGTCGCATGAGCGGCAGATTGAAGTCGCTCAGGATCTGGCGAATCAGTTGACTGCCGGTGACAGGCGGATCGTTGGGGTGATGATCGAGAGCCATCTCGAAGCTGGGCGGCAGGATCTCAAGCCGGGTGTGCCGCTTGCTCGGGGGTGTCGATTACTGATGCGTGTATTGGTTGGGCTCAGACTGAGCCTGTGTTGCATACGCTTGCGCAGGCTGTTCGGGCGCGGAGGCAGGCTGTGGCTGGGAAGTGACGGCAGGGCGTCGGCAGGTTTCTTTCTTTCGCTACGCGTGTGAGGCGCTGCGTTTTGTCCGGCGCATGGAGGCTTATGACTAACGCGAATCAATACTCGAAGGTTGCGCCGAGCCGCGCGGATGTTGATGCGATGGCTGGCTTGACCGTCGTCGAATTTGGCACCGACTGGTGCGGGTATTGTCAGGGTGCGCAGCCTGTGATCGCGAAGGCCCTCGGCCAGCATCCGGGCACCCGGCATCTCAAGATCGAGGATGGGCCTGGGCGGCCGCTTGGGCGTTCGTTCAAGGTTAAGCTTTGGCCGACTCTGGTCTTTGTGCGTGATGGAGTTGAGGTGGCGCGGGTGGTGCGGCCCACCGATGCCGCTCAGATTGAGGAGGCTTTTGCCAGCGTGGCGTGACTAGCGGTGTTTCTGCTTTTGCGCTGGCATCCGCGTTTTGTTAGCGTGCTTCAGGCGTCGCCCCTGTGCGGGGCGGCACCTACTTTTCTTTGCCGCCGCAAAGAAAAGTAGGCAAAAGAAAGCGGCTCACACCGTCAGTTCTTGTTACTGCCTGAGGGCCCCCAACGGGTCTTACGCTTCACACGGCAATCACGTGACCCACGTTCGTTGCCAACGCTTCGAACAGATGCCTCCCCCGCTTCAATAACCCGTACTCAAGCTGACGCCGCCGGAAGTTTTCGGCCCCATTGCGGCAAACTGTGTGTAGGTCGTCGGGATTTCTTTGCACCGCCTTAGCCTTTCGGGTCGCCGAACAGGCTGTTCAGATCCTTCGTATCTTCCGACAGGTTGTACTCCTTCTGTACCGCCTTGAGCGCTTCGTCGACTGAGCGGTCGAAGCCAATTGCATTGCCGAAATTTTTCATCGTCCAGTTGCAGCCGCTTGCGTCCGGTTCCTGCATCTGCGGACGCGGCACACGGATCTTGACGCCGTCCTCCACCACCTCCGGCGCGCGCTCGATGCGCCGCCTCACCTCGTCCTGTAACTGCGATGCGGTGCGTGTCTTGCGTAGCATGAGCGTCTCCTGCTCTGTTGGCTAAAGTCGCTGGACAGTCTAGCGCAACGGCTTCACACGAAGCGTTTGCGATCATGCGGCGCGCTGAAATCCTGCACCGGGCCGAGCGGTACGATGCCCGTCGGGTTCACAGAGCCGTGGCTCTCGTAGTAATGCCGCTTGATATGCTCGAAGTTCACCGTGCCGGCCACGCCCGGGTGCTGGTAGATGTCGCGCGTATAAGCCGACAGATTCGGATAGTCCGCGATGCGCCGCAGGTTGCACTTGAAGTGGCCAAAGTACACGGCGTCGAAACGGATCAGCGTCGTGAAGAGTCGGATGTCGGCTTCCGTCAGCCGGTTGCCCGTCAGGAAGCGCTGCGTCGACAGTTTCTGTTCGAGCCAGTCCAGCGTCTCGAAGAGCGGCACGACGGCCTCTTCGTACGCCGCCTGCGTGGTCGCGAAGCCCGACTTGTAGACGCCGTTGTTCACCGTGTCGTAGACGCGTGCGTTGATCGCGTCGATCTCGGCGCGCAGCGGCGGCGGATAGAAGTCGCCCGGCTCGGCGCCGAGTTCGTCGAACGCCGAGTTCAGCATGCGGATGATTTCCGACGACTCGTTATTGACGATCGTCCGTTGATGTTTGTCCCACAGGATCGGCACGGTCACGCGGCCCGTGTAGTGCTTATCCGCGGCAACGTAGACGTCGCGCAGATACTTCGCGTGATTCAGCGTGTCGGGTACGACGCCCGGGCTGTCGGCAAAGGTCCAGCCGTCGCCGAGCATCAGCCAGTGCACGACGGAGACGCTGATCATGTCCTCAAGACCTTTCAACGCGCGCACGATCAGCGTGCGGTGCGCCCACGGACACGCCAGGCTCACGTACAGGTGATAACGTCCCGCTTCCGCTTCGAAGCCGTCGTTGCCGCTCGGGCCGGCTTCGCCGTCGGGTGTGACCCAGTTGCGGAAGATGGCGTCTGTACGCACGAAGCGGCCGCCCGTCGATGCCGTGTCATACCATTTGTCCTGCCATTGACCGTCGACTAACAATCCCATTTCGCTGCTCCTTCTATCCCGCGTTTCCAGCCCGCGCGATATGCGCTGCGCCGCTGCGATGTCAGCCGTGCGGCAAGACATCGGCAGAAGACCTTATGATGGACCGCCATTCGGGTTTTGCCGTACGATTTTCCCGTTGATCTCATTCGACAGGTTCGCACATGTTGACGGATGAAGAGCTTGCGCTGCTCGAAGCGATTCGTGAAAGCGGCAGCTTGTCGCGCGCCGCGGCGCGGCTCGGCAAGGCTCCGTCGACGGTCTCGCACGCGGCGCGCCAGCTCGAAACGCGCTTCGACGCGCTGCTGTTCGACCGCCGCCGCTATCGGCTGCAATTGACGCCCGCCGGCCAGCTGCTCGCCGAAGAGGCCGCGCGCCTGATGCAGGACGTGTCGCGCATGACGCAACGCGTACGGCAGATCGCCAGCGGCTGGGAAGACCGGCTGTGGATCGTCACCGACGAACTCATGGAGTTCGAGACCTTCATGCCCGTCGTCCACGCGTTCGATACGCTGCAATCGGGCGTCAAGCTGCGTCTGACGACGGAAGTGCTCAGCGGCACATGGGAAGCGCTGCGCGACGGCCGCGCCGACGTGATCGTCGGCGCGACCAACGAGCCGCCCGCCATTCCCGGCTTGCGCTGGTTCGAACTGGGCGTGGTCGACTGGGTGTTCGCCGTGTCGCCGCGGCATGCGCTCGCGAGCATCAAGGAGCCGCTCAGACGCGAGCAGATCGCGAAGCAGCGCGGTATCGTCGTCGCCGATTCGTCGCGTGCGAGCGGCCGCGCGTATGGCCTGCTCGGCGGGCAGACTTCACTCGCGGTGCCCAGCATGCGTGCGAAAATCCTTGCGCAGCGCGATGGGCTCGGCGTCGGCTGGTTGCCGCGCCAACGCGTGGCGTCGCTGCTCAAGCGCGGTGAACTCGTCGAGAAGGAAACCGCCGATCCGCGCGAGCCGAATGTGCTGTACGTCGCATGGCGCGGCGATCAGGAGGGGCGGGCGCTGAAATGGTGGCTCGACCAGCTGCGCGAGCCGCGCTTTGCGAAACGTCTGGTGCAGGGGATCGATCAGTTCGCGTGAAGGGCGTGGCGTGTCCTGCCAGTCCGATGAACTGTCGACAGGCGCGCGAAACAAACGGAAATACGACGGAAACCCGCGCCTCGCGCGTTGAAGGAATAAAGCGACCGGATGGGGCGTTCTGTTGATATGACGATTGCAGTGCGCCGCTTGCACGATGAAGACCCGCCGGCTTGCACCTCGCTTTCGCCGTCCCTACCGACTTCCAACCAGAACGGCTCATGAACACATCGACAACTTCCCGCACGGCCTCGCGCGACGGCATCGAGACGCTTTCCACGCCGGCGCACGCGTCCCGCTACACACGCACCGCGATGATCCTGCATTGGCTGATTGCCGTGCTCATCATCGTGAACGTGGTGCTTGGGCTTTCCGCCGATGCGCTGCCCGACGACTGGGTGCGCCCCGTCATCGACACGCACAAGTCGATCGGCATCACGGTGCTCGGCCTTGCGCTGCTGCGCCTGCTGTGGCGCGCGTCGCACCGGCCGCCGCCGTTGCCGCGCGAGTTTCCGTCGTGGGAGCGGATGGCTGCGCACGTCGCGCACTTCCTGCTCTATTTCGTGATGATCGCGCTGCCGCTGTCGGGCTGGATGCACGACTCCGCGTGGAAAGCGGCGGCAACCCATCCGATGCATCTGTTCGGCGTGGTCCCGTTTCCGCGCATCGGCTTCATCATGAATCTCGATCCCGCCGTGAAAGAGCCGCTGCACGACAGATTCGGCGCGCTGCACACGTACCTCGGCTATGCGCTGTACGCGTTGCTGGCGATGCACATTGGCGGCGCGCTCAAGCATGAGTTGTTCGACCGTCATTCCGTCATCAAGCGGATGGTGCCGTGATGGATATCGACGTGATCGAAGATGCGACGCTGACGAACCACAGCCTGTCCGACGAGCCCACGGTGGTAGCGGGCGAGCGTCCAAGGCCGTCGCTGCGCGAAGCGCTCGCCGCCGCGTCGCCGCGCATCAACCCGCGCAAGGGCACCTGGCAGAGCGCCGTGATTCACGGCAGCGTGACCGCCTTGTGGCTGCTGCTGTTCGCGCGCGCGTTCTTTCTGCATGGCGCGCTCGCGTGGTCGACGGGGATCGCTTACGTGCTGTACGACACGCTGCTGCTCGCGTTCGTCACTATCAAGACCTGGCCGCTGATCCGCCGCTCGTTGCCTGCGCACCGGTCTGCAGTTGGCGGGAAACTGCCCACTATGGGCGTCATCGTCGCCTCGCACAACGAGGCTGGCGTGCTGCCCGTGACGCTTGCCGCACTGCTGCGGCAGATGCACGGCCCGGCGCAGATCGTGATCGCCGACGACGGCTCGACGGACGGCACGCGCGATCTGCTCACCGGCCGCTTCGGTCTGACGGAGCCCGCGTTGGGCGTACTGAGCGCGCCGAGCAGCCGCTATCCGAATCTGCACTGGCTGCGCGTGCCGCATGGCGGCAAGGCGCTGGCGCTGAATGCCGCGATCGACGTGATGACGACGGACACCGTCATGACCGTGGACGCCGACACGCTGCTCGCCGACGACGCCACGCTCGCGATGCGAGCGGCCTTCGCGCAGTCGCCGAAGCTGGTCGCGGCGACGGGCATTCTCGTGCCCGTGTGCAACCGCACGGCGAGCGGGCGCGTGTTCCAGTGGTTCCAGACTTACGAATACATGCGCAACTTCATCGCGCGCTTCGCATGGATGCGGGCCGACAGTCTGCTGCTGGTGTCGGGCGCATTTGCGTCGTTCCGGCGCGACGCGCTCGTCGCCGTCGGCGGCTTCGACGCGCAATGCCTCGTCGAAGATTACGAGCTGATTCACCGGCTGCGGCGCTATTCCGTCGATCACGACCTCGGCTGGGACGTGCGCGTGGTCGGCGACGCCCACGCGCAGACGGAAGCGCCCGCAACGCTCGGCGCGTTCCTGCGCCAGCGCCGCCGCTGGTTCGCGGGCTTCCTGCAAACGCAGTACTGGAACCGCGACATGACGGGCAACGCACGTTATGGCACGCTCGGCCGGCTGATGCTGCCCGTGAAGGCGTTCGACACGATGCAGCCGGTCTACGGCCTGACTGCGTTCGCGTTGCTGCTCGGCTTCGTGGTCGGCGGACATGGGTTGATCGTCGTGTCGATCTTCAGCGTGATCGGCCTGAAGACGGCGATCGACCTCGCGTTCTATCTGTGGAGCATCCATCTGTACCGCCGCTGGACGGGGCTGACGCACGGCACGAGCTTGCCGATGGCTGTCGTTGCCGCCATTGCCGAGCCGTTCACCTTCCAGCTGCTCCGGCATACGGGCGCGGTGCTCGGCTGGCTGCAATTTCTACGCGGTGGCAAGACGTGGGGCAAGCAGCATCGGTCGGGTCTCGTGGGCGCGACGCAGAGTACGCGTTGAGCGCGGTTGCGGTGCATATCGGCGACGTATGACGTTGTTGCGAGTTTCTTGAGCGTTGCGGCTGCAACAAAATGGAAGGGCGGTGCTTCGGCGCCGCCCTTTGTTTTTGGCGCAACGACGGGGGCGTCGACGCTCATCCGGTAATGCCTACCGGCACGCCTACCTGCGGTGAGTCCTCATAATTCTCGGACGCGACTTCTAGTAGACTGACCGGACATCGGTTTTCTAACTATCAAATCCGCTCGGTCCCGGCGACCGGCCGACCGTTGTGCCAGGAGGCTTCATTCATGCACGTAGTCGCTCCGTTGGACAGCAGTTCCGTCGATAACCCTCCCAAGGCTGCCGTGCGCGATCTGCGCCGCGTCGATATTCATCCCGATCACTGGTATCCCCTTGCATGGTCGCGCGAAGTGAAGCGCGGTAAAACGCATGCCGTGCGCTTTGCAGGCGAGCCGATCGTGCTGGCGCGCACCGAATCGGGCAAGGTGATCGCACTGGAGGATCGCTGCGCGCATCGGCAGGTGCCGCTGAGCGGCGGTGTGGTCGACGGCGAGGCTATCCGCTGCGGTTACCACGGCTGGACCTACGACTGCTCGGGCAAATGCATCGATGTGCCGTATCTCGGCCGTGAGCGACTGCCGAATGGCGTGCGCGCGTACCCGTGCCGCGAAGCCGAAGGGCTGATTTTCGTGTTTCCGGGCGATGCCGCGCTCGCCGAGAGGATGCCGCTGCCGCCGCTCGGTTCCGTGGCCGACAAGGCGTACAAGACGCGGCGCTTCGGCCGCGAAGTGGCGTGCCACTACTCGTTCATGCACGAAAACCTGATGGATATGAACCATCAGTTTCTGCACCGCAAGCAGATGGGCAAGATGCGCGCGCGTTCGCTGGGCCGGCGGCGCGGCGACGACTGGGTCGAAGTGGACTACACGTTCGCGCGTGAAGCGGGTCAGCAGCCGATCGGCGAAGCGCTGGTGTTCGGGCAAAGCCGCAAGACCACGAGAGCCGACGACAAGGACGTGATGACGATCCGCACGCAGTATCCGTTTCAGACGCTGCGGATTCGCACGTCCGACGGGACGATCGTGATGGACCTGTGGATCTGCTACGTGCCGCTCGATCGCGATCAGCGCACCAATCGCACGTTTGGCCTGCTGTCCATCAAGCGGCCGAAGATCGGCGCACTGCTCGACGTCGCGTGGCCGCTGCTGGTGTGGTTCACCGAGCGCATCTTCAAGGAGGACCGCTGGATCGTCGAACTCGAGCAGGCCGCGCACGACGCGCAAGGCGCCGACTGGAATCACGAAGTCTTCCCGGTGATCAACGAGCTGCGCGATCTGCTGCGCGAATGCGGCGCGCCCGCGGCGCGGCGGGTGATTCCTATCGAGCCTTCTGCCGAGTCCGTTGCCGTCTGACTGTGCGGCGTTTCGTTTCAAACGGCCATTGATCGGACGTTAGGCGTTCGAACGTTCGGCCCCTCTCATTCGTCGCGACTTTCTGTCCGCGCGGTGCACGCGGCGAGCGTGCGATGCTTCGACAATGCGTTATGCTTGATTTGTCCGCCCGGCTTCGGGCGGACGCGATGCATCGTTCGAAGGAGGCTGTCTCATGTCCGAGGATGGCGACGCAACTCCGCCGATCGCGGATCTGCAAATCGTGTCGACGCGCGTGTTCGATTTTCCGCGCGATCTCGTGTTCAGGGCCTGGACTGAGCCGGTCCATCTCGCGCACTGGTGGGGCCCGAAGGGCTTCACGAATTCCTTCCACGAATTCGATCTACGTCCGGGCGGCAACTGGCGCCTCGCGATGCACGGGCCGGACGGCGTCGAGTACAAGAATCACAGTGTATTCGTCGAGATCGTCGCGCCCGAACGTATCGTGTTCGATCACGTGTCGGGTCCGCAATACCGCGTCACGGCGACTTTCGATGCGCTGAGCGACGAACAGACGGGCATCACGTTTCGCATGGTCTTCGAGACGCCTGCCGTGTGCGCGCAGGTGAAGACGTTTGCCGTCAAGGCCAACGAAGAGAACTTCGACCGTCTGCAGAAGGAGTTGAAGCGGATGGTTTGAGCGGGCGTCACGGTTCTCGTGACGCTATTCCGCCAGCTCAGTCCGTTCCGTCAGTTCAATAGGCAACGGTCTCACGTTCCGAAGAACGTGAGGCCGTTGTGGTCGCCTCGTGGGCCCGAGCGCTTACGGCGGGTCGATCGTACGTATCAACCCGCCGCGCTTCGTGTGTGATTAGAAGCGGTGACGCAAGCCAACGGATGCGACGCCCTGGCGGTGCGTCGACGAAACGCCCGTCGTGCTGCCGTTGTCGATCACTGCGTTGATCGTCGAGCCATCCGGCGCGCTCGTTTCCTGATACGTGCCTTGCACGTACACGTCCGTGCGCTTCGACAGCGAGTAGTCGCCCTTCAGGCCGACCTGGTTCGCGTGGAAGTGTGCATTTTCAGCCGCGCCGTTCGAGTACGTGTAGGCAATGCCCAGACCCAGCGCAGGCGTCAGGTTGTAGGTGGCGTTGGCTTCGTAGTTGTTGGTGTGAACGGAACCCGTGCTGCCCGTCACGTTGTCGAGGCGAGCTTGCGTCCATACGATGCCGAACAGCGCCGGGCCGAACGCGTAGGTTGCGCCCGCGCCGAACTGGCGCTGACGGAACGACACGCCCGTCAGACCGATATTGTTCAGATCGAGGTTGTTGTAAGCGCCGCCCGACGTGGCATTCGGGTTGTTCTGCTGCGCGTAGCCCGCGCCGACGCGCAGGCCTGCGTTTTCATAGCCCGCGCCGACGCTGTATGCGCGGTTGTTGGCGAACTGCGAGCTGTTCGAGAACGAGTAGGTGCCGCCGAACGAGAAGCCCGAGTAGTTGGCGCTCGCGAACTTGATCGAGTTGCTGGCTGCGTCCTGGCTGTTCTTGTCGAGGTGATCGAGGTTGCCGTAGTGGGCGAAGTTCGCGCCGCCCCAGCTGCCCGTTGCCGATAGCGGCGACACGAAGTCCTGCATCGCGTCGTACTGACGGCCCAGCGTGACCGTGCCAAACTGGCTCGACAGGCCGACGAACGACTGACGCGAGAACATCTTGCCTTGCGATGCCTGTGCACCGTTGTTCGTGTCGAAGCCTTCTTCCAACGTGAAGATGGTCTTCAGGCCGCCGCCGAGGTCTTCGACGCCGCGCAAGCCGAAGCGGTTTTCATCCGTCGAGCCGCTGCCGACTGCCCACTGGTGGCCGCCATTGACGTTGCTCGTGTAGGAGATCGACGTGTCCAGCGTGCCGTACAGCGTGACGCTGCTTTGTGCGTGCGCGACCGAGGCGAACGAGGCAGCCACTGCCGTCGCGATCAGAATCTTCTTCATCTGTGCTTCCTTCAGTTCATGGGGCAATACGAGGCTTGAATACAAACGGACAAGCTATGCATGCCGCGTCCTGTACGAAGCAAGACCACTTAACTTGCCCGGTTTGGGGAAGCGCAAGTATAGAAAGGGACCCTAACTATCGATTGATATTCAAACTGGAAATGGTCTGTTTCCATAAAAGAAAGGAAAGACGCAGGGGATTGATTTGATTTGTATTTTTGGCTGGACTGGTTTTCGATTTTTTTATTGGTATAAATTTTAATGTTGTGATATGACAACGAAGTTTGGCAGTGATTTATTTGAGATAAGCCATATATAAGAAATGGAAGCGATGCATTCGGCTAAAACAGCGGTTTCGGCTCGATGTGAATCGGTGGAAGGCCGTGAAATAGCGGGTAAGACGTCGGAGACGATTTCGTCAGAGTGTGTCATAAATCAAAATGTCAGTGAACTTTTTTGAGTGATTGAGATCGTCGATGTAATTGAATTAATTTGAATTCGTCCACTATGAATATAGTTAAGGATTAGACGTATCACGCGGAAAATACGGATCTCAATCAAAGACAAATTTTTGCAATTTAGCTATCCAGGAGAGCAGTGACATTATTTGGCAAAAATCAAGGCGGCGATTGAGCTTCAATCGCGATTGCGACGCGGACGATCTCGCGCTTCAACATGTCATGCTCCTGCCTGATTGAAGATGTATCTTCCTCAGCAAGCGTTGTGCCATTTCCATCAGCGGAATGCCCATTCGCGCAGCAGACCTTTTCGCCCGCGTTGCCACTTTGCTAGACTGCCTTCGCCAGCAGATTCAAGCTTTGCTGCCATCGCCGCCGCGCCACCCGTCTCACGAAGTACGGCACCCCCGAACGCAGCGGCCCGACAACCGGAACACGGAGTCACCATGTCTTACATGCTGCTCATCGTCGAACCCACCGAGCAACGCGAGGAACGCGGCGAAGTCGCGGGTCGCGCCGTCTACGACCGCATGCTCAAATACCGCGCCGAGTTGCAGTCGCGCGGCCAGCTGATCGCCGCCGAATCGCTGTCGCCCAGCAAGAAGGGTGTGCGCCTCGAAAAGCGCGACGGGCAGACCCGCCTGATCGACGGGCCGTTTGCCGAAGCGAAGGAAATGATCGGCGGCTTCTTTCTGCTGAACGTCGATACCTACGAAGAAGCGCTCGCGCTCGCCAACGAATGTCCGGCCGCCGAGTGGTGCACCATCGAAGTCCGTAAGGTCGCGCCGTGCTACGAGTACTGACGGCGCGCGCCGGCTGAACCGTCCGGTGCCCTCGCAAGGGTTTTCCCTGGCGACGCCAGTTGTCGATCTGACTGCGTGCCGCTCGTCGTGGAAGTAGAAGCCGCCACGGGGCGTCCTTCATCCACGAGGAGAGACGGCGATGCGATTCATGATCATGGTGAAGGCCACGGGCGACAGCGAGGCCGGCAAGATGCCGGACGAAGCACTGATGGCGTCGATGGCGACGTATCACGAAGCCTTGCAGAAGGCGGGCGTGCTACTCGACGCATCCGGCCTGCAGCCTAGCGCGAAGGGCTGGCGCGTGCGCTATGCGGGCGGCAGGCGCACCGTCACGGAAGGCCCGTTTGCGGAAACGAAAGAGCTGATCGCGGGCTACACCGTGATCCAGGTGCGATCGCGCGAAGAAGCGATGGAATGGGCGCGACGCTTTCCCGCGCCGTTCGGCGAACAGGCCGACGGTGAAATCGAAGTTCGCCAGATGTTCGACCTCGACGACTTCGAGCCGAGCCAGTCGACGGAACGCTTTCGCAAGATCGAAGGCGCGAACCACTGACCTTGCATCTGTCACCTGCCAGCTTCCAAGGAACAATCATGCACAAGCAAATCTATGTGAATCTCGCCGTGAACAGCGTGGAGAAATCGAAGGCGTTCTTCTCGCAACTCGGCTTCACGTTCGAACCGAAATTCACCAATGAGCAGGCGGCCTGCATGGTGATCGGCGAAAACATCTACGCGATGCTGCTCGCGAAGGACTTTTTCCAGACCTTCACGAACAGGACGCTGTGCAATCCGAAGGAGAGCACAGAAGCGCTGATCTGCCTGTCGTGCGACAGCCGCTCGCAAGTCGACGATCTGGCCGATAAGGCGCTCGCCGCAGGCGGCGCGTTTTCGCGCCCGGCGCAAGACCACGGCTTCATGTACGAGCGCAGCATCGAGGATATCGACGGGCATATCTGGGAACTCGTGTACATGGACCCGAACGCCGCGATGCCAGCGGCCGACGCGTCCTGAGGCCGGCCGTGACGACGGCTGCGACCCATCGTGCCATCGAGGCAGTCTGGCGGATCGAATCCGCGAAGGTCATCGCCCACGTCGCGCGGATCGTGCGCGATGTCGGCGTGGCGGAAGAACTCGCGCAGGACGCACTGGTGGCCGCGCTCGAAACCTGGCCGGACTCAGGGGTGCCCGACAATCCTGGAGCATGGCTGATGGCGACGGCGAAAAACCGCGCGCTCGACCGCTGGCGCCAGGATGCGTTGCACGCGCGCAAGCACGAGGAACTCGGCGCCGACATGGACGCGCGCGAGGCGCATATCGTGCCCGATTTCGTCGATGCGCTCGACGCCGCGCGCGCCGACGACATTGGCGACGATCTGTTGCGGCTGGTGTTCACCGCCTGTCATCCCGTGCTGTCGAAGGACGCGCGTGTCGCGCTCACGTTGCGCCTGCTCGGCGGCCTGACGACGGATGAAATCGCGCGCGCGTTTCTTGTGCCCGAGCCGACCATCGCGCAGCGTATCGTGCGGGCCAAGAAGACGCTGTCGGCGGCAAAGGTGCCGTTCGAAGTACCGCAGGCGAACGATCGCGCGGTGCGGCTCGCGTCCGTGCTCGAAGTGATTTACCTGATTTTCAACGAAGGCTATTCGGCGACGGCGGGCGACGACTGGATGCGCCCGACGCTGTGCGAGGAAGCGCTGCGCCTGGGCCGCGTGCTCGCGGGCCTGATGCCCGACGAAAGCGAAGTGCACGGCCTGGTCGCGCTGATGGAGATTCAGGCGTCGCGCATGCATGCGCGCGTCGATGCGCAAGGACGGCCCGTGCTGCTGCTCGATCAGGACCGCAGCCGTTGGGACCCGCTGCTGATCCGTCGCGGCCTGACCGCGCTTGCGCGTTCGGAAGCGCTCGGCGGGATGAGCGGTCAGTACACGCTGCAGGCCGCACTCGCCGCGTGCCATGCGCGCGCCCGCACGGCGGCGGAAACGGATTGGGCGCAGATCGTCGCACTCTACGATGCGCTCGCCGAGGTCGCGCCGTCGCCCGTGGTCGATCTGAACCGGGCGGTTGCCGTCGGCATGGCGTATGGCCCGATGGCCGCGCTCGAACTCGTCGAGGCCCTCGCCGACGAGCCTTCGCTGAAAAACTATCACTGGTTGCCGAGCGTGCGCGGCGATCTGCTCGCCAAGCTCGCTCGCAACGACGAAGCACGCGCGGAATTCGAGCGCGCCGCATCGATGACGCGCAACGCGCGCGAACGCGAACTGCTGCTCGAGCGCGCCCGCGAAATGGGCGGCGCGCCCGGACGCATGCAGTAGGCGTTCGCGGTTTGCTTTAGCTCGTCACGTGAGTGAGCAGCGAGCGCACGAACGGAATCGCATGCTCGCCCGCGACCATGCCGAGCAGGCCGAGCAGCGCGACGATGGGCGGCGCGGGCGATTTCACATCGACGATGTTATAGAGCAGTCCGACGACGACCCCCGCCGCCAGCGACACGATATACGGCTTCATACGAGTCTCCGGTTGTAGTGATCGGGTTGCGTCACATCGTGATGACGACGCGTCCGCGCGTGCCGCCTGCGACGGCTGCGTAAGCGTCGCGTGCCTGTTCGAGCGGAAAGGTCTGCGCGATCGACGGCGCCTGCAACGCGCCGCTGTCGAACACGCTGGCCAGTTCCGTCATCAGACGCGCCGAATCCGCGACGCCGAGCTTGGCGCTGTCCGCGCCGAACAGTTGCGTCTCGTTGTGATAGAAGTCGATCAGGTCGAACTCGACGCGCCGCTTGCCCGTCGCGCTGATCTCGACCACGCGGCCGCGCCACTTCGCGAGCTTCAGCGCCGTTTCGAACGCGACGCCGCCAACGGCGTCGTACACGACATCCGCGCCGCCGAGTGCCTTCACGCGTTCCGGGGCGTGTTCGTCGAACGGTACGTAGTGATCGAGCAGACGGCCCGCGGGCGAATCCGCATCGGGCTCGCGGCGATCGACGGCGATCACCTTGCAGCCACGCGACTTCGCGATCTGCACGACCGCGCCGCCCACGCCGCCGCTCGCGCCGATCACGGCCACCGTTTCGCCCGCGACGAGCTGTGCATAATCGACGGCCCCGAGCCACGCGACCACGAAGTTCACGCCGATCGCCGACGCCTGTTCGTGCGTAAGCGTGCGCGGCTTGCGCGACAGCGCGCCGACGGGAATCTTGATGAACTGCGCGTGTGTGCCGTCGCGCGTGAAGCCGATGTCGCCGCCCGTGCCCCATACTTCCGCGCCGATCCATTCGGCGGGGCCTTCCGTCACGACGCCGCTGAAGTCGCGGCCAGGGATGCGCGGCAGCGTCGTGTGGCCGAAATGGCCCGAGAGGTTTTTCACGTCGCTCGGATTCACCGAGGCTGCTTTCACCTGCACGATCGCGCTGTCGGCGTCGGCGGTGGGTGTCGGCAGATCGACGAGGTCGAGGACTTCGGGACCGCCAAAAGAGTTGAACTGGATCGCTTTCATTGCCGCTCCTGCGGAAACTGTCGGATTCGATGGGTTTCGCTTGCCGCCTCACGATGGGTGAATCAGCGTATGAAGGCAGTCTAAGTGACCGGCGCGGCGTGGTTCAGACAAGTGCTTTCGAATATCGGACAGCGGGCGGCGCGGGTTCGGAACGATCAAACGGTTCGGGGAAACACGCGATGCGTGAGAAAACAACAGACCTGGTGGGCGTGGACGGCTGTAAGGGCGGCTGGTACGCCGTCAGGCAGCACGGCCGGACGGGCGCCATCGAGACGCGAATCTGCGCGACGTTTGAGGCGTTGCTTGCGTGGGCGCCCGCGCCTGCCATCGTGGCCGTCGATATGCCGATCGGCCTGTCGTCGACGGGCTATCGCGCGTGCGATGCCGAAGCGAGGCAGCGTCTGAAATGGCCGCGCAGTGCGTCGGTGTTTCAGACGCCTGTGCGTCAGACGCTTGGTGTCAGGGAGTATCGAACGGCGTGCGATCTGAACCGCGAAGCAACGGGCAAGGGCATCTCGCAACAGGCCTTCAACATTCTCGGCAAGATCGCTGAAGTCGATACGTCGTTGCGTGCCAGCAATAGCGATGCTTCGCGTGTGTTCGAGGTGCATCCTGAGCTTGCCTTCATGCAGCTTCAGATCGAGCAAGGCGGTGAGGCGGCCGGGCTCAAGGAGGGCAAAACGTCGGAAGCGGGACACGCGAAAAGAAAAGCCTTGCTTGACCCCGTCTTCGGCGCCGGTCTAAAGACCGCGCTCGACGAACGCGTTGCCCGGCACGCGCAGAAAGACGACGTGCTCGATGCCTTTGCGGTGCTATGGAGCGCGCGCCGCATCGCGGCAGGCAGCGCCGTCATGCTGCCCGACGACGAACCGCGCGACAGCGCGCTTCTGCCGATGGTGATCCGCTACTGAGCGAACGTTGCGGCCCGCGCTGTTCCGCAACGTTTCAGCAACTCACGCCTAAAGAATCACTCCGCGCCGCGCACGATGCGCAGATCGCGCTCGACGCCATTGCCGAGCGCCGCCAGCGCCTTCTTGTAGGCCTCACTGTCGTAGGCCGCGACGGCCTGCTCGTAGGTCGGGAATTCGATCACGACGGTGCGGTCCTTCAGGCCTTGTTCACGCACTTCCTCGGCGAGACCGCGCACAAGAAACTTGCCGCCCGCCGCCGTGACGGCCGGCAACGCCAGTTGTGCATATGCGGCCAGTGCCGCTGGATCGTTCGTCTTGCGGTAGAGAGTGACCCAGTATCCCTTGCTCATTTCACGTTTCCTCACGTTTAAGGTTTGGCCATGGCGACGCCAGCCGATCCATCCATCTGCCCGTCCGCGCCGCCGACGCCCACGATTCTCGCTCAAGCGCAGCAAGCGCGCTTGAGCGCGTCGCGACGCCCGACAGCCTCAGGACTTTAACGCAGCCGACGCGGCCAGCGTCGCGTGAGGATCGAAGTCGGTCGGCGGCGCGCCGAGTTCGCGGCGGAACATGTCGCTGAAACTGCTTGGCAGATAGCCGAGTTCGCGCGCGATGGTGCTGACCGCGCGTCCTTCGGCGAGCCCCGACACGGCGACGGCCAGTTGCACCTGCCTGCGCCACTCCGCGAAACCGATACCCAGCGCCCGCGTGAAGAGCCGCGCGAGTGTGCGCACGCTCGCGCCCACCGACGCCGCATGCTGCTCGAAGCTGATCGCATTCGACGGATTGTCGATCACCGTGCGGCACAGCGCGTCGAGCCGCCGGTCCGAGGCATCGGGCAGCGGAATGCGCAGCGACGAGCGCGGCGCCTGTTCGAGTTCGAGCATGGCGAGCCGGTACGCCGTGCTCAGATAGTCGTCGTCGCGCGTCTGTGCCGCTTCATGTTCGGCAATCGACGCAATCAGTTCGCGCAACAGGCCGTTGATCTCGAACACATCGCTGCGTGCGCTCAGATGGCCGATGCTGCGCTCATGGAAATACAGATTGCGCATCTCGACGTCGCTCATCATGTGGATCGAGTGCTCGGTGCCGGCGGGCAGCCACACGGCGCGCTGCGGCGGAACGACGAGCGCCTCGTGCCCGGCTTCGACCCACATCACACCCGACACGGCATACAGCACCTGCGCCCACGTGTGCGAATGCGGGTCGATGCGCAGCCCGCGCGGATAGTGCCGCGCGAGCGAATGGCCTTTGTCTGCGTCATGCAGGGCGGGTGGCGTCGCTTGTGTCATCGGTCAGTGCGTGTCCTGGCGAGGCTTGCGGTCCGTGTGAAGTTCAGCCTTGACGATACCCATTCCCCCGCGCGTGCGCCACCGCACCCGTTGGTCCCTCGCGGCCGCGAAAAATCTTGCGACGGATTTTCGCGGCCCGCGCGTTTAACCCCTAAACCGGCGCATTCGAGACCGGCAACCGTTCCAAGGGAAAGCGCAATGAAGATGCAAAAACTGGTCCGCATGCTTGCGGCAGGCGTGGTCGCGCTGAGCGCCTCGGCGGCGTTCGCGCAGGCGGTAATCGTCGCGCCGATGGCGCCGCCCGCCGCGCGCGTCGAAGTCGTGCCGCCGCCGCGCGCCGGCTACGCGTGGGACCCGGGCCACTGGCGCTGGGCGGATGGCCGCTACGTGTGGGTGGCGGGGCACTGGCAGACCATGCGTCCGGGCTATCGCTGGGTGCCTGGACATTGGGTCGCGCATGGTCCGAACTGGCGCTGGGTGCCCGCGCACTGGGTGAGCTGAACTTGGCGACGGGAGACTGAAAGATGAAGAAGCTGTTGTTACTGGCGTTGTTTATCGCGACGCTCGCGGGTTGCGTGGTGGTGCCGGCGCACCCTTACTACTATCGGCCGGCCGTCGTCGTATATTGAACTGCCTTGAACAGGGGTTGACGGAGCGCATCGCGGAGTTCGCGGTGTTCCTGTGAAGGTGAAGTCACTCGATCAGAACAACAGGGAGCGACAGCAGTGACGACAGCACATCTCGTCGCGACAGATGCCGCGCGTGACACGCGGCATGCGTGCAATAGGCGGCATACCCGGAGCCGCGCGCGTTGAACGAACGCGATCCGGATGCGGAACTGGTGGCGGGCGTCGGCAGGCAGGAGCCGGCGGCCGTTCGCACGCTCGTCGCGCGCAAGTTGCCGCGTCTGCTGGCGCTCGCCACGCGGATGCTGGGAGATCGTATGGAAGCGGAAGACGTCGCGCAGGAAGCCTTCATGCGCATCTGGAAGCAGGCGCCGCGCTGGCGCGAGGGTGAGGCGCGTTTCGATACATGGCTGCATCGCGTCGCGCTGAATCTCTGCTATGACCGTTTGCGCGCACATCGTGAGGAGCCCGCCGACGAACTGCCCGACGCCGTCGATCCCGCCGCCACGCCCGATGCGCAACTCGAAGCGCAGTCGCGCGAGGCACGGGTGCGCGCGGCGCTCGCCGCGTTGCCGGCGCGCCAGCGCGAGGCGCTAGTGCTCAACTACTACCAGGAACTGTCGAACATCGAGGCGGCCGCGCTGATGGGCATTACCGTCGACGCGCTCGAAAGCCTGCTGGCCCGCGCGCGCCGCAATCTGCGCGCGCAACTGACGGGCGACGATCTTGCCGGAACGAGGACCAGCCGATGACTCCAGAAAGATTTCGCGCAATAGTCGATGCGTATGGCGCCGAGGCGCGCCATTGGCCCGAAGCGGAGCGCGCCGCCGCGAGCGCGTGGGCCGCGCAGCATCGCAGCGAGGTGGACGCGCTGCTCGCGCAGGCCGCGCAACTCGACGCATGGCTCGCGAGCGATGCCGCCGCGACCGATATGGCGCCGGACGCCGCGCTCATCGAGCGCGTGATGGCTTCGGCGCCCGCTAACCGTCGATCGCGTCGACCGCGCCGGCTGTCGTTGATCTGGCCGGGCGGCGGCTCGGGGCGCGCGGGCTGGTGGTGGTCGGGCGCGGCGTTCGCGGGCGTTGGTTTGATCGGCGGATTGGCGGGCGCATTCGCGGTGTCGTTCTTCCTCGTGACGGGCAACCCGTCTCCGGGACCGGAGTCTTCGTATCTGACAACTGGATTTGGCGGCACGGCCGCAGACTGGAGTGACGAATGAGCGGACGCGCCTGGAAATTTCTGTTGGTCGGCTCGCTGGTGCTCAACGTGTTTCTGATTGGCGGCGTCGCGGGCGGCGCGTATCAGTGGTTCGTCGCGCATGGCGGCGTGACGGCCGCCAGTCAACCACAGCCGCGCGCGCTGCGATTCGCGGCGGAAGGGTTGTCGGCGGAGCGCCAGCAGCAGTTCGTCGATGCCTTGAAGGACGCGCGCCGCGAAGCGCGCGAGTACGCGCGTGACGGGCGAGAGGATCGGCGCGAGGTACTGCGGCTGCTAGCCGCGCCGCAGCTGGACCGCGCGGCGCTCGATGTCGCACTGAACCGCACGCGCGAAGCCGATATCGCGCTGCGCTCGCGGGTCGAGCAAAGCGTCGCCGATTTCGCGGCGACCTTGTCGCCCGATGAACGCGTGAAGTTCGCGGAAGGCTTGCGCGAGCGCGGGCAATGGCGGCTCGCGCAGGCGCAGCAGCGCGTGCAGAAGCCGGGCAATCAGCCCGCGAGCGACTGATCGGCCGCGACTGAAAAAGCAGCGACGGAAAAGCGCCGCTCACTCCGTTTAATGCACATCGAACCACGCACGACAGGCGAGACAGGAGCGAGCATGGCCAATTCACCTGCAACTACGGCGCCGCCGTTGAGCGCCGCCGCGATCGCGCTGAACCGCTTCGGTCTCGGCGCGCGCGCCGACGAAGCGCCACCGGTGAACCCGAAGAACTGGCTGCTCGCGCAGTTCGACGCCTATCAGCCGATGCCCGCGGCATGGGCTGCGCAACTGACATCGCTGGCGATTGCTGCGGATCTGGCCGACGAACGCCAGCAGGCGATAGCAAACACCGCAACCAACGCAACGAACGCCACCGCGAGCGGCGCGAATGCCGCCAGCGCGCCGAACCTCGCCAGCAACGCGGATGACGCGCGCAAAGCCGCCCGTCAGGCCGCGAACAAGGCGCAGCGCATGGAAGCGCGCGACACGTACCGCGCAGCCGTGAACGCGCGTGTCGCGAGTGCGCTGACGACGCCCGCGCCGTTCGTCGAACGGCTCGTGCACTTCTGGTCGAATCACTTCGCGGTTTCCATCGACAAAGGCCGCGTCGCGCCGTTCGCCGGCGCATTCGAAGCGGAGGCGATCCGCCCGCACGTGCTCGGGCGCTTCGAAGACATGCTGGTGGCCGTCGAGCGTCATCCCGCGATGCAGCTTTTTCTCGACCAGACGCGCTCGGTCGGACCCGACAGCGTCGCCGCGTTGCGCGCCGCGCAGCGCAATCCGAACCGCAAGCCCGGACTCAATGAAAACCTCGCGCGCGAGATCATGGAGCTGCATACGCTCGGGGTGCGCAGTGGCTACACGCAGGACGACGTCACCGAGTTCGCGCGCGCCATGACGGGCTGGAGCATTGCGGCCGTGCAAGGCCCGCAGGCGAACAACGCAAACAGCGCAAACGCGAACGCCGCGCCGCCGGGTGCGTTCATGTTCCGTCCGCAATTGCACGAGCCGGGCACACGGACCATCATGGGCCGCCGCTACGACCAGCCGGGCGAAGGGCAAACGCTCGCGGTGCTGCACGATCTGTCGAGCGCGCCCGCCACCGCGACGCATATCGCGACCAAGCTCGCGCGCCACTTCGTCGCGGACAATCCGCCGCCCGATGTAGTCGACCAGCTGGCGACAGCCTTCATGCGAAGCAGCGGCGATCTGCCCACGGTCTATCGCGCGCTGATCGACAGTGACGCCGCGTGGTCGCCCGTTGCCGTCAAGTTCAAGTCGCCCTGGGAATGGACGGTTTCGTCGATGCGCGGCCTCGGCATGCACAACCTGAACGACGGCGCGAACACCGTGCAGATGGCGCCCGTGCTGACGCAACTTGGTCAGCAGGTGTGGCGCCCCGGCTCGCCGGCCGGCTATGACGATATCGCCGCGAGCTGGGCCGCGCCCGATGCGCTCGTGCGGCGTGTCGAGATCGCGCAGCGTTTCGCGGCGCGCGTCGGTGATCGGCTCGATGCGCGCTCGCTGGGGCAGACGCTGACGGCAGGTTCGCTGAGCGAGCCGACGCAGCTCGCCGTGTCGCGTGCGGAAAGCGCATCGACGGCGCTCGCGCTGCTGCTCGTCTCGCCCGATTTCCAACGGAGATGACCATGCTCACTCGCCGCAGTTTCGTGCGCATCGCAGCCGCTGGCGCGGGCGCGATGCTCGTCGCGCCGCAGATCGTGTTCGCGCGCGCTGCGACCGACCGCCGCTTCGTGTTCGTGATCCAGCGCGGCGCCGCCGACGGGCTGAACATCGTCGTGCCGTACGCGGACCCTGCGTATTCGACATTGCGTGGCGCGCTGACCGTCGATACGTCGGCTTCGACGAAGCTCGACGGCACGTTCGCGCTGCATCCGTCGCTCGTGCAGATCGGGCAGATGTACGGGCGGCGCGAGGCGCTGTTTGTGCACGCCGTCGCGTCGCCGTATCGCGACCGGTCGCATTTCGACGGACAGAACGTGCTGGAGACGGGCGGATCTTCCGCGTATCAGGTGAAGGATGGCTGGCTCAACCGGCTCGTCGGCATGATGCCGGGCGCAACGTCGACGACGCCCGAGAACGCGATCGCGTTCGCGCCAACCGTGCCGATGGCGTTGCGCGGTGCGGCGAACGTCGCGTCGTATGCGCCTTCCGGGCTGCCGCAGGCGCCCGACGATCTGCTCGCGCGCGTTTCGCAACTCTACGAACAGGACGCGCAATTGCGTCCGCTGTGGGAATCGGCGATGGCGGCGCGCGGTCTCGCGGGCGATGCGGGCGCGCGCCAGGACCCGGCGAGTCTCGGCAAGCTGGCGGCCGGGTTTCTGTCGCGCGAAGACGGGCCGCGCATTGCGATGATCGAAACGGGCGGCTGGGACACGCATAGCGCGCAGATGCCGCGCCTCGCCGCCCAACTCAGGGCGCTCGACACGATGCTCGCTGCATTACGCGACGGACTCGGACCGGCGTGGAACAAGACGACGGTGCTGGTCGCCACCGAATTCGGCCGCACTGCTGCGGCGAATGGGACGGGCGGCACGGATCACGGCACGGCATCCGTCGCGATGGTGATCGGCGGCGCGGTGGCGGGCGGGCGCGTGGTCGCCGACTGGCCGGGCTTGCGGCAAGGCGATCTGTACCAGGCGCGCGACCTGAAGCCGACGGCGTCGCTCGACGCGCTGATTACGGGCGTCGCGAGCGAAAGCCTCGGGCTCGATCCGCACCGGACTTCGCGCACGCTGTTCGCGCAAGCGGGCAGCGTGCAGCCGATGACGGGCCTGATTCGCGTGTAGGCCGCGCGAGCCGATTTAACAATCGAGCCAACAACCAGTCAACAGGGAGATGAACTCGACAATGAATGGTCTGAACCTGAAATCAACGACACTGCGCGCGCTGCTCGCGGCCACGCTCTGCGCATCGACGCTTTCCGCCTGCTATGTCGTCGAGCCCGCGCGGCCGGCGCAGCCCGCGCCCGTCGCGGAGGTCATACCTGCGGCGCCTGCGCCGGGATATCGGTGGGTGAAGGGTCACTATCGCTGGGAGGGCAATCACTGGGCATGGGTGCCGGGACACTGGCGGCCCGTTTGACCGCGTCCGATCCGGTTCGGAAAAAATATCGGTTGCGCGTGTCGATCTGAAGATGGCTCACTCGTCGTAGTGGTGAAGACTCGCTTATCGGGCGAAACTTCGTCACCCATGAAACTCTTCACATCAGGAGACACGACATGTCCACGCCAGCCGTCAAGCCCATCCCCGAAGGGATGCACACGTTGACACCGCACATCATCGTCGCGGGCGCGGCCGAAGCAATCGAGTTCTACAAGAAAGCGTTCAATGCAGTCGAGCAGGTGCGCCTGCCCGGTCCCGGCGGCAAGATAATGCACGCGTCGCTGAAAATCGGCGATTCGACGCTGATGCTGGTCGATGAAATGCCCGATTGCGGCAACGGCGCGTCGTTCGGGCCGAAGGCGCTGAAGGGCACGCCTGTCGTGCTGCATCTGTACGTCAACGACGCTGACGCCACCATCGCACAGGCGGCGTCAGCGGGCGCGAAGGTCATCATGCCCGCGACCGATATGTTCTGGGGCGACCGTTACGGCCAGGTCGAAGATCCGTTCGGCCACCGCTGGTCCGTCGCGACGCACACGCGCGACGTCACGCCCGACGAAATGAAATCGGCGATGGAGCAGATGGCGCAAGGCCGTCAATAACGACCGTCGCGGGCGCGTGATTCGATGCGCGGTGATGCATCGCGCATTTCACCGCACGCTGCCGCGCCCGATACAACCATCCAAGGAGATGTGATGGACAAGATTGCCACGTGCCTGTGGTTCGACGGCAATGCGGAGGAAGCCGTCCGGTTCTACACGGGCATCTTCGGGGATTCGAGCATCGGCGACATCACGCATTACGGCGAGTCGATGCCCGGCAAGGCGGGTGAAGTGCTGACGATCACCTTCCATCTGGAAGGCCGCGAATTCCTCGCGTTGAACGGCGGCCCGCAGTACACGTTTTCTCCGGCGATTTCGATGTTCGTGAAGTGCGAATCGCAAGAGGAAGTCGACGCGTTGTGGGACGGGCTGCTCGAAGGCGGCGGCTCGCCAGTGCAATGCGGCTGGCTGACGGACCGCTTCGGCGTGTCGTGGCAGATCGTGCCGACCGCGATGATGAAGTTTCTGACGGACAAGGATCAGACGAAGGTTCAGCGCGCGATGCAGGCCATGATGCAAATGGTGAAGCTCGATGTGAAGGCGCTCGAAGCGGCTTTCAACGGGCAGTGATTTCGGTTGAGCCTGGTGCGCGCCGCGCGTGAAGGGGTTTCGCTGCGGCGCGCGTATCTGCGATCATCGGCGCTTTCCTCTCTGCCGGCTCCTGCCGGATACGCGCGATGAATCCTTCCGTCCTTGAGCTTGAAACCGATCGTCTGATCTTGCGTCCTCATGTTCGCGAGGACTTCGACGAGAGCTACGCGCTGTGGTCCGATGAGACCGTTACGCGCTTTATCGGCGGAAAGCCGTTCAGCCGCGAAGAGGTGTGGTCGCGGCTGCTGCGCTATGCCGGGCACTGGGCACTGCTCGGCTATGGCTACTGGGTGATCCGCGAGAAAAACAGCGGCCGGTTCGTTGGCGAAATCGGCTTTGCGGACTACCAGCGCGACATCGAACCGCCGCTAGACGCACCGGAGATAGGCTGGGCGTTGATGCCGTCGATGCATGGCATCGGCTACGCGACGGAAGCCGTGCGCGGCGCGCTGACATGGTCCGATGCGACATGGCCGGAGCGTGAGACCGTGTGCATCATCGCGCCGGATAACGTGGCGTCGCGGCGGGTTGCGGCGAAATGCGGCTACGTCGAGGCGCGGCAGGCGACATACAAAGGGCATCCGACTGGCGTGTTTTGCCGCGTTGGCTAAGAGTTTTTCGGGCTTTTCCTAGGGTTCCTATATCTTCCGGCCGAATTGTTTGAGGCCGCCGCCGATGCGATATTGACTGCGCGAATGCATCGGTCATCTGAACCACCCAATCGCACGTAGATACAGCGTTGACACATCAACCCGCGCCGCGTAGCATGACGGTATCTACATTGTAGATACGCGCGGCGCTTCTGCTCCCTCACGGGGTTTCAAGGAGGCAATCGTGTATCTGGATTTCTCGGGCGAAGGTGGGGCTATGGCTATTCAGACAATCAAGCGGTGGGGCAACAGTCTTGCGGTGCGCATTCCAGCAAGCCTGGCGGACGAACTGCACCTGCGCGAAGATCAGGAAGTCGACATGGTGGTAGCGGATGGCGCGCTCGTCGCAACGCCCGCCATCAGGACGTTCAATTGGGACGAGTATCGCGAGCAACTCGCGGCGCGGCCCGGCGACGTGCATCCGACCATCAATCTTGGCGTGGCTGTGGGTTCCGAACTTGCCGATCCAACGGGCCAGGACGACTGGTAAGGAGCAACATGAAGAACGGCGTTCCCGAAATCGGCGATGTGTGGTGGATGAGTCTCGAACCCGTGGTCGGGCACGAGCAGGGCGGCGGTTATCCTCGGCCCGTGGTGGTGTTGTCGCACGACGAGCACAACGGTCCGGCACAGCGCATCGTCGCTGTGCCGTGCACGTCGAAGATACGTGGCTTTTCGACGGAGATTCCCGTCTCCGCGTTGCCAAAGCCGTGCGTCGCGCTGATCGACCAGATCACCACACTCGACTGGGTGGCGCGGCGCGGTGAGTTCAGGGAAGAGCGGATCGCGCAGCCCGAACTGGATGCGATCCGCCGCAGTTTAAAAGCATTCCTGATGATGTGAAGGTGTTATTGCGTTACGGGCGTTGTGCCGCTATGCACGCCTGTAACGTGCGCCGCTGCGTGCCCTGCGCGTCGAAGTTCGCTTCGTCGAGCCATTGCGCGAAGCCGGCGCGCAGCGCCGGCCATTCGCCGTCGATGATCGAGAACCACGCCGTATCGCGGTTACGGCCTTTGTAAGTCACGGCCTGCCGGAAGATACCTTCGTACGTGAAGCCGAAGCGGGCAGCCGCGGCGCGCGACGGTGCATTCAGCGAATCGCATTTCCATTCGAACCGCCGGTAGCCGAGTTCGTCGAATGCGCGCTGCATCAACAGGAAGATGGATTCCGTTGCCATGCGCGTCTTTTGCAGACGCTGCGAAAACACGACGAAGCCGACTTCGATCACGCCGTTCGCCTTGTCGATGCGCATCAGCGAAAGCGTGCCGATGGCTTTGCCCGTCGCGAGATCGATGACGGCGTGATGCAGCGGGTCGGGGGAAGCCGCGCAGGAGGTAAGGAAGTCGCGGTACGCTTCGCGCGTGTCGAACGGGCCAACCGAAAGATAGGTCCAGTCGCGGCCGTCGGGCGCGGCGCTGTAGGCGTCGTACAGATCGTCTGCGTGGCGTTCGACGTCGACCCGTTCCAGCCGGCAGTAGCGGCCTGTCATTGGCTGATCGCCTGGCGCCTTTGCAGGTTGCCACTGTGGCATGGGTTCGCCGATAGCCTGGCCGTATTCGTTGACTCGTTGCACCACGTCATTCTCCCGTCGCGTGTACCGTTGAAGTATGCCAAGCGGGCACGATACGGCAAAGGCTGTGCGCCCGTAAGAACCAGGTGGGCGCGATTCGATGGAGCCAGCATCGCGCGGTGTCTCGCCATCGTTCGCGAATCGTGCGCCGATTGCGAACGTTTGGAAGTGAAAGGCTGTCGGTACAGAATGACCCCGATCATTCCCCATTCGTGTGAGGTCCGCATGCTCGACGTTGCTGAGGAAATCGCCCGGTTCAATGCGGGCCGTGACCCCGACCGCCACGCGATGAAATTCGCGCGCATGCGCACGTCGCCATTCGTGTTTTTGCGCGGAACCTGTCATCTGTTCTACAGGCGTCTGTCTAAAGGCACGGTGCTCGACGGCGCGCCGCGCGCGTGGATCTGCGGCGACATGCATCTGGAGAATTTCGGCAGCTACAAGGGCGACAACCGGCTCATCTATTTCGACGTCAATGATTTTGACGAGGCGTGCCTCGCGCCCTGCCTTTACGAAATGATCCGTCTGCTGTCGAGCGTGCTGGTGGCGGCCGACGACCTGAAGCTCAGCCGCGCCGAGGCGCTCGCGCTGTGCCATACGGCTACGGACGCTTACGCCGCCGCGCTGCGCTTCGGCAAGGCGCGCTGGATCGAAGAGGAGACGGCCGAAGGCATGGTCGGCGAACTGTTCACGGCTTTGCACCAGCGCTCGCGCGCCGATCACCTGAACCGGCGCACCGAGTTGAAGGGGAAAAAGCGGACGCTGCGCGTCGACGGCAAGAAGGCGTTGCCTGCCACGGCCGACGCACGCGCCAAGGTCGTCGCATTCATGAACGATTTCGCGAAGCACGAGCCGAATCCGCAGTTCTACGAGATCATCGACGTCGCGCGGCGCATTGCGGGTACGGGCAGTCTGGGCATCGAGCGCTATGTGATTCTCGTCGAAGGCAAGGGCTCGCCCGACGGCAATTACCTGCTCGACATGAAGCTGGCTTTGCCGTCCGCCACCGCGCCGAACGTCCATACGCCGCAGCCCAAATGGGGCAGCGAGGCCGAGCGCGTCGTCGAGATTCAGAGGCGTAATCAGGTGGTGTCGCAAGCCTTTCTGCATGCCGTCGAGTTCGAACAGCGGCCGTTCGTGCTGCGCGGCCTGCAGCCATCGGAAGACCGCGTCGCGCTCGACAACTGGAACGGCAAGCTGCCACGGCTGGAGTCCGTCGTGCGCAACATGGCCGAACTGGTCGCGTGGGCGCACTTTCGCAGCAGCGGAAGGCAGACTTCCGCGATTGCCGACGACCTGATCGCGTTCGGCGAAGACAGCAAATGGCAATTGCCGTTGATCGATCTCGCGACGCAGTGCGAAGCGCAGGTCGTCAGCGACTGGAAGGCATACTGCGAAGCGTTCGATCGCGGCGCCTTTACACTGAACGCGAAAGCGTGAATGTTCGGGGCCGAACGTTTCCGACCCTACGTTCGAAAAATCCGAATATGTTGCCGGGCTTTACGCCGACAGGCGAGATGTGTAAATCTGGTGGTGCGTCGTGGTCAAAAAGTGCGTGGCTTTTCTGGGTCCGTTCGCCCTGCAAATCCCGGACCGCGCCATGACCCGACGCCGTGAGCGGGCGCGCCGCCCGTAAGGCATAAACAATGCCTCCCTATGAGTCACTTCCACGACAGGAGACGGCACTATGGAAATCGAAGCGACCGCATGGTTCCCGCTGGACGACTATGCGCCCGTGCGAGACGGGTGGTACGAAGTCCAGCTGGTGAGCGGAGACACGGCATTCGCTAAATTTATCGAAGGCGGATGGACGGAGAAACCGCTCCTGGTGTTCACCCACTGGCGCGGACTGAGCGAAGATCCCGCCCGCGTGGACGAACCGGAAACCATCGACGCGGAAGCCACGGCGGCCGAGGGCGTGCGTGCCGCATGGAACGCCTTCTTTCCCGGCGCGAACGGCGAAGCGCACAAACCGCTCGACGTCACGCACGGCAAGCCACCGACTACACACTGAATTTGCACCATGCGGGTCTGCGGGCGGCGCGATGGCGCCGCCGTTTTTTTGCCAAGAGTCTTTGCGTCGGCTTTTCGCACAACGCACGCTTGCACGGCGCATGTCGCCACGGCACCCAAGCTTCGCGTTTTGCCCGGCTTCGCTAGAATGCAGCGATCGATATCGCGAAGGTCTCTCATGCAATCATTCCGGCAACCCGTCGATCTGTCGCGCGCAACGCGTCTTCTGAATCATGGTCCCGTCACGTTGATTACGAGCGCACACGACGGGCGCTCGAACGTGATGGCGGCTTCGTGGGCCATGCCGCTGGATTTCGTGCCGCCAAAACTCGTCGTCGTGATCGACGCGAAGACATTGACGCGGCAACTGGTCGAAGCGAGCGGCGTATTCGGCCTGCAACTGCCCACGCGCGGCTTCGCGCGCCATACGCTCGCGGTCGGATCGAACGCAGGCGTCGAAATCGACAAGTTCACCGCGCTCCAGCTCGAGACGTTTCCGGCCGAAAAGATCGATGTGCCGATGCTGGAAGGGTGCGTGGCGTGGTTCGAATGCAAGGTGATTCCCGACGACGCCCAGCGGCACGATCTGATCCTCGCCGAAGTGGTCGCGTGCTACGCAGATAGCCGCGTCTACTCGGACAACCGCTGGCACTTCGGCGACGATCACGACATGCGCACCTGCCATTACGTGGCGGGCGGCACGTTCTTCGAAACGGGTGACACGTTTGAAGTCGATGCCGCGCCCGTCGGCGGCACGCGCTGATTCGCGTCTGCGCTCGGTTCGCGCTTCAGTGCCTGAGCGGCAGCCAGATTTCGACGCCGCCCATGCCTGTCACGGTATTGAACTGCTCGCTGTAGCGCTCGAAGTTGGGCGCATCGGCGGGCGCGTGCCCAGATTCCGGCAGCCATTTGTTCCAGATCGTGTTCCACGTGCGGCGTATCGTCGAAATGTGCTCGCTGTGCGTGAACACCGCATAGCGCTGCGTGCCGATGCGCACGCGGCTCAGTTCGTCGGGCAAGCCCGAGAAATCGGCGACTTCCACACCGCACAGATAATCGAAGTTGCCGGAGTCGTCGGCGTTGTAGCAAACGCCGTACGCGACACGGCCGACCTGTCCTGGCACTTTGCCGAAGATCGCGTTGAAGCGCTGCCATTGCGCGGGAATGCCCGAACTGCTCTCACAGTTGTAGCGTTCGCTTGATCCCGCTACGAGCAACGGTTTGCCGTCCACGAAACGCGGCGGCTCCAGGTGAGCGAGAAGTGATTCATCCATTTTGATCGGCTCCACGAGTGCGAGGTTGTCGAGATGACCTTGCGCGCGCAACGCTTCGGGTGTGAGCCCGAACTGCTCGCGAAACGCGCGCGTGAATGCCTCGTGAGAGCCGTAACCCGCGTCGACCGCGACGGCGAGGATATCCGGTGCACCGCGCGCAAGTCGCCGCGCCGCTTCCGTCAGGCGGCGCGCGCGTACGTAGCGCATCACCGCAAAGCCCGTTGCAGCTTCGAACGCGCGCGACAGATGAAAGCGCGAGACGCAACCGCAACTGGCGATATCGTCGAGCGACAACTCCTCATGGAAGTGGCTTTCGATAAACCACAACGCCTTTCCAGCGGGGTTTCCGACCAGGTTCATACGGACTCTCGTTTCGGCATGAACCCAGCATATCGATTGGACGGCCCGTTCATTTGATCGCGCTTGCGGTTCTTCAGATGCAGCGGCCCGTCAATCCGCCGATACGTCTTTCGCGGGCGAACCGAAATAGACCTGTACTTCGACGATCTTGCCGTTGTCGACCCGAAAGAACTCGGTATTGCGAAACGCTTCGCGGTTCACCGGCTTGCACGCATAACGCACAAAGGCTTCATTGCCTTCGCTGAACAGTTTCTCGATCTGAAAGAACTCGACCTGTTCGTTGAACGGCCAGCAGCGTTCAAAGTACTCGCGCCGGTCGATATGAGCGTCGTGCGGACTCGTGAAATGAAAATCGTCGGCGAGGATCGCTTCGATCGCCGCGCGGTCCTGGTGCTGATACGCCGCGAAGCAGCGGCGAACCAGATCGGGCACATCCGTGGTCTTGCTCATGGCGATTGCTCCATCTGCTGCTTCAACGCGTCGTCGTCGCGCTCCTGTCGCGCGGCGGAGGCTGAGCCGGGCCGCAGCAACGCGCCGCCAATCGTCGCAGCCATGGCCGCGAAGATCGCGCCGATGAAAAATGCAACGTGATACCCGCTCGCGAGCGCAGCGGGCGTATCGGCTTGCTGCGCGCCGCTGCTCGCCGATTGTGCCGCCGCGAGACTCGCCAGCACCGCGAGTCCCAATGCGCCGCCCATCATGAACGACGTGTTGACGATGCCCGACGCGAGCCCGGAATCGGTGGGATCGACATCGCTCATTGCAGCCAGCAGCATCGGATTGAACGCGACGCCCGCGCCCACGCCGAGCAACACCATGCCGGGCAGCACGTCTGCGACGAAGTGTCCGTCGACGGGCGCGCGCGCAAACAGCAGCAAGCCGAGCGCTGCGAGAAACAGGCCGACGGCGAGCGGCCGCCGGATGCCGAAGCGCATCACCATGCGCGCCGACAGGCCGAGCGAGAAGAAGCCCATGATGAGGTTCGCGGGCAGGAACGCGAGGCCGACCTGAAGCGGCGTGTAGGCGAGCACGCGCTGCAAATAAAGCGCGGAGATGAAGAACCACGCGAACATCGCCGCCGCCCACAACACGCCGACCACGTTGGCCGTCGCGACATTGCGCAACGTGAAGAGCTTGAGCGGCATCAACGGATGCGCGACGCGTGCCTCGATGATGAGAAACGCGCCGAGCAGCGCCAGCGCGACGACGATCAGACCGACAGTTTGCGCGGACAGCCAGCCCGCCTCGTTGCCGTTGACGATCGCGTAGACAGCCAGCATCAGCGACGCAGTGACGGTTGCCGCGCCCGCGACGTCCAGCCGTTCGCCGTGCGCGTGCCCGCGTCCGGCCGGCATCAGCGCGATGCACGCCCCATACACGGCGATTCCGATGGGCAGATTGACAAGAAAGATCCAGTGCCAGCTCAGCAGATTGGTCAGCAATCCGCCGAGCAGCACACCGATGCTGCCGCCGCCCGCGCACACAAAGCCGTAGACGCCCATCGCCTTGGCGCGTTCGCCCTCTTCGGTGAACAGATTCATGATGAGCGACAGCGAGACGGCAGACACGACCGCGCCGCCCAGCCCTTGAATGGCGCGCGCGCAAACCAGCATGACTTGCGAGTTCGCGAGCCCGCATGCGAGCGACGCCAGCGTGAACAGCGTAATGCCCGCGAGGAAGAGCTTGCGGTGTCCGTACAGATCGCCGAGCCTGCCTCCAAGCAGCAAAAAGCCGCCGAATGTCAGCATGTACGCATTGACGACCCACACGAGCGCGGTTTCGGAGAAGCCCAGATCGGCGGCGATCGACGGCAGGGCGACGTTGACGATCGTCGTATCGAGCACGATCATCAGCACGCCCATGCATAGCACGATCAGTGCGAGCCAGCGTTTTTTGCCTTCGATGTTATGCGTCATGCGCGCGTGTCCTCCTTGTCTGTCGATGCGCTTTCAGTCTAGCGAGCATCCGTTCCAGACGGCAACTGCAAATCGCTGCTCGCGCCGCTTCTATGTAAGACGACGATCGAATGCAGCCGGAATCGACACGGCTCAGCTCAATAAATCGTACTTGCCGCCGCGTTCGAGCGCGCGCTGATAGGCGGGCCGGGCATGGATCGTGTCGAGAAAACGGGCGATGGACGGATATTTCGTATCGCGGTTGCCGCGCGCGGTGGCGGCTTCGAGCGGGAAGCTCATTTGAATATCGGCGGCCGTGAATTCGCTGCCCACAAAATAGCCGGTTTTGCGTAGCGAATCTTCGATAAAACTCATATGCAGCGCGATCTGTGGATCGATGAACGTGGATTGCAACGTCGACGAGATCTTCTTCGCGATCGGCTTCGCGAAGAACGGCATCGGTGCGCTGCCGATGCGCAGCGCAACCAGCTTCAACAACAGCGGCGGCATCGCAGAGCCTTCCGCATAGTGCATCCAGTATCTGAACTGCTGGCGCTCGGGCGTGTCGGCAGCGGGCTCGAAGCGGCCCTCGCCGTAGCGTTCGAGCAGATACTCAATGATCGCGGCGGATTCAGCGAGGGTCTGACCATCATCGGTGACGACGGGCGACTTGCCGAGGGGATGAACGGCACGCAACTCAGGCGGCGCGAGCATCGTCTTCGGATCGCGCTGGTAACGCTTGATTTCGTACGGCACACCGAGTTCTTCGAGCAGCCACAGCACGCGCTGTGAGCGGGAGTTGTTCAGGTGGTGGACGGTGAGCATGAGCGGGCGGCGAGTCGCGCGGAAAGGCCGTGTATCGGCGGAGCGAACATCATACGAGGCCGCGCGAGAGGGCGGCCTCTATTCGATACGATGCTTTACGTTGCACGAGCAACCATCACGCCGACCACTTGTCGCCCATCAGCTGATTGGACGGCAGCTTCTCATCGAGCAGTTTGCGCGCGCTTTCGATGCCCGCAACGGGCAAGCCCTTCGGATCGAGCAAGCCGACCTGCACGAGCACGGAAGCCTGATCCCAATAGATATGCTCGTTATACAGCTTGTCGCCGCGAAAACAGACGACGGCGAGCATCGGCACCTCGAAGTATTTGCCCGTCGGCGCGACACCCGGCAACAACCAGTCGATCTCGCAGCTATGCGTGCAGGCAAAGATGAATTCATCGACGATGCGATCGGAACCGATGGTCCGCGAGATGGGAATCAGCTTCGTGTCCGGTGGGTTCGAGTTGACGAAGTGATTCGTGTAGAAGCGCTTGAGATTGTCATAACCGACGCCGCCCGTCATGGTCGGCACGTGGTTGACGTACGGTTGCGCGACCATGGTCGGCATCACGGCTTCGACGTCGCGCGTCGCGAACTCGAAGTAGCAGTGCTGTTCCCACAGCGTATTCAGATCGTAGATCGGGCCGAGCACCTTGCGCAGGAGCGCAAGCGTGCGCGAATACGCCATCATCTCGGCGGGCTTGTCGTATTGCGGGCGCGCGGGCGCGGCGAACGCATGATCGCAGCCGGGGTACACGTACTGCTCGATGTTCGCATGCGTGCGAAGCGCGCTCATGATCTGCTCGCGCACGGGCGGCGGGCAGTACGCGTCGTTCTCTGGGAGGTGAAACACCATCGGGCAACGAATGTTCTTCACTTCGTCCAGATACGCTTCGAGCCCGACGCCGTAATAGCTCACCGCACAATCGACATCCGTGCGCGCAGCCGCGAGCATCGCGAGCTTACCGCCGAGGCAATAGCCGACCGTGCCGATCTTGCCTTGTTGCTCGGGCAACGCGCGCAACGCATCGAGCGTCGCGGCGATATCCTGCACGGCGAGATCGACGTCGAACTTCGCGTGGAAGTCGAGCGCGCGCTTCATGTCGTCGCCGTCGTAGCCGAGCACGACATTCGGCTGCATGCGCCAGAACAGATCGGGCACGAGCACGACATAGCCTTCTTCGGCGTAACGGTCAGCCGTTTGCTTCAGATAGTCGTTGATGCCGAAAATCTCTTGCAGCAGCACGAGGCCGGGACCCGACCCCTGCGCGGGGCGCGCCATGTATGCGTTGAAACGGCCGCCATCGCGAGCGGCGACTTCGATAAAGGAACCGGCCATCAAATGCTCCTCGATTGTGGGACGACGGGGACTGCGCGCGTCGCCGCTCGCCGTTATCGAATGAAGCGTCAGGCGCTACATCGCACGCAAAGCGAACCGCTTGAGCTTGCCGGTTTCCGTGCGAGGCAGCGCGTCGATGAAGGCGACGACGCGCGGATACTTGTACGGCGCAACGGTATTCTTCACGAATTCCTGCAACTCCGCGACCAGTTTCTCATCGCCGCGATAGCCCGCATTGAGCACGACGAACGCCTTCACGATCTGTCCGCGCGTCTCGTCGGGCACGCCGATCACGCCGCATTCGGCGACGGCCCGGTGCTGCATCAGCACGCTTTCCACTTCCGGGCCGGAGATGTTGTAACCCGCCGAGACGATCATGTCGTCGGCGCGCGCCTGATAGAACACGTAGCCGTCTGCGTCGATATAGACGGAATCGCCGGGCAGGTTCCAGCCGTCGCGCACGAACTTGAGCTGACGCTCGTCGGCGAGATAGCGGCAGCCGGTCGGCCCGCGCACGGCGAGCTTGCCGAGCGTGCCGGTGGGCACGGGGCGCATGTCGTCGTCGACGGCTTGCACGACATAGCCAGGCACGGCCTTGCCGATTGCGTGCGGCCGCACATCGTGTCCCGCCGACGAGATGAAGATATGAATCAGCTCAGTGCCGCCGATGCCGTCGATCATTTCGATTCCGCTCGCTTCGCGCCAAAGTTCGCGCGTCGAATCGGGCAGCGCTTCGCCTGCGGACACGGTCTTTTTCAGCGACGCAATGTCGAAGCGCGGAATCAACGGCGCCATCTGCCGATAGAACGTCGGCGCGGTGAACATCACGGTTGCCTGAAAGCGCTCGACGTTTTGCAGCAGCGTTTCGGGCGTCTGCTTTTCGATCAGCACTGTCGATGCGCCCGCGCGCAACGGAAAGCACAGCAGCCCGCCAAGGCCGAACGTGAACGCGAGCGGCGGCGTGCCGCAGAAGATATCGTCGGCGGTGGGCTTCAGGATGTGGCGCGGGAACAGATCGCACATCGCCAGCACGTCGCGATGGAAGTGCATGCAGCCCTTCGGCGCGCCTGTCGTGCCGCTCGTGAAGGCGATCAGGCAGACGTCATCGGCGGCTGTGTCGCAGGCCTGGAATTCAGCCGGTTTGGATGCAGCGAGTGTTTCCAGGGAACCCACTGCGTGGTCGTCGTGAAAGACCAGCGTGTTTGTCAGGCCTTCGCAAAAGTACTCGTCGCCTTGCGTCGCGCAGCGCGCGAGTTCTTCCGTCAGGCGCGTGTCGCACAGCGCCGCGCCGATATGCGCCTTGTCGATGATCTGCTTGAGTTCCTTGGCGCGCAGCAGCGGCATGGTCGGCACGACTACCAGACCTGCCTTCAACGCCGCGAGAAACGCGACGGCCATCTGCAACGTGTTCGGCCCGCGCAGCAATACGCGATTGCCCGGTTGCAAACCCATCTCGTCGATCAGCACATGGGCGCTGCGATTGACCATCGCGAGCAGTTCGCCATAAGTGGTCGCATGCGGCTTGCCCTCGACGTCGGACCAGATCGCAGGCCGATCGCGATGCCCGTTTTCTACGGCACGATCGAGCAGTTCAGTCGCGCAGTTGAAACGCTCCGGATACGCGACGTCCGGATTGTCGAGCAGGAACACCGGCCATTGATCCTGCGGCGGCAAGTGATCGCGCGCGAAAGTATCGACGTGAGCTGACGGTTCCATCATGAAACTCCCCTGCCATACGTGATGTGCGAAATGGTTTGGTCTGCGCGGCTAGTCGGTAATCACGGCCGTTGCTTCGATTTCCACCTTGGCGTCGTCCTCGATCAGCGCGACGACCTGCACGGCGCTCATCGCGATGTCGTAATCGCCGATCAGTTCGCGGAACGCCTGGCCGATCTCCTTGAGCGACGCGAGGTACTCGCGCTTGTCGGTGACGTACCACGTCATGCGCACGAGGTGCTCGGGCTGTCCGCCTGCTTCGCGCAGTACCGCGAGCACGTTGCGCAGCGCCTGCACGGCCTGTTCGGCGAAGCGCTCGCTCGTCATGCGCGCTTCTTCGTTCCAGCCGATCTGCCCCGCGATATACACCTGTGTGCCAGTCACCGCGACACCATTGGCATAGCCCTTCGGCTTGACCCAGCCTGCGGGCAGAAGCGATCGTTTTTTCATGAGCGTTGCTCCTCGGATTGAACGGCGTGCGGCGCGAATGCCGCGAGCGCGGCGGCGATATCGTCGGGAATGTCGATCGACTGGCCGCTTTCAAGCGATGTCGTCACAAGCACTTGCGCCGCGCGAAAGCGCACTTCTTCCGCGCAACGGGCGACGATCGCGATGCCGACCGAACGGCGTCCGATGCGCGTGACGTCCAGCGAAAGCGTGATCGTTTCGCCCATGCGGCTCGGCTTCGAAAACTCGCATTCGAGCTTCACGATAGGCAGGCCGACGCGGCGCGTCTGGATCATGTGCGCGTAGTCGATGGCGAGACGCTCGTTGAACCACTCTTCGACGAGCATGTTCGTCATCACCAGATACTGCGGAAAGTAGACGATGCCAGCCGGATCGCAATGCGCGAACCGGATGCGCATGGGCATGTCGAACGTTGTGTTCATGATTCGCGGTCCTGCTGCGCAGCCGCGTGCGCCTTGAGCAGATCGCGTCCGACGATCAGTTGCTGCACTTCCGTCGCGCCTTCATAGATGCGCAGCGCGCGAATCTCGCGATAAAGCCTTTCGACTGTCGTGCCGCTTTGCACGCCCATGCCGCCCCACAATTGCACGGCGGCATCGATCACCTGTTGCGCGCCTTCGCTCGCGTGCCATTTCGCCATCGCGGCTTCGCGCGTGACGCTCTCGCCCTGGTCGCGCAGCCAAGCGGCGCGATAGACGAGCAGCGCGCTGCTGTCGATGGTCAACGCCATTTGCGCGAGTTTGGTCTGCGTCAACTGAAAATCGCCGAGCGTCTGGCCGAACATCTTGCGCGACGCGGCGCGTTCCAGGCCTTCCTGCAACGCACGCCGCGCAAAGCCCAACGACGCCGCTGCGACCGACGTGCGGAAGATATCGAGCGTGCGCATCGCGATCTTGAAGCCTTCACCGGGCGCGCCGAGCATCTGGCTTCGCGGCACGCGCGCGTTGGCGAAATGCAGACGCGCAAGCGGATGCGGCGCGATCACGTCGATGCGTTCGGCGACCTGCAAACCGGGTGTATCGGCATCGACAATGAATGCGCTGATACCGCGCGCGCCGGGTGCCTCGCCCGTTCTTGCGAACACGACGTAGAAGTCGGCGATGCCGCCGTTCGAGATCCACGTCTTGTCGCCGTCGAGCACGTAGCTGTCGCCTTCCGCGCGCGCCTGCAAGGCCATTGCCGCAACATCGGAACCCGCTTCAGGTTCTGATAGCGCGAACGCTGCGATGGCTTCGCCCTTTGCGACGCGCGGCAAATAGCGCGATTTCTGTTCATGCGTACCCGCCAGCGTGATTGCACCCGAACCGAGGCCTTGCATGGCGAGCGCGAAGTCCGCGAGGCCGTCGTGTTTCGCAAGCGTCTCGCGCAGAAGACACACGGCGCGTGTGTCGATCGTGTCGCCATGTCCGCCGTATTGCGTGCCGCCGACGCCATACTTCAACCAGCCCGCTTCGCCCAATGCGCGCACGAGTTGACGGCACGTCGTGTCGGTATCGTCATGCGGCACATGCGCGAGATGCTGCGCGGCCCAGCTTTCTATTCCATCAGCCAGTTCGCGATGACGCGCTTCGAAGAACGGCCACGCCAACGCGCCGTGCGGATCTTTCGGCTTCACAGTCAGTCTCCTTCGAACACGGGACGCGACTTCGCCGCGAACGCGCGATACGCACGCTCGAAATCGCGCGTCGTCATGCAGATGGCCTGTGCCTGCGCTTCGGATTCGATCGCTTCGTCGATGCTCATACTCCATTCCTGGTGCAGCATCTTCTTCGTGACGCCGTGCGCGAACGTCGGGCCGGCGGCGAGATCGGCGGCGAGTTTCGATGCTTCGTCGAGCAGCGCTTCCGGCGCGCACAGGCGGTTGTAGAAGCCCCACGCGTAGCCTTCTTCGCCGCTCGCGGAGCGCCCCGTATACAGCAGTTCGGATGCGCGCCCCTGGCCGATGATGCGCGGCAGGATCGAGCACGCGCCCATGTCGCAACCGGCAAGGCCCACACGCGTGAACAGAAACGCGAGCTTGCTGCGCACGGTGCCGAGGCGCATGTCGGAGGCCATCGCGAGAATCGCGCCCGCGCCTGCGCACACGCCGTCGACGGCCGCGATGACCGGTTGCGGACAATGCCGCATCGCTTTCACGAGATCGCCGGTCATGCGCGTGAAGAGCAGCAGTTCGGGCATCGGCAGATCGATCAGCGGCGCGATGATGTCGTGCACGTCGCCGCCCGAGCAGAAGTTGTCGCCCGCGCCGTGCATCACGACGACCTTCACGTCGGTTGCATAGGCGAGTTGCCGGAACAGATCGCGCAACTCCGCGTACGATTCGAACGTCAGCGGGTTCTTGCGCTCGGGGCGGTTCAGCATGATCGTCGCGACGCCCGCGTTGACGGACCAGCCAAAGTGCTGCGCCTCATACGCGGCGAGCGCGATGCGATTGCCGGCCAGCAGGGCTTCGGCAGCGGAACGGGTCATCGTTGTCTCCTCTTTTGCGGATGTCGCGCGTCAGCTCTTGATCGTGTTCAGCAGATGCTGCTTGAGCTTGCCGAGCTTCTGATGCGTGTGCGATTTCTCATCAAGATCGAGGCCGCCGAACATTTCGACGACCCATTGCTCGTGCGCGACGGCCATTTTGTCGAACAGCGCGCGGCCTTCAGGCGTGAGACGCACGCTGATCGAACGGCGGTCGTTCGGATCGGTGTCGCGCGCGACGAGCCCTTCTTTTTCCAGTTGATCTGTAATTCCGGTGATATTGCCGCCCGTCACCATCAACCTCCGCGACAGTTCCGTCATCTTCAGGCCTTCGGGATGACGCTCCAGTTGCGCCATCAGATCGAAGCGCGGCAGCGTCGTGTCGAACTCGTTGCGCAGACGCTTGCGCAATTCCGCTTGCACGAGGTTGGTCGTCGTCAGCATGCGCAGCCACAGGCGCAAACCCATGTGGCTATCCGCGCCCGTGCTCATTTCCATGTCCACGACGTTCTCCGCGGGTTTCGCAATGCCTTTGCGCGCCAGTTTGGTTTCGGCGGTGTCAGTGGTCTTCTTCTTTGCAATGTTGCTCATGTGACTTCTCCGCCTGAAACGGAAACAGATTGACCTGTGATGGATTCGGAGCCGGGCATGCACAGCCACAGCACGGCATTCGCGACTTCGGCGGGCGCGACGAAGCGGCGCTGCGGGTTGTTGCGCACGAGAATGCCGCGTGTTTCCTGTTCGCTGCGTGAAGTCTTCGCGGTGATCTGGTCGAGCGACGCGCGCAGCAGTTCCGTTTCCGTATAGCCGGGACAGACGGCGTTGACGGTGACGCCTTTCGTCGCGACTTCGAGCGCGAGCGAGCGCGTGAGGCCGATCACGCCATGCTTGGCCGCGCAGTAAGCGGCGACGTACGCGTAACCGATCTGTCCTGCCGTGCTCGCGACGTTGACGATGCGGCCAAAGCCGCGATCGAGCATCGAAGGCAACACGGCGCGCGTGCAGAGAAACACGCCCGTCAGGTTGACGTCGAGCATGCGTTGCCACAGCGCCGTATCCGTGTGCGCGAAGGGTGCGGCTTGCGCCTGGCCGGCGTTGTTGACGAGCACATCGACAGCGCCCGCAATCGACGATGCTTCAGAAAACGCCTTGTTTACAGCGGTTTCGTCGCACACGTCGACGCTGATGCAGGCCGCGATCTCGCCATACGCGCTCAAGGTTTCGCGCTGCGCGGCAAGACGTTGCGCGTCGCGGCCCATCAGCGTGACGCGCGCGCCAGCGCGAACCAGCGCTTCTGCCGTCGCCGCGCCGATGCCGCTGCCGCCGCCCGTCACGACAGCGTGCTTTCCCGCAAGGGTGCTGTTCATCAAACCGTTCCTTCCGCGCGTTGCGCGCGTTCGATCGGTGAAAGCCGCGCATTCTCGGCGGCCTGCGCACGCTCGCGTTCGTAATTGCGTTCGAGCTGCGACTTGGCCGCCGTGTATTGCTTCGGCCAGTTGACGTCGAAGTAGCCGATCTTCGCTGCTTCGTTCAGCGTCCACGACGGATTCGCCAGATGCGGACGCGCGACCGCGCACAAGTCCGCTCGGCCTGCTGCGATGATGCTGTTCACGTGATCCGCCTCGGAGATCGCGCCGACTGCGATCGTCGCGATGCCCGCCTCGTTGCGGATGCGATCGGCGAACGGCGTCTGGAACATACGTCCAAATACTGGCTTTTCTTCCTTGCTGACCTGACCCGACGACACGTCGATCATGTCCGCGCCCGCCGCCTTGAACGCGCGTGCGATCTCGACGGCGTCGTCGGGTGTCGTGCCACCGTCGACCCAGTCGTGCGCGGAGATGCGCACCGACATCGGCTTGTCCTGCGGCCACACCTTGCGCATCGCGGCGAACACTTCAAGCGGATAGCGCAGGCGATTCGCAAGCGAGCCACCGTATTCGTCGGTGCGATGATTGGTGAGCGGCGAGAGAAAACTCGACAGGAAATAGCCGTGCGCGCAGTGCAGTTCGAGCCAGTCGAAGCCCGCTTCAGCGGCCATTTCCGTTGCGCGCACGAATTGCGTTTCGATCTCGCGCAACTCTGCATGCGTCGCTTCGCGCGACCATTGGCTCACGCCGGCCAGGTATTGCTGCGGCGATGCCGACACCAACGGCCAGTTGTCATCGGGCAAGGGCTGATCGATGCCTTCCCAACTGACGCGCGTCGAAGCCTTCGCGCCCGCGTGACCGAGCTGCATGCCGATCTTCGCATCGGATTGCCCGTGCACGAACTGCACGATGCGGCGCCACGCGGCGAGATGCTCGGGCGCGTACATGCCGGGGCATCCCGGCGTGATGCGCGCCTCGGGCGACACGCACGTCATCTCGGTCATCACGAGCGCCGCGCCACCCATGGCGCGCGCGCCGAGATGCATCAGGTGATAGTCGCCAGCGATGCCGTCGACGGCTGAATACTGCGCCATCGGCGAGACGACGACACGGTTCTTCAATGTCACGCCGCGCAGTTTGAACGGCGTGAACATGGGCGGGACGGAGTGCTTTTCCGGCGCGCGTTCGATGCCCGCGCGCGCCGCCAGCCAGTCTTCGAATGACGAGAGATAGCCGGCATCGCGCTCGCGCAGGTTCTCGTGCGAAATGCGCTGCGAGCGCGTCAGCAGTGAATACGCGAACTGCTCCGGCTCGAAAGCGGTGTAACGGTCGACATGTTCGAACCATTCCGTCGAATTGCGCGCGGCGTTCTGGATGCGCAGCACGTCTACGCTGCGCACTTCCGTGTAGTGCGCGAGTGCGGCGGCGAGATCGTGCGGATGCGCGTCGATGCTGTTCGCGAGTTCGATCGCGTCTTCGAGTGCGAGCTTGGTGCCGGAGCCGATCGAAAAATGCGCGGTGTGCGCGGCGTCGCCCATCAGCACGACGGGTATGCGTTTGCCGTCGGCGCCTGTTTTCCAGTGCGCCCATTCGCGATTGACGACACGCGGAAAGCGGATCCATTGCGACGAGCCGCGCAGATGGCTCGCGTTCGACATCAGCGGATGGCCGTCGAGGTACTTCGCAAAGAGCCGCTCGCAGAACGCGATGCTGTCTTCCTTGCTCATTTCGTCGAGTCCGGCCGCGCGCCACACGCGCTCAGGCGTTTCGACGATGAACGTCGACGTCTGGTCGTCGAAGCGGTACGCATGCGCCTGGAACCAGCCCCATTCGGTTTTTTCGAAGGCGAACGTGAAGGCGTCGAAGAGCTTGTTCGTGCCGAGCCACACGAAGCGACAGTCGCGCATGTCGATGTCGGGTTGATAGGTCGACGCGTATTTCTGGCGGATGGCGCTGTTCAGGCCGTCGCTGGCGATGATGAGGTCGGCGTCGTAGTCGTCGTCGTTCGTGACCTGGGTTTCGAAGACCAGCTTTACGCCGAGTTCTTCGCAACGCGCCTGCAGGATGTTCAGCAGGCGCTTGCGGCCGATACCGCAAAAGCCATGCCCCGAGGAGCGTACTTTCGCGCCGCGAAAGTTGATTTCGATGTCGTCCCAGTGGTTGAACGCGTCGAGGATCATCTCGGCGCTTTTGGCGTCGGCGGCGCGCAGATTGCCCAAGGTCTGGTCGGAGAACACGACGCCCCAGCCGAAGGTGTCGTACGGCCGGTTGCGCTCGACGATGACCACTTCGTGCGCCGGATGCCGGTGCTTCATCAACAACCCGAAATACAGCCCAGCCGGGCCGCCGCCGATACAGACAATGCGCATGCTGGTTCCCCAACGTGTGTGCTCGGCTTTACTTTAGGTTTTGATAGTTTAAGTGTCAAGTAAATTTCGGCGGGAAGGTGGAGTGAGATTTTGTTGTGAAAATACGAATGAATCGCATTTGATAGATAGAGTAAGAAACGGGGCTCGCCTGATCGAGAGTCGCCACCAGTCGGCGCGAGCGCCAACTACGCACGAAAAACATGCTGTAGCGCGGTGACTATCAAATCTACTAAACGGTCAAATCTCGTTGCAAATGCGAATCGTTGTCATTACCATTCACACGAAATTTCGCCACCGTTTGCACCAGGTGTTTCGCAACCCGCCTGCCATAACAACGAATGAAGATTCTGAAGTCTGACCACCACGCGCTTTCTATTCACCGTCTTTCCCGTTACCAGTCCGTTCTCGGCGCGGCGCTGCTCATCAGCGTCGGGCTTGCGCTATCGACTGCACCGTCGCGCGCTCACGCGCAGGACGCCGTCGCCGCAGACGCGACGCTTCCAACCGTCAGCGTAAAAGCGTCGGCTGATAACGATGGGGCGCAGGCCGACAAGATCAGTGCTGGCGCGCTCGGCACGCTCAAGCAGGTCGACACGCCGTTTTCGACGCACGTCGTGACAAGCGAAGAGGCGCAGGATCTGTTCGCGAACACGGCCAACGACCTGTTCCAGTACGACCCGGCCGTGTCGATCACGAGCACCAACGCCATCGGCGAAAACTCGATGTTCAACGTGCGAGGCCTGCCGATCGACACGCTCAACAGCATCAAGGTCGATGGTCAGAGCTTCCCCTCGTGGGACACTGATCTCGCACTCGAGCCGTTCGAGCAGGTGGAACTGCTGAAAGGGCTATCCGGCTTCATGTACGGATTTGGCTCGCCGGGCGGTATCGTCAATTACGTACTGAAGCGTCCGACCGATACGCCGTATCGCAGCTTCTCGGTGGGCTATCAGTCGGCGGGTGTGTTCAGCGAAAAACTCGACGTCGGCGGCCGCTTCGGCAAGGACGACCGGTTCGGCTACCGCTTCAACCTCGTCAACGAAGAAGGCAATACGGCCGAGGCAAATGGTCATCTGCGACGCCAGGTGGCGTCAGCGGCGCTGGACTTCCGCATTACGCCGGACCTGACCTGGACGGTGGACGCGTTCTACACGAAACGCAAGCAGGAAGGCACGATCTTCGGCCTGATGTTCGGCTCGGACGCGGGCGGCATTCCTGACGCGAGCAAGGTGACGCACAATCTGTCGCAGCCGCAGAACTACTACCAGGTTGAAATGGCGTCGTTCGGAACCGGTCTCGACTATCGGCTCTCCGAGAACTGGCACGCGAGCGTGAAGTACCGCTTCGCGAAGGAAAACCGCACGAACTCGGACAGTCTGCTGTACGTGTACAACACGGCGGGCGACTACTCCAACACGCTGTATGCGGCGATGACGCGATACTTCTACCAGAACGTCGACGCGATGGTGGAAGGCAAGTTCAACACGGGCAGCATCAAGCACAATGTCGTCTTCGGTGCGGGATATCAATCGCAGGTCACCGAGTACGACAATAGCGAAGGCTGGAACGACGGGTACAGCCTCGGCGTCGGCAACATCTATAGCAGCACGTTCCTGACCAATGCCGACGTGCATATCGGCGAGAACCTCTACAAACAGTCCCGCACGACTCAGGCCGCTATCTACGCGAGCGACACCGTGCAGTTCACGCCGCGCATTTCGGCGTTGCTCGGCTTGCGGTACACGCAGTTCCATCAGTTCACGTACGATCCGACGGGCGCAACTACCGCGAATTACAGCGCGTCTCCCGTCACGCCGACTGTGGCGCTGATGTACAAGACGGACCCGTATTCGACGCTGTATGTCAGCTATGTCCAGTCGCTGGAGCAAGGCGGTTCGGCTGCGAACACCAACCTCAACTACCCGGCGACGTTTGGTCCGCTGCGCAGCAAGCAGTACGAAGTGGGCTTTAAGACGGATCGCAGCAAGTGGGGCGCGAATCTGGCGCTGTTCCGCGTAGACCAGGGCTACTACTACACCAACTCGGCCAACATCTTCGTGCAGGACGGCACCAAGCGTTATACGGGCGTCGATGCGAGCGGCTGGCTTCAGCTTGCCAGCGACTGGCGCGTGATGGGTGGCGTGATGTGGCTCGATACCAAGGCCGTCGATATCGACGATCCGACCATCGAGGGCAAGCGCGTCTACGGGGCGCCGCGATGGACGGTGACGGGCCGTGTCGAATACAACCCGTCGTACATGCGTCGCCTTACGCTGGCGTTCGGTGGCCGCTACGTCAGTGATATGGCCGTGGATGCTGCCAACACGCAATTCGTACCGGCATATACGGTGTTCGATCTGAGCGGCAAGTATGAAACGCGTATTGCGGGGAAAGAGGTGACGTTCCGCGCGGGTATCAACAACCTCTTGAATCGCCGTTACTGGACGACCGCGTGGGGCTACTACGTCAGCCCGTCCGCGACGCGTACGGCAGTGGCTAGCGCAACAATGCAATTCTAAGCAGAGCGCGGCGATAATCAGCGCAGAGAGGTACGGAAGCGACGGGCACACTGTGTCGTGTGACTGTCGCTTCTAACACGATGCTTCTGATGCGTCTAACGCATTCGACAGCACCACGCAAATCTATCTTATCCGAAGCTTCATCCACAAAATGACGCTTCGGATACAGCCGAACGTACGCCATTGATCGTCGCCTCCCGGTGCCAGCTTCAACTCGATGGCCTTCCTTGCAGATAACAGATTAGTAATCGAGCGGCCAGATTTTGGTCATCCGCGCTCGACAATAATCTAACCGTCACAACCCTGGTCCCAAGCCTGATGCCAAACGGCAACTTGAATTCGTCATGAGCGGATAAGGAACCGTTAAGTCTTTTGGACCTAATCTGAGCGTGCATCTTTTGAACCCGCTCATCAAGGAAGGAGAGTTCGATGAAAACCTCAATCACCATCGCGATGCTGACTGCCGCCCTTTTGGCGCCCGCAATCTCGTATGCGAAGATCGATTCGAATGACAGTACGACGCGTGCCGAAGTCACGGCGCAGATTGCGCAGGCCGAGAAAGACGGCACGCTGCATCAATCGAAGGTGCACTATCCCGACTACAACGCAAGCGCGTCCACCGCGGCACGGCAATCGGCGAGCGATTACGGAACGATGCCGTTGAATTATTCGCAATCGGGATCGCCGGCGAAAGGCATGAGCGATAGCACGCTATTCGAACATCATTGATGAAACAGCGTGCAGCCGGGTGCTGCATGTCTAACGTTTGATGGCCCAGTCTATCGCGGCATCGAACAATTGCTGGCCTGACTGCGAGAGGTTCGAGAAGGAGTCGTTGCTCATGAAGAACATCACGCGTCGGGCAGGCGCGAGCGTTTCGTAATCCATTGTCGCCCCCGTTTCGTAGGCAAAAATGGCAGCCTTGTCGGGCTGACCATAGACGCTCGCGATAATGGATGCGCCGAGGCCCGGCTTGCCCCAACTCATCGCCGCCTGCTTTCCATACACATTGACGACGCCTGCCGGCAAGCCCGCAGCGATTGGATGCGGCGCATTCACCAGCCACAGATAACGCTCTTTTTCGGTCTCGCCGAAATCGACATCATGGCGCTTGCCACTCATCGCCAAATCGTCGAGCAGATCGTTTTCCCAGGTGACGAGCGGCACGGGTAGCGTGCGCCACCCAGGCAGCACATCCTTCGACGATACCGTCGATGATATGACGATCAGACTCGCGTCGCGCGCAAGTTCGGGGCGGTAGTCCTGATCGACGAGTTGAACCGAGTAGCCGCGTGCGCCGAGATGCGCGGCAATGCGCTGATCGGTTGCAAGGTTGGGGCCCTTCAGTTGTACGACCATCACGATACTCTTCTGCTTGTCTTGAGTATTGGCGCGAGCGATGGAAGGTAAGAGCGCGGCAGTCGCGAGACCTAGCAGGGAAGAGAGCGCGTGGCGTCGCGTGTGATCGATCGTGGCCGTTTGATTGCGTTTCATGGTCAACTCCTCGTAGCCGGGGTCAGAATTCGAGCGTGGAAAGGAGCGACACTTGCCGCGCGTCGCCGACCGCTACGAAATAGCGATTCGCGCTGGACGGGTAATAGGTCTTGTTGAAGAGGTTCTTCACATTCAACTGGAACGACACATTGTGTCCGCCCCATTTCGTGTTGTAGTTCGCGAACGCATCGGCGACGGTATAGGCGGGCAGTGTGAAGCTGTTCGCGGAATCGCCGGGCCGCTCGCCGACATAGTGCGCGCCCGCGCCCACGCGCAACTGATCGCCGCCGAAGATCGCGCCGAAGTCGTAGACGGCGGCGAGCGACGCCGTATGCTGCGCGACATTCCACAGCCGGTTGCCCGCATACAGTGGGTCTTCCGTCGTTTTCGCGTCGATGTACGCGTAGCTCGCAATGACGCTCCAGCGTTGGCCGATCTGCCCGGCGACATCGAGCTCGATGCCGCGCGAACGCGCCTTGCCTGACGTTCGCCAGTCGGTTTGTTTGGTCGAGTCGTTGTACTGCGACACCAGCACGTTCGATTTGTCGATGTTGAAGAACGCGAGCGTGCCCGTCACGCCGGCCGGCATTGCGACTTTCGCGCCGACCTCCCACGAGGTCGCTTCTTCCGGCAGCACCGACGAGTCGATCACGACACCCGAACTAGTGGAGCGATGGTCGACGTCGGCTTCAGCGATTGCGTATAGCTGCCGTACAGCGAGACGGTATCGGTCCACTTGTAGACGACACCCGCGCGCGGCAGCCATTTGGTGCCGTTCAGATCGGTGTTCACCTGGAACGGGCGGCCACGTCCCGCGACCTGGTTGTACGACAGGAAGCGTGCGCCGCCGACGAGAATCCACTTGTCGGTCAGATGCAGACTGTCCTGAAAGAACACGGATGCGTCGTGTAACGTGTCGGTCTGGTCGCTGTCGCTGGCGGATACGGTGGTCGACGAGCGTTCGAGGCCGTAGACGGGGTGTAGATAGTTGAACGTGTACTTCGTCGCCTGCCGCAACAGGTCCTTGCGATAGATGCGCCGGTATTCGTCGTCGACGCCCACCTGCAGGTCGTTGCGCAAACCCGCTACGGTGAAATGTCCATCGATATACGCGATCGCGTAGCTGTCCGTGCTGAGCGCACCGTGCGTCGCGTCGTTGCTGCGCGAGAGCACGCCTGTCGTGCTGTTGACGCCTTGCACGCGCAGCTGGCCAGCATCGTACGTTTCGCGGTTATAGCTGTAGCCGAAATGCGCTTTCCAGTTCGCGTCGATCTGATGATCGACGGTCAGTTGCGCGAGATGCGACTCGCCGTCCATTTCGTTGAACGGCTCGTCGAGACGCTCGCGCGCAGGGATGGCCAGCGGCTCGTTAGTCTTTGGATCGAGCGCGGTGCCGCGATCGAACGGATAAAGGAACTTGCGATACTCGTATGACAGTACGACCTGCGTATCGCGTCCATACCAGGCAAGCGAAGGCGCGACGAGCGTCTCGCGGTGTTCGCCAAAGTTGCGCCAGTACTGCTCGTTGACCTGGTCGACGACGAGACGGTACGCAAGGCCTGAATCGCCGATCGGCCCTGTCAGATCGAGCGTGCCGTCCGCGCCGTTGCGGCCGTGGCCGTAGGTCGAACCGAGCAGCGAGATGGCGTGATAAGGCGTGAGCAACGGCTGCTTGCTCACCACGTTGACGACGCCGCCCGGGTCCATGATGCCGTAGAGCAGCGATGACGGTCCCTTGAGCACTTCGACGCTGTCGGCTGCGGCGTTGAAGCCGCGGCCCTGCACGAGCGGCATGCCGTTGTGCATGATCGAGCCGTCACGGTTGCCGCCGAAGCCGCGTTTGAGCAGCGTGTCCTGAGTGCCCGCCAGCGTGTTGCCCTGGACGATGCCGCTGACGTTGGCGAGCGCGTCGTCGAGATTGCGCGGACGCTGATCGCGCAACACTTGTGCGGGCACGGTGTTGATGGCCTGCGGCACATCGATCACGGGAATGTCGGAGCGCGTGACATTCGCTTCGGGAGGCGGTCGGTAACTCCCCGCGCGAATACCTGTCGCGGCGACCTTGACGGTGGGCAACACGGCGCTGTCGTCGAGTTCGACATTGCTCGCATCTTCGACCAGCGTGTAGCTGCCGTTGGTCTGCTGGACGGACGACAGCCCCGTGCCGCGCAACAGGCGCACGAGCCCCTGCTGCGTATCGTATTCGCCGTGCAGGCCCGCGCTATGACGATTCGCTGTGAGCGCGCTCGGATACGACAGCATGATTCGCGCTTGCTGGCCATACTGGTTGAGTGCGCTTTCGAGCGGCCCGGCGGCGATGTCGAAAGACTGGCGCGGCGAGGTTTGGGCCGTGTCCGCTGCATCGGCGGTGGAAGTAGCGGAAGTAGCGGAAGCGGCGGGAGACGCGATGGTCGCAAAGATCGTTGCCGTCGCGATACCGATGAGGTGCCGCCCGGGAAACGCGCGACGACGTGAATAACGTGCGGCGGTATTCGCGCAGGCGCTTGCAGAAAGTCCCATGTTTTACGAAGCTCGAGGAGGTAGATGATCTGGTGTTCTCATCTGCCTTGTCCCGCGAGAATCGAAAACAGCTCAATACCGACAATAATTTTTTACCGCTTAGTGATTGCTGCGCTAGGAACGCACTGGCTTCACCGTGACCCAATAGCGCGTGATGTACTCGACCTCGACAGACAGCGTGCTCGCAAGCGTGTTGAGCACGCGATCCGTATCCGATAGCGGATAGGTGCCCGACAGGCGGAAGTCCGCGATCGACGGATCGCAGCGCACGTAGCCGTCCCGGTAGCGCCCGAGTTCGGACAGGAAGTCGGCGAGACGCATGTTGCTCGCGACCAGCATGCCCTGTGTCCATGCGGCTGTATCGGCGCTCGTAGGCTCTATCGGCATGATCTGCGTGGCGGTGAAGCGCATGCGCTCGCCTGCATGCACGACCTTGGACATACCCGGCGTGCGGCCCGGTTCAACCTTGACCGCGCCTTCGAACACGTCGAGCCGCGTCATCGACTCCTCTTGTCTGAGCGAGAAGCGCGTGCCGAGCGGTATCGACACACCTTGGGCCGTCTGCGCGACGAACGGACGAGGCGCGGGGCCGTCGTCGTGTCCCGTGACGACCATGATTTCGCCGCGAAGCAGAACGATGCGGCGCTCCGTGTCCGAGAAGCGGACATCGACGGCGCTCGCGGTATTGAGCATGAGCTGCGTGCCGTCAGCGAGCGTCACGTTTCGCTGCTCGCCCGTGCTGGTGCGCAGGTCCGCGTTCCAGCCGCGCGACGCGATCTGATCGCGCGCAAGCCAGGCCGTTCCGCCCGCAAAGAAGAGCAGAACGAGCGCTTTGGCGCCGGCGCGCCGTGCGGGCGAACGCGGACGCGTCAACTCGGCGCGCGCGGCACTCGCAGCCGGGCTTTCATTGACCATCTGAAGACGTTGACTCACGGACTGGATGTGCCGCCACGCGCGATCGTGATCGGCGTGTTCGGCTCGCCAGCATTCGAACGCGCGTCGTTGCGAATCGGTGATGTCACTGGACTGCAGATCGAGCCACCATTCGACCGCGCGACGCGCGACATTCGGAGCGATGCCGGGAGGACTGCCGATATTCACGCGTTCACTCCAGTTTCATCGCGAAGAAACATTGCGCGGCCGCTTTCAGCAGATAGCGCTTCACCGTCGCGAGGGAAATACGCAGCGTGTTGGCGATTTCCGTTTGCGTCGCGCCGTCGAGTTGCGCCATCAGGAATGCGCGCTTGACAGGTACGGGCAGACCGTCGAGCAACGCGTCGATCTCGCACAATGTTTCGAGCAGCACGGCACGTTCTTCGGGCGATGGCGCAAGCGGCTCCGGCACCAGCGCGAGCGCTTCCAGATAGGCGCGCTCGATCTGCTCACGTCGCCAGTGATTCGCCAGGACGCGCTGGGCGACCGTCGTTAGGAAGGCGCGTGGCTCGAGCAATTCAAGCGGCTCGTCACGCGCGAGCAGGCGCATGAACGTGTCGTGCGCAAGGTCGGCCGCCCGATGCGCGCATCCCAGCTTGCGGCGCAACCACGTGTGAAGCCAGCCATGATGGGCGACGTAAAGGTCTTCGACCTCGAGACGCAACGAGAGATTGTCTGCCGGCATGCGCGGTTTTTTCGGACGAGTCCGGTAAGCGAAAATAAAGCTGCTAAATGAGAATTATTCGTATTGTCGCACAGGGGAAAGCAGTCTTGCACGCGATCAAATTTCCCGCGCGTGCTTCGCCTGCCGACGGGAATGGCGCGCGGGCATACGTTCTGCGGCTGCGTTGAACGCCCGTCGCGCGCCGTTGCACGGGTTCTGACGAACGTCGGTGCAAGGCCGCCGCCCACCCTGCCGATGCGTGCTGTCAAAATCACGGCACGGCGTACCGGACGCCTGCACCGCGCTTCAAATGCTTGCTGGATGCGCATTGGCACGTTTCTTCCGTCGCGAATGCCGCCGATCGTAGTAACGTATCGAAAATTTTGTCTTTCGCCTGGCCAGTTGATTCTCGAGACGCATATGTCCACCGATACCGACACCACCATGACTGATGAGCAGGTCGCAGCCGTTGCAGACCGCATGACCGAAGAAGGCCGTCTGGTTTCCCCCGTTACGATCTGGGCGGAAGTTCGCAGCGGTTCGATCGTCGCCGTCGCCGCCGCGCTGCAACGCTGGCGCGAGACGCGCGAGCCGCAGCCGCCGGCACCGGAGACGCAAGCGCAGAAGGCGCTGCCGGGCGAACTGGCGGAAACCTTGATGGAAGCCGCGCGCCGCATCTGGACCGCTTCGCAGGACGACGCGGGCCGGATACTCAGCGAAGGTCTGGGCGCGGCGAGCCAGCAGCTCGATGTCGTGCGCAGGGAGCGTGACGAGGCGCTTGCCGCGTATCAGGAGACGGGTGAAGAAGCCGCGACGGGGCGCGAGCGGCTGGACAGGTTGCGCCACGACCTCCTCGCGTTGCAGGAATCCGCCGCGCAGGTTCGCGCCGACTTCGAAGCCGTGACCGCGCGCGCGGAAGCCGCCGAGACGAACGTCCAGAACCTGACCGAGCGCGCATCGGCGGGTGAAGCGAAGCTCACGGCGATCCAGAGCACGCTCGAAGATCAGCACCGGGCAAACGAATGGCTCGCCGCGACGGTTTCGGGCAAGAACGAAGAGATCGCGCGGCTTGGCCGCGAGCGCGACGACGCGCGCCGGCAGATCGCGACACTGGACGAGGCTTGCCAGGCGAAGTCGGAAGAGGCGGAGCGCTGGTCTCAGGAAGCGGCCGCAGCAGTGTCACGCGCGGAAGCCGCGACGGCGCAGGCGAACGAGAGCACCGCGCGCCTCGCATCGGTCGAGGCCGACTTGGGCGAGACCCGCAACGCACTCGCCGCGGAACGTGACGCCGCCCTCGAACATGCCGCCGACCTCTCCGAGCAGCGTGGCGCACTGGAGCGCGTCACACGCGAACTGGACGAATCCCGGGCGCAGGTTGGCACGCTGACCGAGGCGCACACGCTGGCGGCAGCCGAACTGGCGCGCGCGACACAGGAAGCCTCGGCCGCGACCGAACGTGCCGACGCGGCGGAGCAACGCGCGTCCCAACTGGACCAGAGCCTGACGGTGGAACGCGAGGCAACGGCTGCGCAGCGCGACGAATTGCAGCGCGTCCAGCGCGAACTGGAAGAAGCACGGACGCGCGCCGAGACGCTGACCGAGGCGCAGACGGCCGCGAGCGCCGAGCTGGCGCGGATCTCGCAAGAAGCCTCCGCCGCGAAGCAAAGGGCCGATGCCGCCGAACAGCGGGCGTCGCAACTCGAGCAGAGCCTGACGGTAGAGCGCGAGACAACGGCGGCGCACAGCGATGAGCTTCAGCGTGTCAGGAACGAACTGGACGAAGCGCGCGTGCAGATCAATGCGCTGAACGAGGCGCAGACAGCCGCGACGTCCAAACTGGCGCGGGTCACTGAAGACGCATCGTCCGCGAAGCAACGTGCGGAGTCGGCCGAACAGCGCGCAGCGGAACTGGAACAGAGCCTGGCAGCGGAGCGCGAAGCCGCGGCGGCGCAAAGGGACGAACGGCAGCGCGTCACGCGCGAACTGGACGAAGCTCGCTCACGGATCGACGCGTTGACACAAGACTCGACCGCCGCGAAGCAACGGGCAGAAACCGCCGAGCAACGCGCAACCGAACTGGAGCAGAACCTCGCGAGCGAGCGGGAAGCATCGGCGGCGCGGACCAGCGAATTGCAGCGCGTCACCCATGAGCTCGAAGCAGCGCGCACGCAGATCACCGCGTTCACCGAGGCGCAGGCGGCGGCGAGCGCCGAACTGGCGAGCGTGAAGCAGGAAGCCGAGGCCACGAAGCAACGGGCCGAAGCCGCCGAACAGCGCGCCGTCCAGTTGGACGAGAGTCTTGCCGTCGCGCGCGAGGCAGCCGTGGCACGCAACAGCGAAGCGTCCGCTCAGTTCGACGAATTGCAGCGCGTCACGCGCGAACTCGAAGAGGCGCGCAATCAGATCAACGCACTGACCGAGGCGCAAACGGCAGCAGCCGCCGAACTCGCGCAGGTGACGCAAGATGCATCCGCTGAGAAGCGCCGTGCAGATGCAGCCGCGCAGTTGTCGGCACGTCTGGAACGCGACCTCGCCGCGGAACGTGAGGCAGCGACGGCGCGAAGCGCCGAAGCGTCGGCTCAATCGAACGAACTGCAACGCGTTACGCGCGAGCTCGAAGAAGCGCGCAATCAGATCAACGCGGTGACCGAGACGCAAACGGCGACAGCCGCAGAACTGGCGCGGGTGACCCAAGACGCGTCCGAAGCGAAGAACCGTTCGGAAGCGGCCGAACAAACGCTCGCAGCGGAACGCGACGAAGCCCGCAAACACGCGAGCGCGCTGACGGATGCCCAGTCTGTTGCAAACGCCGAGCTGGCGCGGCTCACGCAAGAAGCATCCGCCGCAAAAGAAAGAGGGGACGCGGCCGAGCTTCGTGCAGCGCAACTGGAACAAGGCCTTGCAGCGGAACGGGAAGCCGCCATCGCGCGCAACAGCGAAGCGTCGTCGCAACTCAACGAACTGCAACGCGTCACGCAAGAACTCGAAGAAGCCCGCAAGCAGATCGGCACGCTGACCGACGCGCAAACGGCAGCCAACGCAGAACTGGCGCGGCTCGCACAGGACGCATCGGCGGCGAAGGAAAGGGCGGACTCAGCCGAACGTCAGGCAGCGCAATCGGAGCAGAGTCTTTTGTCCGAGCGCGAGTCAGCCGCAGCGAAAAGCGACAACGCGTCGACACAGCTCGAAGAGTTGCAGCGGGTCACGCGCGAACTGGACGAAGCCCGCGCGCAGATCAGCGCGATGAGCGAGTCTCAGACGGCGGCCAGCGCCGAACTTGCGCGCGCGACGCAAGACGCGTTCGACGCGAAGGAGCGGGCCGATGCAGCGGAACAGCGCGCAGCCGAGCTGGCGCAACGCCAGGACGAGCGCCCGCGCGAACCGGCGTCGGCGAAAGGCGCGCCAGGCGGTGAACTGCCTGGCGGAACCGATGTCGCGGAAGAACTCGCGTCCTTGCAACGCCAGATCGCGGCTCAGGCGAAGACTCACACGAAGGCCTACAACGAGCTTCGCGCGAACGCCGAGCAATGGGTGACGTACGCGAAGGACATCAAGCAGCGGCTCGACCAGGCGAACGAAAAAATCCTCTTCATCGACGCGCGCAGCACCGGCGAAGTCGCGCTGTTGCGCAGGCTCTCGTTCGAACTCGAGCGTCTGAAGCCCGACCACGAACTGGTGTTCAGGGAAGCGCAGAAGAAGCTGATCGGCGCGACGATGACCCAGCAACTCGCGCAGAAAGGCTATCAGTACGATCCGGCCACGGCGGTGATGTCGAAGCTGGAAGGCTGACGCGCGCAACGCACATTCAGCCTTCGATCAGCCGTTCGAGTACATCCACGTCGCCTCTCTGTCCGCCCTTGAACGTGATCTCGGTGCCGTCGAGCCAGGCTCGTCGGCGTGCAGGCGGCAGACGGTGACGCCCGCCGTCAGCGGCGCGCGATAGGACAGGCCCCAGGCGTCGAGCGCCTGGACCGCGTGGCTCGACGCCTTACTTCGCGAACAGCTGGCCGATATCCTTGAACGCCTTGAATTCCAGCGCATTGCCGCACGGGTCGAACAGGAACATCGTCGCCTGTTCGCCGACTTGTCCTTGAAAGCGGATATACGGCTCGATCACGAACTTCGTGCCGAACGACCTCAACCGTGCCGCGAGCGCTTCCCATTGATCCCACGCAAGCACGACGCCGAAATGCGGCACGGGCACGTCATGGCCATCGACGGGATTGCTGTGCACGCTCTCTTGCGAAGCCGTCTTCGGATGCTCGTGAATCACGAGTTGATGGCCGAAGAAATTGAAGTCGACCCATTGCGTGCTGGAGCGGCCTTCTTCGAGGCCGAACACGCGTCCGTAAAAGTCGCGCGCGGCGGGAAGGTCGTAGACGGGAATGGCCAGATGAAAAGGGGAAAGGCTCACTGTTTTCTCCATGTGGGACGCTCGCAGACCGCACATAGTACGTGGCGGAATTGAAAAATAGAATCAATATATAATTTCGTTAAACACAAATGAAATCTATCAATGATCCGTGAGCTGAAAACGCTGATTGCCGTTGCCCAGGAGGGTACGTTCGCTGCTGCCGGCAAGCGGATCGGTCTGACACAGGCTGCCGTCAGCGCGCAGATGCAACGGCTCGAAGCGGAAATGGGCGTTGCATTGTTCGACCGCGAAGGGCGAACGGCGCGGTTGAATGCGACTGGTCAGCAGATACTCGTGCAGGCGCAGGAAGTCGTCCGGCTCTACAACAACCTCAGTTCGACGGCAGCAGGGCCGGCCGCCACTGTGCGCGTGACGGTCGGTGCGATTGCGTCGGTGCAGCGTTCGCTGCTGCCGGATGCATTGGCGCGGTTTCATGCGCAATGTCCGGGATGCACGACGCGCGTGATTCCCGGCGTATCGATGGAACTTGTCAATCTCGTCGACGCCGGCGAGATCGATATCGCCGCGATCATTCGCCCGCCGTTTTCGTTCCAAAGCGATCTGCGCTGGACGACGCTCGCGCAAGAACCGTTCAGGCTGATCGTGCCGCGTGGCGTGAAGGGAAAGGACTGGGCGGAACTGCTGGCGGATCAGCCGTTCATTCGCTACGACCGCGCGTCGTTCGGCGGGCGGCAGGTGGACCGTTTCCTGCGCCGGATGCACTTCACCGTGCGCGAAGTGTGCGAGGTGGACGAACTGGAAGCCATCGTCAGGCTGGTGGAAAACGGCGTCGGCGTGGCGCTCGTGCCGCAAACGGCGACGTACCGGCGTTGGCCCGCGAAGGTGCGCGCTGTCGATCTCGAGCATCACACGTTTCATCGCGACGTTGGCCTCGTGCATCGCGCGCCGCAGCATCTGAGCGAGCCTGTGAAGGTGTTGCTGCAGCTGATCGAAGCGCAGGCGCGCAAGAAGCCCTGAACAGATGATCGTTGAAACACGCTTTCTCAATCACGACGCAGGCGGCAGATTTTCCTGCAGATAGATCGACATAGGCGTTTGCAACGGAAGACCTGAAGGCGTGCCCCGGTTGTAGTGACCCAGTATCGCTTCAACAGCGCGCACTGCTTCGACAAAAGGACTCTGATCGAGCACGGCATCCATCACGCCTTCTATCAGCAATGCTCTGCTGATCTCCGTCAGCTCGTGGCCGATCAGTACCGTCGAATGCTCGCGCTTGAGCGCCTTGAGCGCGCGCGCAATGCCCTCATCGCCAACCGACAGGTTGTAGATGCCCCGCAAATCCGGGTACTTTTTGAAGGCATCCCGCGTCAGACGCTCGGTTGATTTTTCGTCTTCACGGCTTTCGACAGTCGCCACCACGTCGCACGCGGGAAACTTGCGGCGCATGACCGAGCGGAACGCGGCCTCGCGTTCTTCGTGCCCGAGATATGTGCGCAAGCCAGCAATCACGATGACCTGTCCGCCTTCGCGCCCGATAAAGCGGCCCATCAGTTCGCCCGCGGTTCGTCCCGCGCAGCGGTTGTCGATGCCGACATACGCGAGCCGCCCCGTGTCCGGCAGATCGCTCGCAAGCGTCACGACAGGAATCTTGCGCGCGACGCGTGAGATCGCATCGACGATGACGCTGTGCTCATACGCGACGACGATCATCGCGTCGGCCTTCTGCGATGCGCGATTGATGACGGCTGCCAGCGACTTCGGTTCCAGGTCGTCGAAGAACGTCAGATGACACACCACGCGATGCGTTTCGAACGACTTCTGCGCTAGCTCGAACCCCTGCCGTAGCGCAACGTAGTACGGCGACGAAGGCTGTTGCGTGAGGATCGCGATGCGCAGCCAGCGTACCGACACTTCGTCAAGCGCGCGGTCCATCTTGAGCTTGCGCGCCCATTCGAGCACGCGCGATTCCTTCTCGCGCGCCACGCCGCCACGCCCGTTCAGCACGCGTTCGACAGTCGAATAGCTGACGCCGGAGGCCTTCGCGACATCTTCCATGGTCGGCTTGCGTCTGACGTTCATGCGGTCCCCCAGTTTGAGGAAATATCCTCAACAAACCGTTTGAGAGCGGAGATTCGATCAACTAGATTCTAACCACCGGAAGCGACCGGGCGTTAGCGATAAAGCCCCGGCGACAAAGACCCGGCGGCCCAGCGCCGCGCGCATACGCAGACGCGCATTCCGCCATGCCAATCCCATGTCAGGAGACAACCATCATGGACAAGCCCGCATTTCGCGCAACCCAACGCGCGGTCAAAAGAATCGCCGCTGCGCTCGCAGCGCTGACGCTCGTCACCGGCTTCGCCGCGAACAGCGCCGCCGCCGACGAGCGCTTCGTGATGGTCAGTCATGGCTCGGACTCGAACGTCTGGTGGAACACCGTCAAGAACGGCATGCGCGACGCGAGCGAAGATTTCAACGTGCCCGTCGATTACCGCAATCCCCCTTCCGGCGATACGGGCGACATGGTGCGCATTCTCGAACAGGCGGCGGCGCGCAACTACTCGGGCGTGATCACGACGGTGCCGAACTTCGACATGATCCAGAAGGGACTGACAGGCGTGAAGGCGAAGCACATTCCGCTTGTCACCATCAACGGTGGGCCTGAATCGGGCATGAAGCTCGGCGCGCTGATGCACATCGGCCAGCCCGAATACGATGCTGGCAAGGCAGCAGGTGAGCGCGCGAAAGCGGCGGGCATCCACGAGTTTCTGTGCGTGAACCACGGCGCCGACATTCAGGCGTTGTGGGACCGCTGCAAAGGTTTCGCCGATGCGATCGGCGTCGACTACAAGAAGGCGACGATGGATAGCGGCGAAGATCCGACGGTGATCGAAAGCAAGGTCGCCGCCTACCTGAGATCGCACCCCACGACCCAGGCGATTCTCGCGCTCGGTCCCGATCAGGCGACGGGCGTGTTGCGCGGCGTGAAAGACGCGGGCATGAGCGGGAAGATCTACGTTGCCACGTTCGATCTCTCGCCCGACATCCTGAAGGCGATTCAGGCGGGGCAGATCGCATTCGCCATCGATCAGCAGCCGTATCTGCAAGGCTATTTGTCCGTCGCGGCAATGGCGATTGCGATTCGCGACAAGACGAACGACTCCGCGCGCATCGTCGCGGCATTGAGAGAGGACAAAAAGGTCGCGGCGCGGCTCGCCAAATACGACCTGAAGCCGGTTTATACGGGATCGACGGTAAGTTCCGGCCCGAGCTTCGTCACGAAGGATAACCTCGCGCCCGTGCAGAAGTACGCGGGCTCATATCGCTAATCGTGTGGGGACAACGCAATGAACATCGATATGCACGCGTGGCACCGGGTCGACATCGATCGCAAGATGCTCAAGGAGTTTTCCACGCGTTCCGATGCGCGCGGACTCGCGCAGGCGGGGGATTCTTCGCGCTCGTCGTTGCGACAGGCGCGCTCGCGTGGGCATCGCTTGGCACGGCGTGGGTGATTCCCGCGTTTCTTTTGTACGGAACGGTGTTTGCGTTCAGTGAGGCCGCCGCGCATGAGCTGGGGCACGGCACCGTGTTCAAGACGCGTTGGCTGAACGAGGCGGTCTACTGGGCGATCTGCTTCATGTCGTGGCGCGAGCAGGTGTATAGCCGCTGGCTTCATGCAAAGCATCACACGTACACGCATCTGACGGCGGCGCCTTATAAAGATCCTGAACTGGCGTTCAAGCATCGCCCGCATAGCTATGTGAAGCTGATGACGGATTTCGTTCGCGTATCGCATGGCGTGCAGTTTCTCAGCGCGATCTTTCTGCACAGCTTCGGCATTATCACGAAGGGCGCGAAAGAGGTCGTGCCCGAGGCGGAGTACAAGAAGATGTGCGACAACTCGCGCGTGCTGCTTGCGTGCTATGTCGCAGTGTTTGTCTGGGCCGTGCTTGCGCATAGCGGGTTGCCCATCGTGTTTCTGTTTCTGGCGCGTGCTTATGGAACCTGGTTGCATGAGCTGTGCGCGTTGACCCAGCATACGGGCCTGAAGGAGAACGTGCTCGATCATCGCGTGTCGAGCCGTACCGTGAAGCTGAATCCGGTTGTGCGGTTTCTGTACTGGAACATGAATTACCACATCGAACATCACATGTTCCCGAGCGTGCCGTTTCATGCGCTGCCGAAATTTCACGAGGCCGTTGCTGAGCAGATGCCGCAACCGTATGCAGGCTTGTGGTCGGCATGGCGCGAAATCCTGGTGATCTTCGCGAGGCAGCGACGTGATCCCGAGTATGTCGTCGTGCGCGAGTTGCCGGTCGGCAAGCGGGGGAGTGCCGTTGCGTGAGAGTGTGCCGCATCTGAACATCGCGCCGCATGCTCCATGCGGCGCGATGTTCAAGCAAGCTACAATCAGGTCGACAGAATAGTCACCAGCGCAACGGCCGAATCCCCGCCAGTTGCCCGCCATTATTCTCGGCCAGCGCCACCTTCGCTCCCGGCCGTTGCCGCGCGCCCGCCGTGCCGCGCAATTGCTGCGTCAGCTCGACGATCTGCGCGACGCCCGTCGCGCCGACAGGATGACCGCGCGACAACAAGCCGCCGCTCGGATTCACGGAGATCCGTCCGCCGATATCCGTGTCGCCGGAACGGATCAGCTTCGGCGCATCGCCGGGCGTACACAGGCCGAGGTTCTCGTAGTGAATCAGTTCGGCAGGCGCGGAAGCGTCGTGCAATTCGACCACATGCACATCCGACGGACCGATGCCCGCCTGTTCATACGCAGCATTCGCTGCGCGCACAGCGACCAGTTCCCCCGATCCATCCGCTTTCGCCGACACGATCGAACTCGCGCGTATGTACACCGGGCGAATGTCGCGCTTCGCCGCGAATTGTTCCGAGCAGATGAACACCGCCGCGCCGCCGTCGCCGATCGACGAGCACATGAAGAGCGTCAGCGGATCGCTGACCATCCGGCTGGCGAGCACTTCGTCGACGCTGGTCTCGTTGCGGAACTGCGCATGCGGATTCAGCGACCCGGCGCGGCGGCTCTTCACGACAACGCGCGCGAAATCGCTCGCCTCCGCGCCCGTCTTTTCCATCCATTTGCGCGCCTTTGCGGCATAGAGATCCATGAAGAGCGAGCCCGTTCCTGTCGTCACGCCTTCGGGCAACGGCTCTTCGAGATCGACGGCCTTTGCGAACGCGCCGAACGAGATCGCCTTGTCTTCGTGCGTGAGCTTTTCGACACCGACCACGAGCGCCGTTTCCGACTGTCCCGAAGCGACGGAAAGCCATGCGAGATTCAACGCCGAGCTGCCCGACGCGCACGCATTTTCGACGTTGAACATCGGCTTGCCGTCGAGCCCCGTATTGCGCAGCGACGACTGCGCGCGAATCATTTCCTGACCGGTGACGACGCCTGCCGCCGCATTGCCGAAGAAGATACGATCCACGTCGTTGACGCTGACGCGCGCATCCTTCAATGCGAGCGAGACCGATTCTTCAGCGAGCGACTTCAGATTGCGCTCCAGGAACTTGCCAAAGGACGTCATGCCGACGCCGCCGATTACCACTTTGCGCATTGCTGCCTCCAATAAAAGTACTTCAGAACCTGCGACGACGAGCGAGTCTGCTTAACCTTCAGTAGCGCTCAATCGAGAACCTTGCCGCGCGTCTCCGGCATCCGCGCATAGACCACGAAGCCCACGGCGCACACGGCCGCGACATAGACCCACAGGTATTGCGACAGACCGGAACTCGACATCGCGGTAACGATGTACGGCAGCGTCCCGCCGAACAGTGCCGCCGATACCGCATAAGGCAGCGCGACACCCGTCGCACGCACTCGCGCCGGGAACTGCTCGGCCATCACCGTCGCGCAGGTGGCGGCGAAGCCCGACGAAAGCAGCATGCCGATCGTGACGATTGCGGTAGCGCACCAGAAGTCATTGCTGAGGAAATGCAGCGCGGGCCATGCGAACAGTGCCGAGCCGCCTGCGAAAACGAGCAGCACGGGCTTGCGGCCGATACGGTCCGACAACTTGCCGATAAACGGAATTGCAATCAGCGAGACGACGATCGAAATCACGCTCGCGTTGAACGCGTCGTGCAGCGGCAAACCCGTGCGCAGATGAGCGAGCGTCGGAAACAGCACCAGCCACAGATAGATGCACAGGTTGCCCGCCATCGCGATGCCGATCACGCGCAGCGCCGCGCGAGGATGCTCGCGAACGATCTCGAGAAACGGATGACGCGTGCGCTGATGTGTCGCGGCACTCTTCTTGAACGCATCGGTTTCGGCGACGGCAAGGCGGACCCACAGCGCAACGAAGCCGAGCAGTCCGGCAATCGTGAAGGCGACGCGCCAGCCCCACTTCGCCATGCCCGCATGATCGATCATCGACGTGAGGATCGCGCCGATCAACGCCGCCACCAGCACGCCCGCGTTGACCGCGAAGTGCTGCCACGATCCCGCGAAGCCGCGCCGCGAAGGCGCGGACGATTCGATCAGGAACGTCGACGCGGAGCCGAACTCGCCGCCCGCCGCGAAGCCCTGAATGAGCCGCGCGAGCACGAGTATCAGCGGCGCCGCAATACCGATCGATTCATAGCCGGGACACATGGCAATCACCAGCGAGCTGCCCGCCATCAACGCAACCGACAGCGCGAGACCGTTCTTGCGGCCGTGCCGGTCGGCATACGCGCCGAGCAGCGCGCCGCCGATAGGCCGCATCACGAAGCCGACCGCGAACACGGCAAACGCGGAGAGCAGCGACACGCGGTCGTTGTTCGCGGGAAAGAAGTGTCGTGAAAACAGCGCGGCGAAGGTGGCGTAAATGATCCAGTCGGTGAATTCGACAACCGTGCCGAGTGTCGCTGCAACGATGGCCTTTCTCTGCGCTCGCGTGAGCGGCGTAGCGGATTCTTCGTGCGCAACGCCCGGAAGGATGGTGTCCATGCTGTCTCCGTGTCTCTTGTGGTGAGCGCGCGCTGGTCGCGCAACGCAGGTGAAAAGTGCTGGACGTATCGCTTGATCCGGCACATGGACGCATCGTAGATTTCGCCCGATACGCCGCGCAAACGACTTTTTCTGCGCTTTCGATTGATATTTTTTGCAGCCAGGCCGCAGACGGCCAACGCGCGGGCGCGAGCGGTTTCGATTGAGCGAAAGTCAATCGAAGCCGCGAAAAAAGTCGTTTGAGCGTGGGGCGTAGCGCGCCCTAGCATGGGATGCACAGGCTTTTCATTCCATGGAGACACGTCATGAACGCATCACCTCACAACCCGGCCGCCGAAGTCGCCATCGTCACGGGCGGCGCGAAGGGTATCGGCTTCGGCATCGCGGCTGCGCTGGCTCGCAATGGCAGGCGCATCGCGCTGTTCGATCTCGACCGCGCGGCGCTCGATCACGCCGCCAGCGCGCTGGCCGAGGCGGGCGCCGACGTGATCGCGCTTCCCGTCGATGTGACGAATAGCGCGTCCGTCAACGAGGCGGTCGAGGCTGTCGTCGAACGCTTTGGCCAGATCGACGTGCTGGTGAACAACGCGGGCATCGTGCGCGACAAACGCATCACGAAGATGAGCGACGACGACTGGGACGCTGTGATTGGCGTGAACCTGAAGTCGCAGTTTCTGTGTTGCCGCGCCGTGCTCGCGCACATGAGCGCCGCGCGCCATGGGCGCATCGTGAACATCTCGTCGCGCGCGTGGCTAGGCGGTGTCGGACAGTCGAACTATTCGGCCGCGAAGGGCGGCGTGGTGAGCCTCACGCGCAGTCTCGCGCTCGAATGGGCGTGTGCCGGCATCACCGTCAACGCGATTGCGCCCGGTATCGTCGATACGCCGTTGTTTCAGGCCTTCGATGCAGAGCTTCAGGAGCGGCTGAAAAAATCGGTGCCCGTGCAGCGCATCGGTACGCCCGACGATATCGCGCAGGCCGTCTTGTTCTTTGCGCAGCGCGAAGCGTCGTACATCACGGGGCAGACGCTCTATGTATGCGGCGGCCGTTCGCTGTCGTCGCCGAGCGTTTGAGGAGCACATCATGACGATTCACTACAGCGTGTCGGATCATGTGGCGTCGGTGAGCCTGGACCGTCCCGAAGCGCTCAACGCGCTCGACCTCGACAGTCTCAAGGATTTACGCGCGGCGCTCGCCGAAGCGCGCGACGACGATGACGTGCGCGTGATCGTGCTGACAGGCGCGGGGCGCAAATCGTTCTGCGTCGGCGCGGACCTGAAAAATACGCTGCCGCCTTCGACGAGCTTCAGTTCGTCGTTCGTGCGATTTATCGACCGCGCTGCCGCCGAAGGCATCTATGTGCGGCTAATGGATCTCAGTTCGCTGCGCCTCTTCAAGCCTGTTATCGGCGCGATCAACGGCTATTGCCTCGGCGGCGGACTCGAACTCGCGCTGCAATGTGACTTGCGGATCGCCTCGACGAATGCCGTGTTTGGCTTGCCCGAAGCCGTCGTCGCGAGCATTCCCGCCGTGTGCGGGATTCAGGCGCTGCAAAAGGCCGTGCCGTCCGCGATCGCGATGAAGATGCTGCTGACCGGCTGCAAGATCGACGCGGCGTACGCGGAGCGGATCGGCCTCATATCCGATGTCGTCGAGCCCGAAGCGCTGATGGACAAGGCGCGCGAACTCGCGCGCACGATCGCGTCGAATGGTCCGCTTGCCGTGCAGATGATCAAGAAAGTCGCGGAAACGAGCAGCAATGTGCCGCTTGCGCAAGCGCTCGAATTTACCGAGCTGGCGTGGGGCGCGATGCGCGATTCAGAAGACCGCGTGGAAGGGCGCAAGGCGTTCGCCGAAAAACGCAGGCCGCAGTTCAAGGGCCGCTAGGCGCCTTAGGTGCACTGGGTGTCGCTTCGCCAATCGACAGAAGCCAGTTACGGAATGCGGCGAACTCGGCGTTCGACAGATGCTCGCGCGGATAGATCAGGTAGTACGTGAAGGCGCCCAGATCGAGCACGAACGAAAAGGGCATCACGAGCGTGCCGTCGCGCAACTGATCGGCGACGAGCACGCGCTGCGCCATTGCAACGCCTACGCCTTGCGTCGCCGCGAAGTACGCGAGGATCGAGCTTTCGTAGCTGAGGCCGCTCAACGGATTGACGCCGCGCACGCCCGCCGCGTCGAGCCATTTGGCCCAGTCCTCGCGGCGCGCCAGCGAATGCAGCAGCGGCACGTTGCGCAGTGCTTCGGGTGTCGCGTCGGTGAGATCGGGATGCGCGCGCAGGAACTCGGGACTGCACACGGGCACCAGTTCGTTTGGCACGAGCCGGTCGAAACCGAGATCCGACGACGGCGCATGCGACAGCCGGATCGCCGCGTCGACGTCTTCGGTGTTGAAGTCGACGGGTTGCAGAGATGTGGTGAGACTGACTTCGATATCGGGATGCTCGCGATGAAACGTCGACAGACGAGGCAGCAGCCAGTTCATCGAGAACGTCGTGTAGCCGCGTATTTTCAGCGTGCGGCGGCGGCGCGCTTCCGTGAGATTGATCGTTGCGGTGCGCAGCGTTTCGAAGCCGCGCACGATGTCGGCGAGATAGCGCTCTCCCATCGGCGTCAATGCGATCGCGCGATGACCGCGCTCGAACAGCAGCACGCCGAGCTGGTCTTCGAGCAGCTTGATCTGACGGCTGACGGCAGCGGGCGTGACGTTGAGTTCGTTCGCGGCGAGCTGCACGCTCAGCAGGCGGCCGCAGACCTCGAAGGCGCGCAGCGCGTTGAGTGACGGAAGGGTTCGCATCGAAAAATGGTAGCACGCGCTTTGCACGCTGCATGCGGGGATTGCTACGTAGAAGCGAGCTTGCATGTGCGTTTGCGCTGACGTCAGCAAAACTCAATCGAGTGCGCAGCAAATGTCGTTTGAGCGCGCTGGTTGCGCGCCGTATCGTTGATTCAAAGGCAATCTGTGAGACTGAAGGAGACAACCATGCTGGACGGTGTGCGAATTCTGGCCTGGGGCTCGCGCCAGGCAGTGAGGCTCGGTGCGACGTTGCTCGAACGCGCCGGCGCGCAAGTCACGTTTGCGCACGCAGAGCCAACGGGTGGCTTCGCGTATGACGTGATCGTCGTTTCATCGGACGTGAGCGCGGCGAGCGAACGCAGCACGATCGCGGAGCTGAAGGCGGCGGGCAAGCATATCGTTTGCGATATCACCGCGACGGGACCGCAAGGCGCGCGCGCGGGCATGTGCGCCTCCGATGCGCAGATCCAGGCGATCAGCGGCCTGATGGACACGACGGGCTTCGCGCATGGCGAGCCGGTGCGTATCGGCGTGCCGTTCACGGAGATATCGGCGGCGCTGTATGCGTGCGCATCGATTGCGGCCGCCGTACGCGTGAAGCGTTTGCACGGCATCGCGCAGACTATCGACGTGACCTTGTTCGGCTGCGCGGCGAGCGCGCTCACGACGTTTCTGCCTGCTGCGTTCGCGCAACGCACGGTTGGCCGCGTCGGCAATCGTCATCCTGCTTGCGCGCCGTGGAATGCGTATCGGACGCTCGACGGCTGGATACTGATTTGCACCAGCACAGAAGAACAGTGGCGCAAGATCAAGAGCGTGGCCCGCGTGCCGCAACTCGACGACTCGCGCTTCGACACGTTGCGTGCGCGCGTATTGAATGTCGATGAACTCGATGCGCTGATCGAAATGTGGACGTCCACGCTGACCACGGATGCATGCTCGCATCTGTGCGAACAGATTGGCGTGGCGGCCGGGCCGATCGTGTCCGTCGCGGGGCTGTCCAGCGAGCCGAACTTTCGCATGCGGCACGCGGATGCGGCGGCGCAGATCGACGCGTGCGGTATCGAGGGCGAGACGTATCGGCAGATGTCGATCTTCGGCATGTCGCGTCTGACGGACGACGCATCTTTAAAGCCGCGTGCAGGCGTTGAGAGTACAGTGCGCACCTGCGACGCCGGGCCGCTCGCCGGCATCAAGGTCGTCGAGATTGGTCAGTACACGACAGCGCCGCTGGTCGGCAAGCATCTCGCGGCGCTCGGCGCAGAGGTCGTGAAGATCGAACCGCCCGACGGCGATGTGGCGCGCGCGTGGACGCCGGGGCAGGCGGGCACGAGCTACTTCTTCGCGCTCAACAATACGGACAAGCAGACCTTGGCGCTCGATCTGAAGCAGCAGGCCGACCGCGCGCATCTGCGCACGCTGCTCGCCGATGCCGATGTGCTTGTCGAAAACCTGCGGCCGGGTGCGCTCGCAAAGCTCGGCTTCGGGCGCGAGGCGCTCGGCGAGATCAACCCGCGTCTGATCTATTGCTCGATCTCGGGCTTCGGCATCGCGTCTGCCTACCCGGCGCGGCCCGCGTTCGACACGGTCATTCAGGCGATGGGCGGACTCATGGACCTGACGCGCGGCAACGGCCAGCCGGTCAAACTCGGCGCGTCGGGCGCGGACATTCTGGGCGGACAGGCGGCGCTGCTGGCGATCCTCGCGCTGCTCGCCGATCCTGCGCGGCAGGCGGGGACCTTCGTCGAAATATCGATGCAGGACGTGGCTGCGTGGTGCGCGCTGTTTGCGTCCGGCAATCCTGAACGGGAGGGGATCGCGGTCGCGTGCATCGACGGTCATGTGTGGCTCGAAAGCGATGAGCGTTTCGATGTGGCTGCGCTCGCGGCTTGTGCAAGGCGCGAGCGGTGCGGCTCGCTGTCGCGGGCGTCGGCGGTTGTCGCGCTTGCGAATGCGGGCGTTAGCGCGGTGCCCGTGGCGCGCGTCGATGAGTTGATCGAAGACGGCGATTTTCTCGCGGACGTGCTGAGCGTCGCCCGCGATGCGAGCGGCGCGTTCTGGCCGATCCTCAGAGTGCCGTACCGGTTGTCGCGCACACCTGCGCGCGTTCGCGCGGTGCCGGGCGTGCCCGCTCGATATGCGGATGAGACTTCGCGAGGGTCGCCGTTGCGTTGGGGAATGGTCGAAGCGGGTTGAGCGCTTGCTGAAGCGGCGGCGTACGTCGTCCTCGGCCAGGGACTATCGAAAGCCGACTGCTTGCTCTGTCGGGCGACCGCGCCACTTTGCGACGACGATGGCGGCCGTGCGAGCGCCGCGCGCCGATGCTCACGCCCGGCCGAGCGTGAGCGCAAATTCGTCGAGTTGCGTGATGCAGGTGTTCCAGCCGTCGAAGAAGCCGAGTTGTTCGTGCCGGTCGCGCGTCGCGACGTCGGGATGCATGACGCGCGCGATGTAGCGGCTGCCTTCGCCTTCTTTGGACATTGTGATCGCGGCGGTGAAGCCGAGCCACGGCGTGTTGGGACGCCAGCCCGCCGTGAGCATCGACGTGAACACGATGCGCGCTTGCGGGACGACTTCGAGAAAGCAGCCGGGGTTGTCGCTCGTGCCGCCATCGGGACCTTGCATGAAGGTGTGAAAAGCGCCTCCCGGACGCAGATCGAACGCACGCACTTCAGTGGTCCAGGGCTTCGGGCACCACCATTCCTTCAGCAACTCCGGTTCGGTCCACGCGCGCCACAATGCAGCCACGGGCGCGCGCAGCACGCGAGTGATGACGAGATCGGTCGTGTCAGCGCTTTCGACGGGTTTTGTTGACATCAGCTTGCTCCTCTTGATGAAGCTGTTCGACGAATTCGACCATCCGGTCGGATCGTGCTTCCCACACGGCGCGCTGCGCGGCCAGCCATGTTTCGACTTCCGTCAGCTTCGCGGGCATCAGTTCGCAGGTGCGCGCGCGGCCGATCTTGTGCGTGCGGATCAGGCCGCTGTGCTCCAGCACGGCGACGTGTTTCATGAACGACGGCAGCGCTATGTCGAAGGGCCGCGCCAGTACCGAGACGGTCTGCGCGCCGCGTCCGAGCATGCTGACGATCGCGCAACGGGTCGGATCGGACAGCGCCTGGAACACTTCGCTGACTGCAGCATGATAGTTAGCCATATGGTTAAGTATAGTGCAAAAATGGCGATGTGACGCCGCGCGTCTAAGCTATCCACATGGATCTAGCGTCAATCGCGCGGAACGGAGGCGTTCGATGAACACATCCAGCGACACGGGCTTCACCGGCTCGATTCCAGAAATCTACGAGCGCTACCTCGTGCCAATGATCTTCGAGCCGTACGCGCGCGATCTTGCGAGCAGGGCGGCGTCGGTTCAGCCGTCGCGCGTGCTCGAAATCGCGGCGGGCACGGGCGTCGTCACGCGAGCGATGGTGGATGCGCTGCCCGAGCATGTCGAAATCGTGGCGACGGACCTCAATCAGGCGATGCTCGACTGCGCCGCGACGCGCGGCCCGCACAGGCCCGTGACCTGGCAGCAGGCGGATGCGATGCATCTCCCGTTCTACGATGCGAGTTTCGATCTGATCGTCTGCCAGTTCGGCGCGATGTTTTTCCCCGACAAGGCGCGCGCGTTTGCCGAGGCGCGGCGCGTGCTGCGAAGCGGCGGCGTGCTGCTGTTCAACGTCTGGGATCGCATCGAGGAGAACGCGTTTGCCGCCACCGTTTCGGATGCGCTCGGCAAGCTGTATGCGGCGGACCCGCCGAGTTTCTTGCAGCGCGTGCCGCACGGTTATTGGGACACGAACATCATTGCGCGCGATCTCGCGAACGGCGGCTTCGATGCGCCGCCGCCGCGCATCGAGACGATCGCGAAACGCAGCGGCGCGGCGTCGGCGCAGGCTGCCGCGAAAGCGTTCTGCCAGGGCACGCCGGTGCGGGCCGAAATCGATGCCCGTCCGGGCGTGACGCTCGACGAAGCGACAGCGGTTTGCGCAACGGCCCTGCGCAAGCGTTTCGGCGGTAGCGCAATCGACGGAAGGATTCAAGCGCACGTCGTCACAGCACAACATTAAAACGACGAAAAAGTGTGTCCCGCTGAACACAACGATCCCTCCGAAAGCCGCTCCCGCCTTATGTGGCGGGCCGGACGGCATTTGCCCGGCGGAAATTGTTACACCTCTTACTGGACGGATTGACCGGTGTTACGAACCCCTTTCACACGTTGGTTATACTCGCCCCGTCTCAAAAACTACTGATCAAACTATGTCGAAGCGAATCATTCAGATGGTGGCCATTGCAGCGCTGACGGCTGCGGCGTCGTTGCCGGCGATGGCCGGCGATATGAACAATGCGCTTGGCGGCGCGCTCGGCGGCGTCGCCGGTGCGGCATTGGGCGGCGCGGTGGGCGGCAGCACGGGTGCCGTGATCGGCGGCGCGGTGGGCGGCGGCGCGGGCGGTGCGGTTACGTCGAACCGCCGTGAGCGCACGGGCGCGATCATCGGCGGCGCGCTGGGCGGCGGTGCGGGCACCGCGGCGGGCAACGCGATGGGCGGGCGCGGAGGCGGCCTGGTCGGCGCGGCGCTCGGCGGCGGCGCGGGCTCGGCGCTCGGCGGCAACATCTCGCGTTCCAACTCGTACGCCGACGACTATTCGCACGGTTCGTACGGTTCGCATAGTTCGTACAAGCGCAAGCACAAGCATCGTCACTACGACGACTGATTGGCGAGCTGACGGCCTCGCGAGTTCACTGAACGGCGAACTCGCGGGTCGGACGGGCACGACGGCGCCGCGGCGCAATCGCGGTGCGACAAATGATCGCAGGGAATTGTCGGGCATCAAAAACGAGATAAGCGCCATTTGAAGGTGGGATTGTCGAAATTCCCTTCTTTTGCAGGCGTCATCGTGCCCGTTGATTATCTTCGCGGCTTTACCTCGGCCGCTCGCACTGACGCCGCCAACCGGCGGCTTGGCCTCGCGCTCGCCGGGATTGCCGGCGCTGCAAACGCGGGCGGCTTTCTGGCGATCGGCCAGTACACGTCGCACATGTCCGGCATGGTCTCGTCGCTCGCCGACAGTCTCGCGCTCGGCGATCTCGCGTTCGTGCTGTCGGCGGCGAGTTCGACCTTCGCGTTTCTTGCCGGCGCGGCGAGTTCGGCCATTCTGATCAACTGGGGCCGACGAAGAGGGACGCAGAGCGTCTACGCGATGCCGCTCGTGCTCGAAGGGCTTCTGTTGTTGTGCTTCGGCGTGCTCGGCGCGAACCTGGAGCAGCATCGACCGCTGTTCGTGCCTGCCACCGTCACGCTGCTTTGCTACGTGATGGGGATGCAGAACGCGATGATCACCAAGATATCGAAAGCGGAAATCCGCACGACGCACGTCACGGGACTCGTGACGGATATCGGCATCGAAATCGGCAAGGGCTTGTACTGGAACCGGGGCGTGCCGTCGACGGAAGCGGCATACGTCGGCGCCGACATGCGGCGGCTCGGTCTGCTCGCCTCGCTGCTCGGCATGTTTCTCGCGGGCGGGCTTGCCGGCGCGATTGCGTTCAAACAGGTCGGGTTCATCGCGACGCTGCCGCTCGCGGCGTTGTTGCTGGTGCTGGCGGCCGTGCCCGTTGCCGATGATCTGTTGAGGTATCCGCGACGGGCGCGGTGAATTGCGCCCGCCGGGCGGACCCGAACACGCTTCTTACGCGCACACGTCGCGCGCCACGACTTTTACTTCTCCCAGAGCTTGCGTCCCAGGAAGGTCAGCGTCCGGTCCCAAGCCATTTCCGACCACACCGGGTCGAACTGCGTGCCCGCGATGCGGCTGAAGCCCACGGCTGTTTCGTTGGCGAACGCATGATGCGCGAGATAGCGATGAAACTCGACGTCGACGTTCGCGTCGCGCAGCTTCGATTCGAGCGTTTCGACCGTCGCGATCGGAAAGAACGCGTCCTGCGTCGCGTAATGCCCGATAACGGGCACCTTGACTTTCGACGCGTCGATATAGTCCAGCGGAGGGAAGCCGTAGAACACGACGCCCGCCGACACTTCCGGGCTTTGACCCAGCGTGAGCAAGGTTAGCGCGCCGCCCATGCAATAGCCCATCACGGCAACGCGGCCCGAACGCTGCTTCAGATATTGCGCCGCGCCGCGAACGTCCTGCGATGCGGCATCGCCGAAATCGAGGCCGTCCATCAGGTGATGCGCTTCTTCCTCTTCGACCGTCGACTTGCCGCGATACAGATCGGGCACGAGCGCGAAGTAGCCCGCTGCCGCCAGGCGATCGGCGACGCCGCGAATCTGGTCGTTCAAGCCCCACCATTCCTGAATGACGACCACTGCGGGCGCGCCATCCGTTTTCTCGGGCGTGGCCAGATAACCTTGCAGTTCTTTACCGTCTGGGCGGCTGAAAGTGATCATGGAGCCTGGGGTCGTTTTCATGAGCGTGTTCCTGGTGAGTGGACCCACTAGCATAGCGCCAATGCTGGCCAGATGCAGGCGCACGGACGTGGCCGGAAATGAAAACACCCTGCAAGCTTAAGTGCTTGCAGGGTGTCGCGATTCACTCGCTGATTCTGGATTCTTTAATCGCCTGGAAGCCAGTAGCAATCCGAAGGATTCCAGCTGGGATCGCATATCCAGTAGCCGAATGCGAGCTTCTGATCGGCGGCCGAAGCGCTTTTCGGGCCGTCCGACTTCATGGCGAACGGCTGCCCTTCCAGAGCCATCGGCGCTGCCGATGCGGACTGCGCGAAACACGACAACATCGATGAAGCGAGCAACGCAAGTAACGCAGATTTCACTTTCATGTCAAATGCTCCGTTGTTATTCGAAGATCACGATGCACCGTTCATCGAGGTGTCACCGTACGGGAGACTTTATTGACAGGAGTGAGCTTCGTTAATCAGATTACTTTCCCGCGCGCGTCAGGATTCTCCGATTCTGCGTAGATTCGGCTTCAGGTGAAAAGCTGTTCACCTTGATGTCGACGCGGTGCGATTGCGGCATATCGCATGCGAATCCAGTTCGCAAAAAAGCGGGCACTGATGCCCGCTTTCTTCACACACCGCCGAAAGCCGCTTTACGCCGGCATCTTGCGGAACGAAATCGCGAAGCGGTTCCACGCATTGATCGCCGAAATCAGCAACGTCAGATCGACCAGTTCGGCCTCGCTGAAATGCGGCTTCACGGCTTCCCACACTGCGTCGGGCACATGATTCTCGGAGACCAGCGTCACGGCTTCCGTCCATTCCAGCGCCGCGCGTTCGCGTGCCGTGAAGAACGGCGTTTCGCGCCACACGACGACCGTCGCCAGACGGCGATCCGTTTCGCCGCCCTTGCGCGCGTCGGTGGTGTGCATGTCGACGCAGAACGCGCAGCCGTTGATCTGCGATGCGCGCAGACGCACCAGTTCCGTCAGCGATTTTTCGAGGTCGCTCTTGCCGATGCGTTCTTCGAGCGAGAGCATCGCCTTGATTGCGTGCGGGTTGGCTTTGTAGAAGTCGAGACGTTGTTCCATGATCGTTTCCTCAGTGAGAGTGCGCTTCAGCTGCGCGACACATAAAGATTAGGCGCGAAACTGGCCGCAGGAAATGGCCAATTTTGAGCAATTTGAGGTAACCACTTCTGAACTGTTGCGGAACAACTTTACAAGGCAGCGGGGAACGATGCAGACGAAGGGCCGTCGCCGCGCGACGGCCCTTGTGTGACAGAAAGAAGACCTTACTTGACCGCGCCGAGCGCGAGGCCCTTCACGAGATAGCGCTGCAGCCATGCGAACACGATCGACACCGGCAACGTCGCGCACAGCGTCGCGGCCATCACCAGATGCCATTCGACGACGTACTTGCCCGCCACCATATCGGTGACCTGCACGGTGAGCGTCTTGTTCTCGGGCGAGCGGATCAGCGTATAGACGACGGCGAACTCGTTCCACGCGTTGATGAACGTGAAAATGGCCGTCACGACGATAGCGGGCACGGCGAGCGGCAGAAACACCTTGAACACGGCGCGCGTGCGGCTGCATCCTTCGAGCCACGCGGATTCTTCGAGATCGCGCGGCACGGTCTGGAAATACGACGACAGCATCCACACGGCGAACGCGATATTGAATGCCGCATACGAGACGATCACGCCGATTTTCGAATCGACGAGATTACCGTCGCCATACGGAATCATCGCGGCGAGACGGAACAGACCGACCACCAGCAGAATCGGCGAAAGCATCTGCGTGACGAGCAGAAACTGCCGATACAGCCCGCGCCCGCGAAACGGAAAGCGCGCGAGCGCATACGCGGCGGGCAGGCTGACGGCGAGCGCGAGCGCTGTCGAAAGCAGGCTGATGACCGTGCTATTGCGCAACGCGACGCCGAAGTTCGCGGCCGTCCACATGTCGACGAAGTTCTGCCATTGCCAGTGCATCGGCAACCAGCGTGCCGGATAGACGAACACTTCGTTCGCGGGTTTCAGCGCTGTGAAAAGCATCACGGCAAACGGAAACAGCACGACCACGATCAGCGGCGACAGCGCGAGCCAGCACCACACGGTGCGTTTCATCTTCGCGTTCATGCTGGCTCTCCTTCTTTCGACGGCTGAATGCGCAGATACAGCACCGAGAACACGAACAGCATGATGAGCATGACGAGCGACACGGCCGCCGCCTGGCCGGGACGCCCGAGCCTGAAGCCGAGTTCGTACAGATACGTGACCAGAATATGCGTGCCGTTGTCGGGGCCGCCCTGCGTCATCACCCAGATGATCGGAAACGAGTTGAACACGTAGATCACATTGAGCAGGATCGCCATGTTCACGAACGGGCGCAGCAGCGGCAATGTCAATTGACGGAACTGCTGCCACGCGCTCGCGCCGTCGATACGCGCGGCTTCGTAGATATCGCCGGGCACGGACGACAGGCCGCCGAGCAGGATCGTCACCGTGAACGGAATCGACACGAGAATGCCGACCGCGATCTCGACGGGAAACGCGAGCTCGGGTGTCGCCAGCCAGTGAATCGGGCCGCCGATCAACCCGAGCCGCTGCAAGGTCACGTTGACCATGCCGTAGTCGTCGTTGAACGCCCAGCGCCAGACGACGGCTGTCATCGTCAGCGATACGGACCACGGCAGCATGATGATCGTGCGGGCAATGCCGCGACCGTGGAAATCCTGATTCAGCACGAGCGCGACGGGCACCGAAATGATCACCGTGCCGCCGACGACGGCTGCCGTCCACACAATGGTCCGGCGCAGCGAATCGAGAAACACGGGGTCGGCGAACACCGTGAAGAAGTTCTTGAATCCGGTGAAATCGCGAATCGCGCCGAAGCGCGAGACATCGTGCACCGACTGATACACGATGTTGAAGATCGGGTAACTGATGATGAACAGCGCGAGGATCAGACTCGGCGCGATCAGCCACCAGGGCGCGGCGGCGCGCGGGGCAATGGAACGGCTCATGCGTGCCTGATCGACGGATGCTTGGGCGTTGGAACTCATGAAGCCCTCGGGACGGAATGGGCCGGATGCAACACGGCGCTTCGCATGAAAGTTGGCATCTAAATTCGCACGGAAGGAAGCGCGCTCATCGAATGTGAAGCCGCATCGGCGTCGAGCCGATGCGGCTTCCGGTACTACGCTAACGGATCATCAAACTGCGCATCAAACCGCGCGTTACTGGCCGAGCGCCTGATTCGCCTGGCTCGCGGCCTGCTTCAACGCATCGTCAGGCTTGGACTTGCCGAGGTACACGGCCTGCATCGCATTCGTCACGGCCTTCGCGGTGTCTTCCCAGCCCGTCACGGTCGGTGCGAAGCGTGCCTGCGGCAGCAGCGCGATGAACGCCTTCGTGTCGGCATCGTTGAACGCCGGGTCGGCGGCCTCAGCCTTGGTGGTCGGCAGGAAGCCTTCCGTGCTCGTGAACTCGACGCGCGGCTCCTTCGTGAACAGATAGTCGAGGAACTTCCACGCGTCCTTCTTCACCTTCGAGTTCTTGAACATCACGATCGAGTCGGTGACGGCATACGTCGCGCCATTCGTGCCGACGGGCAGCGGATCGATGCCGTACTTCAGGTTCGGCGCTTCCTTCTTGATCTGCTTCGCGAGGAACGGCGCGGAAATCATCATCGCGACGCGGCCTTGCTTGAAGAGGTTCTGCACGTCTTCACGGCTATAGCCGGTGACGCCCGGCTGCGTCAGGCCCTGGTCGATCATCGACTTGTACAGCGTCGCCGCCTTGATGCCCGCGGGCGAGTCGAAGCCGGCCTTGCCCTGCTTGTTCAGCACGTCACCGCCGTTGGTCCACAGCGCGTAGTAGTAGTACACGTCGGTTTCGATTTCCTTGCCTTGCAAGCCGAAACCGGCAACGCCCTTCGCCTTCAGCTTCTTCGACGCGTCGATCACGTCATTCCACGTTTTCGGGCCATTCGGATAGCCGACGCTCGCGAGCAGATCCTTGTTGTAGTACAGCGCGCGGGCCGAAGCGGCGATCGGCAGGCCGTACGTCTTGCCGTTGATCTGGCCGGGCGCGAGGAACGGGCCGATAAAGCGGTTCTTGAAGTTCGCGTCCATGTACGGGTCGAGCGGCTCGGCGACGTCATCCTTCACGAAATCGAGCAGCCAGCGCGTGCCGACGATCGCGAGGTCGGCGTTGGCGTTGCCCGAGATATCCGTTTGCAGCTTCTGTTGCAGCGTGTCCCAGTTCACGTCCTCGATCTTGATCGTGGTGCCGGGATTGGCCTTTTCGAACTGGCGGGCCATTTTCTCGAAGTACGGTGCTGTCGCGTCGCTGTAATGCGCGACCGTCACACGCACCGTATCGGCGTGCGCCGATAGGGCTAGACCTGCAAACGCGAGCGCTGCGGCGACTTTGCCGAGCGTAAGGGAAGCACGTGCATGCAACGACATTTCGTCTCTCCTGGGGTGGTCCGCCGCCGTAGCCGGCTGCTTGGGTTGAATTGTTTGAAAAAATCCTACACACGAAAAAAAAGCTTGTCACGTAGGGCTGACCATATTTTTTATCGCGCGGTTTTTTGCATAACATGCTGTAAAGGATGGGCTTTTTGTGCGCTGCGGGGAATTTGCCTTCCGCAGCGTCTGCATGGTCAACGAGCCGTGTAAATGTGCAATATGTAGGAAATTTACAAGCCGGGGGCGGCTTTTGACTGAATGGAAGGCCGCCCGTAGCTGCGAAAATCGCGGAGAGGACAGGACATGAAGCGTGTCGTGCTGGTGACGGGAGCGTGCGGCGGGATCGGCAGCGTGTTGTGCCGGCGTTTCGTGGAGGATGGCGCGACGGTGCTCGCGCTCGATGTCGACGCGGCCGCGCTGGATCAGCTGGCTGCGGAACTGGGCACCGACCGCGTGACGCCCATCGCCGTCGATCTCTGCGACGCCGAGGCCGTGCGCGAACGCGTCGCGCAGGCCGTCGAAAAACGCGGTCCCGTCGACGTGCTCGTCGCGAACGCCGGCGCGGCGCAAGGGTTGACGCTCGCGACGACGGATGCCGCGAGCTGGCGGCGCGACGTCGATCTGAATCTGAACGGCACGTATCACACGGTCGAAGCGGTGCGCGCGTCGATGATCGAGCGGCAGCATGGGGCGATCGTGCTGATCGGCTCCGTGAACGGCCTGGCGGCGCTCGGCCATCCCGCGTACAGCGCGGCGAAAGCGGGGCTGATCAGCTACACGAAGTCGCTGGCGATCGAGCTGGGACGCTACGGCATACGCGCGAACATCGTGTGTCCGGGCACGGTGAAGACGCAGGCGTGGCAGGCGCGCGTCGACAAGAACCCGCAGGTTTTCGAGGATCTGAAGAAGTGGTATCCGCTGCGCGACTTCGCGACGCCCGACGATATCGCCGACGCCGTGCTGTTTCTCGCGTCGCCGATGGCACGCGTGATTACGGGCGTGGTGTTGCCCGTCGATGGCGGCCTGATGGCGGGCAACCGGCTGATGGCCGAAGAACTGACGCTCGAATCGCTCTAAACGCCGAGAGCAAGCACGCGACACAACCGCAACCGACGATGAGGACAGCATGGCAGCAGTGCAACTGAGCGGCATCTACAAGCGTTACGGCGACACGCAGGTCGTGCACGGTATCGACCTGCATATCGACGACGGCGAATTCGTCGTGCTGGTCGGCCCGTCCGGTTGCGGCAAGAGCACGTTGATGCGAATGGTCGCGGGCCTGGAGGAAATCAGCGGCGGCGATCTGATGATCGGCGGCACGCGCGCGAACGGCCTGGCGCCGCAGCAGCGCAATATCTCGATGGTGTTCCAGAGCTACGCGCTGTATCCGCATCTGTCCGTGTACGACAACATCGCGTTCGGTCCGCGTATCCGCAAGGAAGCGTCGACGAGTTTCAAGCCGCGCATCGAAGCCGCTGCGAAGATGCTGAACCTCAGCGGCTATCTTGACCGCTTGCCGCGCGCGCTGTCGGGCGGGCAGCGTCAGCGTGTCGCGATGGGCCGCGCGGTGGTGCGCGAGCCGTCGCTGTTTCTTTTCGACGAGCCGCTGTCCAATCTCGATGCGAAGCTGCGCGTGCAGATGCGCACGGAGATCAAGGCGCTGCATCAGCGGCTGAAGAACACCGTGATCTACGTGACGCACGACCAGATCGAAGCGATGACGATGGCCGACCGCATCGTCGTGATGAACGCGGGGCGCATCGAGCAGATCGGGCGTCCGCTGGAGCTTTACGACCGGCCGGCGAATCTGTTCGTCGCGAGCTTTCTCGGTTCGCCTTCGATGAATTTCGCTGCGGGCGAAGTGGTGAGCGCGCCGAACGGCGTCGCATTGAAACTCGCGGACGGCGCGTTGATTCCGCTTGCGGGCACGAGTCAGGCGGCGGCGAAACCGGGCGCGAAGGTCACGCTCGGCGTGCGGCCCGAACATATCGAAGCGTCGAATGAAGGCATTCCGATGGATGTCGAAGTAGTCGAGCCCACGGGCGCGGAAACGCATCTGTACGGCAAGATCGGCGGCGCGGCGTGGTGCGTGACGATGCGCCAGCGCGCGTCGATCGAGCCGGGCCAGCGCGTGACGGTGCGCTTTCCCGAGCAGCACACGCATCTGTTCGACACGGAGAGCGGCAACAGACTGGGCTGACAGCATCAGACGGGCACCAATGACATGCCGCTGATTCATCTTCCATCCAAAGGAACGCACGGGTGTCCGCACCGAACCTGATTCCTCACATTCGCAGCGCGCTTGATTCGCTGCGGCCCGCCGAGCGCAAGGTCGCCGACATGGTGCTGTCCGATGTCGACTTCGCGATGCGCGCGAGCATCACCGAACTCGCGCAGCGCGCGGACGTGTCGGAGCCTTCCGTGACGCGCTTTTGTCGCGCGGTGGGCGCACACGGGTTGCGCGACTTCAAGATGCAGCTCGCGCAGAGCGTCGCGGGCGGGATGCCGTATGCGTCGACGGCCGTGGCGCGCGGCGACGATACGCAGACGCTGATCGACAAGGTCGGCGAAGCGGCCGTCGAGGGCATCACGCAGGCGCGCAGCGCGATCGACCCGGTTGCGGTGAATGCGGCGCTGGCTGCGCTCGCTAGCGCGCGCCGCGTGTATTTCTTCGGCGTCGGCTCAGGCTCGGGACTCGTCGCGCAGGACGCGGCACTGCGTTTCCTGCGGCTCGATATCGCCGCGAGCGCTTTCACGGACGCGCATTTGCAGCGTCTTTACGCGGGCTTGCTCGAACCCGGCGATGTCGCGTTCGCGATCTCGCATTCGGGGCGCAGTGTCGAAGTGAACGAGAGCATGCAGATCGCGAAGGAGCGCGGCGCGACGACGATCGCGCTGACGAATGTCGGCTCCAGGCTCGCGTGGCTTGTCGATATTCCGTTGTTGCTGCGCGTGCCGACTCCTGTCGATCCGAACACGCCGGGCGTGTCGCGGCTCGTGCATCTGTGCGTGATGGATGCGCTCGCGATCGGCGTCGCGTTGCGGCTGGAGCCGCATACGCTGGAGAAGATGCGGCACGCGAAGGCGCGGTTGTCGCAGGAAACGGATGCTGCCGCGGAAGACGGCGCGAAGTAAATCTTCGCGCCGCGCTCAGCCCGTCACGTAACCAAACCTTCGCGACAACCTTTGCGTCGCCACCAGCAAGGTTTTTGCGGCGCCACCCTGCGTATCGCTATCGAAACTCCCCGCTGTGCCCATCAACGCGATCACCAGCACGATGCTGCCTGTGTGATCGAACACGGGCGCGGCCAGCGTGTTGATGCCGGGGATCGGCTTGTTGAGCGCGGTGTCGATGCCTTGCTCGCGAATTTGCGCGAGACGTTCCGCATACGGCTGCACGAGCTTTGTATCGTGTGTATCCGACGTCGACGCGCCCGCCAGCCTCAGATGATCTTGCGCGAGCAGACCATGCCGCACATCGTCGGCGACATGCGCGGCGAACACGCGGCCAATCGCCGTATTCACCAGCGACATCACCGTGCCCACGCGCAAGCTCACATGCAGCGGCCGCGCCGATTCTTCGAGCCGCACGACAGTCGGCCCGAGCGGACCGAGTACAGCCATCGCGACGCTCATGCCCGTCGTCACTGCGAGATCGACGATCTCCGGTTCGGCTTCGCGCGTCGGCGAAAGACGTTGCAAGCCGATCAGCCCGAGTTCGAGCGCAAGCGGTCCCGCTTCGAAACAGCCGGACGCATCGCGGCTCAGCAAGCCGATCTTCTGCAAGCTCACCAGATGAGGAAACGCCTTCGCGGGCGGCATATCCGCAGCCGCCGCGAGATCGCGCAGCGACAATGGCTTGCCCGCCGCGACCAAAGCCGTTAGCAGTTCGCCCGTGCTGTCGAGCGATTGAATGCCGCGCTGCTGTTTCGCGTCGGCGTTCGCGGACGATGTGTTATCGAGTGCTTCTTTCATGTTCAATCCGCCGCGATATCAGCGCCGATTTCGCGCGCCGCCTGTCGAAGCGCGCGCGCGATCGGTCCGTCCCAGTTCACATCGATCGCGCCGCTCGGCCCGATCACCGTCAACGCGAGACACAACTGCCCGTTGGCATCGAGCACGGGCGCAGCAAGACTGCTGATGCCGGGGCTCGGCGCATCGATACCCCGTTCGATGCCGCGCTCGCGGATCGCTTTGAGCGCCGCGTCGAATGCCTTGCGCTCTGAAGGCGCAACGATATCGCTGGTGCCGCCCGACTGGTTCGCCCACATCGTCTGCAATGTTTCGGGCGCGAGGTAAGCGCAGAACACGCGTCCCGTCGACGTCGCAGGCAACGACATCACGGTGCCCACGTGCAGGTTCACATGCAGCGGAAACCCCGCATGCTCGTACCGGACGATGGTCGGGCCTTGCGGTCCCACCGTGCAGATCGCGACGCTGAAGCCGATTTCCTCGGCGAGCGCCGCGACGCGCGGCACGGCGGCGCGAAACGCCGGCTGGTTCGCGAGCTGCATCAGACCAAGCCTCAAGGACAGTGGCCCTGGCTCGTAACGTCCCGAGAGTTCATCGCGCTTGATGAGACCAAGCCGCGTGAGGCTCACCAGATACGCATGCGCCTGGCCGGGCGCGATGTCGGCGCTCGTCGCGAGATCGGACAGCGCCAGCGGCGTGCGTGCTCTCGCGAGCGCATGCAGCAGCCGTCCGCCGACTTCGACGCTCTGGATGCCGCGCTGCTGCTTGCCCGAGCCTGTCGTCTCGTCGTCTTTTGCCGTCTTCGCCATGCCGCTCACGTCGCCTGTCTTTATCGAAAAAAGGTCCATGTTAAACGAACGCCAACCTTCGCCCCGTTCGATCCGGAAACGCCCAGGGTATACGAGAAATTAGCGTATAGCGATACGTTTCGCTATTGACAAATAATCGGCAGAGTCTAAGATGAAATCACTCCGGGCTAAGAATCGCCGGACATCATTCCAATCAGACTGGACGAGACACCTCCTTACCGCTGCGCCAGCGTGCGCCGCGTCTCGCCCGTCGCCCCTCAATCAACGGAGACGAGCATGGCCAAGGCATTCGCATCGCAAGCCGACCTCGAAGAAAAGAAGATCACGTGGACGCAGCTGTCCGAGAACGCGTATGCGTACACGGCGGAAGGCGACCCGAACTCGGGCGTCGTGATCGGCGACGACGGCGTGCTGATCGTCGACACCACCGCGACGCCGGCAATGGCGCAGGATCTGATCGCGAAGATCCGCAGCGTGACCGACAAGCCGATCAAATACGTTGTGCTGTCGCACTACCACGCGGTGCGCGTGCTCGGCGCATCGGCGTATTTCGAAGAGGGCGCGCAACAGATCATCGCGAGCCGTGGCACGTACGAAATGATCGTCGAGCGCGGCGAGGCCGACATGAAGTCGGAGATCGAGCGCTTTCCGCGTCTCTTTGCAGGCGTCGAAACAGTGCCGGGCCTCACGTGGCCGACGCTCGTGTTCGAAAAGGAAATCACGCTGTTCCTCGGCAAGCTCGAAGTGCGCATCGCGCATCTCGGCGCGGGTCACACGAAGGGCGATACCGTCGTGTGGCTGCCGTCGCAAAAGGTGCTGTTCTCGGGTGACCTGGTCGAATACGACGCCGCCTGCTATTGCGGCGACGCGCAACTCGAACAGTGGCCCGCCACGCTCGAAGCGCTGCGCGCGCTCAACGCGAACATGCTCGTGCCGGGCCGCGGCCCCGCGCTGACCACGCCCGAAGACGTGAACAAGGGTCTCGACTACACGAAGGACTTCGTCACGACGCTGCTGCAAAGCGGCCGCGAAGCCGTCGCCGACAAGCTCGATCTGAAGGCCGCGATGGCGCACACGCGCAAGGCGATGGACCCGAAGTTCGGCCATGTCTTCATCTACGAGCATTGCCTACCGTTCGACGTGTCGCGCGCTTATGACGAAGCGAGCGGCATCACGCATCCGCGCATCTGGACCGCGCAGCGCGACAAGGACATGTGGGACGCGCTGCAGGCGTGATGAGGCAGCAATAGCACAGCGCAGATGGATGGAGACAGCAGAATGAGCAGCATCAACTACCAGACCTTGTCGTTCGAATACCGGCGCTGCGCCGAGCAGGATGCCGTTGCAGCGACGCCAGACGCGGCGCGGCATCCTGTGATCGTGGTCGGCGCGGGGCCTGTCGGCCTCGCAACGGCGATCGATCTCGCGCAGCAAGGCATCCCCGTCGTACTCGTCGACGACGATTGTTCGCTCGCTACCGGTTCGCGCGCAATCTGTTTCTCGAAGCGCTCGCTCGATATCTTCGATCGCCTCGGCTGCGGCGACCGGATGGTCGAGAAGGGCATCAGCTGGAACGTCGGCAAGGTCTTCCTGCAGGAAGAGATGGTGTACACGTTCAATCTGCTGCCGGAGGCGGGGCATCATCGGCCCGCGTTCATCAATCTGCAGCAGTACTACGTCGAAGGCTTTCTGCTCGAACGCGCGCAGTCGCTGCCGAATATCGACATCCGCTGGAAGAGCAAGGTGGTCGGCTTGCAGCAGCACGGCGAGCCGGGTTCCGCCGATGCATCCGTCACGCTGACCGTCGAAACGCCCGAAGGCGAGTACGCGTTGTGCGGCCGCTATGTGGTCGCCGCCGACGGCTCGCGCAGCCCGATCCGCAACATGATGGGCCTCGACAGCAAAGGCCGCGTTTTCAAGGACCGTTTCCTGATCGCCGACGTGAAGATGGAGGCTGAGTTTCCTAGCGAGCGCTGGTTCTGGTTCGATCCACCGTTTCATCCGAATCAATCGGTGCTGCTGCATCGACAGCCGGATAACGTGTGGCGTATCGACTTTCAACTCGGCTGGGACGCGGACCCTGCGCTCGAGAAAACGCCCGAACGCGTGCTGCCGCGCGTGCGCGCGCTGCTCGGGCCGGACGTCAAATTCGAGCTGGAATGGGTTAGCGTCTATACGTTCTCGTGTCTGCGCATGGAGCGCTTCCGGCATGGCAACGTGCTGTTCGTCGGTGATGCGGCGCATCTGGTTTCGCCGTTCGGCGCGCGTGGCGCGAATAGCGGCTTTCAGGATGCGGAGAACGCCGCGTGGAAACTCGCGATGGTGCTGGACGGCCGCGCACCCGATGCATTGCTCGACACCTATGCGAGCGAACGCGAATACGCCGCCGACGAGAACATTCGCAACTCCACGCGCTCGACGGATTTCATCACGCCCAAGTCGCCTGTGAGCCGCACGTTCCGCGATGCCGTGTTGAAGCTTGCGCGCAAGCATCCGTTTGCGCGTCAGCTCGCGAACAGCGGGCGGCTTTCGGTGCCCGCCGTGCTGCGCGATTCGACGCTCAACTCGGCCGATAACGACGGCTTCGAAGGCAAGATGGTGCCGGGCGCTTCGTGCGTGGATGCGCCTGTTATATCGAATGGCGCGCCCGCGTGGCTGCTTGCGCAACTTGGCAATGCGTTCACGGGCATCGTCTTTTGCGGCAAGGACGGCATCGACGCGGCGACGCAACGCACGTTGAAGGCGCTGCAGACAGGCTCGATTCCGTTCAGGCTGGTTGTCGTCGCATCGCATGGCATTCGCCATGCCGTGCATGACCTCGACGATGCCATCGTGCTCGAAGACGCGGAAGGTCTCGCATGGTCGCGTTATGACGCGACGCCCGGCACGTTCTATCTGATTCGTCCGGACCAGCACGTGTGCGCGCGCTGGCGCACGTTCGACGCAACGCAAGTCGACGCGGCGCTCAAGCGGGCGTTGTGCGTGGAAGGCGTTGCCTGAACGCAGCAGCGCAGATCACTACGATAAAAGTTGGAGACAAACGTGGCACTCATCACGCAACTCAATCTGACGCAGCCCGACGACTTCTACGAAGCGCTGATCGACATGCACCGCGATTTCGACGAAGCGCAAAGCCAGGCCGCAAACGCGCAGCTGATTCTGCTGCTCGCGAATCATATCGGCGATTACGCGACGTTGATGGAAGCGATCCGGTACGCGCGCGAAGGCGTCGACCAGCCGAATCCATCAGCTGCGCAACACCCGGCCGACGCGCCGCGCGTCGCCGCCTGATCGCTCGATGCGGCTCGCCCATTAAACGAAGCGCGAGCCGTCTCCCATGACAACACGGCGCAACAGACGCCGGACCCAATGGGTCCGATGGACCCGCATTGCCTGGAGATCTTGATGAGTCAGTCAATCACGCATGCCTATGAGCCCGGCGAACCCGCCGTCGCGTTTCAGGACGACACCGCGCTGTATCGCAAGGTCACGTTGCGGATCGTGCCGTTTCTGTTTCTTTGCTACGTCATTTCGTTTCTCGATCGCATCAACATCGGCTTCGCGCAGTTGCAGATGAAGCACGACCTCGGCTTCAGCGATGCGATGTACGGTCTCGGCGCGGCCGTCTTCTATATCGGCTATGTGCTGTGCGAAGTGCCGAGCAACATGCTGCTCGCGCGTTTCGGCGCGCGTCGCACGTTCACGCGGATCATGCTGCTGTGGGGCATTGCATCGGTGTGCATGATGTTCGTGTCGCAGGCTTCGCATTTCTACCTGCTGCGCTTCATGCTCGGCGTGTTTGAAGCGGGCTTCTTTCCCGGCATCGTGCTGTATCTGACGTACTGGTATCCGGCGCGGCGGCGTGCCGTGATCCTGTCGATCTTCTTCGCAGGCGTCGCGGTGGCGGGCGTGCTCGGCGGTCTCGTCTCCGGCTGGATCATGCGCGACATGGCGGGTGTGATGGGCCTGTACGGCTGGCAATGGATGTTCGCCATCGAAGGCGCGCCCGCTGTCGTGCTGGGGCTGCTCGCGGCGTTCTGGCTGGTCGACGGCCCGCAGCATGCATCGTGGCTCACGCAGCAGGAAAAGGCGCATCTGATCGAGCAACGCGACGCAGAGCATCGGCCCGCAAACTCGCATTCGTCGCGCGCGTTCATCGACGCATTGCGCAACCCGCGTGTTTATCTGTTCGCGTTCATCTACTTCTCGTTGACGTGCGCATCGTTGACGCTCAACTTCTGGATGCCGCTGATGATCCGCGACTTCGGCGTGCACGACGTGCTGTGGATCAGCCTGTACACGGTGATTCCGAACGCGATCGGCGCGGTTGGCCTGATTCTGATCGCGCGGCATTCGGATCGTCACGGCGAGCGGCGCAAGCATTTCGCGGCGTGCACGATCGGCGGCGGTATCGCGCTTTCGCTGTTGACGCTGCATTTGAGCAGCTTTGCCGCGATGCTCGGGATTCTTTCGATAGCCGCCGTGCTGATCTTTGCCGCGCTGCCAATCTTCTGGACGGTGCCGTCCGGTTATCTGTCGGGCAAGGCTGCGGCGGCGGGGATTGCGTTGATCAGCAGCATTGGGATTACTAGCGGGATCGTGAGTCCGTGGGTGATTGGTCTCATCAAGACGCATACGGGCAGCATGGATAACGCGCTGTATCTGCTGACGGCTTTGTTGTTCATGAGTGGTATTGCGCTGTTGCGTGGGGTGCCGGAGAAGCGGGTCGCGGGGTAAAAGCACGGCTCCTCTTTGTCACCGTTTATGCGGCTCGCAGCGCTCGCGCTCGCAGCGCTCGCGCTCGCGACGTTATCTGTCGACGAGCGCGAACGCGCGGGCCGATTCCATTGCCGTCACGACGCGATCTGCTTTTTCTGCATGCGTAGCGTGACACGGACACTTTTCACCATTGGCAGAATCAGGATCGCGTTGCGCACTTCTGGGACTTCAAGGGCACGCGCGAGCAGCATACGGCGTACCTGGCCGAGCAGTGCGCGGACCCGCATGTGCATCCGCTGATCGGATGCTTCGACGACGAGCCGTTCGCGTACTTCGAGGTCTATTGGGCAAAGGAAGATCGCATCGCGCCGTTCTATGACGCCGGCGATTTCGATCGCGGCCTGCATCTGCTTGTCGGCAACAGCGACTATCAGAGCGCGGGCAAGCTGCGCGCGTGGTTCAACGGCATCCTGCATTACATGTTTCTCGACGATCCACGCACGCAACGGATAGTCGGCGAGCCGCGCATCGATCACACGCGGCACATCGCATGGATGCACCGGCTGGGCGCCTACACGCTGAAGGAGTTCGATTTTCCGCACAAGCGTGCGGCGCTCGTGATCGTCGAGCGCGAGCCGTACTTCGGGCAGTTCGGGCCTTGAGGCGTTGCGCGGTTAGACCTGTACCGACGGAATGTTCTTCATGCAGCGCAGCGCGAACATCGAGCGGCTGTGGCGAATGCCCGAGATCTTGTAGAGCTTTTCGCGCAGGAAGCGCTCGTAGCCGGCGGTGCCATCGACGGCAACCTTGATCAGATAGTCGTACTCGCCCGACACGAGATACGCTTCGAGCACTTCGGGCAGCGTGGCGAGTTCGTCGCCGAAGCGGGCCAGGGCGTCGTCGTCGTGCCGGTCGAGCGTCACTTCGATCAGCACGACATCCGCGAAGCCGAGCTTCTGCTGATCCAGCAGTGCGACGTAGCCGCGGATATAACCGTCGGCTTCCAGTTGACGCGTGCGGTTCCAGCACGCAGTGGTCGACATGCCGACGATCTCGGCGAGTTCCGCATTCGACAGTCGCGCGTTCTTCTGCAGCGCGCGCATGATCGCGCGGTCCTGGTTGTCCAGCGGGCGGTTGCGGGCTTGCATGATTGGATCTGGAAGAATGTTCAGCTTCAGCTGATTCTACAGGAATAATCTTCGGGGTTTGGGCGATCAATACCTCCAAACAGGAAGCCTATCCACGGTGTCGCCCGGTATATTCTTCCACATGCTTCCTTGCCCGCAACGACGGGCGGACTACCCTCCGCCAACGGGCGCCGCGTCATTCGCAAGATGACACCGGCAGGGGCGGTCAGCGGCGAAACCCACGCCGTGCGACGCGTTCATCGGTCACGGAAGCATTCACCCCTCCGCGCTGTTCTTCTCCGTTGTTCTCCAAGCCTTTTTTGAAAGCATCGACAGACGCTTTTATTACTAAAACAATCTATATTGCAGAAACAAGACCCTTCATCGCGAATCGCGATTCCCATCGGGTTTCTAGTAGACCGTGCCTGCGCGCCACGTCGCATCGTCAGATCATGGCGGTCTTCAGAAGACGGCCATGCTTCAACCAGCTGGGGGAGCCATGTCTTCGTCACCGCTTTTCGATGCGCCGCATGGTCTCGGCGAGGCCGGCGAACAGGCCGATTCGCGTTTGCACAATCACGATCTCGCCCCCGTGCCGCACGGCCGGCGCACGTGGACGGGCTATAGCATCTTCGCGATGTGGATGTCCGACGTGCATAGCGTCGGCGGCTATACGTTCGCGGCGAGCCTTTTTCTGCTCGGCATTTCCGGCTGGCAGGTGTTGATTGCGCTGACGGTCGGCATTCTCGTCGTCTACATGCTGATGAACTGGGTGGGCAAGCCGAGCTATATGCACGGCATTCCGTTCCCTGTCATGGCGCGCGTGAGCATGGGCGTGATGGGCGCGAACCTCGCCGCCTTGATTCGCGGCGTGGTCGGTATCGTCTGGTATGGGGTGCAAACTTACTTCGCTTCGAAAGCGGTCGCGACACTGCTGGTCTTGTTCGTTCCTGCGTCGACGGCATTGCAGGGCGTCAGCTTTCTGCGCCTGGACGGTTTGGGTTGGGTGAGCTTCCTGTTCATGTGGTTCTTCCAGTTGGTGATCTTTCAACGCGGCATGGAGACGATCCGCAAGTTCATCGACTTTTGCGGGCCGGCCGTGTATGTGGTGATGTTCGTATTGATGGCGTGGATACTCTCGCAGGCCGGTCTTGGCAGTTTGAATCTGACGCTTGGCGGTAAAACGCTAACAGGCGCGGAGCAGTTCGCGGGGATGCGCAATGCGGTGCTGCTCGTCGTCAGCTATTTCGCCGCGCTGCTGTTGAATTTCGGCGATTTCTCGCGCTTTGCGAAAAGCGAACATCAAATGAAGGTTGGCAATTTTTTGGGGCTGCCCGTCAATTTCATCGTGTTCGCGATCATCACGGTGATCGTCACTTCGGGTAGCGCGACCGTGTTCGGTTCGATGATCATGGACCCGGTGGCGATCGTCGCGCATATCCAGAACAAGGTGGCCGTGGTGATTGGCAGCGTCACGTTCATCGTGGCGACAATGGGCATCAATATCGTCGCCAATTTCGTCTCGCCCGCTTACGACATCGCGAATCTTTTTCCCAAACATGTCGATTTCAAGCGCGGCGGCCTGATCGCTTCCATTCTCGCGGTACTGGTTTGCCCGTGGATATTCGTCGACAGTCCCAAGGCCATTACGATTTTCGTCAGCGTGTTCGGCGCCGTGCTTGCCCCGCTCTATGGCGTGATGATGGCCGACTTCTACCTGATCAAAAAACAGCAGGTGCAAACGGCCGAGTTGTACACGATGTCATCGACGGGCCGCTTCTATTACGACGGCGGCTGGAACAGGGTTGGCGTCGCGGCGCTCGTGCTGTCGGGCTGCATTTCCATTGGCTGGGAATTGTGCACGCAACTGCTGCACGTCCTGCCTGAAAACAACTTTGGCTGGCTGATCGGCGCGGTGGCGGGCGCGGTGCTCTATGTCGGGATGATGCGCGCTGCACGCAGAACCTGATGGATCTGAAACCGGCCGGATTGGCGCTATAGCACGAATGCCGACTCAATAGCGTTATGGACCGATTTAGGCGCTAGTTTGTCTTTAGAGACCGATCAAAGTATTCGATACTCAGGAGTCGATTCGTGACGCGCGATGGCGCGCCACGGCCGTTTTGTGCGTGCATATCCGATCGTATATGGCGACAGGGCCACTGAATCGAAATAACTCCATATTGCTACGACTTTCGAACGGACACGAAGATGGACCGGCTTGACGCGTTAAGGCTGTTTGTCGAAATCGCCGAAGCCGGGAGCTTTTCCGCGGCCGCGCGAAAGAGCACGGTGTCGACATCGACAGTCACGCTCGCGCTGCAGAAGCTGGAAGAGGAGGTAGGCGCGCGCCTCATCATGCGTACGACGCGCCGCCTCGCCTTTACCCATGAAGGTCAGCGCTTTCTCGACGACGCGCGCCGCGTACTCGCGGATTGGGATGCCGCGATTCTGAGTCTGCGCGAAGACGGCCCATTGAACGGCCCGATCCGGCTGACGGCCAGCAGCGATTTTGGCCGCACGCGCGTCGTGCCATTGCTCGACAAGTTCATGAGCGAGCATCCGCAAGTGCAGGTGTCGCTGCTGCTGACGGATGGCCACGTCGATCTCGTCGATCAACATCTGGATCTCGCGCTGCGCAACGGCCCGCTGATCGATTCGCGGCTCAAGGCGCGGCTGTTGCTGACGGGCCCACGTGTCGTGTGCGCCGCGCCGTCGTATTGGGCGACGCATGGCAAGCCGATGCATCCGGCGCAACTGTCTTCGCACAACTGCCTGATTCTCGCGCGGCCCGATGCGCCGTTCTCGAACTGGCCGTTCGTCGTCGACGGCAAGCAGATTGCGGTGAGAGTGTCCGGCAATCGCGTGGCGAGCGACGGCGGCGTGCTGCGCGAATGGGCCGTGAATGGCTACGGTGTGGTCCTGAAGAACCGCTGGGATATCTATCACGAGCTGATGTCGGGCAGGCTTGAAACCGCGCTGGACTCGTTCATCGGCGAGCGGGCCGATCTGTTCGCCGTCTATGCGGGCGCGGTGCCGAGCCGCCGCGTCGGTACATTCATCGACTTCATTGCGCGCGAGCTGTCCGTCGACGATACGCTCGAACTGCATCCGCTCGACAGTCTGCGTCCGCTTTAGCGACGCGCTCCGATTGTTCAGACTTTATAGACCGTTCGTGACGCTGGGTTGCACCGGCTTCCAAAAGCAGGTAGCCTAACTCCGATTGTATTTGTCGGAGTGACCATGTCTCACATCAGCGCAGGCGTCGAATATGGGTTGCACTGCCTGCTTTTTCTGACGGAAGCGGCGCCCGGTGGCGTGCCCGAAGCGAGTGTGCGCGATCTGGCGGAACTGCAAGGCGTGCCCGCCGACTATGTAGCGAAGCTGTTTACGAAATTGCATAAAGCGGGGCTGGTCATTGCTACGGAAGGGGCGAAGGGTGGTTTTGCACTCGCGCGTCCGGCAAACCAGATTTCGGTGCTCGACGTGGTGACGGCGATCGATGGCGACAAGTCCTTGTTCGAGTGCCGTGAAGTGCGCACGCGCTGCGCGGTGTTCGGCGAGACGGCACCAACGTGGGCGACGAGCGGCGTGTGCTCGATTCATGCCGTGATGCAGAACGCCGAGAAGCGCATGCGCGAGGCGCTGGCGTCGCAATCGCTGCAGGAGCTGGCGGTCCGCACGACGGCGAAGGCGCCCCGCACCTATGGGCCGCAAGTCGTGAAGTGGCTGGACGGCCGCACGACGGGCCGGCGGCGCGAGCGCGGTTCGCGCAGTGGTTCAACGCCCGGCGCGCGCTCCTGAGCGACACGCCGTTGACATGACAAAGGCCGCAGCCTTGAAAGCTGCGGCCTTTTCATTTTGGGGCTTTGTGCTGACGATTACGCTGTCTCTTGCAACTCGCTGCCGATGCGCGCGCGCTCCCATGCGGCCCAGTCGGCTGCGACGCCTGCCAGTTCGGCGTGCGCGCGCTTCAGCGCCTCGATGCGCGCTTCCTGATCGGAGAACTGCAATGGCTGCGCGTCAACGAAGCGCGGATCGTTGGCACCGATGAAAGCAAATGCGGCTTTGAGCGCCGGGGTCAGCGCATCCATCGACGAAAACGGCGTGCCGGGACGCAAATCTGCGCCGCGCGTCGTGATGAACAACACCTTCTGGCGGTTCAACTGGCCCACGATGTTCCCGTCAGCGCTCTTCTTGTAGGTAATGCCGGGACGCGTGGCGCTGTCGATGAAAGCCTTGAATGCCGAAGGCATCGACCAGTTGTACATCGGCATCGCAAACACGAAGGCGTCGGCTTCGAGCAGTCGCTGGCAGAGCGCGTCGGAGGCGGCCAGCGTCGCGCGCATCTCGGCCGTGCGCTCGTGTTCTTCCTTGTAGGTCGCGATGGCAAAGGCCTCGGTGACGTGCGGCGGCGTATCGACCGTGACATCCAGATAGTCGACTTCGACATCCACACCTTCGGCGCGCAGGTTCTTAAGGAACTGGCGCGACAGTGCGCGGGAATTGGACCGTTCGCGCTTGGCGCTCGAATCGACATGGAAAATTTTCATCTTGCTCTCCAGTAACTGCGATCAAAGTTATCGTAGTTGTGAGGATAGAGAGTTTGCTGGCGGTGCGCAACAGAGGTGGCGCAAGCGCGGTCGACGCGAGTGCGGTTCGAAGGCTCGCGGGAAAACGGCGCATGCCTTACGCAGTAAGGCATGCGCCGTTGTTGCGCATCGCGGCAAGCCGATAGGAGAGAAAAACGGGATTCAGTGTTGCGCGGGACGACTGCGGTTGCGACGAAGGTTTCACCTCGGTGCCGCCGCGCCATCGCACGAGCGCGTGGGAACTTCTCGTGTAGCGCTTCCAAAAGTCATGCGTATGACAAAGGCACGCAACGCCATATGAGCCATGCGTGAACTGAAGGTTGGATGCTGCGCGTGCAACGAATGTTGCCGCGTGAAGCGCATGAGCCAATCAACAACGCGCAGCACCAATATGTGGAATCGCCGGAGCTGCCCAGCTGTGGCGTTTAAGGTTTGTTCAGATTTCTCGACGCACACACAAGAACGTGCATGCAAAATCAATCGAGCAAGATTCCGCTCGGACCGGACGGCACGGCGGATGCCAGGATCATCCTGTCGCGGTTAGCGGGGAAATAGCTTTCGCAAGCCCTCGGTCGAAACACCGGGTCGCCACGCCGGATCGGCATACCCGTCAGCACGCAGAACGAGTCCATGCGTGCGAGACCGATTCGCCATACCTGATCGGCGTAATGACCTGAGCGTGGATCGCTCCAGCACACGCTGAGTGTCTTCGATGACAGCTGTTCAAGAATGGAAATATGCGCCGGCGGTGGCTCGACCTCGACAGGCTCCAGCGCTTCAGGCGGGGGACGCTTGGTCATGCGGAATTTCTTTTTTGGACCGTATTGTGCTTTCCTGGCAGATTCAATGGTTGTAGGCATCAGGACGCCTACCAATGCGCGTCTAACGATATCTTCTTCAACCGGACGAGTCATCATTCACCTCCGTCACAGAGTTTGGCTGGCGGCACGCTCCTTCGCGGCCGAGGTGCTGCTGCTGACGTCAACAGTGTTGTACGGTGTGGCTCGCAAGGCAGATCAGTGACTTGCCTGCATGGCGCGCAGCGATACGCGAAACCGAGTCCCGACATCAACGCGCCGTGACTCTATATTGGACGTTCAGGCGGCCATACAGCAAGTTAAGCGTTGTTAACCGGAAAGTGCAATGAAATACTTTCCGCTTCAGGTGTCTGAATTCCTTTAGGCCCGACAAGGCCCGCATCACTATATGTATAGTGAGCATGTCGGCTTAAAGATGTATTGCCATTACTTCTTGTCCCATGTGACGAGGTCTTTATCGTTGTCGTCAGCGACAAAGATGGCAAGCAGCTTCGCTGGCCTGGTCTTGCTTGCGTTTTCGCTGACCATGTGGTGCACGCCCGGTGCTTCCGTCCAGCTTTCACCTGCGTGATACACGCGCGCTTCGCCATCGTCGACCTTGCTTCGGATCTCGCCCTGCAGCACGTAGCCAACCACGAACGCCTGCCCATGTCGATGTGACGGCGACACGCCGCCCGGTTTGTAGTCGACCACGATAGCCGTCATGGTCTTGCCGGGCACATTTGCGATCGGCGTCTGGAACGCCGGGTTGATGTGCTCGCGCGGCCCATCGACGCCATGCGCGTGCGCCGCGTGAGGCGCCGTCAATGCGATGCAGGCTGCCGCCGTGGAGGCAAGAACGGTCTGAACGAAATTCACTTTAACTCTCCAAATAATGAATGGTTTGAGATGGCGCCGCGCAGCAGGCGGGCCAGGTCGACATTTTTAACTGCGACTAACAAAGTCGTAGTTAGAAGAGTAAACGCTTTTTTGACAGCATGCAACGAAACGTCGGTTCACCTGCTTGCGATCTCCATTCCCACGAAATGGATTCTTGCCATCTTTGTCATAGATGTCTAGAATCCGCGAAATTGACAGTTATGTCAAAGATGGCGGGAAAATGACCCGAACATGGCAAAACTGCCGCGCAGCGCGCGGCCTCAAGCGGAATCCATACTCATGTCCACCGAAGCATCACTTTCAACACCCGTCGGCGATCGAACCGCCGTATGGCGGCACATCTTCGCAGGCTTCTGCGCGAGCCTCGTCAGCATTGGGTTGGCGCGCTTTGCCTATACGCCGCTCATTCCGCCGCTCATTCAGGCGCACTGGTTCGCTGCATCGGACGTGGTTTATCTGGGCGCGGCGAATCTTGCCGGCTATCTGCTCGGTGCGTTGCTCGGCCGTCCGGTCGCGCATCGTCTGACGAACACGCATACCTTGCGGGCCATGATGGTGCTGGTCACGGCGACCTTTCTGGCGTGCGCGTTTCCTGTCTCCGTCGCGTGGTTCTTCTTCTGGAGATTGCTGTCGGGCGTGGCGGGCGGTGCGATCATGGTGCTGGTCGCTGCAACGGTGCTGCCGCATGTGCCGGCGGATCGTAAGGGTCTCGCGAGCGGTGCAATCTTTCTCGGCCTTGGCGTCGGCATTGCGGCATCGGGGACGATCGTCCCGCTGCTGCTCAATCTTGGCTTGCGCAACACATGGATCGGCATCGCGATCCTCTCTGCGGCTTTGACGCTGGCGACGTGGTACGGATGGCCGTCGGCGACGAAAGCGCACGCACATTCCGCGCACGCGGCTCCAACTGCGAAGACGCACAACCCGTCGGCTGTCCGTGTGCTCTACGCCGAGTACGCGTTGATGGCGGTCGGCCTTGTGCCCACGATGGTTTTCCTCGTCGATTTCATTGCACGCGGACTTGGCGCGGGCGCACATGTCGGTGCGGCATATTGGATTCTGTATGGCGTTGGTGCCATCTTCGGCGCGCCCGTATATGGATTCATGGCCGATCGCTTAGGCGCACGCTTTGCAATCCGCGCGCTAACGCTGTTGCAGATCGTCGTGGTCGCAGCGTTCGCGATGTCCAGCAATCAGATCGTGATCGGCGTGCTGACGCTCGTTATCGGCAGCTTTCCGCCAGGCATCGTGCCGATGATGCTTGCGCGCGTACATGAAGTCCTGCCGCACGATCATGCCGGGCAGCACAGGACATGGAGTCGCGCCACGACGACGTTTGCGGCATTTCAGGCGCTCGCAGGTTACTCATATTCAGCATTGTTCAATAGCAGCGGTGGCAACCATCGCCTACTCTTTGCAATTGGCGCGGTGGCGCTCGTGTTCGTCGTCCTGGTCGACTGCGCGGCGCCGTTGCTTGCACGAGAGCCTGGTCAAAAACAGAACAATAGATAAGGCGAAAAATCGCGGCGCGACCCGTCGTTTGAAAAGCGCACCTGATCAGGTCGTTTAAAGAAGATGGCGGGGCGCCTCGCGTGAGAGTCGTGTTAACAAGGATTAACTACCGCTCACACTTTCAGCGACCGACAATCCTTCCTCCAGTTTCGCAGTGAAGCGCGTGTATCGACGCGGAGGTTTCGAACGTGAAGGCAGGCGTGGACCGTCCGTTCCGGAACGCCATGGGCGACGCCGATGCGCAGCGTCTCGAAGGCGCGTCACCGCTGTCGTTGCAACGCGGCAGCAAGCGGCTCGCGCTGATACCGCGTCTGCTGATTCTCGGCGTGTGCGGCTGGTCGCTGATTGAAACGCCTGCGGAGTTCGATCCTTCCGCTGGCGACCTGGGCATCGCGGCCCTCGCCCTGGCGAAAATTGCATGGACCGTGATCGGCGTGGCGGCCGCGCGTGGAATGAGGCGCGCGCAGTGGATATTTTCGTTTCTGTGCGGACTGAGCCTCGTCGCGATCGTGCCGGGTTTGCCCGTCGAACTGCACGAATCGGCGTGGATCTTCACGCAATCGCTCGTCGAATGCGTACTCAAGGCGGGCGCTCTGCTCGCATTGGGAATGTCGCGCGTCACGCGTCCCGCCGCCGTCGATATCTCGTCATGGCATGACGACGACGGAAGCATTCAGCGGCCCTGAAAGCGGCCGTATCGAGCGCTCCACGTACCGCGATTCGCGAATGATCTTCTAGACGGACAACGGCCTCTTGAACAGATCGCGCGCGATCGAGCAGAACAGTTCTGTCGTAGCGCTTTGATCCTGCAAACGCCGGCTCATGATGATCGGCGACGACACATTCGTTTCCTCGATCGACCGATAGGTCACGCCGCGCGCCCGCAAACCCCGCACACTCTCCGGCACGAGACACACGCCCACTTGAGCGGCGACGAGTCCTAGTGCCGTCTGCAGTTCCCGTACCTCGTGAACGGCGGCCGGTTCGACGGCGTGGTCGCGAAACGCGGACAACTGTTGATCCGCGTAGCTCGGGCGCGGCGTCGACGGATAGATGATCAGCGTTTCTTTCGACAGCGCGTCGAGCGTCAGTTGCGCCACATCGGCGAGCGCGTGGCCCGCGGGCAAGGCGGCAATCAACGGTTCCTCGACGAGCACTTCGCGCGCCAGTTGCGATTCGTCGAAACGCAGCCGGCCAAAGCCCACGTCGATGCGTCCACCCTTGAGCGCGCTCAGCTGCTCGATCGTGAACATTTCGATCAGCGAAATCTGGATGAGGGGCGCGGCTTCCCGAAACGCGCGGATAACGTCGGGCAGCGGGCCATACAGCGTGGACGGCACGAAACCGATCACGATGCGCTCCGCGAGTTGCGCCAGCCGCCGCGTGAGCGGTAGCAACTCATCGCTTTCTTCGAGCAGGCGCTTGGCCTGCGCATAAAAGACGCGCCCGGCTTCCGTCAGCTTGAGCGGGCGCGCGCCGCGTTCGAACAGCGCAAGCCCCACGGTGTCTTCGATCTGCTGGATCTGCCGCGAGAGCGGCGGCTGCGTCATGTTCAGGCGCTCGGCGGCCCGGGTGAAGTTCCTTTCCTCGGCGACCGCCACGAAATAGCGAAGTTGACGCAGTTCCATCTATGCCCCGAAGGTATGGAAATAGACTTAATCGGTCTTGGACGGATTCTGCCGGCGCCCCTAGTATGGGCACATCAGCAGGAGAGCCGTATGATACCAAGCGCCGTTCAGATACAAGCTGTAGAGACTATTCTCGTCGATGTTCCGACGATTCGCCCGCACCGCCTGTCGGTCGCCACGATGAATTGCCAGGCCCTCGTGCTGATCCGCATTCAATGCGCGGATGGTATAACGGGCTGGGGCGAGGCGACCACAATCGGCGGTCTCGCGTATGGCGAGGAAAGCCCCGAAAGCATCAAGACCAACATCGACACCTATTTCGCGCCGCTGCTCAAGGGCATGGACGCGACCCGTCCCGGCCAGGCGATGGCGAAGCTGCGCGAATGCTTCCAGGGCAACCGCTTTGCGAAGTGCGCGATCGAAACCGCGTTGTTCGACGCGCAGGCACAGCGTTTCGGCGTGCCGCTGTCGGAACTGTTCGGCGGCCGCGTGACGGATTCCGTCGAAGTCGCATGGACACTGGCGAGCGGCGACACAGGCCGCGATATCGACGAAGCGCATCAGATGCTGGAAATGAAGCGGCACCGCGTGTTCAAGCTGAAGATCGGCACGCGCGCACCGGCTGAGGACATCGCGCACGTTGCAGCGATCAAGGCGGCCGTGGGCGACCACGCCGAAGTGCGCGTCGACGTGAATCAGGCGTGGAGCCAGGCGGAAGCGCTGTGGGCGTGCGAACGCCTCGCGGACGCGGGCTGCAATCTGATCGAACAACCCATTGCGGCCGACGACCGCCGCGGCCTCAAGCGTCTCACGCATCATTCGAAGGTGCCCATCATGGCCGACGAGGCGCTGCATGGTCCCGTCGATGCATTCGATGTCGCCAGCGCCCATGCGGCCGATGTATTCGCCGTGAAGATCGCGCAATCGGGCGGCCTGACGGGCGCGGCGAGCGTCGCGGCAATCGCGCTTGCAGCGGGCGTCGACCTGTATGGCGGCACGATGCTGGAAGGCGCGGTCGGCACGATCGCTTCGGCGCAACTGTTCAGCACGTTCCGCGAATTGAAGTGGGGCACCGAGTTGTTCGGGCCGTTGCTTCTCACGCAGGAAATTCTCACCGAGCCGCTGCGCTACGAGAACTTCTCGTTGCAATTGCCGCAGGGCCCGGGACTCGGCATTCAACTCGACCTCGACAAGATCGGGAGACTGCGCCGCGATTCGAAGCACGGCGCGAGTGTGGTCAAAGGTTAGCTATGGCGGTGCTGAATCCGCAGCGCCCTAAGCACATTTGGCATCGTCATCAGTGATTGGACTAAAAGGAGACATCCCCATGGACATCAAAACCATCGACGCCCTGTTGAACAAGATCAACGAAAGCGCCACGCACGAAGGTAACGCCCGCACGAAGCAGGTGGTCAACCGCATCATCCGCGATCTGTTCATCACGATCGACGAACTCGACGTGACGCCGAACGAATTCTGGGCCGCGCTGAACTACCTCGGTGAAGCGGGCCAGAGCGGCGAGCTGGGTCTGCTGGCCGCGGGTCTCGGCTTCGAGCATTTCCTCGACGTGCGTCTCGACGAAGCGGAAGCCAAGGCCGGCCTGCAAGGCGGCACGCCGCGTACGATCGAAGGTCCGCTGTACGTGGCGGGCGCGCCGGAAACGACGGGCCATGCGCGGCTCGACAACGGCAACGAACCGGGCGAGACGCTGGTGATGCGCGGCCGTGTACTCGATGAAGCCGGCCAGCCGGTACGCGGCGCACTGGTCGAAGTGTGGCACGCGAACCATCTGGGCAACTACTCGCACTTCGACAAATCGCAGGCCGAATTCAACCTGCGCCGCTCGATCCGTACCGACGAAAACGGCACGTACAGCTTCCGCAGCGTGGTGCCGATCGGCTATAGCGTGCCGCCGGAAGGCAAGACACAGCAATTGCTCGATCTGCTCGGCCGTCACGGCCATCGCCCCGCGCATATCCACTTCTTCGTGTCGGCGCCCGGTTATCGCAAGCTGACGACGCAGATCAATATCGAAGGCGATCCGTATCTGTGGGATGACTTCGCGTTCGCGACTCGTGAAGGTCTCGTGCCCGCCGTCAGGAAGGAAGAGGGCGCAACGGGCAAGCCTTATGGCATCGAAGGCCAGTTCGCGTTGATCGACTTCGACTTCAGCCTCGTCAAGGACCGCAACAACGTGCCGACGAGCGAAGTGGAACGCGTGCGCGCCTGATATCAGCGGTATCGCTGAAGGTATGAATGCGGCAGCCGTTCGGGGTGGCCGCACTGTTTGAAAGCGCAGAACCCGGTGAAAGCTGCGCAACTGCAATGAATCTACAGGGAGTCCACGAATGCTATTTCACGTGAAGATGATCGTTAAGCTGCCGCCCGATATGCCCGTCGAGCGCGCCAACGAATTGAAGGCCACTGAAAAGGCCATGGCGCAGCGTCTGCAAAAGGAAGGCATCTGGCGACATCTTTGGCGCATTGCGGGCCTGTATGCAAATTTCAGCGTGTTCGACGTGGAAAGCCCCGCGCAACTCAATGAGATCCTCATGCAGCTGCCGCTTTATCCGTATATGGAAGTGACGGTGGATGCGATGTGCCGCCATCCTTCGTCGATTCACGAAGACGATCGCTAGACGCTGGCGCAAATAAAAAAGGAAGAGACGCGGAGTACCGTCTCTTCCAAAGCACTACCAGGGTAGCCTCAACAGACAACAACAACCACTACAACAAGAACGCAATATCAATCGAGTGCGGAAGCGGGGCCGAAGAACTCATAACGGCTCTGCTTTTCCGGCACGCCAATCGTCTTCAGATGGCGCTTCACCGCCTTCATGAACGACTTGGGTCCGAGGAAGTACACATCCACATCACGCGTCGCGGGCAGCCATTCGATCAGGCGCGCTTCGTCGATATAGCCTTCTGCGTGATGCGCGTCGTCATGCTGACGCGGCTTCTCATACACATAGAAGCGCTTGAGTTGCGGATGACGCGCCGCCAGTTCGTCGATATGGTCGCGGAACGCATGCACGCCGCCGTGACGTGTGGCATGAATGAAGTGGATGGGACGCGACGTTTGCAGCGCGGCATTCAGCATCGCGAGCGTCGGCGTGATACCGACCCCACCGCTGATCAACACGAGCGGCTTATCGTTGTTCTCCAGCGTGAAATCGCCCGACGGTGTGAGCAGGTCCAGCGTCGCGCCTTCAGTCACCGAGTCGTGCAGATAGTTCGACGCCTTGCCGTTCGGCTCGCGCTTCACGCTGATCCGATATTCGCGGCCGTTTGCCGCAGCCGACAATGAATAGTTGCGGCGAATCTCTTCACCATCGACGATCAGCTTCAGGCCGATGTACTGGCCCGGATGGAATTCGAGCAGCTCGCCGCCGTCGGCGGGACGCAGATAGAACGACGTGATCTCGTCGCTCTCCTTGACCTTGCGCGCCACCACGAACGGACGCGTGCCGCGCCAGCCGCCCGTCGCGGTTTCCTTCTCGACGTAGACCGTCTCTTCGAGGCCGATCAGCAGGTCGGCCAGTTGCTGATATGCGGCGCCCCACGCTTCGATCACGGCGTCCGTGGCGATTTCTGCTCCGAGCACTTCGCGGATCGCGCGCAGCAAACATGCGCCGACGATCGGATAATGCTCGGGCAGGATGTTGAGCGCGACGTGCTTGTTGACGATCTGCGAAACCAGTCCGCCGAGTTGTTCGAGTTGATCGATATGACGCGCGTACATCAGCACGGCATTCGCGAGCGCGCGCGGCTGATCGCCCGATTGCTGGTGCGCCTGGTTGAACAGCGGGCGCACACTCGGGTACTCCGCCAGCATGGTCTTGTAGAAGTGCGTGGTGAGCGCTTCGCCGCCGCTTTCGAGCAGCGGAACAGTTGCCTTGACGATTGCGCGATGTTCGGCTGACAGCATGAGTTGATTCCTTGCAGTTGGGGTGAGTGGGGTCCCGCGCGAATTCGGCGGGCTTCGGGTAATCTCTTATGCATCTATCGGGCCAGCTTCAAACAATCGTAAAATCAGCGACTTAGAAACATCAGACGTGAATATGACAAGGGTTAAAACGACTGCACGAGAGGTCAGATTGACCGCATCCGAGGTGCTCGACGCGCTGATTCCGCTGGTCGAGGACCTGTCGCGCGACTTGCCGGAACGCGAGCGCTATCGCCGTCTTCTGACGACGCTGCGCACGCTGTTTCCCGGAGATGCCGCGGCCATACTGCGTCTCGATGACGACACCCTCGTGCCGCTTGCCATCGACGGCCTGTCGGGCGACACCCTCGGCCGCCGCTTTCGCGTGAGCGACCATCCGCGCTTCGAAGCGCTGCTGTCGAGTGAAGAGCCCACGCGTTTTCCCGCCGATTCCGATTTGCCCGACCCCTACGACGGCCTGGTGCAGGGCGTGAGCGGCCATCTGGAAGTGCACGACTGTCTCGGCTGTCCGCTGCTGATCGGCGGCAGGCCGTGGGGTTTGCTGACACTCGACTCGCTCGATCCCGAGCGTTTCGACAGCATCGACATGAACACGCTGCAGGCGTTTCTGAGTCTCGCGGCGGCGACGGTGAGCGTCGCGGAGCGCATCGACACGCTCGAGCGCAACACCGAAGAGGAGCGTCAGCGCGCGGAGGCGTACCGTCAGGCGAGCGGGCAGAGCAGCCGCGAACTGATCGGCAGCAGCACGGCGCATCAGCAATTGGTCAACGAAATCCGCGTGGTCGCGAACAGCGAGCTGACCGTGCTCGTGACGGGCGAAACGGGTGTCGGCAAGGAACTGGTCGCGAGCGCGATTCACAGCGGCTCGCCGCGCGCCAACAAGCCGATGATCAGCCTGAACTGCGCGGCGCTGCCGGATACGCTCGTCGAAAGCGAGCTGTTCGGGCATGTACGCGGCGCGTTCTCGGGTGCATCGTCGGACCGGCGCGGCAAGTTCGAGCTTGCCGACGGCGGCACGCTGTTTCTCGACGAGGTCGGCGAGTTGCCGGTCGGCGTGCAGGCCAAGCTGCTGCGCGTGTTGCAGAACGGCCAGTTGCAGCGTATCGGCTCGGATAGCGAGCACAAGGTGGACGTGCGGCTCATCGCCGCGACCAATCGCGATCTCGCCGAAGAAGTGCGCGCAGGGCGTTTTCGCGCGGACCTGTATCACCGGCTGAGCGTGTATCCGTTGCGCGTGCCGCCGCTGCGCGAGCGCGGGCGCGACGTGTTGCTGCTCGCGGGGTGCTTCCTCGAAGAGAACCGGGCACGGCTCGGGCTGCTCAGCATCCGGCTGGGCCAGGACGCGCAAACCGCGCTGCTTTCGTACAACTGGCCTGGCAACGTGCGCGAACTCGAGCATATGATTGGCCGCAGCGCGTTCAAGGCGTTGTCGCGTCACCGCGAGCGGCCGCGCATTCTCACGCTGACGGCGGCGGATCTGGGCATGTCGGCGAATAATGGCGGCGAGCTGCAAGCGGCTGCGTCCCTTTCGGCTTCGACGGGCGCAGACGAAGCGAGCGCAACCGATTTCCGCAGCGCCGTCACGGCCTACGAGCGCACGCTCGTCAGCGACGCGCTGGAACGCAACAACCACAACTGGGCAGCCGTCGCGCGCTCGCTCGGCATGGATCGCGCGAATCTGAACCGGCTGGCGAGGCGTCTTGGCCTGAAATAACCCGCAATTTGCCGGGCCGCCGAGAACTGATTTGGTAGTATCTGATTTGTCAGTCAGATTGCCGTTCGTTCAGGAGGCTTCGCGTGCGTCACTACACCAAAGACAATTTCAGGCTCACCGAGAGCGTCGGCTACCAGCTCGTGAAGGCGCGCAACCTGATCACGACGGAGATGGACGCGGCGCTGAAGGACCTCGACATCTCCAGCCAGCAAATGGGCATCATGCTGATGCTCAGGCAGAAACTCGCGTCGACGCCGTTCGAGCTGTCAAAAATGCTCGGCATCGACACCGGCCTGATGACGCGCATGCTCGACAAGCTCGAAGCGAAAGGGCTGGTGGTGCGCTCGCGCGACGAAGAGGACCGCCGCGTCGTCAACCTGACGCTGACCCGACCCGGCATCGCGGTCGCCGACCAGATTCCCGAAATCGCACCCGACGTGCTCAATGCGCGCCTGAAAGACTTCACCAAGGCCGAGCTGAATGAACTGCGCCGCCTGCTGCGCAAGTTCGTGAGCGACTGAGCGACTGAGCGCCGCTTGCGCCTGAGCCTCCTTCCCGCCGCCTTTGGGCGGCGCGCGTCCGCCGCATTATCCGATTGAACGATAAGAACTGCTGCATCTGATGAAACAATGAGTTTCGTCATAGTGCTGTTGACTATATCTGACCTGTCAATTATTGTTCGTGCAAATAGCGAGGAGTCAGAGATGTCGCACTATTCGAAGGAAGATTTTCATTTGACCGACAACGTCGCTTTCGCGATCACCAAGGCGCGCAACCTCTTGACGGGACGGATGGATGCAGCGGTGAAGGGCCTGAACGTGCGGGCGCACCACGTTGGGATTTTCATGTCGCTGTTGCGCGGCATCGACACGACGCCGGCTACGCTGTCGCGCCATCTCGGCATCGACACCGGCCTGATGACTCGCACGCTCGACAAGCTCGAAACGCTCGGCATGCTGACGCGCACGCGCAGCGCGGATGACCGCCGCGTCGTGAATCTCGAACTCACCGAGGCGGGCCGCGAAGTCGCATTGCGCATCGCGGAGATTGCGCCTGGTGTGCTGAACGAGCGTCTCCAGTGCTTCACCAAAGACGAATTCGACGAACTGCGCCGTCTGCTTGGCAAGTTCCTCAACGATTGAACATTTTTTTACCCAATTATCTGATAGGTCAGACAATGAGCAATCAATCAAACGCCAGGCGGCGCGTTTCAGGGGCACTGAAAGTCGGTGTCTCGGTGATGTTCGCGGCGGTACTGTCGGCATGCGTGAACTACGCGGGCATCCATAGCGACGCGAAAACGGCCGAGCCACAGCAATATGCGACGCAGCAGAGCATTCCAGCCGGGCAAGGTCATTGGCCCGCCGCCGATTGGGCCGACCAGTTCGGCGACGCGCAACTGAAGGCACTGATCGACGAAGCACTGAAGAGCAGCCCGACGCTCGACCAGGCGCGTTCCCGCGTCGCAGCGGCCTCGGCGTATAGCGAAACGGCGAAGGCGAGCACCATGCCGCGCGTCGACGCCAGCTACTCGCTCACGCGCCAGCAGTATTCGGGTACGGCGCTGGTGCCGCCTCCGACGGGCGGTTCGTGGCAGACGGAGAACAAGGGCCTGTTGAGCGCTTCGTACGACCTGGACCTGTGGGGCAAGAACCGCGAAGCGCTGAAGGCGGCGATCTCGCAGTTGCAGGCGAGCCAGGCTGATGCGGAAGTCGTCAAGCTGACGCTCACCACGTCGATTGCGCGCACGTATAACCAGCTCGCCCGCCTTTACGTGTTGCGCGATATCGCACAACAGGAAATCACGCAGCGCGAGCAGATCGACCGCATCACGGCGGGCCGCATCGCGACGGGGCTCGACACGGAAGTCGAACGCAAGACCGCGCAGGCGAATCTCGCGACGAGCCGTGCCGCGCTGAAATCGCTCGACGGACAGATTCTTGCCACGCGCTATCAGATCGCCGCGCTGCTCGGCGCCGGTCCGGACCGTGGCCTGCAAATCGCGCGTCCGACGCTCGGTATCGGCGATGACGTGAATCTGCCCGACAACCTGCCCGCCGATCTCGTGAGCCGCCGCCCGGACATCGTGGCTGCGCGCTGGCGCGTCGATGCGATGACGCATGACGTGAAGGAAGCGAAGGCTGAGTTCTATCCCGACATCAATCTGAGCGCCGCAATCGGGCTCGACGCGTTCGGCTTCGGACGCTTCCTGACGGCGGCGAGCCGCACGGCCTCGGTGGGTCCCGCGATCCATCTGCCCATCTTCGACGCGGGCGAACTGCGCGCGCAACTGAAGGGCCGTTACGCGGACTTCGACTACGCGGTCGCAACGTACAACCAGACGCTCGTTACCGCATTGAGCGAAGTTGCCACGCAACTCGCCGGCGTGCGCTCGACAGACGGCCAACTCGTCGATGCGCAAACCGCGCAGACGGCCGCGCGCCAGGCGGACCAGCTTGCGCTCGTGCAATACAAGGCGGGACTCACGAACCAGCTGACCGTACTGAATGCCGACGTCAACGCGCTCGCCGCCGATCAGTCCGTCGCGAACCTGCGCATGGATCGCCGCGACCAGCAGATCGCGCTCGCGTCGGCGCTGGGCGGCGGTTTCGTCGACACGTCGAATGCCGATCAGAACGCGCGCGTCGCCTCTACCACAGAAACGTCTGCCGCCGAAACGTCTGCTGCCGCTGAGCATTGAGCGGCCCCTCATCGCATTGCCAGGAGAACTAGAAATGAGCGAAATCAACACCCCGGAGCGCGAAACGACGCAAGCGCCGGATGCGAAGCCCGATGCGAAGTCCACTGCGACACCGGCGCAAGCCGTCAAAGCGGACGAACCCAACACGCGCAAGCGCAAGCTGATGCTGTCGCTGCTGGGCGCGGCCGTCGTCGTGTCGGCTGCGGCTTACGGCGCGTACTACATGACCTATGCGCGCTACCACGAGACCACCGACGACGCATACGTCAGCGGCAATCTCGTGCAACTGACGCCGCAGGTGACGGGCACCGTGATCGCCGTGAACGCCGACGACACGCAAATCGTGAAGGCAGGCGACCCCGTCGTGACGCTCGACAATGCCGACGCGAAGATCGCGCTCGGCAACGCGGAAGCAGCGCTCGGACAGACCGTGCGCCAGGTGAGCAGCCTGTACGTGAACAACGATTTCTACGCGGCGAACGTTGCGCAGAAGCAATCGGACCTGGCGCGCGCGCAGGACGATCTGCGCCGCCGCCAGGCTGTCGCGGGCACCGGCGCGGTCTCCGCCGAAGACATCGCGCATGCACGCGACGCCGTGAACGCCGCGCAAGCTGCGCTCGACGCCGCGCGTCAGCAGGCGGAAGCAAACCACGCATTGACGGACCACACGACGATCGCCCAGCACCCGAACGTGCAGGCCGCAGCATCGAAGGTGCGCGACGCGTACCTTTCGTATGCGCGCAACACGCTGCCCGCGCCCGTCACCGGCTATGTCGCGAAGCGATCGGTGCAGGTCGGCCAGCGCGTGTCGCCGGGTACGCCGTTGATGGCCGTCGTGCCGCTCGACGGCGTGTGGGTCGACGCGAACTACAAGGAAAGCCAGTTGCGCAACATGCGCATCGGCCAGCCCGTCACGCTGACGGCCGACGTGTACGGCGGCAAGGTCGTGTATCACGGCCGCGTGGTCGGCTTTTCGGCGGGTACGGGCAGCGCGTTCGCGACGCTCCCCGCGCAGAACGCAACGGGCAACTGGATCAAGGTCGTGCAGCGCCTGCCCGCACGCATTCAGCTCGACCAGAAGGAGCTGGAAGCGCATCCGCTGCGTATCGGCCTGTCGATGGACGTCGATGTCGACACGCGCGACAACACGGGTCCGCAACTCGGCGCTGCGATGAACACGACGTATCGCACGGATGTGTTCGCGCAATACGGCGCACAGGCCGATGCCGAGATCGACAGGATCATCGCGCAGAACATGGTGTCGACGCGTGACGCATCGCGGCCGCTCGCGAAGCGCGAAGCAGGCGACAAGAGCGCCACAACGCAGCGCGCAGGCTAAGCCGCGCCGGAGGACGCAACCGAAGATGCGTCCTCGTTCGTTCAAGTAATTGACAGGTCAGATAAAGAAGGCGCCATGAATCCCTCGACGCAAACCGCACCGGCTCCGTTCACAGGCGGCAAGCTGGTCCTCGCGACACTTGCCGTCGCGCTCGCGACGTTCATGAACGTGCTGGATTCGTCCATCGCGAACGTTGCGATTCCCACCATTTCCGGCAATCTCGGCGTCTCCGTCGATGAAGGCACATGGGTGATCACGCTGTTTTCGGCGGCCAATGCCATTGCCATTCCGCTGACGGGCTGGCTCACGCAGCGCGTCGGCCAGATCAAGCTGTTCGTGATCTCGATCCTGCTGTTCGTGTTCTCGTCGTGGCTGTGCGGCATCGCGCCGAACCTGGTGGTGCTGCTGGCCGCGCGAATCTTGCAGGGCCTCGTGGCGGGACCGTTGACACCGCTTTCGCAGGCCATTCTGCTCGCTTCGTATCCGAAGGAGAAAAGCTCGACAGCATTGTCGCTGTGGGCGATGACGGCGACCGTCGGCCCGATTGCGGGCCCCGCGCTCGGCGGCTGGATCACCGACAGCTACAGCTGGTCATGGATCTTCTATATCAACATTCCCGTCGGTATGTTCGCTGCGGGCGTGACCTGGATGCTCTATCGCGACCGCGAATCGCTGACGCGCAAATTGCCCATCGACAAGATCGGTTTGTTGTCGCTGATCGTCTGGGTTGCATCGCTGCAGATCATGCTCGACAAGGGCAAGGATCTCGACTGGTTCAACTCGCCCGTGATCTGCACGCTCACGGCTATCGCGGCCGTCAGCTTTATCTTTTTCCTGATCTGGGAGTTCACGGAAAAGAGCCCGATCGTCGATCTGCGGCTCTTCGCGGGGCAGAATTTTCGGGGCGGGACGATTGCGATTTCGGTGGCGTATGGCGTGTTCTTCGCGAACCTCGTGCTGTTGCCGCAGTGGATTCAGGGCTATCTCGGCTATCGTTCAGTGGACGCGGGTCTCGTGACCGCGCCGCTTGGCATCTTCGCCGTGCTGCTCGCGCCCGTGATGGCGAAGATCATGCCGAAGTCCGATGCACGGGTACTCGCGACGCTGGCCTTCCTCGGCTTTGCAGGCGTGTTCTTCATGCGCTCGCAATACACGACGGGCGTCGACCCCTATACCCTGATCATGCCGACGCTGCTGCAAGGCATTCCCATGGCGCTCTTTTTTACGCCGCTGACCGCGATCATCCTGTCGGGCCTGCCTGCCGAAAAGATTCCCGCCGCAGCGGGCCTGTCGAACTTCGTGCGGATCTTCGCCGGCGGTGTGGGCACGTCGTTGATCTCGACGGGCTGGAACAACCGGACGATTCTGCATCACGCGCAACTCGCGGAACAGTCGAGCGTGAACAACCCCGACTACACGAACGCGCTCACCAGCATTCACGCGACGCTCGGCGGCAGCATGGATCAGGCCAGAGCGTTTTTCGAGCAATCGCTCAATGCGCAGGCCGCGATGCTCGGCTTGAATGACATCTTCTGGTTGTCGGCGATGATCTTCATCGTGATCATTCCGCTGATCTGGCTGACGAAGCCGCGCAAGGGCGGCGGTGGTGGCGCAGCGGCAGCGGGCGCGCACTGAGTACTGACCGTTGAGAAAAGAAGGCCCCGGCTTGCGGATGCAGCCGGGGCCGTTCTTTCACTAACGTAGCCGCGCGTCGTTCAACCGCGTTGCTGCTGCGCGATGGCGCGGCGACTCGAATCGGCATCGCGCGGCTTCGGCGTCTCGTCGATATTCTTCACTTCGATCATGCCATTGGCCTTGTTCATGTTGCCGGTCATGCCTTTGGCGGGCAGCGTCAGTTCGGGCTTGTTGCACGTTTGATGATTGGCTGCGGCGTGCATCGCGGCAGGCTGCATGTCGCGTGCGTCCCTGGTCGCGCCTGGTTCGATCTGCGCGTCGCTGCATCCCCACGATTCGAGCAGCGAGCGCGCCATCCCCGTCGCGCACTGCGCACGGCCGCGCGTGATGCGCGCCGCGACCTTCACGAACGCGCTGTCGCCCAGCGTCGTAAGCCGCTCATAAGCGCGGCCTGCATCGTCGATGTCCAGCGCAACGGCGGTGCGGTACGCGTCGCGCGCTTCGTCGAGCGTTGCCGCGGGTACGAGGCCCGTTTTCATCGACGGCAGCCGCAGCGCATCGCCGAGATTCACATACGCCTCCTGGTAGCCCGGATTCTTCTCGATCGCAAGCCTCAGTTCGCGTACGGCCGCCGCGCGATAGTCGCCAGGTCCTTGCGGCGCCGCGCCCGCGAGCGTCGGCCGTTGCGCCAGCGCGAGCCACGCACGTCCCAGCGCGTTATGCGCAGGCGCATAGTCCTTGTGCAGTTCGACCGCGCGCCTGAGCACGTCGGCGGCCTGCTGATAGCAACCCATGTCGGTCAGCGCGACGCCCCAGTTGTAGTACGCCCACGGACGCACGCGCTTCCATGAATGCAGTTCTTCGCTCCTGTCGACGATGTTTCGCGCGTGACGGATCGAGCCTTCGTAGTCGCGCGCATAGGTGTCGAGCTTCGACAGCGCGAGCATGGCCCACGCCGCTTCTTCCCTTGACGCACCCGACGCGTCCCGGCCCGATCCCGCCGCGATCTGCGCGAAGCGCTCGCGCACGTCGTCGAACTGGCACGGCGCATTGCCTTGCAGGCAGCGCTTCTGCTCCATCTGCATCAGATACGACGCGTGCAGCAGCGGGCTCTGATGCAGGAGGATCGTCGTGGCGGCCTGACGCAGCGCATGCCGCATGGCCAGCGATTCGTTGGTCACGTTGGGCTTCGCACCCGTGTCGGGCGGCACGTCGTTGCCGAGCGCGACGGTGCGGCCATCGGGATCGCGCAGCGTCAGCATCACCGCAAACGACGACGGCGAGCCGACGACGCTGCCATATACCGACGAATCGCGCTTGAGCAGCGTGCGCGCAAATTCGATCAGCGGACGAACCGACAGCCCCGTCCCGGGGACCGTGAAGTCGGGCAGCTTGAACTCGGCGAGCACGTTTTCGGTGTCGTTGGCGGGCGTGACGGATTCGGCTTCCTTGCGCACGTCGCTGAGCGTATCGACGAGCAGGTGCTGCAAGGTCTGATTGGTGTAGCCCTGTCGCCGGAAATCGTCGGAGACCTCGATCGGCTGGACGAGCGTCAGCGGATCGAACCACACGCCGCACAGCGCGACGATGCGCGGCCCGAGATAAAACGCGGCGACGAGGATCAGCGGCACGACGATGCCGAGATACAACACGTGACGGCACAGGAACCGGACGGCCCAGAGCAGCGGGACGAACGGGTTGTCGAGTGGTTTCATGCAGGTCTCCTGGCGGCGCGCTGCGATTGGCGCACCTGTCGCAACGCATCGAACATGCCAATTCGTCTGACGCTTGCGGCGCAAGGCGGTGCGGGAAAGGCCACGGGAGAATGTTGGTTCGCGGCCAACCAACCAGCGCTGGTCAGTTGGATTGCGCACGTCATATCGAAGGCGGCCCGAGCGCCCAATATGAAGTGAAACAGCCGGTTTGCACTGCGCGACCGTTCGCGAACCGTAGGGTGACGAAAGGCGACAGAATCTTCGATCAAGCTAAACGAAAGGTTAAATCTGGTATCGTGCGTCCGGGCTCGAATAGCTGGAACGCGAGACGAATGCCGTCAAGGTTTGTACCAGCCGGTACACCCGCCGCCAACGCGCCGGCTGTAAAGCGAGTGTCCATGCGGCCTGCGCCCATGGAGCACGGAGTCACGTTCGCGAGCCGCACCACGCCGGGCCCTCGGGAAGATTCAACTCAATTTCCGATCGATCTTCGGCCACCTCAGGATTTCTTAAGCGAAAACTGCAAATAATCGCCTCCGGGTTGCTCCCGGTGTCAACCTTTTGGACAAATTGCCGTTGTCCATTTGTAAAGAGTTGAAAAGGCGAGATCAGGACGGCTGTAATGATCGTCCGGCGCGCTCCGAAATCCAACCTCATTCGATGCCATAGCAACGAGACCATTGCTACTGCATCAGGCATTACCCGGATTCATCCATGTCTGACGTTCCCCGTTCTTTTTCTGGCCGCGCCGCCGCGCTGCTTCAGCGAGCGTGCGCCGCGGCCGGCAGCCGGCGCGTGCTGTCGCCTGCGTTGTCGCTCGGCGTCTGCGTGCTGCTGCTGATCGTGCTGCAGCACCTGTCGCAGGCCGTCGATTACCGCTCGGTGATCCGCCATCTCCGGCATCTGACGGCGGGCGAATGGTCGGCCGCGCTCGGCGCGACGATTCTCAGCTATATCGCCCTTGTCGGGCGCGATGCCGTCGGGCTGCGGTACATCGGAAGGGCCGTGCCGCGCGCGGCGCTGTGGATCGGCGCGACGGCGGGCTCGGCGCTCGGCAACGCGACCGGCTTCGGCGCGCTGACGGGCGGCGCGGTGCGCGCGCGCGTCTACGCCGTCGCCGACGTGACGCCGGCGCAAATCGGCCGCATGACGGTGTTCACGAGCGTTTCGCTCGCCCTGGCCCTCGTTCTGATGACCGCGCTCGGCATGCTGTGCGACGCGCGCACGCTCGCGCCGATGCTGCACAGCCCGACGGGTGCGCTCGCCTGGGGCGGCGCGGCGCTTCTGACGGTGCTCGGTCTGCTGACACTCGCCTGCGGCAAGCAGACACGCCAGATCCGCACGCGCTGGGACTGGCTGTCGTTCGACGTGCCGGCGCGCCGCGATTTCGTCGAACAGGTGCTGCTGGCCGTGCTCGACGTCGTTGCGGCCGGTCTCGCGCTGTGGGCGCTGCTGCCGCACGCGAACGTGGGCTTCGTGTCCTTCATCACGATCTACTCGGCTGCGATGCTGCTGGGCCTGATCGGCCATACGCCGGGCGGTGTCGGCGTGTTCGAGGCGGCGATGGTGTTCGCCCTCGGCAGCAGCGTGCAGACGCATTCGATGGTCGCGGCGCTGCTCGCATATCGCGCAATCTATTTCGGTTTGCCGCTGATCGTGTCGGCGGGCCTGCTGGCCGGTTTCGAAGGGCGCGCGCTGAAGAAGCACCTGCCGTTGCATCACGCGGCTACTGTTTCGCAGCTCGCACCGCTGTTCCTGAGCCTCGTGACCTTCGTGGTCGGCGGCATGCTGGTGATTTCTAGCGCGACCCCCGCGTTCTGGCAGCGCATCGCGATCCTGCGAGACTTCGTGCCGCTGTGGGTGCTCGAAAGCTCGCAGATGCTGTGCAGCGTGGTCGGCGTTGCGTTGCTGTTCGTCGCGCGCGGCCTGTCGCGGCGTCTCGATGCCGCGTGGTGGCTTACGCTGGGTCTCGCGGTCCTGAGTCTCGCGCTGTCGCTGACCAAGGGTCTCGCGTTCGTCGAAGCCGGCGTGCTGACGACGCTGATCGTGCTGCTGATCGCGACGCGCTCGCGCTTCAATCGCCGCTCGTCGCTGTTCTCCGAGCCCTTCACGGCGGGCTGGCTCGTTTCGGTGGCGATGGTCCTGATGCTCGCCGTGTGGGTGATGCTGTTCGCGTTCCGCGACGTGCCCTACACGCGCGACCTGTGGTGGCAATTCGCATTCGATGAGCGCGCGCCCCGTGCATTGCGCGCAACGCTCGCCGCGAGCCTGTTTGCCGCGACGTTCGCGTTCTGGCAATTGCTGCGTCCCGCTGCGGGCCGCTTCGTGAAGCCCGTCAAGCAGGATCTCGATGACGCCGCGCGCATCTTCCGCGCGCAGGAGCGCAGCGACGCGGGCCTCGCGCTGATGGGCGACAAGAGCTTTCTCTTTTCCGAGTCGCGCAAGGCGTTCCTGATGTACGCGAAGTACGGCCGCACGTGGGCCGCGCTGCACGACCCCGTCGGTCCGCGCGCCGAATGGGCGGAGCTGATCAGCAAATTCGTCGCGCTTGCGCATACGCACGGCGGCCGCGCGGCGTTCTATCAGGTGCGCGCGAATGCGCTGCCGCTCTATCTCGACGCCGGTCTCACGCTGATGAAGCTCGGTGAGGAAGCGCATGTCGTGCTCGACGAGTTCGATCTGAAGGGCTCGCACCGCGCGCATCTGCGCTATGCGCTCAAGCGCGGCGAGCGCGATGGCTTCGCTGTCGAAGTGATCGAGCCGGCGCGCGTGCCCGAATCGATCGCGACGCTGCGCGAGATTTCCGATGGCTGGCTCGACAGCCGCGATGCGCGCGAGAAGAGCTTCTCGGTCGCTGCGTTCACGGAAGACTATCTCGCTGCGCAATCGGTGATGCTGGTGCGTCAGAACGGCGAGCCCGTTGCGTTCGTCACGTTCATGACGACGGACCTCAACACCGAGGCTACCGTCGGCGTGATGCGCCACGTGCCGCAGGCTTCGGCGTATGCGATGGAGTATCTGTTCACGCAGCTCGCGCTGCATCTGAAGCACGCGGGCTTTCGCTCGCTCAGCCTCGGCATCGCGCCGTTCTCGGGCATGTCGCCGACGCCGCTCGCGTCGCGGTGGCACCGGCTTGCGAATATCGTGTGGCGCTTTGGAGGCCGCTTCTACAACTTTCGCGGACTGCGCGCTTTCAAGAGCAAATTCCAGCCTCAATGGGAACCGCGCTATCTCGCTGCATCAGGTTCTGTCGGCGTGTTCTTCACGCTCGCGGACCTTTCGCTGCTGGCAGGGGGCCGGCGTTCATGATCATGCAAAAGTTTTACCGGCTCGCCGCACTGGCGAGCGTTTCGTTGTGCTCGCTCGCAGGCGTGGTGCCGACGGCGCACGCCTATGAGACCGTGTCCGGCGGCCGTTACGGCCAGGTCACGGTGACCAAGCCCGCGGGCGACGTGCGCGGCTTCGTCGTGCTGTTCTCGCGCAAGAGCGGCTGGAGCCCGGCGGACCAGCAGGCTGCCGACGCGCTCGCGAAGAACGGCGCGATGGTGGTGGGTGTCGATACCGCGAAGTACGCGGCGAATCTCGCTGCGAAGAAGGAAGCGTGTCATCAGCTGGTGGGCGATGCCGAAGCCGTGAGCCATCAACTGGAACGGCAGGTGCAGTCGAACCGCTACTTCATGCCGATCGTCGCCGGTTCGGGCCAGGGCGCGACACTCGCGATGCAAGTGCTGAAGCAGGCGCCTGAAAACACCGTGGCGGGCGCGGTATCCGTTGCCGCGCAGCGCGGTCTCGACAAGCGTTTCAATCCGTGCGCGCCGGACCCGACCGTGACGCACGGTCCCGGTCTGCCGGGCTTTGCCGAAACGGATGCTAATGCATCGGCTGGCACGCAGCGCATCGTCGATCTGACGAGCCCGCATCTGCGTGTCGCTGCAATGAAGGAAGAGGACGTCTCGGATCTGCCGTTGATCGAACTGCCCGCCGCGCATCCCACTGGCATGATGGCAATCGTGATTTCCGGCGACGGCGGCTGGCGCGATCTCGACAAGACGATCGCCGAGGAACTGCAGAAAGATGGCGTGTCCGTGATCGGCTGGGACAGCCTGCGTTACTTCTGGTCGGAGCGCTCGCCGCAGCAGACGAGCCACGATCTCGCGCGCGTGCTGCAAACCTACACGACGCGCTGGCATGCGGATCATGTCGCGCTGATCGGCTATTCATTCGGCGCCGACGTGATGCCGTTCGCATACAACCGCTTGCCCGATGCGGCGCGCGCCAAGGTCTCGCTGATTTCGCTGCTCGGCTTCGCGCCCTCGGCGGACTTCCAGATTCGCGTGACGGGCTGGCTCGGCATGCCTGCAAGCGACAAGGCGCTGCAGGTGCAGCCCGAGTTCGCGCGCCTGCCGCCGAAGCTCGTGCAGTGCTTCTACGGCGAACACGAAGAAGACACGCTGTGCCCGACGCTCACGAAGACGGGTGTCGAAGTGATCCGCACTTCCGGCGATCATCATTTCGGACACGACTACGCCGCGCTCGAAAAACGCATTCTCGGCGCGTTGAAAAAGCAGGCTGGCGGAACCTGATGCTGGAAAGCAGTGCGGCGACTGTGCATCAATGAATGCGTAGTCGCCGCCCTTGCATCGAACTGTGGGCGCGCCCGCGGTTCTGCTGAAAAGATGCGGTCGCAATGACCGCGATGGCTGTGCGCAGTAACTGCGAGCAGTGACTGCGTGTCCTTAGTGGAAAATCAGATACAGAATCACAAGGACGATAAGCGGCACACCTAGCAACCAACCGATCAGATAAGGCATCTCCTTCTCCCTGTGCGACTGCCGAGACCAGGCGGTCGTCGTACACAGCGCTTGTGGCGATCATTGATGCAAGCGATATGCCACTGCGCCCGAATTGCAGCGCAGCATGCGCATTGGCACACGCTAAAGCCTTGTCGCAGCACGCATTACATGCCTTTTGACGGCATGCGCTTATTGCACTTCACATAGGCTTTGCGACCGCTTTGCACGGGTCAGCACTGCGCGAATTGCCGCTTCTTCGCAATCTTTTCAGCCGGTCGTTCCCGCTCATTCAATGCGGCGAAATTCAGAACGCGCACTAATATGAACTTTGACGGGATCGACTGACGCTTGTCGAACCGGGCAAACGCGGGCTTATGACGCGACGTGACGCGGGTATTCGAATGCGCCATTTCAGTTGAGCCGCGGCTGGTGCGTTTTACTGGTGTCCATGCTGGATTCCTCTGAGAGATGCCATGCTGAAGCGTCGAACCTTCCTGCTGGGCGGCGTGGGCTTAGCCGGCGCACTGGTGGTCGGATGGTCGGCGCTGCCGCCGCGTCAGCGGCTCGTCGCGTCGGAACCGTTGCCGGTGCGTCCCGGCGAAGCGGCGCTCAATGGCTACGTGAAGATCGCCGCCGACAACACCATCACGGTCCTCATGTGCAGAACGGAGATGGGGCAGGGCGTGCATACGGGGCTCGCGATGCTCGTCGCGGAAGAAATGGACGCGAACTGGGCGGACATCCGCGTCGCCAATGCGCCGCTCGACCAGATCTATAACAACGTCGAAAGCGTGATCGGCGATCTGCCGTTTCGTCCCGACGACGACAGCGTCGTCAAGGAACTCGCGGTCTGGCTCACGCGCAAGCTCGCACGCGACTTCGGCACCGTGATGACAGGCGGTTCGTCGACCATCAACGACCTGTGGCAACCGATGCGCGAAGCAGGCGCGTGCGCGCGGACCATGCTGATCGCGGCGGCAGCCGAACGCTGGAGCGTGAAAGCGGCCGATTGCCGGATCGAAAAGGGCATCGTGGTGCACGACGCGGGACATCGCGCATCGTTCGGGCAACTCGCGATGGAGGCCGCGCGCCAGTCGCTGCCGCGCAACCCCGTGCTGAAAGATCCCGCCACGTTCCAACTGATCGGCAAGCCGCTGACGCGCATCGAAGCCGCTTCGAAGATGGACGGCAGCGCGATCTTCGGCATCGACGTCGTGCCCGATGGCCTGCTCTACGCGAGCATCAAGATGTGCCCGACGCTCGGCGGCACGGTCCGGGATTTCGACGGCGCGGCGGCAGCGGCGTTGCCCGGCGTGCGCAAGGTCCTGGCCGTCGATGCGTACAACGGCGGCACGGGGGGCGTCGCGGTGATCGCAGACAATCTGTTCATCGCGATGAACGCGCTCGACGTGCTGACGATCCACTGGAACGATGGGCCGACCAAAGGGCTGACCAACGCAGAGGTCGACGCGCGCCTCGTGCAGGCGCTCGACGAGAGCGAAGGCCACGCATGGTATCGCCACGGCGACGTCGAAGATGCGTTGAACCGTGCCACGCATACGTGGAAGGCAACATATCGCGCGCCCTATCTCGCGCACGCGCCGCTGGAACCCGTCAATTGCACGGCGCAGGTGAAAGACGGCAAGGCGACGGTATGGGCGGCGACCCAGGTGCCCGCTGTCGCGCGCATGCATGTCGCGCGGGTGCTCGGCATCGGCACGGACGATGTCGATTTGCAGCAGCAGATGCCGGGCGGCGCGTTTGGACGCAGGCTCGAAGTCGACTTCATCGCCCAGTCGGTCGCGATCGCACGCGAAGCGGGCGGGCGTCCTGTGCAAACGCTCTGGACGCGTCAGGAGGACATGCAACACGACTTCTATCGTCCCGCGTGCCTGTCGCGCTTCAGGGCGGGACTCGATGAACAGGGACAGCTGATTGCGTGGCATAACACGTCGGTGAGCCAGTCGGTCGTCGCGAAGTGGCTGGCCCGCAACTATCGCATTCCCGATCTCGGCCTCAACCTGGACAAGACCGTTTCCGAAGGCGCGTTCGATCAGCCTTATGAAATGCCGAATGTGTGGATCGGGCAACGCGTGATCGAATTGCCGATGCCCGTCGGCTTTTTTCGCTCGGTCGGGCATTCGCATCAGGCGTTCTTTATCGAGAGCTTTATCGACGAACTCGCTGCGTTGGCGCACAAGGACCCGATTGCATTTCGCGCGAGTCTGCTGAGGCGGCATCCGCGTCATCTCGCCGTGTTGCAGAAAGTGGCCAGCATGTCGGGTTGGCGAGCGCCCGCCGTATGGTCGGAAAAAGGCGTCAAGCATGCGCGCGGGGTCGCGCTTCATGAAGCATTCGGCAGCGTGGTCGGGCAAGTTGCGGATGTGTCGCTCGAAACAGGCAACACCGTGAAGGTCGATCACGTCTACTGCGCGATCGATTGCGGCTTGCCGGTGAATCCGAATCTGATCCGTCAGCAGGTGGAAGGCGCGATCGTGTTCGGGCTTTCCGCTGCGTTCAAGGAAGAAATCACACTCTGCAACGGCGCAGTCGTAGAGGGCCTGTATAGCCAGTTCGACGTGGTGCGGATGGACGAGTGCCCCGACATATCCGTCGAGATCATGCCGTCGAGAATCCATCCGCAAGGCGTCGGCGAGTCCGCGGTGCCGCCTGTCGCGCCTGCCGTCGCGAATGCGCTATTCGCGCTGACGGGCACGCGCAGCTACGCGTTGCCGCTGAACATGAAGCTGTATTCCGGGGGCGCAACATGCTGAAGCTGAACATCAACGGCAAGACAGTCGAGGTGCACTCCGATCCCGCGACACCGTTGCTTTGGGTCTTGCGTTGCGAACTGAAAATGACAGGGACGAAGTTCGGCTGCGGTGTCGGCGTATGCGGCGCGTGCACCGTGCACGTCGGTAAAGAGGCGAAGACCTCGTGTCAGGAAAAGCTCTCGGATATCGGCGCAGACCGCATCACGACGATTGAAGGTCTGCAAGGGACGCAAGCGCGTGCGCTGAAAGAAGCGTGGACGCATGTCGATGTCGTGCAATGCGGTTATTGCCAGAGCGCGCAGTTGATGGCCGCAAGCGCGCTCATACAGCGCAATCCGACGCCGAGCGTGAAGGAAATAGACTGCGCGATGCACGGCATCATCTGCCGCTGCGGCACCTATCCGCGCATCAGGCAGGCAATTCTCGAAGCGACGGGGCAAGCCAGGCGGACCTGACGCCACCCCGTCCGGCACGATTGAACGGCCTAGTTGTTCCCATGCGAGTACAGCGTCAGCTTGTTGCTGACCGACGTGACGCCAGCCACGCCTTTGGCCACTTCCGTCGCCTGCGGAATCTGCGATCCATCGGGGACGCTGCCCGATAACACCACCGCGCCGCCGCGCGCTTTCACGAAGACGTTCGATACGTTGAAGCCCGGTGCCTTCGACAACGCCTTGCGCACATCGCGGCCGAGCTTCTTGTCGGCAGGTGTCGCCTTTTTCGAAGGTGCCGCCGGCGTAGAGGCCATCGACATCGAATCGCTGGCTTGCGCGTACACGTTCGACGTCAGTGTGACGCAACCGATGACGGCGAGCAGCCTCAGGACATTGCGAAACTTCATAGTTGCTTCTCCTTGTTTGCTTGTGGGACCGCTCAGTAAAGATAAGCCAACAATCCGCTTCCACCAAAGCTGCGTTTGCTTTCTCAGGGAAAACCCGCATCCATCTACTATCTCGAATTTAGATAACGCTTATTCACGCTATTGCATTGCTCGATAGAGGCGCCGACGGCACACTTTGACCCACATCAAAGACACGCACCACGCATTTAGGAGACACACATGCGTACTCAAGTCGGCATCATCGGCGCCGGTCCTGCTGGACTGCTTCTTTCCCATCTTCTCCATCTGCAAGGTATCGATTCCGTCGTGCTCGAATCGCGCGGCCGCGAGCAGATCGAATCGACGATACGCGCAGGCGTGCTCGAACAGGGCACGATGGATCTGCTCACGGAAACAGGCGTGGGCGAGCGCATGAAAGCAGAAGGCGCGCTGCATCATGGTTTCGAACTCGCATTCGAAGGCAAGCGCCGCCGTATCGATCTCACCGACCTCACGGGCAAAGCGATTACGGTGTATGCACAGCACGAAGTCATCAAGGATCTCGTCGCGGCACGGGTGGCGGCGCAAGGCGCGCTGAAATTCGAAGTGTCGGACGTGTCGCTGCACGGTATCGACGGCACGACGCCCACTATTCGCTATCGCCATCAAGGCGAGGCGCACGAGCTGCAATGCGATTTCATCATTGGCTGCGACGGCTCTCAGGGCATTTCGCGCAATGCGATACCCGAAGCACTGCGCCGCGATTATCAGCGCGTGTATCCGTTCGGCTGGTTCGGCATTCTGGTCGAAGCACCGCCTTCATCGGATGAATTGATCTATGCACGCCATGAGCGCGGTTTTGCACTCGTCAGCACCCGTTCGCCGAATGTGCAGCGCATGTACTTCCAATGCGATCCGAAAGATACCGCCGACAACTGGTCGGATGATCGAATCTGGGCTGAAATGCATGCGCGCGTCGACTCCGACGACGGCCACAAGGTTGTAGAAGGCAAGATCTTCCAGAAGAACATTGTGGGCATGCGCAGCTTCGTATCGACGACGATGCAGCACGGCCGCCTGTTCCTTGCGGGCGACGCCGCGCATATCGTGCCGCCCACAGGCGCCAAAGGCCTGAATCTGGCCGTTTCCGACGTGCGCATTCTGTCCGACGCATTGCGCGCGTTCTACAAGGAAGACCGCAACGACTTGCTCAATAGCTATAGCGAAACGGCGCTCAAGCGCATCTGGCGCGCAGAACATTTCTCGTACTGGATGACGCGCATGATGCACCGTCTCGACGATGCGTCGCCGTTCGAACAGCAATTGCAGGTCGCGGAACTCGAGCACGTGACGACCTCGCGCAGCGCGGCGATTTCGATGGCTGAGAACTATGTCGGCGCGGTGCCGGTATAACTGGCACACAGTCAGTTCAATGACAGATCGGTGTGCGCGGCAGCTTGAAATTCTTTCGGTGTCGCGCCCGTCTGCTTGCGAAAATAACGGCTGAAATACGCCGCGTCCTCAAAACCGAGCGCGTGCGCGATCTGCTTGATCGTCAGGCCCGAATAGACGAGATCGCGCTGTGCTTCGCGTATCAGATGTTCATTCACGAGCGACATCGGCGAATGGCCGAGTTCGTCGCGGCAAATGCGGCTTAGCTGCGCTGTCGTAATGCCGAGCTTTTCCGCGTAGAACTCGACAGTCCGATGCTCGCGGAAATGCGCGGCAACCAGTTCGCGAAAGCGCCTGATCTGCCCGCTTCGACGGTCGGCCACGGCGCTCGTCGCGGGCATCGCCGCCGCATCGCCCAATCTTGCCACTTGCACGAAAAGTGCAATCATCAATGACATGCCCGCAGCGATATGGCCGCGTGCATTGCCGCGGTATTCCTGTTCGAGCAGCGTAAAAAGCGGCATCAATGTGTCGTCGCCCGCTGACGCCTTCACGGGAATCACGGCAGCGCGCTGAAATACGGGCAGCAGACCCGGCGACACCGCCTTCGAAATCGACTCCAGCGCACGTTGCGCAGCCGTAATCACCAGCCCGTCGATATCGGGCGAAAACACGAAACCATGCACGGTTTGCGCGGGCAAAACGACGACGCACGGCGGCGCGAGCGCGTGTTTCTCGCTTTCGATCACGACATGCCCGCTGCCGCTGCGAATGTACAGAACCTGCAGCAACGCGTCATGCCGATGCGCGGCGATATGCCAGTCGTTGGGCCGGCTGCGCTCGGCAATCCACTCGAAATTGAAGGCGTCGAACCACGGCGGCCGCGCGGATTCGCCGTACAAATCGTAGTTAGGGATTTTCCTCATGCTTTTTCCTTTGCCGTGTACGGATTGTCCTGCGATGCGTGCTCTTTGTCCAATCTCGACGAGCGGCGCGTCCCTATACTTTTCTCCATGAATCGAGCGAACCATTTCGGGGTTCGTCGATAAAGAACAGTACATGGAGATTGGGATGACTAAACAAAATGGCGCTGAATGGCTCGCTCTGAATGACAAGGTCTGTGTCGTCACGGGCGCAGCGGGCGGCATAGGCAGTGCGATTGCGAAAGTGCTCGGAGAAAACGGCGCGCGTCTCGCATTGCTGGACCGTGAAGCAGGCAAGTGCGAAGACCTCGCGCAGACGCTCGGCGCGAACGGCATCGAAGCGTTTGCATTCGCGTGCGATATCGGCGACGCGAAAAGCGTCGAAGCGGCAGCGGCAAGTGTCGAAGCAAAACTCGGCGCTGCGGATGTGCTCGTCAACAATGCGGGCCTGTTGCGGCCGGGCGGCATCGAGGACATCGCGCTCGATGCATGGAACGCGATGCTGCAAGTCAATCTCACCGGCTACATGCTGTGCTCGCAGGCGTTCGGCCGCGCGATGTTACGCAAGGGCGCGGGCAGCATCGTGCACGTTGCGTCGGTGGCTGCGCATCATCCGCAGACCTGGAGCGGTGCTTATAGCCCCGGCAAAGCAGCCGTGACGATGCTGTCGAAGCAGATCGCGGCCGAGTGGGGACCGCGCGGTGTGCGCAGCAACGCGGTTTGTCCGGGGATGATCCGTACGCCGTTGTCGGCGTCTTTCTACGCGCAAGGCGATGTCGAACAGCGCCGCAGCGCGATGACGGCGAACCGCCGCATCGGTGAGCCGGTCGATATCGCCGAAGTGGTCGCCTTTCTTGCGAGCCCTCGGGCGGGCTATGTGAACGGCACGGAACTCGTCGTCGACGGTGGACTGGAATGCATGCTGATGGATCTGGTGCCGCGACCCGGTTATGACGCAAAGGCCAACCCGGCGCGCTAGAGACCAAAAGACATTCGGCAGGAGACAGTCATCATGAGTTCCAACACCCATTCACCCGCGCCGCTGACGTGCGATGTACTCGTCATCGGTTCGGGCGCAGGCGGATTATCGACGGCGATCACGGCGCGCAAGCACGGGCTCGATGTCGTCGTGATCGAGAAGGAAGCGTACTTCGGCGGCACGACGGCGTTTTCGGGCGGCGTGCTGTGGATACCGGGCAACCGGCACGCGCGCGCGAACGGTGTCAACGACACACGCGAGGCGGCGAAGACTTATATGCGCAACGAAACAGGCGCGTTCTACGACGAAGCGGCCGTCGATGCATTCCTCGACACCGGCCCGCAAATGCTCGATTTCTTCGAGCGCGAAACGGAAGTCAAATTCGTACCGACGCTTTATCCCGACTATCACCCGGATGTGCAAGGCGGCGTCGATATCGGCCGCTCGGTGGTCGCGGCACCCTATGACGCGCGAGGGCTTGGCGATGACATTACACGTTTGCGTCCGCCGCTGAAGACGATCACGTTCATCGGCATGATGTTCAATTCGTCGAATGCCGATCTCAAGCATTTCTTCAACGCGACGCGCTCGATCAAGTCCGCCGTCTATGTGGCGAAGCGCCTGGCGAGCCATCTGAAGGATCTCGCGCTTTACCGGCGCGGCGTGCAGATCACGAGCGGCAATGCGCTTGCGGCGCGGCTCGCGAAAACGGCGCTTTCGTTGGGTATTCCGATTCACACGAATACGGCTGCGCAAGAACTCACGCTCTCGGACAAGCGCGTGACGGGCGCGGTCGTCAAAGGTCCGCAGGGCGAGATGCGTATCGCTGCACGGCGTGGCGTCGTGCTTGCATGCGGCGGATTTTCGCACGATATCGCGCGCATTGCCAAAGCGTATCCGCATGTGAAGCGCGGCGGCGAGCATTGTTCGCCGGTGCCGAAGGGCAACACGGGCGACGGCGCGCGCATGGCCGAAAGCGTCGGCGCTCAGGTGCCCATACGTTATCCGCAACCCGCTGCGTGGATGCCCGTATCGCGCGTGCCGATGCGCGACGGTACGTTCGGTGTGTTTCCGCATCTTCTGGATCGCTACAAGCCGGGCATTATCGGCGTGACGCGCAAAGGCAAGCGCTTTACGAATGAAGCGAATTCTTATCACGACGTCGGCGCGGCGATGATCGAGGCATGTCGCGGCGAAAAGGACACGGCGATGTGGCTGATCTGCGATCACGCGACCATTCGCAAGTACGGGCTTGGTTACGCAAAGCCGGCACCGGTGCCATTGGGGTCGCTGCTGCGCAATGGCTATCTCGTCAAAGGGCGCACGCTTGGCGAACTTGCACGACGTGCGGGTATCGACGCCAAAGCGCTCGACACCACGGTACGCACCTACAACGAAAGCGCAGTGCGTGGCGAAGACCCCGAGTTCGGGCGCGGTTCGACATCATTCAACCGCTATCTCGCCGATCCCGAATGCAAGCCCAATCCCTGCGTCGCGCCAATCGGCAACGGCCCTTACTACGCGCTCAAGGTCGTGATGGGCGACCTGGGAACCTTCGACGGCATCACGACGGCTGTCACGGGAGAGGTGCTGGATGCACGTGGTGTCGTCATCGACGGGCTGTACGCAGTCGGCAACGATCGCGCGAGCGTGATGGGCGGCAACTATCCAGGCGCGGGCATCACGCTCGGCCCGATCATGACATTCGGCTACATCACGGGACGACGCCTTGCGGGTATCGCGGATCACGCGGCGAACGCGCAACAGAAGCGGCAATCTGAAACGGCATAGAGGACAGAACCATGAGTAGCGGCAAACCTTTTATCGATCACCGCATCTACACGATCCGGCCACGCGGCATGGCGGAATTCATCGAAGTATTCGATCGTCTCGCGATGCCTATTCAATTGAAGTACCTCGGCGCGCCGGTCGGTTTCTATATGAGCGATATCGGCGCACTCAACCAGGTCGTGCATCTGTGGGGCTACGAGAGCATCGGCGATTACGACCAGCGCCGCACCGCACGCGACGCGGACCCGGAATGGCCCGCTTATTTGCAGGCATCGGCGCATCTGATCGTCGCGCAGGAAAGCAGGATTATCCGGCGCGTCGAATTCAGAAGCCTTACTGCGTTGCGATAGAAGAAAAAGAACAGGCAGCGACATCACATATATGCGCGAGAAGCATCAGACGCATTCAAGGAGACACGCAATGCAGCAGCCCAAACACACGGTCGATGTGCAGAACTTCATTGACAGCCAACGCTTTTCGCCTTTTCAATGGACGATACTTGTCCTCTGTTTCCTGGTCGTCGCGGCCGATGGCTTCGATACGGCCGCAGTTGGTTTCATCGCACCTTCGCTGGTGCAGGACTGGGGCGTTGCCCGCAGCGCGCTAGGGCCCGCGATGAGCGCCGCGCTCGTCGGTCTGGGCATCGGCGCATTGGGTGCGGGGCCGATTGCCGATCGCGTTGGACGCAAAACGGTGCTGGTTTTGTCGGTGTTTTTCTTTGGCCTATGGAGCCTCGCTGCGGCACGCGCGGATTCGATTGAATCGTTGACGGCACTGCGCTTCATGACGGGACTTGGACTCGGCGCTGCGATGCCCAATGCGGTCACGTTGATGTCCGAATACGCGCCGTCCCGCATTCGCGCCGTCGCCGTGAATGCGATGTTCTGCGGCTTTTCGTGCGGCCTTGCGATTGGCGGTATCGCGTCCGCGTGGCTCATTCCGCATTTCGGCTGGCATAGCGTGCTCGTAGCAGGCGGTGTTGGACCGATCGTGTTGACGCTCGTGCTCATCATGCTGCTGCCTGAATCTGCGCAATTCATGGTGACGAGGAAGCGCGGCGACGCGCGTATCGCAAAGGTTCTTTCGCGTATCGCCAAAGACGCGCGCCTCGGTGAATGCAGGTTCGTTACGGGTGAGCAGGTGGCGGAGCATCGCGGGTCTGCATTGCGTGTGGTGCTCTCGTCGCGTTTCCGCTTTGGCACGCTGATGCTGTGGCTCGCCTATTTCATGGGACTGTTGATCTATTACCTGCTGACCAACTGGTTGCCCACGCTTTTCAAGGACACTGGGTTTTCGGGGCAAAACGCGGCGTTGATGACTTCGCTGTTTCCGCTTGGTGGTGTGCTCGGGAATCTGAGTGTCGGCTGGTTGATGGACCGGTTCAGGGCGAATCGCGTGATTGCGTGTACGTATGTCATGGCGGCCGTGCTGGTTATGCTTGTGGGGCACGGTCTTGGACACCAGGTGTGGCTCGGTACGCTCATTTTTCTGACGGGCACGGTTGTGACGTCGGCTGTTACGTCGATGTCTGCGCTTGCTGCGAGCTTCTATCCGACTGAAGGACGTGCTACGGGTGTGGCGTGGATGCTCGGTGTGGGGCGGATCGGTGGCGTGGCGGGCGCGCTCGTTGGCGCTGCGTTGATGGGGCTGGGCTGGCAGTTTGGATCGGTGTTTAGTTTGCTCGCGGTGCCTGCGATGATTGCTGCGTTAGGTGTCTTCGCCGTGGCAGGGCGTGTGCGGGTGTCGGGGATCGGAGCGGCCGATTTGACGCCAGCCGTGGAGTGAAGCGGTTTGCCATTGTGCTTTTTTGTTTGCGGTGGAATTTGCGTTATGGCTTCGTGGCGCGGCCGGTTTGGTTTTTTTGGGGTTTTCGCTGGCATCCGCGTTTTGTTAGCGTGCTTCACACGTCGCCCCTGTGCGGGGCGGCACCTACTTTTCTTTGCCGCCGCAAAGAAAAGTAGGCAAAAGAAAGCGGCTAACACCGCCAGCTCGTGTGCTTGCCTGAGGGCCCCCAAAGGTTCCTACGCCTCACACGGCAATCACGTGACCCATGTGCGTTGCCAGCGCTCTTGCGGTGCGCCTCACCCGCTTCACGCACCCGCGCTGCATCATGCCGTGTCAGGCATTCCACGGCCGCCCAGGTGGCAAACTGTGTGTAGGCCGTAGTGCTCCACACGCCTCACTCCGGACCGATAGCGCACGCGTCCCACCCTGTAAGAGCGCTAGCCTATACGCCGTGACAACCTACACACAGTTTGCCACCTGGGCGGCGCATACCATTCGCTGCCGCTCGGCCGAATACGGGTATTCGAAGCGGGTGAGGCGCTCATTCAAAGCGTTGGCAACGAACGCGAACAGAAATGCTGCCGTGTGAAGCGTAAGACCAGTTGGGGGCCCTCAGGCAAGAAGAAATGTTGGCGGTGTTAGCCGCTTTCTTTTGCCTAGGCAAAAGAAAGCGGCTCACACCGCCAGTTCTAGTTTTTGCCTGAGGGCCCCAACGGGTCTTACGCTTCACACGGCAATCACGTGACCCATGTTCGTTGCCAACGCTATTGCGGTGCGCCTCACCCGCTTCACGCACCCGCACTGCATCATGCCGTGCCAGCTATTCCACCGCCGCCCAGGTGGCAAACTGTGTGTCGGCCGTAGCGCCACACACGCCTCACTTCGAACCGATAGCGCACGCGCACCACCCTGTAAGGGCGCCACGCTATACGACGCGACAACCTACACACAGTTTGCCACCTGGGCGGCACATACCAGTCGCTGCCGCTTGCCTGTGCAAATGCATTCGAAGCGGGTGAGGCGTTTATTCAAAGCGTTGGCAACACGCGCCAGCAGCGCCGTTGCCATGTGAAGCGTAAGACCGTTTGGGGGCCCTCAGGCAGGAAGAAATGTTGGCGGTGTTAGCCGCTTTCTTTTGCCTACTTTTCTTTGCGGCGGCAAAGAAAAGTAGGTGCCGCCCCGCACAGGGGCGACGCGTGAAGCAGGCTAACGAATCGCGGATGCCAGCGCAAACACAAGCAAACCAAACAAGCCGCGCCACGAAGGCAAACCGCGAATGCCAGCGCAGAGGCAAACCGAACCGCATAGCGGACACCAGCAAAAAAGCCAAAAACGCCAACTGAGGCGTCGCAGACAAAAAAATCACTCGTGCAAACGTCGCTCCTCATACGGAGCCCCAGCCTCCGTCCCATCCCCCATACGATTGATCGTCCCCTGCGCGACAGCGACAAGCCGTTCCTTATCCCCATCGGTAACAAACACATTGCACTGACAGGTGGCCTGCTGCCGCCCCACATACACCACTTCCGCCCGCGCCATCAGCACACCCGTCATCGCGGGCCGCAGATAGTTGATCTTGTACTCGCCCGTCACAACGCGAGGCCCAAGCGCCAGCGCGCCAGCAAAAGTGAGCGCGTTATCGGCGAGATAACTGATCACGCCGCCATGCACGAAACCATGCTGTTGCCGCAATTCGTCGCGGATCGGCAGGCACAGCGTCAACTCATTCGCACCGACATACATCAGTTCGGTGCCGAGCAGCACGCTGAATGGCTGGGCGTGCAGTGCGCCACGCGCCCGGTCGAGTAGGTCTGTCATCGTCGTTCCTTCGGGCTTAACCCGCGTGGCGATGTCCCCACTCTAGGAAGCGCAAATGCAGCGCGTCAAGGGAATTCGAAGAATTGCACGGCAATTGTTGTGCAAATCGACGTAATCGCGTGCGTAAGCTTCCGAAATACTCACACATCAGGAATTTTGCGGGCGAACACTCAAGGCATTGCCCGACATTGCCGTAAACCCGGATGCACTCCCGTCCCTCTCAGCAATTCAGGTGTTTCGATGTTCAGCAAGATCAAAGTCGCTTCAGGCTTGTTATGCGTTTTGGCCGCTTTTTGTATTTTCCAGCTGGTGACGGAGGGGCTCGGATTCTGGTCGATGACCCGCACGCACGACGACGTCAACGATCTCTCGAACGTCGCGCTGCATCAGGTGAATGCCGTCAATGAGACGACGCAGCATCTGATGGACGCACGCATCAACCTGTCGCGCGCCGGCACGCGGATGGTGCGCGGCGGCGCGGAGCCAACCGACATCGTCCAGCACGCGCGCGAGCAGCTCACCGCCGCGGACCGCTCGTTCACGGCCTTCATGAACGCCCCGAAACTCAACGACGAAAACAACGCGCGCGCCGCCGCGCTCAACGAGAAGTACCAGAAGATTCACACTGCGCTCGGCGAACTCGCGCAATACCTCGACGCGGGCAACATTCAGGCGTTCCTCGATCAGCCGACCCAAGGCATGCAGGACGCGTATCTGACCGAGTTGCACAACTTCACGCAATTCGGCGACGCGACGGGCCGCGCATCGATGGATTCGATCGATGAACGTCAGACGCTGTTCCGTTCGGTTGGCCTCGTGATTCTCGCGCTGCTGCTGGCGGGGACGGGGGCGTTTACGTGGCATTGCGGCGCGGCGTCGTGGGTCCGCTGGAAGAGGCGGGCCGGCACTTCGAGCGCATCGCGCAAGGCCGCCTGAACCAGCCGATCGAAGCGCGCGGCACGAATGAAATCGGGCGTTTGTTCTCGGGCCTGTCGGTGATGCAGGCGAGCGTGGCGCGCACTGTGAAGACCGTGCGCGAAGCCGCCGATTCGATCTATATCGGCGCCGACGAAATTGCCACGGGCAATGCCGATCTGTCGGCGCGCACGGAGAATCAGGCTGCGTCGCTCGAAGAGACGGCGTCGAGCATGGAAGAGCTGACGGCGACGGTGCGCCAGAACGCCGACCACGCACGCGAAGCGAATGCGCTCGCGGAGACTGCACTCGATGCGACCTCGCATGGCAGTGAGGTCGTCAATCAGGTCGTCGCGAAGATGCACGGCATCGCCCAAAGCTCGGACCGTATTGCGGAGATCATCACGGTGATCGACGGGATCGCGTTCCAGACCAACATTCTCGCGTTGAACGCGGCCGTCGAAGCGGCGCGCGCGGGAGAGCAGGGACGCGGCTTTGCTGTTGTCGCGGGTGAGGTGCGCGGTCTCGCGCAGCGCAGCGCGCAGTCGGCGAAGGAGATCAAGCAACTGATCAGCGAGTCGGTCGCGGAGATTCAGGGCGGATCGGTGCTGGTCGAACGCGCGGGGGAGGCGATGCGCAATGTGTCGGAGTCGATCTCGCGTGTCACGCAGATGATGGCTGAGATTAGCGCTTCATCGCTCGAGCAGAGCACGGGTATCGAGCAGGTCAATCAGGCCGTCGTGCAGATGGATGAGATGACGCAGCAGAACGCGGCGCTCGTTGAGGAGGCTGCGGCTGCGGCTTCTTCGTTGCATCAGCAGACGCGGCAGATGAAGGATGCTGTGGCTGCGTTTGAGATTTCTGATGTGGTTTTGATTTCGCATCGCACGCGGGGGGGATTGGCGCCGGTGCTCGGCGGGCATGTTGTTGTTTGAACGCACGCGTTCGGGTTTTTTGGGGGGGCTTTGCGTTGGGCCACGCGTTAGCGGTTTTCGTGGCGCGTTCGGTTTGGTTTGCTCGTGTTGTCGCTGGCATCCGCGATTTGTTAGCGTGCTTCAGGCGTCGCCCCTGTGCGGGGCGGCGCCTACTTTTCTTTGCCGCCGCCAAAGAAAAGTAGGCAAAAGAAAGCGGCTCACACCGCCAGTTCTTGTGTTTGCCTGAGGGCCCCCAACCGGTCTTACGCCTCACACGGCAATCACGTGACCCATGCTCGTTGCCAGCGCTCTAAATGTACGCCTCACCCGCTTCACGCACCCGCGCCGCATCATGCCGTGCCAGCTATTCCACCGCCGCCCAGGTGGCAAACTGTGTGTAGGCCGTAGCACTCGAAACGCCTCACTCCGGACCGATAGCGCCCGCGTTCCACCCTGTAAGAGCGCTACCCTATACGACGCGACAACCTACACACAGTTTGCCACCTGGGCGGCACAAACCGTTCGCTGCCGCCGGCAAATGTGCGGGTGTGTGAAGCGGGTGAGGCGCACATTTAGAGCGTTGGCAACACGCGCGAACAAAGACGTTGCCGTGCGAAGCATAAGACCCGTTGGGGGCCCTCAGGCAAACACAAGAACTGGCGGTGTGAGCCGCTTTCTTTTGCCTACTTTTCTTTGCGGCGGCAAAGAAAAGTAGGTGCCGCCCCGCACAGGGGCGACGCCTGAAGCGCGAAGGCAAAACGCGGATGCCAGCGACAACACGAGCAAACCAAACCGAACGCGCCGCAAAGGCAAACCGCGGATGCCAGCGTAAAGTCCAAAACACCTAACGGCAACGCCCGCACCGCGAAGACGACGCACTCAACAAAACATCAAACCTCGGGCAACGCCAGATAAGCAGTAGCAAGATGATACGGCGTCGTCGAAGGCATCTCCGCCCGCGAGACCTCACCCGTTTGCGTCCTGCATTCAACCCAGCCACGCGCATTCAAAAACCGCGGCTGGAACCGCCCAATCTGCTGCGGCAACACTGCCCGCACCTCGGCATCATCATGCACAGCAAGCGCACGCAGATACTCCGTCTGCGCCCAGATCCGCTGAGTTGAATCCTCGACCCCACCCGCTTCATCGAGCGCCGCATGCACGCCGCCCGTCGCCGCATCGACGCCCCTTTCGTGCGCGAACAGAAACGCCCGCGCGAGCGCCTCGCGCAAACCCGACCCGGCGAGCAGATCGCCCGCCTGCCTCACGAGCCAGAACCATTCGAACTGATGCCCCGGCTCTAGCCGGTTATCCGCACTGCCCAAGGGCAATTCAGCGATACACCCCGTCGGCTGATGCACGAAAGTACGCGCAATGGCGTCACCGAGCCTGGCGAGCGCCGTATCGAACGCGGCGTCCTGAGTCGCGGCGCGCGCCGCGAGCCATGCCTCCGTCAGATGCATCAGCGGGTTTTGCAACGGCATGCCGTCCGTGCCCGAGAAGCCGGCATCGAGCGCAGCGTGTAGCAGGCCATCACGGGCAGCGAAGCGGTCCTCGATCAGCGACGACGCGCGATGCACGATGTCCAGTGCATCGCGGTTGCCCGAACGCGCGCCGTATTCGGCGCATGCGAACACAACGAACGCGTGGGTGTACAGGTCTTTGGTGGTGTCGAGCGGCACGCCTTGTGCGTCCACGCTATAGAACCATCCACCATGCGTGCTGTCCTGAAAGATACGGGTCAGCGATTCGAACAGACGCTGCGCATGCTCCATCTCGCCTGCCAGCGCGAAAACGAACAGCTGCCGCGCGCAGGCCATTGCGCGGTAACGCGTGACGGGAAGCGGTGTGCGGCCGTCGGTGGCGACGGCTTCGTACGGCAGTCCAAGGGCGGCGTTGAAACCCGGGCCTCGCCAGATCGGCAGGATGACGCGCGCGAAATGCTCGCGCAGCGCGGCTGCGAGCTCAGGCGTCGATGCAGTTGCATTCATGGTGCGGAAAGTCGAAAGGAATAAGAGGCGTACGCGCCGATGCAGCAGCATAAGGCAAACGGCACGCATCGGGCATCAGGACGCAGGCGCCGTAAGACTACGCCAAGGGCGGGGGCAAAGACAAAGGCAACCGGCGACATCACAAGGAGAACAACATGATCGGCAATTTCGAACTCATTTCCCGGCTCGTGCTCGCGGCAGCACTCGGCAGCGTAATCGGCTTCGAGCGCGAGCGGCTTCGCGGGCGGCGGGGCTGCGCACGCATATGCTCGTGTGCGTCGGCTCGACGCTCATCATGATCGTGTCGGCATTCGGCTTCGCGGACGTGCCCGGCAACCAGCACGTCGTGCTCGACCCGTCGCGGATCGCCGCGCAGGTCGTATCCGGCATCGGCTTTCTGGGCGCCGGGTCGATCCTGCTGCGCGGCGAGATCATCCGCGGCCGGACGACGGCGGCGAGCCTGTGGTCCGTCGCCGCGATCGGGCTGGCTGTCGGCGGCGGATTGTACACGGCGTCGATCGCCGCGACGCTCATCATTCTGATTATCCTGGCCGGGATCAAACCGATCGAGAAGCGCTTCATCACGGTCAAGCAGCGCCGCCAACTGTTGCTGCTGGTCGAGCGCGGCTCGATGACGTTTCATACGCTGCACGAGGCGCTCGGTCCGGCGAGTCCGCGCGTCAAACAGTTCGTGATGCAGCAGAGCGACGACGATGCGCAAATGGATGAAGTGATGATCACGCTGCACCGCGTCTCGTCGACGGAATATGCGGCGATCTGCGGTCAATTGCATGCTCTACAGGGCGTGAAAGAGTTTCGGGACAATGGCGAGCCAATATGAACGGGATCTGCGCATGATCGTCTGGCGACGGCCAGCGCGGGTCGTGGCGAGTCTGGCATCGTCGCGTGAAATGCCGTCCCAAAAAGGCTCCGATCCACTTCTGTGACCCTCTTTGCATGAGACAATGGCGGCTCTAGAAAAATACCGACGGCAGCGGTGACGGGCGCCTTGAATGGCGACGAACGCTGCGCTCCCGCTTTTCCTACATGGCAGATTCCGCAGAATCCACGATTTCCCGCCCGTCGCGCCCCCGTTCGCAGAATCGGCGCACGTCCACTGTCTCTCCCGAAACCGAAAACAAGCTTGCGCGCGCCGCACGCTCGGCGCAGCGTCTCGCGCAACTGAGCGATGCCGCACGCGACGGCAGCACGCTCGACCTCTTCCCCGACGACACCGCGCGCGCCGAGCAGCAGGCGATGAGCATCGACGTGCGGCAAGGCACGCTGCAAGGCTTTGAATTGCCCGATGTCGTGCTGGCGGCCGTCGGCGCGCCGGATGGCGTGGGCTTTGCGGCGGGTGTGGCGGAACCGAAGGCTGCCGCGCGCGCGGTGCGTGGCGCGGCGCCGTCGAAGGATCTGGCGTCCGATGCCATGCAGCACGACGGGCAGATGGTGATCGATACGGAAGCGGGCGCGCTGGAGCCGGCTGTCGCTGAAGGACAAGCGCTGGCTGCTTCCGTCGACGGCGAAGTTGCGCCGGCAGCCACGAAACCGGCTCTGAACGCGGCCCAAGACGCGGCTCCGGACGCACCGACGCAGGCTGCGTCGCTTGCGGCGGCGAGCGTCGTGCGCAGTGTTGCGGCGCTGCGTCAGATTTCGCCGCCGACCAACGCGGCGGATGCCGACGCTGCCGCCGATACCCAACAAAGCGAGAGTTCGCCTGCGCCCGGCGGATTGGCGCAGCGTTCCGCGAACCCAGACAGCAAAACAGCACCGGCGGTCGCGCCCGAAGTGTCCGCGCATGGCGCGAGCGCGGCGGCCCCGAAAGTACAGCCCACACGCCCCGCGTCGTACGTTCCGCCACCGCAGACGCACGCGCCGCGCGCCACGCCGGAACTCGATCACGCACGCGCGACCGCCTTCGCTGATACCGTCGATGCGCTCTACGGCGTGATCGCCGACCAGCGTCGCGCCGCCGACGACCACACCCGGCGCATGAAATGGATGCTGACGATCGTCGTCTGCGCCTTGCTGATGACGATCGCGATTGGCATCGCGCAAACGCTGTTGCTGTTCCGCCTCTCGCATCAGTCGACCGCGCACGAACAGCGCATCGAACAGATGATGCTGAACCAGCAGGCGACGCTCGCGACGTTGCTCGACACCGATTCGTCGACCACGAGCCTTCCTGTCAGCGTCCAGGTTCCGGCGGCGCCAGCAACGCCGGCGCCCGTCGCACCGGCGGCAACAAAGTCCGCCGAAACGCATGCGGCGCACGCGCAGCACGTTCAGAAGCGCAAGTCAGCGCACACTCACTAAGCCTCGTCCACCCGTCGCGCACATTTGCGCGGCGGGCTCTCTCCGGTTCCTGCCTTATCCCGCTGCGCGAGCGCCATCGCTGGCGCGGCAGCGGAACAGCGGGCAACTAACCGTCTGCGGCAAACCGCACCACCGACACCCACCGCGCCCCGTTGTATCCACGCATCAGTCTTGCAAAAAACAGGGGCGGGTCTGGAAGCCGCATGCTGCGGACGTGCTGCGCCGCAATATTGCCTGAGAGCCCATGCGGCGAATGACCACACCGAAAAAATGCTGCATTGCACTAGCTTTCGGTTAGGGAAAACCCTATACTTCTTCATAAGGGAAAACCCTGAATCACCAACCCACCGGGAGTCGCCATGAACTATCTTTTCGCGCTGTTCCAAAAGGTTAGCGACCTCTTCGCGTCGCCTCACTTGCCTCTGGATTCGGATTATTCGTACGAAGCACGTCACCGCGAAGCGGAGCGTGTTCGCAAGTCGCAAGCAACCTTGTTCGGCGTCCGTCTTACCGACTAATCGGTAGGCAGCCCATAAAAAGACGTTGCACTGTGCATCTCGCCGCCCTCCAGAAGCGGCGAAACTGAAAAGCCCGGCTTTGCCGGGCTTTTGTTTTTGCGCGTCAGAAAGCCACCAAGCGCCTTGAAGAAAGACGCTCCCGTCATTGCGCGCACCGTCGTAATCGCCCGCGCATTATTTCCACGCCGAAATGAATGTAACAGGGGCTCTACGGGCACTGACCCATCGCGCATCGCCAATCCGCGCACAGCCGTGTGAAAACACGGCAAATCCCCGAGCGACCCCGGATTCGTCGCGTACATCGTATGAAATATGCGCTTACAAGTCCTCACGTCTGTGAAAGGTCTGCGCCGCTAAAGTGGGTCTCAAGCGAACGGCGAATCTCATGACCGTCCCGGTCGATCCAGCCATCGCTCGCAACAAACTCGAAAGGGAGAATAGCCATGAATGCCATCAAGAAGACTTCGCGTTCGATCGTCGTCACGCTGATCGCTGGCGGAGCACTGCTCGGCGCAGGCAGCGCCTTCGCGCAATATGCGCCGATGCACACGCAGCCCGCTTATGAGCAACCGCACATGATGCCGGTGGGCGTGCAGGTCGACATCGGCTGGCACGGCGACCGTTACTATGACGGCCACCGCTACTGGGCGCACGACGACTGGATGCGTCATCACCCGCACGATCGCGACCCGTACCATGACCGCGACCACCGTCCGCCGCCGCCGCGTTACTAAGACGGACTGAGGGCACGCTTCGCATCGCCTGATGCGCCGTGGCGAGGATGAACCACAGGGCCGGCCGCTCGCAAGAGCGCGCCGGCCTTGTCGTATCCGCCGTCGAAAAAACATGCGCTGCGCTATGCTTGTGAGCTTCGAAAGGCAACACACGGAAACGGGGAATGGGTTTGAGCAAGCCAGTCGTAGGCGTAGTGGGAACGGGATTGATGGGCGTCGGCATTGCGACGCAAAGCGCGCTGCACGGACACAGGACGATCGTCCATGACGTCGATCCAACGAGGCTCGAAAGCGTCGCGCCGAAAGCGCGAGCCGTGCTCGACGAACTGATCGACGCGGGCCGCATCGACGGGCAAGCAAAAGAAGACGCGCTGTCGCGCATCGAAACGAGCGCCACGCTCGACGCCATGGCCGACGCGCATATCGTGATCGAGGCGATTCCTGAAGTGCTCGAACTGAAGCACCGCCTCTACGCACAGTTAAACGAAGTGCTGCGCGACGACGCGATCCTCGCCAGCAACACCAGTGGCTTTCCGCCCGATCAGTTGACCGCGCCGCTGCGCGCGCCGGAACGCTTTCTGATCGCGCACTTCTGGAATCCGCCGCACATGATCCCGCTCGTCGAAGTCGTGCCGGGCAGCGACACGGCGCAGCACGCGATCGACTCGACCGTCGCGCTGATGCACGCAATCGGCATGGAGCCCGTCGTGTTGTCGAAAGCGATTCCGGGCTTCGTCGGCAACCGGCTGCAATTCGCGGTGCTGCGCGAGGCGCTGAACATCGTGCGCTCGGGCGCGGCGACGCCCGATGTCGTCGACCGTGTGATGAAGGCGTCGCTTGGCAAGCGCTGGGGCATCGTCGGGCCGTTCGAAGGCGCGGACATGGGCGGCCTCGATACGTTCGTCGATATCAGCACGCACCTGATGCCCGCGCTCGCCAAAGACGAAGACGTGCTCGATCTGCTGCGCGAGCACGTGCAGGCGGGGCGCGTCGGCGTGCGCAGCGGCGCGGGTTTTTACGACTGGGACGACGCGCAGACGGCGAGGGTCAAGGTGGGACGCAAGCGCGTGATCCAGAGCAACGGAAAGAACTGAGCGGCACGCACGGTCAATCACAACGAGAGCGACATCATGTCCGACGTCTATTTCTATGATCCAGCTACCGGCCACGGCTTGCCGCACGACCCGTTCAAGGCGATCGTCGCGCCGCGCCTGATCGGCTGGGTATCGACGCGCTCGGCGGGCGGTCAGCTGAATCTCGCGCCGTACAGCTTCTTCGGCGCATTTTCGACGCTTCCGTCGATCATCGGCTTCGCTAGCGAAGGCCGCAAGGACAGCATCCGCAATATCGCAGAGACGCGCGAGTTCGTCTGGAATCTGGCGACACGCCCGCTCGCCGAGCAGATGAACCGCACGTCAGCGCCCGTCGCGGCGGACGTCGACGAGTTCCAGCTGTCGGGACTGACGCCTGTCGCGGGCCGCAACGTGTCGGTGCCGCATGTCGGCGAATCGCCTGCCGCGCTCGAATGCAAGCTGTTGCAGATCGTGCAGTTGCACGATCTGAGCGGCAAGCCAATGGACAACTGGCTCGCGCTCGGACAGGTGGTCGGCGTGCACATCCAGAACGCGTATCTGAAGGACGGTCTGTTCGACACGCAGGCCGCGCAGCCGATCATGCGCGCGGGCTATCGCGCCGACTATGCGCAGATCGGCGACATGTTCCAGATGATTCGCCCGACGTCCTGATTTCCTGACGGGCGCTCGCCACAAAGCTCATTCGGTGGCGGGCTCGTCGGAAGCCAGATCGACGTCGACGGCTTCCGTGGCGGCGGGCGTCGTGCCCGCCGGCGTCGTCGCGCTCGACGCGGCCGCCGGCGCGAGCGTCAGCGACGCCTGCGCGCCGCGCGTGGCGACGGGCACGGCACGCGGCTCGTTGTCGTGAATCACGGCGCGGATGCGCGGATAAATCTGCCGCTCCCAGCGCTGCCCGTTGAATACGCCATAGTGTCCGACGCCCGTCTGCACATGATGCGTCTTCAGATACGGCCGCAACCTGTCGCACAGATCCTGCGCGGCGAGTGTCTGCCCGACGGCGCAGATATCGTCGCGCTCGCCTTCCACCGTGAACAGCGCGGTACGCCTGATCTTCGACGGCTCGACGCGCCGTCCTCTCACTTCCAGTTCGTGCAGCGGCAGCGCATGCCGCTGAAACACGGTATCGACGGTTTCGAGGTAGAAGTCCGCCGTCAGGTCCATCGTCGCGAAGTATTCTTCGTAGAATGCGCGGATCGCCTCCGCCTTCTCCGGGTCGCCCTTCGAGCGCTCGTGATACATCGTTTCGAACGATTCCAGATGCCGTTCGAGATTCATCGCCATGAACGCGTTCAGCTGCACGAAACCCGGATAGACGCGCCGGAATGCGCCCTGAAAACCGAACGGCACCGCGCTGATCAGATTCTGTTCGAACCATTCGATCGGCCTGCTCTTTGCCAGTTCGTTCACGCGCGTCGGGTTCACGCGCGTGTCGATCGGGCCAGCCATCAGCGTCATGCTGGCGGGTTGCGCGGGGTGGTCGTCGGCGGCCATCAGCGCGACCGCGGCGAGCGCGGCCACCGTCGGCTGACAGACGGCGAGCAGATGCGTGCCCTGGCCGATCGTGTCGGTGAAGTCGATCACATGCTGCACGAACTCGTCGAAGCCGAAGCGACCCGCCGACAGCGACACATCGCGCGGGTTGTGCCAGTCGGTGATGTAGATGTCGTGCTCGGCGAGCATCGTGCGGACCGTGCCGCGCAAGAGCGTCGCGAAGTGGCCCGACATCGGCGCGATCACCAGCACGCGCGGCTGCGGCACATCGAACGACGCGTGTTTGCGGAAATGCAGCAGCGAACAGAAGGGCGTCGACTGCACGACTTCTTCGAACACATCGACGGCTTGCCCTTCGACCTCGACGCTATCGATACCGAACGGCGGGCGCACATGCGTGAGGCCCGCAAGCGTCAGCAATTCGGCCGATGCGCGCAGCGTCCTGCCGGATGGCGTGGCGGAGTATTCGGGCCACGCGTCGAGCGCGCCCTGTACCAGCGACGCACCATGGCGCAACGGCAGCATGAAGTTGGCGAACGCCTGGTACGCCGGATAAGCGAGCGGATTCATGGCTTTCGCAAGAGATGAGAACCTGGGTCAATGACAGGCAAGTCATATGCCAACAGAGCCGAACGCGGCGGCTGCGGAATGACCTGCTGCCGCGATGGATTGGCATAGCCCTTGCGCGCCCTTCCGTAAGGTGCCCGTTATGCCGCGAATTGGTGCGTGCATGCACGGCATCGTGCATCGCGATGCCGCGAAACGTGCCGCGATGATCCTCTGTGGAGCGAGACATGCCGAAACCGATGGCCGACACGATGGCTGCCACTACGCTGACGATCAGCAGCCGGAACTATTCTTCGTGGTCGCTGCGCGGCTGGCTGCTGGCGAAGTTCAGCGGCTTGCCGTTTGAAGAGATCGTGATGCCGGTTGATGATCCCGCTGCGCGGGCTGAGTTGCTGCTGCTGTCTCCCTCCATTCTCGTGCCGTGCCTTGTGCATGACGGGATCAAGGTGTGGGACACGTTGGCTATCGCCGAGTATCTGAACGAAGTGCGGCCTGAAGCTGGGCTGCTGCCGAAGGATCGTAAGGCGCGCGCGCATTGCCGTGCGATATGCGGTGAGATGCATTCGGGGTTCAGTTCTCTGCGTTCGGCGTTGCCCATGAATTTGAAAGCGCACTTTCCGGAATTTAAGGTGTGGGCGCGGGCGCAGTCGGATATCGACCGGATTGTGACGATCTGGCGGGAGTGTCTCGAAGAATACGGTGGGCCGTATCTGTTCGGCGAGCGTAGCGCTGCCGATGCGATGTATGCGCCGGTTGTTACGCGCTTTGTTACCTATGATGTGCAGCTTGATCCCGATATTGTTGCTTATGGGCGGGGGATTCTTGCGCTGCCCGAAATGCAGGAGTGGATCGCTGGAGCGCAGTTGGAGGTCGATGAGATCGATGAGCTTGATGTGGAGTTTTAGGCGCGGTCGGTTTGGTTTGCTCGTGTTGTCGCTGGCATCCGCGTTTTGCCTTCGCGCTTCAGGCGTCGCCCCTGTGCGGGGCGGCACCTACTTTTCTTTGCCGCCGCAAAGAAAAGTAGGCAAAAGAAAGCGGCTCACACCGCCAGTTCTTGTGTTTGCCTGAGGGCCCCCAACGGGTCTTATGCTTCGCACGGCAACGTCTTTGTTCGCGCGTGTTGCCAACGCTATAAATGAGCGCCTCACCCACTTCACACACCCGCACATTTGCCGGCGGCAGCGAACGGTTTGTGCCGCCCAGGTGGCAAACTGTGTGTAGGTTGTCGCGTCGTATAGGGTAGCGCTCTTACAGGGTGGAACGCGGGCGCTATCGGTCCGGAGTGAGGCGTTTCGAGTGCTACGGCCTACACACAGTTTGCCACCTGGGCGGCGGTGGAATAGCTGGCACGGCATGATGCGGCGCGGGTGCGTGAAGCGGGTGAGGCGCACATTTAGAGCGCTGGCAACGAGCATGGGTCACGTGATTGCCGTGTGAGGCGTAAGACCGGTTGGGGGCCCTCAGGCAGACACAAGAACTGGCGGTGTGAGCCGCTTTCTTTTGCCTACTTTTCTTTGCGGCGGCAAAGAAAAGTAGGTGCCGCCCCGCACAGGGGCGACGCGTGAAGCACGCTAACGAATCGCGGATGCCAGCACAAACACGAGCAAACCAAACCGACCGCGCCACGACGGCAAACCGCGGACGCCAGCGGTCCCGCCCCCGTGCTTTCTAGCTATGACCGCCCAGCTTGAACACGGAAACCACTTCCGCCAGCTTATCGGCCTGCGCGCTCAGGTCGGCGGCGGCCTGCTCGGCATCACTAACCAGCGCCGCGTTCTGCTGCGTTACTTCGCCAATCTGCGTGACAGCAGTGTTCACCTGCTCGATACCGCTCGACTGCTCCTTCGAAGCGACGCTGATCTCGCCAATGATCGTCTGCACCTGTCCAACCCGCTCAACGATCGAGCGCATCGTCGTGCTCGCTTCCTCCGCAATGCGGAACCCGCTCGACACCGTCGCCGTCGACTCAGCGATCACGCCTTCGATTTCCTTCGCCGCCGCCGCACTACGCTGTGCCAGCGCACGCACTTCCGACGCAACCACCGCAAAGCCCTTGCCGTGCTCCCCGGCACGTGCCGCTTCCACAGCCGCGTTCAACGCAAGGATGTTGGTCTGGAACGCGATGCCTTCGATGACCGTCGTGATGTCGGCGATCTTCTTCGACGACTGGCTGATCTCGCCCATCGTCGAGACGACACGGTCCACAGCGCGGCCGCCGTCGAGGGCCGCTTCCGATGCACCCGACACCAGCGTGTTCGCCTGCGCCGCGTGACCGGCGTTCTGCTGCACCGTCGATGTGATCTGCTGCATGCTCGCCGCCGTTTCTTCGAGACTCGCGGCCTGCGTGCCGATGCGCGACGCGATCTCGCCGCTGCCAGCCGCGATCTTCGCGGTGCCTTCCGTCATGTCGGCCGACGCGCTGCGCACCTGCGTGACGATGCGCGCGAGCCCCTCGCCGATGCCGTCGATGGCCTGCATCAGGCGGCCGATTTCATCGGCACGCCGTTCGTGGCTCGCCGACACGCGTACGCTCAGATCGCCCGATGCAAAGCGCTCCGACGCCTTCGCCGCTTCGTCGAGCGGGCGCGACACCAGGCGGCGCACGGCGATCAGGAACACCACGGCGAACAGGGCGACCAGTACGAAGCCGATCAGGATGAAGCGGTTGCGCGTGGCGATCACGTCGGCCATCACTTCGTCGCGCTTCGCGACGCCGCCGACCAGCCAGCTCCATTCCGGCACCGTGACGAACGAGACGAACTTGTCCTGCGTCCCCATTTCGCCGAGCGACGCGTCCGCGCTCGAATATTCGATCTGGCCTTCCTTTTCTTCGAGCATGCGCTTGTACGGCGCGGCGCTCTCGTCGCCCACCTGGCCGGCCGCCGCCGGATGCACCATCAGCTTGCCGCGCTCCGCGCCGTTCGACGCGTTCAGCACGAAGTAATAGCCCGTGTCGCCGATCTTCAGTTGGCGGATACCGTCTTCGACCGACTTGATCTGCGCATCCACGTCGACGCCGACGAACAGCGCGCCGATGACCTTGCCGCTGGCATCGGTGATCGGCCGGTACTGCGTGATGTAGCGTTTGCCGAACAGCGTCGCGAGCCCCGTGAAGGTCCTGTTGCCGGCGACGGGGCCGTAAGCCGGGCCCTTGCGGTCGAGCAGCGTGCCGATCGCGCGGGAGCCGTCCTGCTTTTTCAGCGAGGTCGTCACGCGCACGAAGTCGTCGCCCGTACGCGCGAAGATCGTCGCGATCGCGCCGCTTTGCGCGAGAAACTGGTCGGGAATCGAGAAGTCGTTGTTCAGCACCTTGTCGCCGGCCTTGAAGACGGGCGTCGGCGTGCCGGCGATGTCGATCTTCTGCGTCTCGTCGAGCGCGTAGCCGGGCGGCAGGAAACTCGCGAACAGCGTCATCGAGCGGCCTACTTCGGCCGTGAGCGCCTTGTCGAACAGCGAGATCATCGCGGCAATCGACCGGTCTTTCTCGCTGATGCGCGACAGCACCTGATCGCTGATCTGCGTGCCGGCCGTGCGGGTCACGGCGAACGTGAAGGCGGCAAAAATGGCTGCCACCAGCGTGCACGAGAGCATGGCGAGCCTGGCGCCCACGCTGGCGCGGCGCAGTGAAAGGATATCCATGAGGGTCTGCAGGTAACGGGATTGAAGCTGCTCCGCTGTGCCGCGCGCGAGTGCGCGCGGCGTCGAAACGGCAGCCTGAAACCTGTTAACGGCACGCCAAACGTTTTCCTTTAATTTTGAAAGCTAGAGTGTTGATTCAGATCATTGCGACGAACGCCAGGTTCGTAGTAAGAGCGCGTTCGTCACGACGCTGACGCTGGAGAACGCCATCGCGGCGCCCGCGATCATCGGGTTCAGCAGCCCGAACGCGGCGAGCGGAATGCCAATCAGGTTGTACACGAACGCCCAGAACAGGTTCTGCTGGATCTTGCGCCAGGTGCGGCGCGAGATGTCGATGGCGTCGGCGACCAGCGCCGGGTCGCCACGCATCAGCGTGATGCCGGCCGCGTGCATCGCGACGTCGGTGCCCGTCGCCATCGCGATGCCGATGTCGGCGGCGGCGAGCGCGGGCGCGTCGTTGATGCCGTCGCCCGCCATCGCGACCACGCTCGACGTGCGGATCTTCAGGTCGTGCACGACGCGTGCCTTGTCGGACGGCAGGACCTGCGCATGCACTTCGTCGATGCCGAGCGCGGTGGCGACGCTGTTCGCGCTGCCCTGGTTGTCGCCCGTCACCAGCGCGCTCTTCACGCCCATGCGCGACAGCCGTTCGATCGCGGCGCGCGCGCCCGGCTTGAGCGTGTCGCCGAAAGCAATCAGCGCGAGGGCTTGTGCGTGTGTGTCGATTTGTGCGTCCGTCTTGCCGCGTCCGATCAGCCACGAGACCGTGTTGCCTTGCGCCTCGAGTTGCTGCGCGCGGCGGGCGAGGGCGGCCGGCGGCACGACGCCCAGTTCGCCGAGCCAGCGGCTACTACCGATGGCGAACGTCTCGCCGTCGATATCCGCTTCCACGCCGCGCCCCGCGACCGCGCGCGCTTCGCTGCTCGCGGGTAGCGAAGCGCCGCCGCCGTCCGCTTCGAACGCTTTCACGACGGCCTTTGCGAGCGGATGCTCGCTATGCCGCTGCACAGCCGCCGCGAGCGCCAGCGCGTTTCGACGGTCCACGTCTTCCGCCGTCTCGAACGCTGTCACGGACGGCTGGCCGACCGTGAGCGTGCCCGTCTTGTCGAACGCGACGACGCGAACCTGATGCGCGATTTCGAGCGCCTGCGCATCCTTGATCAGCACGCCGTGTCGCGCGGCGACGCCCGTACCCGCCATGATCGCGGTCGGCGTCGCGAGGCCGAGCGCGCACGGACAGGCGATCACCAGCACTGCGACCGCGTTGAGAATCGCCGTTTCGGCGCCGTGTCCGGCGATCAGCCAGCCGACCAGCGTGACGAGCGCGATCGCCAGAATGGCGGGGACGAAGATTTCGCTGACGCGGTCGACCAGCCGCTGGATCGGCGCTTTCTCCGCCTGTGCCGTCTCGACGAGCCGGATGATGCGGGCCAACGTGGTCTCGGCGCCGATGGCCGTGGTCGTCACGGTGATGGCGCCTTCGCCGTTGATCGACCCCGCTGTCACGCGGTCGTCCTGCTGCTTCGGCACGGGCAGGCTTTCGCCCGTAATCAGCGATTCGTCGATATGCGTGCGGCCTTGCAGCACGGTGCCGTCGACGGGCACGCGCTCGCCCGGCCGCACCGCGACGAGCATGCCGACGCGCACCCGCGCGAGCGGCACTTCGTGCTCTTCGGTACCGACGACGATGCGCGCGCGGTCAGGACGCAGCGCGTTGAGCGCGCGGATCGCGTCGGTGGTCTGGCGCTTGGCGCGCGCTTCGAGCCATTTGCCGAAGCGCACCAGCGTAATCACGACCGCCGATGCCTCGAAGTACAGATGCATCGTGTCGCCGGGGTGCAGCGCCATCTGGTAGACGCTCACGCCATAAGCCGCCGACGTGCCGAGCGCGACCAGCAGATCCATATTGCCCGCGCCGGCGCGCACGGCTTTCCACGCGGCGCGGTAGAAGCGGGCGCCGAACACGAACTGGATGACGGTGGCGAGCGCGAGTTGCAGCGTGGCGGGCAGCATCGCATGCAGACCGAGCGGCTCCGCGAACATAGGCGCGATGAGCGGCAGCGTCAGCAGCGCGCAGATCACGACTGCACCGAGTTCGCGGCGCACGGCGGCGCGCGCGGCGGCGTCTTTGTCTTCGGTGGCGGCGGGCGTTGCGTCATCGGTAGAGAGCGGCGTCGCCTGATAGCCGGCTTTGGTGACGGCCGCGATCAATTGATCGACGCCGACCGCGCCGTTGGTGGTGACGGTTGCTTTTTCGGTGGCGAGGTTGACGGACGCGGAGGCCACGCCGGGAATCCTGGCGAGCGCTTTTTCGACGCGTCCGGAACACGCCGCGCAGGTCATGCCGCCGATCGCGAGTTCGGCTGTCGATGGCGCGTCGGCAGCGGGCGGCGGCGCGTCGTTCAGCGGTTGTGCGTCGTAGCCCGCTTTGCGGATGGCGTTGACGAGGGTATCGGTGGTGACGGACCCGTCGGCATCGACGGTTGCTTTTTCGGTCGCCAGATTCACGCTGGCCCGCGCGACGCCCGGCACTTTTGCGAGCGCTTTTTCTACGCGCAGCGCGCAGGACGCGCACGTCATGCCCTGAATGTCGAGTTCCGAGGATGCCGCCGGGCGGCGCGTATCGGCGGTGCGGGGTGGTGCGAGTTCGGTCATGGCTGGGAGGGTCCAGTTCGCGCTATTGCGCATCGTTGGAACCAGTATCGACCTTCCTATGATGGGAAGGTCAAGAGGCATTTTCGTATTTGCCTGACGGCGTGGGGGGATGCGTGCGCGTGCTACGGTTTGGTTGTTCTAGCCCTTCCGGTGGCATCCGCGATATGCCTTCGTGCTTCGGGTGATGCCCTCCGGTGTTTGGGCCTTTGCGCTGGCATCCGCGCTTTGTTAGCGTGCTTCAAGCGTCGCCCCTGTGCGGGGCGGCACCTACTTTTCTTTGCCGCCGCAAAGAAAAGTAGGCAAAAGAAAGCGGCTCACACCGCCAGTTCTAGTGTTTGCCTGAGGGCCCCCAACCGGTCTTACGCCTCACACGGCAATCACGTGACCCATGTTCGTTGCCAACGCTATTGCGGTGCGCCTCACCCGCTTCACGCACCCACGCCGCATCATGCCGTGCCAGACATTCCAAGGCCGCCCAGGTGGCAAACTGTGTGTAGGCCCGTAGCGCCACACACGCCTCACTCCGAACCGATAGGGCACGCGTTCCACCATGTAAGAGCGCCAAGCTATACGACGCGACAACCTACACACAGTTTGCCACCTGGGCGGCGCAAACCATTCGCCGCCGCCAGCCCGTGTATAGGAACTTGAAGCAGATGAGGCGCTCATTCAATGCGCTGGCAACTCAGACGAACAAAGACGTTGCCGTGTGAAGCGTAGGACCGGTTGGGGGCCCTCAGGCAAGAAGAAATGTTGGCGGTGTGAGCCGCTTTCTTTTGCCTACTTTTCTTTGCGGCGGCAAAGAAAAGTAGGTGCCGCCCCGCACAGGGGCGACGCTTGAAGCAAGCTAACGAATCGCGGATGCCAGCGCAAACACAAGCAAACCAAACCGCCCGCGCCGCGAAGACTCAAACGCGGATCCCAGCACAAAGGCAACAACCCCACCCGGCATAGCCCGCGCCACGCAGGCCCCGCCCCACCACAAAACAATCAAACAAAAACCCAAAAAAACCAACAAACAACACCCGGACCAAAGACGCCACACCAAAACCCCGATGAACGCTCACATTAACTTGCCCCCGCGACGCGGATAAGTTAAAACGCGTTGTCAGAAAAGGAATGTCAGGACATTTCGGCAAGTCCGGCGCGGGCGGGGGCTCGGCGGATCGGGCTCGTCCTGGCTCAGGCATATGACACCCAGGACCGCGGTTCATCGAATGATAAAAAATCGCCGAGAAAAATTTCCGTTTCATTTCGCCTGCGCGGCGCTCGCGGGCATCGCATTTCTCACCGGGTGCGCGTCGACTCCCATCGTGACGCCCAAGCCCACTGGCTGGATCAAGGACGAGGTCGCCGACTCCTACGTATTTGCCTATCCGCTCGTGCTGATGGGCGCGTCGCGCGACGCCGCCGTGGGCACGGGCCCCGGCCAGGCGCCCGTCAATACGCTGCGTCACGCGTCGGCGCTGCCGCCCGTCGGCGGGCACAATCCGCCGACGCCCGGCATCGACACACTCGATTCGACCGCGTGGCTCGACGTCGGCGACGAACCGGTGATCGTGTCGTTGCCAACGTCGGCGGGCCGCTATATGGATGCGCGCGCGCTCGACATGTGGACCAACGTGGTGTGGTCGGCGGAACAGCCGGGCGGCTCGCGCGTGTCGGGCATCAAGGCGCAGACGGTGGCGTTCGCGAAGCCCGACTGGAAGGGCGATCTGCCCAAGGGCGTCAAGCGTATCGACGCGCCCACGCGCAATATCTGGCTCGACGTGCGCATCCAGTCGAACGGCGGACGCGATTTGACGGCCGTACGCAAGCTGCAGCGCGGCATTCGCGTGGTGCCGCTGTCCGTCTATACGGGCGATGCATCGGCGGCGTCCGTTGCGCCGCGCACCATGCCTGCCGACGCCAGCGTCTCGGGCACGCCCGCCGAGCAGGTCGCCGCGCTCGACGCGAAAGGCTTCTTCGACCGCCTCGCGCAGCTGCTGCCCGACAACCCGCCGTCGCCCGCCGATCCGCACGCGCTCAAGTTTCTCGCCGACCTCGGCGTGAAGCCAGACGAAGCCGTCGAACTGCCCAACTCGGCCAGCGACGCGATCGCCGGCGGTCTCGCGGACGGCCGCGCGCGCGTCGCGACGCCGCCCACCAACATGCTGACGGCCAACGGCTGGAGCTGGTTCGGCGACGGCGTCGGCAACTACGGTCCCGACTACGCACTGCGCGCGTATGCGTCATACGCGCAGCCGGGCATCGGCACGAAGACCGACGAAGTGCGCGGCAACATCACGCTCGACAGCGACGGCCACGCGTTGAACGGCGCGAACCGCTATGTGTTGCACTTCGAGCCGAACCAGGTGCCGCCCGTACGCGGCTTCTGGTCGATCGCGGCGTACACGAAGGACGGCGCGCTCGGCGACAGCACGCCGGCACGCGCGTCCGTCGGCGACAAGACGGGCGTGCGGCGCAACCGCGACGGCTCGATCGACGTGACGGTGTCGTCGGCGAAACCGCGCAAGGCGTCGAACTGGCTGCCCGCGCCGCGCGGCGATTTCCAGCTCGTGCTGCGTCTCTACGCACCGAAGCCCGAAGCCAGCGACGGCACCTGGCAGCCGCCCGCCGTCGTGCGTCAATAAGCGAAGGATGTGTCCGCCGCATCGCGGCTGGACACGTCCTTGCAACTGAAATCGGGCCACTTACACTTTCTAACGTTTATTTGCCCGCAACGGTCGTCATTCTCATGACATTTGATGGTTTGGCCGAAGTACACGACGTATACTTCGGCCAAGCTGGACATTCGTCATCGCGGCGAGTTCTGCGCCGCCCTACCCGCGACCAAGCATGGCAAGCCCGACCAAAGCATCACTCGCTTCATCCTTTCAGACCGTCCGCGAAGTCGCGCAAGGCCGGCGAGCAAGACGCATCGTTCTTATCGTATTCGTCGTGCTGGTCCTGTTCGGACTGCTCGGCTTTTTCGCCGCGCCGCCGCTGATCCGGCATATCGCCGAACAGCAGTTGAGCGAGCAACTGGACCGGCCGGCCAGCATCGGCCGCATCTCGCTCAATCCGTACACGCTCAATTTCGAAGCGGACCGCGTGCATATCGGCGACCGTGGCGGGAAGGGCGATTTTGTCGATATCGAACGGCTGATCGTACGGACGTCGTGGAGTTCGATTTTCCGGCTCGCGCCCATCGTCGATGAAGTGCATCTCGATTCGCCGCGCTTCACGATCGTCCGCTACGACGCGCAGCGCTTCAACTTCAGCGACCTGATCGAGAAGTTCTCGAAGCAGCCGTCCAAGCCCGACAGCAAGACGGCGCAGTTCTCGATCTCCAATATCCGGATTGAAAACGGCAAGATCACGTTCGACGACCGGCTGCTCGGCGTCACGCATATCGTCGATGAATGGCGCCTGGGTATTCCGTTCATCGCCACTTTGCCATCCAAGACCGATATCTTCGTCGAGCCGCTGCTGCGCGCGCGTATCGACGGCAGTCCGCTTGCCATCGACGGACGCACGAAGCCGTTTGCGGCGTCGCGGGAATCGGAAGTGTCGCTGCGCTTCGAAGGGCTCGACGTGCCGAAGCTGCTGTCGTACTCGCCCACGAAGCTGCCCGTCACGGTGCAGGCGGGCAAGCTGTCGAGCGACCTGAAAATGAGCTTCGTGATGACGGGCGACGCACCCACGCTGCGCATCACAGGCACGACGGATCTCGCCGACATCGACGTGCTCGACGAGCACAAGGCACCGTTCTTCGCCGCGCGCTCGCTGCATGTGGCCGCGCAGACGCTGGAGCCGCTGAAGAGCGTCTATCGTTTCGACGACATCCGCCTCGACTCGCCCACCGTGCATCTCGCGCGCGACAAGAGCGGTGTGCTGAGCGTGCAGCATACGTTCGCCCCGGCGCCCGCGCCCGCGTCAGGGCCCGCCAAGGCGGCAAGCGCGCCCGCGGCGGCTGCGGCTGCATCCGGCGCGAGCGGTGTCGAGGCCGAAGCGGCGAAGGCCGCGCCGCCGCTCGACCTGCAGATCAAGCAATTCGAACTCTCGAACGGTACCGTCGAAATTCAGGACGCAGCGGCGTCGCGGCCCGTATCGGCGGGGCTGAACAATCTCGCCGTGGCGCTGGCGGACTTCTCGACGCTCGGCAAGACGCCCGCGCGCTACACCGTCAAGACCAACGTCGAGAACCATCCGCAGAGCGCGCTCGCCGTGTCGGGCAACCTGTCGCTCGCCGCGAAGACGGCCGACGCGAAGATCGACCTGAAGTCGGCGCAACTGCCCATCATGCAGCCGTATCTCGACACCGTGACGGCGGCGAAGGTGCTCGACGGCACGCTGAGCGTCCAGTCGAACCTGACGGCGAACTGGTCGAAGGAACCCGTCGATCTGCAGATCGGCGACAGCCAGATCGATCTGCAATCGCTGAAGCTCGCGACAGGGGACGCAAAGCAGCCGGTCATTTCAATCGCGGACGGCAAGGCGGGCATCAAGCGCGTCGATCTGACCGCCCGCAAGGCGGAACTCGATTCGGTCGACGTGACGGGCCTGTCCGTCGACGCGCAGCGTCTGAAAGACGGCACGATCGATCTGGCCGCGCTCGCTGGCCCGCCGCAGGAGCAGGTGCACGAGCGCACCGTGATCCACGCGGCGAAAAAGGCGACGCAAGAAGGGCCTGCATGGCATTACAGCATCGGCGAGCTGAACCTGAAGGATGGTGCGGCGACCTTCACCGACAACACGACCGCGCACCCCGTCAAACTCGCCGTGAAGCCGTTGCAACTGAAAGTGCAGAAGATCAGCGACGACCTGAGCCGCGCACTGCCCGTCGAGCTGCAGGCCACCGTCAACGGCAAGGGCACGCTCGGCGTGAAGGGTGACGTGACGGCGACGCCGCTCAAGGTCGCCATGAAGATCGACGCGAACCGGCTGGACGCCGCTGCGTTCGAGCCGTACTTCGGCAGCAAGCTGAACGCGACGATTGCGAGCGCGCTGCTGAACGCAAGCGGCGACGTGACGCTCGCGCAGGGCGACAAGTCGAAGGGACTGCGCGCGACGTATCGCGGCGACGCGGCGATCGTCGACGTGCGAATGATCGACAAGGCGACCTCGGACCTGTTTGCCGGCTGGCGCTCGCTGGCGCTGACAGGCATCAAGGCCAATTACGACGAGCGCGGCACGGACGTCGATGCCGCCAAGGTCACGTTCGCGAACTTCTACGGCCGCGTGCTGCTCGACGCGCAAGGCAAGCTGAATCTGAAAGACGTGGTCGCGCACGAAACGGGCGCGCCGCAGTCGCTCACGCGCGACCAGAGCGCCAAGGGCAAAGAGCCGATTCCGCTCGGCACGCCCGCCGCTTCCGAAGCACAGGCTGCCGTGCCGGCTTCCGCCGCGTCAGGCGCGAACACGTCGGTGACGGCGGCCACACCGCCGCAAAGCCCGGTGCGCCTACACTTCGGCCAACTCGTGCTGCAGAACGGCCGCGTCACCTACACCGACAACTTCATCAAGCCGAACTACACGGCCAATCTGATCGCGATCCAGGGCACGATCGGCGCGTTCGGCACGGAATCGAAGCAGTCGGCGCCCGTCGACGTGTCCGCGAAGCTCGCCGCCAACGGCCCGATCACGATCCGCGGCTCGGTGAATCCGCTGATCGCCAAGCCGGCACTCGATCTGACGGCAACGGCGCACGGCATCGAGCTGACCAACCTGACGCCGTACTCGGCGAAGTACGCGGGCTATCCGATCACGAAGGGCAAGCTGAACGTCGATCTGCACTATCAGCTGGCCAATGACCAGTTGACGGCGAACAACCACATCTTCATCGACCAGCTCACGTTCGGCGATCACGTCGACAACGACACAGCGACGAAGCTGCCCGTGAAGCTCGCTATTTCGCTGCTGAAGAACTCGCGCGGTGAAATCGACGTGGACATTCCCGTGTCGGGCTCGCTGTCGAATCCGGAGTTCAGCGTCGGCGGGCTGATCTGGCGCGCGGTGCTGAATCTGCTGCAGAAGGCCGTCACGGCGCCGTTCTCGCTGCTCGCGCATGCGTTCGGTGGCAGCGGCGAAGAACTCGGCTACGTCGAGTTCGATCCGGGCTCCGCCGTGCTGTCCGACGCGTCGCAGAAGAAGCTCGACATGATCGTGAAGGCGCTTTCCGACAAGCCGTCGATCCGCCTCGACATCATCGGCCGCGTCGATCCCGCCGTCGATCTGCCGGCGCTGCGCACAGCCTATGTCGACCGGCTCGTGCGTCAGCAGAAGCTCAAGGACGTCGTGGGCAACGGCGAAAGCGTCGACCCCATGACGATCAAGGTCGACGACAAGGAATACGACAAGTATCTGACCAAGGCCTACAAGGATTCGGACTTCAAGAAGCCGCGGAACATTGTCGGCCTGACGAAGACGCTGCCCGACGACGAGATGAAGACCGCGCTCGCCGAGCATGCGCCCGTCACGGACGCCAGCCTACGCGATCTCGCGCAGCGCCGCGCGCAGGCGGTGCAGCAGTACTTCGAAGGCAAGATCGACAACAGCCGCGTTTTCATCGTGGCGCCGAAGCTCGACGCTTCGGGTATCGACGACAAGGGCGCGACGACCCGGGTGGATTTCGGCCTGAAGTAACGCGCCGACGATTCTTCACGTGCTTGCCGCTTTTGTGTGCAAGCGCGTTAACAATCGTCAAGGATGACTGAGCGATCGCGCGTGGGGTCAACGCATCGCGCCGACGTTCGTTTAGGATGCCAACCCTTGTGCCAGCGGGCTGCGACATGCAGCCCGCTGGCGCATCCAATGCCATCCTTCCGAACGTCTTCCAATGAACATCTTCAAACCGTGCCGCCAGCTCACGCAACGGCTACTGATCGCGAGCGTCGCCTTGGCGCTTGCCGGTTGTGCCAGCGCGCCGTGGGGCGACTTCTTTGCCAGTTCGCCCGATGCGCGCCCGCCCTCGCTCGAGGCGCCTGCGCCTGTCGCGGCGGGCTTCTATCGCGTGAATCCGGGCGATACGCTGGCGGGCGTCGCGGCTGCGTTCGGGCGTGATCCCGCGCAGATTGCCCGCTGGAACCGTCTGCCCAACGACTACCCGGTGAGCGTCGGTCAGGTGCTCCGCGTGGCGCCTGATCCTGCGCCGGCGTCCGGGCCCGTACAAACGGGCGCGCCGGAATCCAGGGTTGCAACCGGCAATGTCGCGCCGCCTGCCGCGCCCTCGCAGCAGACGCGCTTCATCTGGCCCGCCTCGGGGCCCGTGATGTCGAATGCCGGAGACGGCCAGTCGAAGGCTATTCATATCAGCGGCACAGCCGGCGAGACGATCCGGGCAGCGAGTACCGGCCGCGTGATCTACGCGGGCTCCGAGATCAAGGCGTACGGCCTGCTGGTGATCGTCAAGCACGACAAACGTTTCCTGAGCGCGTACGGCAACAACGCGAAGCTGCTCGTCAAGGAAGGCGACGCGGTCAAGCAAGGCCAACCCATTGCCGAAATGGGCGCCGCCGACGATCCCCAGCCGTATCTGATCTTCGAACTGCGCGACGGCACCAAGGCAGTCGATCCCCAAAACTACCTGCCGAAACGTTCGGGCTGACCGGTCGCCTCGCTATCCCCGTCGTGCTTCAGTCCTGCGGCCCGGTCCGGGTTCTGCGTGACTGCCGCCGAAGCGCATCGCACGATGCCATTTCGAAGACGAGCTACCGCTTGAAAAAGAATCCTCTGCTACGACGCCTCGGCGCGTCCGTTTCGTTCTTCCTGCTGGCGAGCGCACTGCCCGCGTCGGCATCGGCGGCTACCGGGAAGCATAAGCCAGTCGATCCGAAGCCGCGTCCCAGGGCGAAAAACGCGCAGCATGGCGCGCGAACGGAGCCGCGTCACGATGCAGAGCGCAACGCGCCCGTCGATCCCAAGACCCGCGCCCATCGCGCCGCGCATGCCGTGCATCTGGCGCATGCGGCGAGCGCGAAAGGGCATACGTCGCGCTTCAGGCAACTGGGGCTCGCGTCTTGGTACGGCCGTGGCTTTCACGGTCATCGGACGGCGAACGGCGAGCACTACGACATGTACGCGATGACGGCCGCGCATCGGACGCTGCCGCTTGGATCGTATGTACGCGTGACGTCGCTGGCGAGTTCGAAGTCGGTGGTAGTGCGCATCAACGACCGTGGACCCTACGCGCGCGGCCGCGTGATCGATCTGTCGTATCTCGCCGCATCGGCGCTCGGCATGCATCGCGCGGGCGTGACGAAGGTGTCGATCGAGCGGGTGGAGAAGCCGGAAGCCGAGCGCATCGCGCATCGCCCGATGCATCTGACGACGAACGGCTAGCCACGCGTTCGACGCGCCGCGCGAGGGTGCCGCAAGGGTGCTGTGTCAAGCCGCCCGCGTAGGCGCGGCCGTCGTCTTCAACGCGGTCCTTTCGATCACCTTCGCGAGCGTATCGAACGCCGGCCCGATACGATCGTTCGGCACGCACGCGTAGCCGAGCAGCAGGCCGCGCCGCGCCGGCGTCTCGCTGTTGTAGTACGCGGCGAGCGGTCGCACGATCACGCCCGCGTCGTACGAAGCGGCCGTCACCTCGCGGTCGTTCGCGTCGTCGGGCAGGCCGAGCACCAGATGCAGGCCCGCTTCGTCGCCCATCACGGGCAGCGCGTCACCGAAGCGCGCGGTGATCGCGTCGATCAGGATCTGGCGGCGCTCACCGTACAACGCGCGCATGCGCCGCACGTGCGAGGTCAGATAGCCGTCCATGATGAACTCGGTCAGCACGGCCTGCTGCATCAGTTGTCCTTCGCGATACAACTCGGCCACGCCCGTGCGAAACGTGTCGACGAGATGTTCCGGCGCGATCATGTAGCCGATCCGCAAACCCGGAAAGAGCATCTTCCCAAGGCTGCCGACATAGATCACCTGGCCCGCGTCGTCGAGTCCCTGCAGCGACGCGAGCGGCCGGCTGCCGTAACGGAACTCGCTGTCGTAGTCGTCCTCGATGATCCACACGCCATGCTGGCGCGCGTATTCGAGCAGCGTGCGGCGGCGCGCGAGGCTCATCACCATGCCGAGTGGATACTGATGCGACGGCGTGACGAGCGCGATGCGCGGCGGCGTCTGCAAGTCGGATTCGCGCGGGTTCAAACCTTCTTCATCGACGGGCACGGGCGCGAGCGTCAGCCCCGACGACTGCAGCACGCTGCGCGCGCCCCAATAGCAAGGTTCCTCGACCCACGCGCGATCGCCGACATCCGTGAGCAGCCGCACGGCGAGATCGATGGACTGATGAATGCCCGTTGTGATGATGATCTGGTCGGGCGTGCACTTCACCGAGCGCGCGACGCGCAGATAGTCCGAGAGCGCACGTCGCAGCGGACGATAGCCGCCGCCCGGTGCATACGTCAGCAGATCGGGATTCGCTTCCTTCCAGAGCTTGGCCTGCAGGCGGCTCCATGTGCGCGCCGGAAATTCGGCGACGTCCGGTACGCCGGGCATGAACGCGCCCCACTGCCGCGCCGACACGCCCGCCTGGCGAATCAGACGCGCGCCGCGCGTGGACAGGCTGCCGGGTGCGGGTGCAGCGGGCTGCGCGAGGTTCGCGCCTGGCACCACGCCGCTGATTGCGCTGATAGAGCCACTCGCGGCCGGTGGCGCCTTGCGCGCGTTGACGGCGGCTGTGTCCGGCCGCGTGTCGGCGACATAGGTGCCGCTGCCCGTGGTCGATAACACATAGCCTTCCGCCGTGAGCTGGTCGTAGACATGCAGCACCGTGTTGCGCGCGATGCCGAGATCCGACGCGAGCGTGCGCGAACTGGGCAGCTTGGCGCCGGGCAGCAACTGGCCCGTCAGAATGGCCTGCTGCATCAGTCCGAGCACTTGTCGATAGACGGGTTCGGCAGCCGTCCGGTCGAGCCGCGCGGCGAGCCAGTCCGACAGGATCACCGTATCCAAGTGGTTCTATCCGGAATTATGAAATGGTTCCCTATTGTAGAACCGTAACGGGCTATAGTGGATCACGCAATCGATGCAAATCGTTAAAACGGGTGGAACCAAATGTGCGTAGAAACCCGTAGATGCATCGGCACGAAATCTTCTGGCATGGGGAGACTGGCCCAATGAAAACCGAAGACGTAATCGTCAGCTTTCGGGGTGTGCGCAAGACGTATGACGGCGAAACGCTCGTCGTCAAGCAACTCGATCTGGACATCTATCAAGGCGAATTCCTCACGCTGCTCGGGCCCTCCGGCTCGGGCAAGACGACCTGCCTGATGATGCTCGCAGGCTTCGAGTTTCCGACGGGCGGCGAGATCTGGCTCGACGGGCAGTTGCTCAACAACGTGCCGCCGCACAAGCGCAACATCGGCATGGTGTTTCAGAACTACGCGCTGTTTCCGCACCTGACGGTCGAGCAGAACGTTGCGTATCCGTTGACGGTGCGCAAGCTTCCCGCCGACGAACGCGCGCACAAGGTCAACAACGCGCTGAAAATGGTGCGCATGGAAGGCTTTGCGAAGCGTTATCCGGCGCAACTGTCGGGCGGTCAGCAGCAGCGCATCGCGCTGGCGCGCGCGCTCGTGTTCGAACCCAAGCTCGTGCTGATGGACGAGCCGCTCGGCGCGCTCGACAAACAGTTGCGCGAGCACATGCAATACGAACTCAAATCGCTGCACGAAAAGCTCGGCGTTACCTTCGTCTACGTGACGCACGATCAGGGCGAAGCGCTGACCATGTCCGACCGCGTCGCCGTGTTCGACAAGGGCATCGTCCAGCAGCTCGATACCGTCAATAGTCTCTATGAGGCGCCGTGCAACGAGTTCGTCGCGAACTTCATCGGCGATAGTAACCGGCTGCGCGGCACGATCGCGAATGTCGACGGCGACTACTGCGAGTTTCACCTGATCGACGGCACGCGTCTGGTCGGGCGGAATATCGGTGGCGCGCAAGCGGGCGCGCAAGGCGTCGCGTGTATCCGGCCGGAGCGCATGAAGCTCGCGCCCGGCGCAGTGAGCGGAACGAAGCCGGGCGCGAATGCGGTGGCGGGCGAAGCGCGCGGGCTCATTTATTTCGGCGATCACGTGCGCATGCGCTGTGGTTTGCCGCAACAGGACGAGTGCTTCGTGAAGGTGCCGCTCGGCACGGAAGCACTCGACGGTTTCGCGCCGGGCGCGCCCGTCGCGCTCGAATTCGCGCCGGAGCATCTGCGCGTGTTCGCGTGAGTAGAAACACAACAACGTCCACGTCGTAAGCAGTTCATCACACCAAAGAGGAACCATCATGAAGAAGATCGTGCAATCGCGCTGTGCCGTGGCTGTCGGCGCTGTCCTGATCGCGCTCGGCGCCGTAGCTCAGGCGAACGCGGCGGAACTGACGGTCGTGAACTTCGGCGGCGCGAATGGCGACGCGCAGAAGGCCGCATTCAACCAGCCGTTCGAGGCGCAAAGCGGCTCGAAAGTGACGGCTGTCGAATACAACGGCGAGCAGGCCAAAGTGAAGGCGATGGTCGAAGCCAAGCATGTGAACTGGGATGTCGTCGAAGTCGAATCGGGCGACCTCGGGCGCGGCTGCGACGAAGGCCTGTACGAAAAGCTCGACTGGTCGAAGCTCGGCAAGAAGTCGGATCTGATTCCCGAAGCGCCGCAAACGTGCGGCGTCGGCATCTTCGTGTGGTCGACGGCGATGGCGTACAACGCCGACAAGCTGAAGACGGCGCCGGCGAGCTGGGCCGATTTCTGGGACACGAAGAAATTCCCGGGCAAGCGCGGCATGCGCAAGGGCGCGCGCTACAACCTGGAATTCGCGCTGATGGCCGACGGCGTCGCGCCGAAGGACGTCTACAAGGTTCTGGGTACGAAAGAAGGCCAGGACCGCGCATTCAAGAAGCTCGACGAGCTGAAGCCGAATATCCAGTGGTGGGAAGCGGGCGCACAGCCGCCGCAATTCCTCGTCGCGGGCGACGTGGTGATGTCGACGGCATATAACGGCCGTATCGATGCCGCGCAGAAGGAAGGCAAGAACCTGAAGGTGGTGTGGAACGGCAGCATCTACGACCTGGACTACTGGGCGATGCCGAAGGGCACGCCGAACAAGGCGCTGGCCGAGAAGTACATCGCGTACACGATCTCGTCGAAGCCGCAGCAGGAATACGCGAAGCACATCGCGTATGGCCCGGTGAACGAATCGGCGATCAAGTCGCTCGACGCGAAGACACTTTCCAATCTGCCGAACTCGCCCGCCAACGGCAAGAACGCGGTGCTGCAGAACCTGACGTTCTGGACCGATCACGGTGATGAGCTGGAGCAGCGCTTCTCGTCGTGGGCGTCGAAGTAAGTCTGAGGTGAATGCGATGCGGCATCCGCACAGGGAAGCCGCATCGCTGTAGCAAAGCTGCATTGACGCAGGAGAAACCCGTGACGACGATCACGATCGCCGCCGACCCGGCCCCCGAGTCGACCAATAAACTCAAGCGCGAGCTGAAGGCCGCCGAAGCGAAGAAGCGCGCGATGGCGCTGCTGCTGATCGCTCCGCTCGCGATTTTTCTGCTGCTGATCTTCGTGGTGCCGATCGGCGCGTTGTTGACGCGCGCGGTGCAGAACCCGGAGATCGCGACGGCGCTGCCGCACACGGTGACGGCATTGCGCGACTGGGATCGCAAGTCCGCGCCGGCAGACGCTGCCTATGCCGCGCTCGCCACCGATCTCACCGCCGTCGCCGACGGCGAAGCAATGGGCGCGCTCGCACGGCGCCTGAATACGGAGATTCCTGGCTATCGTTCGCTCGTCGCGAAGACGGCGCGCGCGATGCCGCTGAACGACGACGCGGGCCACGCACTGCCGCCCGCTCAGGTGAAGGCAAAGATTCTCGAACTCGACGAACGTTGGGGCGATGCGAAATACTGGCAGGCGATTGCTAAAAACGGCAGCACGATTTCGCCGTTCTATCTGCTCGCCTCGCTCGATCACAAGCAGGACGCGTTTGGCCACATCATTCCGACCGACCCCGAGCAGCAGATCTATCTCGCCGTGTTCAGCCGCACGTTCGTGATCGGTTTCGCGGTGACGGTGTTCGCGCTGCTGCTCGGTTATCCGCTCGCGTACTGGATTTCGACGCTCAACGAACGGCGCGCGAATCTCGTGATGATCCTCGTGCTGATTCCGTTCTGGACGTCGATCCTCGTGCGCGTCGCCGCGTGGATCGTGATTTTGCAGAGCGAAGGGCTCGTCAACAAGGCGTTGATCGGCTCGGGGCTGATACATGATCCGCTGGCGTTGCTGTTCAATCGCGTCGGCGTCTATATCTCGATGACGCACATTCTGCTGCCGTTCATGATCCTGCCGCTCTACAGCGTGATGAAGTCGATTCCGCCGACCTATCAGCGCGCGGCGATTTCGCTCGGCTCGCATCCGTTCGCAGCGTTCTGGCGCGTGTATGTGCCGCAGACGTATCCGGGCATCGGCGCGGGCGCGCTGCTCGTGTTCATTCTCGCGATCGGCTACTACATCACCCCAGCGCTGCTCGGCGGACCGAACGATCAGATGGTCAGCTACTACGTTGCGTACTTCACCAACGTGACGATCAACTGGGGCATGGCGTGCGCGCTCGGCGGGCTGCTGCTCGCGGCGACGCTCGTGCTGTATGTGATCTACGGACGCTTTACGCGTTCGAACGTGAGCCTTGGTTGAGGAGCGACGCGATGAAATTTGCCAAACCGATGTTCGCGCCGCATACGTCGATAGTCGAGCGCGTGTGGTATTTCACGTTGCGCGGGCTTGCCGTGCTGACGCTGCTGTATCTGATTCTGCCCGTGCTCGCGATCGTGCCGCTGTCGTTTTCGTCGAGTACGTTTCTCGTCTATCCGATTCCGGGCTGGTCGCTGCGCTGGTATCAGAACCTGATCGCCTCCGACGAATGGCGCATGGCCGCGAAGAACAGCTTTATCGTCGCGCCGTCGGCGACCGTGCTGGCGACGGTGCTCGGCACGCTCGCGGCGATCGGTCTGACGAAGGCGAACTTCCAGGGCAAGGCGCTGTTGATGGCGATCCTCATCTCGCCGATGATCGTGCCTGTGGTCGTGGTTGGCGTTGGCATGTATCTGTTTTTTGCGCCGCTCGGACTGGCCAATACGTATATTGGCTTGATCATGGCGCATGCGTCGCTGGGCGTGCCGTTCGTCGTGACGACGGTGGCGGCTACCTTGCAGGGCTTCAACTACAACCTCGTGCGGGCAAGCCTGTCGCTTGGAGCGAACCCGGTGAAGACGTTTTTCAGTATCACGCTGCCGGTGATCGCGCCGGGCGTGATTTCAGGCGCGCTGTTCGCGTTCGCGACGTCGTTCGACGAAGTGGTCGTCACGCTGTTTCTCGCAGGCGCCGATCAGACGACGTTGCCGCGGCAGATGTTCACAGGCATTCGCGAGAACATCAGCCCGACCATTGCCGCGCTGGCGACAATTCTTATCGTGTTTTCGACTTGCCTGCTGCTCGCGCTCGAATGGCTGCGTGGAAGGAATGCGGCGCGGGCGGTGGCGGCGTGAGCCGCATGACATTCTACGACCGATCAAGGCTGTGACAAAGGTTGACAACTCACGTCGCCCACTGCGTTAAAACTACAGCCCTTATCACTCCCAGTGGAAACCTGAGAAAACTATGGAACACGGAATCATCGCCTGGCTGATCATCGGCTGCATCGCGGGCTGGCTCGCTAGCGTGCTGGTGTCGGGCAGCGGCTATGGCGTCCTCCTCGATATCGTCGTCGGCATTGTGGGCGCGTTTATCGGCGGGTGGCTGTCGGGCGTGCTGCATATCTCGCTTGGCAGCGGATGGATCGGTTCGACGATCACGGCGTTCATCGGCGCTGTGATCCTGCTGTTCGTCATCCGGCTTTTCCGGCGCGGCTGATCTGGATCGACGCGCAAAAAACAAACCCGGCTCCGGCCGTAATGCCGTTCAGTTAATGTCCTTGTTGAGGTATCGAACGGTGTAACGTTTAGGGCGGGATTTGACGACCCGGTCGCATGCGCGGCCGGGTCGTTTGTCATTGGGAAGAGACTTGAGCCGTTCGCGCAGACGCTGAAGGCATGAGGGCAATTTTGCATAGGCCGGCGTGAGGGCAGCCCACATCATTTCGTGCTGGATCGTATGGAGGGCTCGCACGAAGCTGATATCGGTGGGCGCGAGTTTCGCTTCCCATGCGGCGCAGGCGATCTCACGGCGAATCAGGTTGTAGGCGATCAGCGCGCCCCATATCTCCTGATACACACCTTCGACGGTGCGGCTGCGCAAGGTCAACTCCGAACCCAGCATCGATTGCTTGAGTTCCCCGTAACTGGTTTCGATCTGCCAGCGGCGCTCGTAGCAGGCAACGATATCGGCAGGTTTGAAGCGTCGGCGATCCCCCAGCGAAGTCAGCAGCACGCGTTCGCGTCCGCGCGCGTCGATGGTCCGGATCGCCCGCGCATTCCAGAATTCGGGCAAAGTCGGACACTTCTTGCGTGCCTGCTGCGAGACGCGCATGCGCACCGTCGCATCGTCAGCGGTACCGGAGATCACTTCCCAGCGGGTATTCGCTTTGGCTGGAATCAGGAAGTGGCGATTGCGCGCGTTCATCGTCAGGCCACACAGGATTTCTGCAGCCAGAAAACCCTTGTCGAACACCGTCAGCGAGTCTTCCGGGATCTGCGGCAGCAGGCTTTTGGCGTACACCATTTCGTTGGTGTCGTAGCGACCGAAATTGATATCGGCGACCAGATGTGTCGGAATCGCGGTGAGCGTCACCGCGCGCACCTGCGGATAACTGGCAACCTTGCCACTGGCATAACCCTGCGCGCCAAAGTGCTCACGGTTGGCCGGGCTGTCGGGCGTGCGCAGCGTGGTGCCGTCCATCGCCCACAGACTCAACCCCTTGAACGCATGGTGAGCCGCGTCCTGAGTCGTCCACGCCCGTGCTGTCTGCTCAAACAGCCACGCCATCGGTGCCTCGCCGATGCGTTGGCGTGCCTGCGCCGCCGCGCTCTTGCTGACAAACGGCGCGGCCTCGTTGGGCAAGGCCAGATCGAGACCGTCGAGCACCTCGCTGATCGACCAGTGACGGTACATTGCCAGTGCGATCACCAGCCAGACCACCTGCTCAGCAGGCAAGCGCCGGCGCCGGATACTCGCTGCGCCCGTCGCCTGCACCGCGCGCTCGATCCACTCGTAGGGCAGATGCTCAGCCAGCCGGCTCAGGTCGGCCGGCTGTTGCGCTTCGAGCAGGAAGGTCAGGTGACTGGAGAGCATCGCGCCGAAAAGTTAACAGCTCGGCGCCTCGTTTACAACACCTTCCCGCATCAAAAGCAAAAATGCCGTTCAGTGCTTAACTGAACGGCATTACGGCTCCGGCCGGGTTTTTCATCTCTGCGCCTAACGCTTCGCCGTCTGATCGGCCGACGCCCCCGGCGTCATCCCACCCAGCGCCTGAAACAGCGCCGCCGTATCCGCGAGACGATCGGCCTGTGCGCGCGTCCTGTCGAGCGCGGTCTGCAACGCCTGGCGCTGCGTATCGATCAGGCTGAACTGACTCACACCGCCCGCCGCATACTGTGCCTGCGCGATCGTCACGCTCGCTTGCGCTTCCGACGCCGCGTCATCGCGCGCCTGCAATTCGCGCGCGTCGTCGTTCAAGGCATGCAACGTATCAGCGACCTGCTGCAGCGCCTGCAACACTGTCTGCCGATACGACGCAAACGCTGCATCATAAGCCGCCTGCGCGGCGCGCTTCTTCGCGCGCAGTTCGCCGCCGTGAAAGATCGGCTGCGTCAGATTCAGGCCGAGGTTCCACACGTTCAGGCTGCTGACGACATCTTCGATGCGCGTGCGCTCCGAGCCGATCCCCGCAGACACCACAAACTGCGGATACAGATTCGCCGTCGCCACGCCGACATTCGCGCTAGCCTGATGCAAGAGCGCCTCCGATGCGCGGATGTCGGGCCGCTCGCGCGCAAGTGTCGACGGCAGCGTGACGGGCACGGTGTCGGGCAGATGCAGCGCATCGAGCGTGATGTCGTCGAAATCCGTTTGCGACGGCGCGACGCCGAGCAAAATCGCGAGCAGATGATCGGCTTGCGCGCGTTGCGTCGTCAGCGGCGGAATCTGCGCGCGCGTCTGCGCGAGCAGCGTGCGCTGCGTTCGCACATCGAGTTGCGCGACGCCGCCCGCCGCGTAGCGTCCTTCGACGATCGTCAGTTGATGCGCCTGCGCATCCGCGAGTTGCTGCGTCAGCCCGAGCTGTTGTTGCAGCGACGCGCGCCGGATCGCCGCCGACACGACATTGCCCGCCAGCGAAAGGCGCGCGGCATCGAGTTCGTACGTCTGGTAATCGACTTGCGCGAGCAGCGCTTCGAGCGCGCGCCGGTTGCCGCCGAAGATATCGAGCGCATACGACACGCTCACCGACGCATTGAACAGCGTGAACGGCCCGGGGTTCGGCACGTTCGGAATGCCGAACGCAGCGGGATTCACCTTTTGCCGCGTGCCGGACAGCTTCGCATCGATAGCGGGGAACTCGGTCGCGCCTGCTTGCGCGATGTAGTTCTCGCGCGCCTCGACGAGTTTCGCGCGCGCTTCGTCGAGTGTCGGGCTGTGTTGCAGCGCCGTGTCGACGAGACGATTCAGCGCGTCGGAGTGAAACTGCGTCCACCATGCGGGCAGCGCGCCGTTTGCGGCAACGAGCGTTTGCGTGACACCTGCCGCTTGCGTCGCGGCGGGCAGCGCTTCGCGCGTGTAGGACTGCGCGTCGGGCGCGGCAGGCGCATGGAAGTCGGGGCCGACCGCGCAGCCGCACAGCGCGAGCGCGGACAACAGCACGTAGTGTTTCATCGTCGAGCCTCCTAATCCAGCGTGCGCCGATAGAAGCGCACGGCAATGGCCATCACGACGGCGGTGAAGATCGCGACGGGCCACACCGACGGCCACAGTTCAACCCAGCCATTGCCTTTGAGCAGAATGCCGCGCACGAGCCGGTTGAAGTACGTGAGCGGCAGCAGATTGCCGATCCATTGCGCCCACACGGGCATGCCCGCGAACGGAAACATGAAGCCCGACAGCAGCAGGCTCGGCAGAAAGTAGAAGATTGTGAGCTGCATCGCCTGCAACTGGTTCTGCGCAATCGACGACAACGTAATGCCGACCGTCAGGTTCGCCGCGATGAACAGCAGCGCGGCGACATACAGCGCGATCAGACTGCCGACGAACGGCACATGGAAGACATAGCGCGCCGCCGTCAGAATGATCGACGACTGCACGAGCCCGATTGCGATGTACGGCACCAGCTTGCCCGCGATCACCTCGATCGGGAGCACGGGCGTCGCGAGCAGGTTTTCCATCGTGCCGCGCTCGCGTTCGCGGGTCATCGCGAGGCCTGTCATCATGACCATCGTCAGCGTGAGGATCGTGCCCATCAGGCCCGGCACGACGTTGTACTGCGTAACGCCCTCGGGGTTGTACAGCTTGTGGATCTGCACGTCGAACGCGGCGGGCGCGCCGTTCAGATGCGCGAGTGGCCCGGTGATGTCCTTGTCCGCGACCGACTGCACGAGGCCGGGCAGCGCGGCGAGCGGCGCCTGTGTCGCGGTTGGATCGGTGGCGTCTGCTTCGACGAGCAGCGCCGGGCGTTCGCCGCGCAACAGCCGCCGCGAAAAATCGACGGGAATCGACACGACGAAGGTCACGTCGCCGCGCGCCAGCGCTTCGTGTGCCGCGGCGTCGTCGGGCAGCGTGTCGACGATATGAAAGTAGTCCGAGTTCTTCATCGCGGCGACGAAGCTGCGCGAGAACTGACTCGACTCGCTGATGACGACGGCCGTGCGCAGATGCTTCGGGTCGGTATTGATCGCGAAGCCGAACAGCGCGAGCTGAACAATCGGCAGGCCGACGATCATGCCGAACGTGATGCGGTCGCGCCGCAACTGGATGAACTCCTTGAGGACGATGCCCCACCAGCGCGTCACGGAGAATAGACGGTTCACGATGGCTTTCCGTAGTTGTCGGCCGAGCGGCTCATCATGTAGATGAAGACGTCTTCGAGGCCGGTTTCGATCGGCTCGATCCGCACGGGCAGGCCGGACGTGACCTGTCGGATCGCCTTTTCGAGCGCGGCGTGGTCGTGGCCGCTTGCGTGCAGCGCGGAGCCGAATACGACGGTCTGATCGACGCCAGATGTCTTGCGCAACTGTTCGGATAGCTGCGTCAGACGCTCGCCGTGAATCGCCCACGTCGCGAGCGCCTGCGAATCGATCACCTGCTGCGCCGTGCCTTGCGCGAGCAGCTTGCCGTACGCGATATACGCGAGCTTGTGGCAGCGTTCCGCTTCGTCCATATAGTGCGTGCTGACCAGCACTGAAATGCCTTGCGCGGCGAGCCGGTGCAACTCTTCCCAGAAGTCGCGGCGCGCAGTGGGGTCGACGCCCGCTGTCGGTTCGTCGAGCAGCAGCAGCTTCGGTTCGTGCAGCATGCATGCGGCGAGCGCGAGGCGCTGCTTCCAGCCGCCCGACAGCGCGCCCGTCATCTGGTCCGCGCGCGTCTGCAAGCCGAGCGTTTCGAGCGCGCGATCCACCTTCTCCTTGCGGTCGCGCATCTGATAGACGCGCGCGACGAAATCGAGATTCTCGCGGATCGTCATGTCTTCCCAGTACGAGAAGCGCTGCGTCATGTAGCCGACGTTGCGCTTGATCTGCGCGCTGTCTCGCACGATGTCGTAGCCGAGGCAGGTGCCGCTGCCGGAATCCGGCGTGAGCAGGCCGCACATCAGGCGGATCGACGTCGTCTTGCCGCTGCCGTTCGGGCCGAGAAAGCCGAAGATCTCGCCATGCGCGACCTGCAACGTCACGTCGTTGACGACGTGCTTGTCGCCGAAGTGCTTGTTGAGGTTGTGCACGTCGATGGCGAACGAACCTTGCGCCCCGTTCTGCGTGCTCATCGCAACGTCACCGAAACAGGCTGGCCGGGATGCAGGCGCGGCGCGTCGTCGACGGAAGGATGCGCTTCGACCATGAAGACGAGCTTCGCGCGGCTCTCGTTGCTATAGATGACGGGCGGCGTGTATTCCGAAGAGTTCGACACGTACGTGATCTTCGCGTCGATATCCGACGCGCAGCCGTCACAATGAACCGTCAGCGCGCGGCCGAGGGCGAGCGAGCCGACCACGGTCTCGGGCACGAAGAAGCGCACCTTCACGTTTTGCGGCGGCAGCATCTGCACGACGGGGTTGCCCGCCTGCACCCATTCGCCGACGCGGTACAGCGTGTCGTAGACGCGGCCCCTGGCGGGCGCGTTCACGCGCTTCTGGTCGAGCTTCCATTGCGCCTGCGCAACGGCCGCCTGCGCCGCTTCGACCTGTGCGGTCTGCGCGAGCAACTGCTGCGAGCGGCCCGGCAACCGCGCGACCTGGACTTCATGCGTCAACTCGCGCACCTGCGCGTTGGCGGTGTCGGCGGCGGCGCGCGTATCGTCGAGTTGTCCCTTCGGAATGCCGCCCACGCGATACTGCGCTTCGTCGCGCGTCAATTGCAGCGCGGCCTTGCGCGCGTTCGCCACGGCCTGCGCGAGCTGCGCCTTCGTCACGTCGATCTCCGGCGGGCGCTTGCCGGTCTGGATATCCGCCAGTTGCGCGCGGGCGGCGGCAAGCTGCTGCTGCGCCTGTTGCAGCGCGGCCGTTTCGTCGACGGATTCGAGCGCGAAAACGGGCGCATTCGCGGTGAGCTGATCGCCACGCGCGACGTCGAGTTGCGTCAGCTTGCCCGATTGCGACGAGCCGAGATACACGAATTCGCCTTCGACGTAGCCTTGCCACGTATTGTCGGCGCGATGCGAGCACGCGCCGAGCACGCCGCATGCCATGAGCGCGGCGAAAATCCGTACGGCGCGCGCGGATGAACGTGAATGCTTCATGAGCTGGACCTCGTGGATGGGCGGCGTTTCGCGGTCTCCGTTTTTTTCGCGGCTGGCTTGCGCGTGGCGCGCTCCTCCGGCGGGTTCATGCCGCCGAGCAGCAGGGCCGTGACGTGCCGCTGCAACGTCTCGCGCTCGATTGCCGGAAAGCCGCGGATGCTCTGCCACATCTTCGCGGCCGCTTGCGGCAGCATTACGAGCGCGAAAAGCGAGTTGAACATCAACAGCGGTTCGAGTTCAGAATTCACCGCGCCTGCCTGCTGCGCTTCCTTGATACGGGCGCCGAACCGCTTGATGTTGTCGAACGGAATGCGCGTGACCATGCGCTCGCGCAGCATCCCGCCTTCGTTGACGACCTCGCGCAGCCAGAGCGGCGGCAGCCACGGCATTCGGCCCGTCACGTCGAACAGACGCTTGACGAACTCGGCGACCATCGCGAACGGATCGTCGCTCGAATCCTCCCCGGCGGCGCTCCAGACAAAACCGACGGACGGCGCGAGCCGCTCTTCGACGATCGCGTCGAGCAGCGTCTCGCGATTCGTGAAGTAGTAGTGCACGAGCGCGGACGTGACTTCCGCGGCGGCAGCGATCTGCGCGACGGTGGTGGCCGAGATGCCGCGTTCCGAGAAAAGGCGCGTGGCGGTATCGAGCAGATGCTCGCGCACGTCGAAATTCTCGACGACGGGGCGGCGCCCGCGCGGTTTGGCCGGTTGACGTCTGGTGTTCATGGGTTGAAAGCTTAATTGACGAGTTAGTTAAATTCAAGCGGGTTTACCTCGAGTGCGGCAACTTGCCTGGCGCTGGAGGTCGCAAGTCATCACCCTGGCGAGCGGGCGGCGCCGCCGCGCGCTTCGTCATGCGCAAGCAAAATTTCGCGCGCCTGATATCCCCTTTTATGTCGCGAGCAATATTGGAAATTGAATAACAAATAAACTGGAAAAAAGACGTGAAGAACGATATGGAATGCAGAATATTCCGCAGAATAAATGTGCCGATAATGACTTAGAATAATCGACGTATAAAGGCGTGTAGCCGATAAACACGCTATGTGATCGGCGTAACAGCAGGTGAGTCAAAAGAAAATCAGGAGAACGGCAGTTGGCTTCTATATTGATAGTGGACGATCACCCGGCGTTCCGGCTGGTTATCAAGACTCATCTGTTGCAATTGCTCGGCACGCAGGAAGTATTTGAAGCAGACAACGGCCAGTCCGCAATGGAAATGGCGCGGCAATTCGCGCCCGACCTTACCATTCTCGATCTGGATATTCCGCGCATAAATGGCCTCGATGTGCTCGCACGCATGAAAACCGCGCATCCGTCCATGCGCATACTGATCCTGTCGAGCCACGACGCGTCCACCTTCGTGTCACGCGCCATGCGCGCAGGTGCGCAAGGCTTCGTCAGCAAGTCGCAGGACGTGAAGGAGATCATGCGCAGCGTCGAGGCCGTCATGTCAGGCTACAGCGTGTTTCCGATCGCGATGAAGTTCATGCAGGAGGGCTTGCTGTGAAGCACGCGCGTCTGGTTCATCGTGGTGAACTGGGTTATATCGTGGTTGAAGTTGCGGACAGGGCAGTCGAGCGGATGCGCGGGTTGCTTGGACGCTCTCGACTCGATGCGGATCGCGCGCTATGGCTCGAACCGTGCAATGCAGTGCATACGTTGGGCATGCGCTTTCCGATCGACGTGGTGTTTATCGACAGGCGTGGTTGCGTGCTGTCGATTCATCGAAATGTAGGCCGCGCTCGCGTGCTCGTCTGCTGGCGTGCGCGAGCGACGCTGGAGATGTGCGCGCATGCGACGCAGGCGTTGCGGATCGAAGTTGGCGACAGGCTCGAATGGAGGGCGTCGACGTGAAGTGGCGAAGCATGCGCAGACGCCGGATGACGGGGCAGGGGATGACGGAGTTTCTCGTCGTCGCGCCGCTGTTGCTGTTCTTCGGCTTTGTGACCGTGCAGTTCGTGCTGCTGTATCAGGCGAAATCGACGCTCGATGTCGCCGTGCTCGAAGCCGCGCGCGAAGGGGCCGTCAATCATGGTTCGATGGACGCGATGCAAGCGGGGCTCGCGCGTGGACTCGCGCCGTTGTATGCGCGGACTGCGGACGCGACGGGCGTGCATTCGGCGCTGCTCGCTGCGCGGCGTGCAGTGGGCGAGACGGCATCGATCGAGATCGTCAGCCCGACGGCAGCGATGATGGGCGACTTCGCGCGTCCACGCTTCTATGCGGCTGACGGCACCACGCACGATGAAATTCCCAATGACATGCTGATGTATCGCGATATCGCGCACGGCGCGGAATCGGATGTGAATGTGCAGGACGCGAATCTGCTGAAGCTGCGCGTGCACTATTGCTTCGATCTGATCGTGCCCGTTGCAAACAAGGCGTTGTACTACGCCACGAATGTGATCGGCGATATCGCAGCGAACGGTGTGTTTTCGCGTGAACCTGCAGATGCGAACGTCGATGCGTTTGGCTCTCCGAAGCGCCCCGACAGTTTGTGCAGGACGACGCTTGTCGACGGATTGCAAAGCCAGCGTTGGCTCGTTGCGCTGGAATCCGAGGCGATCGTGCGGATGCAGTCGCCGTTTCGCATGGATGCGGCGAACGATGTGCATGCGGCGGCGGGGCGTTGATGCGCCGAATGCTTTTGCTCGGGGTGATGGCGTGTGTCGTGAGCGATGCGTGCGGGGCCGGGCGAGTGGAGATGATGATCGGCGGGTTGAAGGACGTCGATGCCGATGCGGGTGCCGGTGTCGTTTTGGATCAGCCGTTGATCGTCGAGTTCGGTGCACCGTTTGAGGCTCGGCGCGCACGTTCGAAAGTTCTTGCGTGGACGGCGCTGGTTGATGACGTTGCGAAGCACAGTGGTGTCGATAAAGCGCTGCTGATGGCCGTCATCGATGTCGAATCAGGCGGTGATCCGTTTGCCGTGTCGCCGAAGGGCGCAAAAGGGTTGATGCAGTTGATGCCGCAAACAGGCGCACGGCAAGGCGCGGATGATCTGTTTGATCCTTACCAGAATGTGGCAGCGGGCACGCGCTTGCTCGATACGCTGCTTGCGACGTTTGGAGATGTGCCGCGGGCGCTCGCGGCGTATAATTCCATTTCTAATTCAATAGTGAAATAATAAGCGCACCTTTCTTGTGTTGAGGGATGTGCGATGGTTCGTCAAGCGAGTGGTGGTGAAGTTCTCGAAAGGGCGAAGCGGCTCGTGGTCGAGGCCAGGACGGTAGATGAATTGCGGCAGGCACAAGCAGTACTGTTACCGCTGGAATTCGGGCTGACGCTCGCGCAGACCGCGCAAGCGATTGGCGTGTCGGTCGGCTGGGCCTGTCAGTTGCGCCGGCGCTTCATCCTGGCGGGCGGGCTGCCTGAGGTCGACCGCCCCACGCCAGGTGGTCGCCGCCGGGAGAATATGACGCGAGAAGAAGAGGCGGCCTTTCTTGCGCCCTTCTTCGAGAAGGCCAGTGCGGGCGGCATCCTGGTGGTGGGCGAGATCAAGCAGGCGCTGGACGAACGACTTGGGCGCAAGGTTGCCCTGGCTTCCGCCTACAACCTGCTACACCGTCATGGCTGGCGCAAGCTGGCACCCGACAAGCGACACCCCCAGGCCGATGTGGCCGCCCAGGACGCCTGGAAAAAAAACTCCCCGACGTCATCCTCGAAATCGAGCGCGCGTGGCCGGGCCAAGGGCGATCCGCCTGATGTTTCAGGACGAAGCGCGCTTCGGTCGCATCTCCGACACGCGGCGTTGCTGGTGCCCCAAACCCACTCGCCCGCTGTGTCAGGCGATGGTGACGCAGGAGTACACGTACGCTTATGCCGCCGTCTCCGTGACTGATGGCGCACTCGACTCGCTGATCCTGCCGCACGTCAATGGCGCCTGCATGCAGCTGTTTCTCGATGAGGTCTGCGCGCGTCATCCCGACGACCGAATCGTGATGGTCCTCGATGGCGCCGGGTGGCATCAGAGTGCTTCGCTCAGGCTGGCCCACAATCTGCGCCTGCTCACGCTCCCGCCGTACTCGCCTGAGCTCAATCCAGTTGAACATCTCTGGGACGATCTGCGGGAAAAGTCCTTTCACAACCGTGTCTTCGACAGCATCGACGCGCTCGAACACCATCTGTGTGACTCGCTTCGCGACCTTGAGCTGGACCATCAACGGGTTCGCTCCATCGTCGCGTGGCCTTGGATCATTAATTCACTGTTGAATTAGAAATAGAATAACGCAGGCGAAGGGGCGGTGCGCAAATATGGCGGTACGGTTCCGCCGTATGCGGAGACGCAGCAGTATGTGCGGCGGGTGATGGAGCGGGCGGCGGCTTATCGGCGGTAGCGGGTAATCTGTATGCCGCTCGACGGAGTCTGCCAAATCATCGACAGCTGAAGTCTTCGAAATCGCCGTTGCAGCGGAACTAAAGCCCGTGCGAACGCCGAAAAAAAAGCCCGGATAAACCGGGCCTCTAAAAGTCACTGCGTCCTCAACGAGAACGCAGCACCTGCAAAGCGATAACTTACGCCGCGAGCAGCGAGCGCAGCACGAACGGCAGAATACCACCGTGCTTGTAGTAGTCGACTTCGATCGGCGTATCGATACGCAGCAGAACCTGCACGCGCTGATCCGAACCGTCCTTGCGATGGATCACCAGCGTGACTTCCTGTTGCGGCTTGAAGTCGTCGCCGAGACCTTCGATATCGTACGTTTCTTCGCCCGTGATGTTCAGCGACTGGACGCTGTCCGTGCCCTTGAACTGCAGCGGCAGAACGCCCATGCCGACCAGGTTCGAACGGTGGATACGCTCGAAGCTGCGTGCGACCACAGCCTTCACGCCCAGCAGCTGCGTGCCCTTCGCTGCCCAGTCACGCGACGAGCCCGTGCCGTACTCTTCGCCCGCGAAGATGACCGTCTGCGTGCCGGCGTCGATGTACTTCATCGCTGCGTCGTAGATCGACTGCTGTTCGCCGCTCGGCTGGTGAATCGTCAGGCCGCCTTCGACGCGCGTGCCGTCTGCCTTCGCCGGGATCATCAGGTTCTTGATGCGGACGTTCGCGAACGTGCCACGCATCATCACGTCGTGGTTGCCGCGGCGCGAGCCGTAGCTGTTGAAGTCAGCCTTCTGCACGCCGTTCGCCTTCAGCCACTTGCCTGCGGGCGAATCTTCCTTGATCGAGCCTGCCGGCGAGATGTGGTCGGTCGTGACCGAGTCACCAAAGATGCCCAGTGCGCGCGCACCCTTGACAGCAGCGATGCTCGCAGCCGGTTCCATCGAGAATTCCTTGCCGAAGAACGGCGGCTCCGCGATGTAGGTCGACTTCGGCCAGTCGTAGACCTGGCCCTCTTCGCCCTCGATCTTGCTCCACAGGTCGCCCTTCTTCGTGAGCTGCGCGTAGTTCGTGCGGAACGCGTCGGCGTCCAGCGCGAACTTCAGCAGTGCGTTGACTTCTTCGCTCGACGGCCAGATGTCGCCGAGGTAGATGTCCTTGCCGCCCGTGCCCTTGCCGACGGGTTCCGTCATCAGGTCGCGCGTGATGTTGCCCGCGATCGCGTAAGCGACGACCAGCGGCGGCGACGCCAGGAAGTTCGCGCGGATGTTCGGGTGGATACGCGCTTCGAAGTTACGGTTGCCCGACAGCACGGCTGCCGCGACGATGTCGTTCTTCGTGATCGCTTCGTTCAGTTCCGGCGTCAGGTCCCCCGCGTTGCCGATACACGTCGTGCAGCCGTAGGCCGCCAGCGTGAAGCCGAGCTTGTCGAGGTATTGCAGCAGGTTCGTCTTCGTCAGGTACTCGGTGACGATGCGCGATCCCGGCGCCAGCGACGTCTTGATGTGCGGCGCCACCTCCAGACCGGCTTCGACCGCCTTCTTCGCCAGCAGGCCCGCTGCCAGCAGCACGCTCGGGTTCGACGTGTTCGTGCACGACGTGATCGCGGCGATCAGGATGTCGCCGTTCTTCACGTTGACGCCGTTGGTCGTCGTGTATTGCGCGTCGAGGTCGGCTGCCTTCTTCGCGAAGCCGTTTTCATTGACGGGCTTCGAGAACAGGTCCGTGAAGGTCGACTTGACGTGGGTGATCTCAATGCGGTCTTGCGGACGCTTCGGGCCAGCCAGCGACGGCGCAACCGTGCCCAGATCCAGCGTGACGACCTTCGTGTAGTCGATGTCGCCGGCGTCCGGAATGCCGAACAGATCCTGCGCCTTGAAGTAGTTTTCGAACGCGGAGATTTCGGCGTCCGTGCGGCCCGTGCCCTTGAAGTAGTCGATCGTCTTTTCGTCGACCGGGAAGAAGCCCATCGTCGCGCCGTATTCTGGCGCCATGTTGCCGATCGTCGCGCGGTCCGGCAGCGACAGCGAGCGCGTGCCTTCGCCGAAGAACTCGACGAACTTGCCGACAACCTTCTCTTTACGCAGCAGTTCGGTGATGGTCAGGACCAGATCGGTCGCCGTCACGCCTTCGCGCAGCTTGCCCTTCAGGTGCACGCCGACCACGTCCGGCGTCAGGAAGTACACCGGCTGGCCGAGCATGCCCGCTTCCGCTTCGATGCCGCCCACGCCCCAGCCGACCACGCCGATGCCGTTGATCATCGTCGTGTGGCTGTCCGTGCCGACCAGCGTGTCCGGGTAGTACACGGATTCGCCGTTCTCAGCCTTCTTGTGCACGCCGCGTGCGAGGTATTCGAGGTTCACCTGGTGAACGATGCCGACGCCCGGCGGCACGACCTTGAACGTGTCGAACGCCTGCATGCCCCACTTCATGAACTGGTAGCGCTCGTTATTGCGCTGGAATTCCAGCTTCATGTTCAGATCCAGCGCGTTCTTCTCGCGGAAGTGGTCGATCTGCACCGAGTGATCGACGACGAGATCGACGGGGACCAGCGGTTCGATCGACTTCGGGTTCTTGCCCGCGCGCTGCGCGACGCCGCGCATGGCGGCGATGTCGGCGAGCAGCGGCACGCCCGTGAAGTCCTGCAGCACGACACGTGCGACGACGAACGGAATTTCATCGACACGCGAAGCGGTCGGCTTCCAGTTCGCGAGCTGCTCGATGTGTTCTTCCGAGATCTTCTTGCCGTCGTAGTTACGCAGCACCGATTCCAGCACGAGGCGGATCGACACGGGCAGCCGGTCGATCTTGACGTTCAGCGCCTTACCAAGCTGCGGCAGCGAATAGAACTTGCCTTTGCCGGAACCGCTGTCGAATTCCTTGAGTGTTTTGTGGAGATTGTGGGCCATGGTAATTTTCCTGGGGTTTTCGAGGAAATGACGTTGCTACGTTTCTGAACTCACATGACGTACAGATCGACGTATTCATTGACCGGCATGGCTTCCAGCCTTGCCTGGTCCAGCGACACATCGAGGATCGCTTGCTGTTGCTTCGCCGGAAAGCGCCGCGCGAGATTCGTCCTGAACTTCTCGACCAGCAGCGGGATGCCTTCGGCGCGGCGACGCTTGTGACCGAGCGGGTATTCGACAACGACTTCGTCGAACGTTGATCCGTCGGCGAACCCGATTGTCAGCGCGTTCGCAATCGAGCGCTTGTCAGGGTCGTGATAATCCTTCGTGAACTGCGGGTCTTCCACGCACGACATCTTGTCACGCAACGCGTCGATACGCGGGTCGCGCGCGACTTCGTCTTCGTAATCGGCAGCCGTCAGACGGCCGAAAATCAGCGGCACGGCGATCATGTACTGGATGCAGTGATCGCGGTCGGCCGGATTGTTCAGCGGGCCTGTTTTATCGATGATGCGGATGGCCGCCTCGTGCGTGCGGATCGTTATCTTCGCGATGTCTTCGATGCGCTTGCCGCTCGCGCGTAGCTGCTCGTGCAGTGACATCGCTGCTTCAGCAGCCGTTTGCGCGTGGAATTCGGCGGGGAACGAAATCTTGAACAGCACGTTCTCCATCACGTACGAGCCGTACGGGCGCTGGAACCTGAACGGCTGTCCTTTGAACAGCACGTCGTAGAAGCCCCACGTTTTCGCGGTCAGGACGGACGGATAGCCCATTTCGCCCGTCTTCGCGATCAGCGCGAGACGCACCGCGCGCGACGTGGCGTCGCCTGCTGCCCAGGACTTGCGCGAGCCCGTGTTCGGCGCGTGGCGGTAGGTGCGCAGCGCGTGTCCATCGACAAGCGCCTGCGAGACTGCGTTGATCAGCTCATCGCGCGACAGTCCAAGCAACTGGCCGACCACTGCCGTCGAAGCGAGCTTCACCAGCAGCACATGGTCGAGGCCGACCTTGTTGAACGAGTTTTCGAGCGCGATGCAGCCTTGAATTTCGTGCGCCTTGATCATCGCGATCAGGACGTCTTTCATCGCGAGCGGCTTTTTGCCGTTGGCGATGGCGGTGCGCGAGAGCCAGTCGGCCGTCGCGAGAATGCCGCCGAGATTATCGGATGGATGGCCCCATTCGGCCGCAAGCCAGGTGTCGTTGAAGTCGAGCCAGCGGATCATGGCGCCGATGTTGAACGCGGCTTGCACAGGGTCCAACTGGAACGACGTGCCCGGCACTTTGGCGCCGTTCGGAACGATCGTGCCGGGCACGATCGGTCCCATCAGCTTGGTGCAGGCAGGGTAAGACAGGGCCTCGAGCCCGCAGCCGAGCGTGTCGATCAGGCAATTGCGCGCCGTCTCCAGCGCGAGATCGCTCTCGAGCTTGTTATCCAGCACATAGTCGACGATATCGACCAGTACTGTGTCCGGATCGGGCCGGACGTTGGAGATCGGTGCGGACATCGAGGTTTCCCTGTCAGGCCCGTGTTACTGGGCCTTGTTGACGGCGTTCGACTGCGTCGGCGCCGGTGCGCCTTGCGACATGGCGGCCGTCACGCATTCGTCGGCCAGACGCGAGCTGTCCTTGTCCGAGAACAACATGGCCTTGGTCGGGATCACGACGAGATCCATGCCGCTTGCTGCGTCGTGGAAGCGGTCTGCGCCCGTCGTCGTGTTTTCACGCGGCAGGTTGTAGTTCTTGTTGCCCCAGTGGACGGTGACGATCTGGTCGCGCTTCATGTCGCCCTTCAGATCGAACGACAGACCTTCCTTACACGACCACTTTTCCGAACCTTCCGGCACCGGATCGACCTTGGCTTCCTTGGCCGGATTCGGCTTGCGCTTGATCAGGCGCTTGGGCTGCGGCGCCTTCGGCTTGGCCGTGGTGGTCGATTGTGCGAACGCGCTGGGCGCCGTCACCAGCAGCGTCGAAGACAGAGCGCCAATAACGGTAGCGATCAGCAGTTTTTTCATGGGAGAGAACCTTTCTATCTAATTTCAGAGTTTAAACAGTGCACGATTGCAATTTCGCAACCGCCGGGGTACTGCACGCGCCCCGAGAGCGCACAGCGGACGCTATTTTCTCCTATTTAGCGCCACGAACTTCAAATTCTCCGGACCGGTGTAATTTGCGCTGGGTCGAATGATCTTGTTGTCGACGCGCTGTTCGATGATGTGCGCGGCCCAGCCGGACGTGCGCGAGATCACGAAGAGCGGCGTGAACATGGCCGTCGGCACGCCCATCATGTGATACGACACGGCGCTGAACCAGTCGAGATTCGGGAACATTTTCTTCGCGTCGGCCATCACGCCTTCGAGCCGCTCGGCGATATCGAACAGTTTCATGTTCGATGCCTCCTTCGACAGCTTCTTCGCCACTTCCTTGATCACCTTGTTGCGCGGATCGGAGATCGTGTACACGGGGTGGCCGAAGCCGATCACGACTTCCTTGTTTTCGACGCGGCGGCGGATATCGGCTTCTGCCTCATCCGGCGTCTGGTAGCGCGACTGGATCTCGAATGCGACCTCGTTGGCGCCGCCGTGCTTCGGCCCGCGCAGCGCGCCGATCGCGCCCGTGATGGCCGAATACATGTCCGAGCCTGTGCCCGCGATCACGCGGCCCGTGAACGTCGATGCGTTGAACTCGTGTTCCGCATACAGATTCAGCGACACGTGCATCGCATCGACCCACGACTTCGGCGGCTCCACGCCATGCAGCAGATGCAGGAAGTGGCCACCGATCGAATCGTCGTCGGTTTCGACTTCGATCCGCTTGCCGTTGTGCGAGTAGTGATACCAGTACAGCAGCATCGAGCCGAGCGAGGCCATCAGCTTGTCGGCGATATCGCGCGCGCCCGGCAGGTTGTGATCGTCTTTTTCCGGCAGGACCGTGCCCAACACGGAGACGCCCGTACGCATCACGTCCATCGGGTGCGCGGCGGCGGGAATCCATTCGAGCGCGGCCTTCACGTTCGCGGGCAGGCCGCGCAGCGCCTTGAGCTTTTGCTTGTAAGCGGCGAGTTCGGCTACGTTGGGCAGCTTGCCGTGCACGAGCAGATGCGCGATCTCTTCGAATTCGCTGGCACCGGCGAGATCGAGAATGTCGTAGCCGCGGTAGTGCAGGTCGTTGCCCGTCTTGCCGACCGTGCACAGCGCGGTGTTGCCCGCCGTCACGCCCGACAGGGCCACGGATTTCTTCGGCTTGAAGCCGCTTGTCGTTCCCGGTGCAGCCGCTTGCGTCGTATCGCTCATTCCAGGGGTCTCCTTGATGTGCCGCTCACTTGTCCTGCTCGTTGTTCCGCGTGCCTTGACTGAACAGCGCGTCGAGCTTCTGCTCGTACGCGTGATAGTCGATGCGATCGTACAGTTCTTCGCGCGTTTGCATCGTGTCGACGACATTCTTTTGCGTGCCGTCGCGGCGAATGGCCGTGTAAACGTTTTCGGCGGCCTTGTTCATCGCTCGGAACGCCGACAGCGGATACAGCACCAGCGAGACGTCCGCGCCGCGCAGTTCATCGACGGTGAATAACGGCGTCGCGCCGAATTCGGTGATGTTCGCCAGAACGGGCACCTTCACGGCGGCCGCGAACTGCCGGTACATGCCGAGTTCCGTCATCGCTTCCGGAAAGATCATGTCGGCGCCGGCCTCGACGCAGGCCATCGCGCGGTCCATCGCCGCTTGCAGGCCTTCGACGGCGAGCGCGTCGGTGCGTGCCATGATGACGAAGTTGGGATCGGTGCGAGCGTCGACGGCCGCCTTGATACGGTCGACCATCTCGTCCTGCGTCACGATCGCCTTGCCCGGCCGATGCCCGCAGCGCTTGGCGCCGACCTGGTCTTCGATATGCATCGCGCCCGCGCCGGCCTTGGTCAACGCCTTCACGGTACGCGCAATGTTGAACGCCGACGGGCCGAAACCCGTGTCGACGTCGACGAGCAGCGGCAGATCGCAGACGTCGGTGATGCGGCGCACGTCGGTCAGCACGTCATCCAGCGTCGAGATGCCGAGATCGGGCAAGCCCAGCGAGCCGGCCGCGACGCCGCCGCCCGACACGTAGATCGCCTTGAAGCCGGCGCGTTGCGCGAGCAGCGCGTGATTGGCGTTGATCGCGCCGACCACCTGCAACGGTTTTTCGGCGGCGACGGCGGCGCGGAACGCGGCGCCCGCTGATGTGTTGGCTGTGCTCATGATGCGGATTCCTCGTTCGGCCCGAACAGCGGCGCGGCTTCGGCGGGCACGCTGCGGCCCGTCGAGCGGGCGCGGCGCAACACCGACCAGTAATAGCGATAGCTCGCGCGATCGTGCAGCGTGTCGCGATGGCGCGTCGGGCCCCATTGCGCGGACTGTGCGGCGAGCAGGATTTCCGTGGCCGTCGCGATCTCTTCGTCGCGCGGCGCGAAGGCCGACACGATGGCGGGAATCTGCGCGGGGTGAATGCTCCACATGCGTGTGTAACCGAACTCGTTGCGCGCTCGCAGCGCGTCGTTTGCGACGACGTCCATGTGGCGCACTTCCGTCGATACATTGTGCGACGGCACTTTGCCGTGCGCGTGGCAGGCCGCCGAAATCTCGAGCTTCGCGCGGCGCACGAGCGGGTGATCGAACTGGCCCGGCGAGCGCATCGCGGTATCGGGAATCGCGCCGTCGTGCGCGGAGACGAAGTCCATCAGGCCGAAGCTCAGCGACTCGACGGCGGGCAGCGCGGCCAGATCGAACACGCGCGTCAATGCGCCATGGGTTTCGACCAGCAACTGGACGGGAACGGGTTTCGCAATGCCGAGCTCGCGCCGCGTCGCCTCGATGAACGCGCACATTTCGGCAGCATCGGGCACGTTGCGGATTTTCGGCAGTGTGATGAAGGCAGGCGCGCGCTTCGCCGCGCGCAGGATGAGGCGCACGTCGTCGCGCCAGTGCGCATGGTTGAAGTCGTGAATCCGCACGCCGACACGGCCGAAACGGTCATGGTCGCTGCCCAGCAGCGACGCGACCAGTTCTGCATGCTCCGCCTCGCGGCCCACTTGCGCGCCGTCTTCGCAATCGAGCGTGATGTCGAAGACGGGGCCCAACTCCTGCTGCAAAGCGAGCGATTTGAGCATCAGCTTCTCGCTGCCGGCGTAGTGGTCGCAGGCAGGCAGCACAGTGGGCGGCGCTTCGCCGTCAAACAGGACTTCGGCGGGAGTCAGTGCGCGCATTATCGGCGTGTGGGTACTGTTTGGAAATTCTGATTCGGGTGCGTTCTGGTCTTTTACGACCGTGATATATGACGGTCAGATCAAAACGCGCTCGAATCAGTTGCGAACCCCTGCATGCGCTTGCTGCGCAAGCCATCATGCAGGATTGTCAAACGCAAAAAACCGGAACCCGTCGCGCTGCAACGGTGTCCCGGTTGGTCTGCATCAGGCGATTAGCCCAGCAGGTGCTGAACGCCTTCGCGCTCTTCGAGCAACTCGTTCAGCGTGTTGTCCATCTTTTCGCGCGCGAACGCGTCGATCTGCAGGCCTTCGACACGCTTGTACTCGCCGTTTTCGCACGTCACGGCAACGCCGTAGACGATGTCTTCGGGAATGCCGTACGAGCCGTCCGACGGAATGCCCATCGTGACCCACTTGCCGTTCGTGCCGAGCACCCAGTCACGCACGTGGTCGATGGCTGCGTTCGCTGCCGAAGCCGCCGACGACAGGCCGCGCGCTTCGATGATCGCCGCGCCGCGCTTGCCGACCGTCGGGATGAACGTGTTGCGGTTCCATTCTTCGTCGTTGATCAGCTTGGTCAGGTCCTGGCCTTCAGCCGTCGCGACGCGGAAATCCGGGTACATGGTCGGCGAGTGGTTGCCCCACACGACCAGCTTTTCGATCGAAGCAACCGGCTTGCCCGACTTGGCCGCCAGTTGCGACAGCGCGCGGTTGTGGTCCAGACGCAGCATGGCCGTGAAGTTCTTCTTCGGCAGATCCGGCGCCGACTTCATCGCGATGTAGGCGTTCGTGTTTGCCGGGTTGCCGACGACCAGTACCTTCACGTCGCGGCTCGCCACTTCGTTCAGCGCCTTGCCCTGCACCGTGAAGATTTCGGCGTTGGCCGACAGCAGGTCCTTACGCTCCATGCCTTTCGAACGCGGACGCGCGCCGACCAGCAGTGCGACGTCGGCATCCTTGAACGCAACCTTGGGATCGTCAGTGACCACGACACCCGCGAGCAGCGGGAACGCGCAGTCTTCGAGTTCCATCACGACGCCTTTGACAGCGGCTTGCGCTTGCGGCAGGTCCAGCAGTTGCAGGATGACCGGCTGATCCTTGCCGAGCATGTCGCCATTGGCGATGCGGAACAGCAGGGAGTAACCGATTTGACCTGCGGCGCCGGTGACGGCAACGCGCTTTGCGGGCTTAGCCATTGAGAAATCTCCAGGACGATGCGTTGAACGCTAGGGAAAACGCCATTCTATATGGGCGTTACGCGAAGCGTGGTTTTAGCACGGCGAATTCGCTGCGCGAGCCCTGCAGGCGGTCCGAAGAAGGCCAGAAGACGCGCTGGCGGCGAAGCCGCCGTGCCGGATAATCTGTGCTGCCGAGCGCGGGGACGGACATTGCTTGCAGCGATCGGTGTCATGATAGACGCCACATCAAGGCCGCTGCATAGCGCGGGCTCCTGCAAACAGCGCGTTTCGGCGGGGCATTGCGGCGCACTTGCCGGGCAATGCAGGGCGAAGCGAAACCTGGACTGCGTGAGGGAACAGCGTGATGCAGGGTGGCCTTCCGGTGCATCACGCTGTTGACATAAAGCGCTGTCAAAAATGCGTGGCACAACCCGCAAACCCTTGCTCGACAAGGAGTGTAGGATTCGGGCGGGACAAAGTCAACCGTATCTTATGTCTTATATAAGACATATCTATTACGGCAAAAAATCTGGACGGCATGAGGCGCTTTGTGTTGAAATGCGCGCATGAATTCGAACCCGGCCAGCACAGCGAACCCTCCCGGCGCGTCCGGCGCGGGCGACGCTGCGCCTGTCTCCGCGCCGGCGCCGTCACCGACGTTCAGTCCTCTCTACCAGCAGATCAAGGCGCTCATCACGCAGAGCCTCGAGTCGGGTGAATGGAAGCCGGGTGAGATCATTCCCAGTGAAGTCGAACTGGCCGCGCGTTACAAGGTCAGCCAGGGCACGGTGCGCAAGGCGATCGACGAACTTGCCGCCGACAATCTGCTGGTGCGCCGCCAGGGCAAAGGCACTTTTGTTGCTACGCACAACGAAGAGCGCGCGCAGTTCCGCTTCCTCCGTCTTCTCGCCGACGACGGCGCCGAACATCCACACATCAGCCGACTGCTCGAATGCCGGCGCTTGCGGGCGTCGGCGGATATCGCGCGGCAGCTGGACCTGAAGCCGGCCGATCCCGTCGTGCTGATCAAGCGTCTTTTGACATTCGACGGCGAAGACACGGTGCTCGACGAGATCTGGCTGCCGGGCGGCGTGTTCCGCGGGCTGACGCTCGAGCGCCTGTCGGAGTACAAGGGGCCGCTCTACGCGATGTTCGAGACGGAGTTCGGCACGCGCATGATTCGCGCGTCCGAGAAGATTCGCGCCGTCGCGGCGGACCCGTCCGTTGCCGATCTTTTGCACGTACCGACGGGATTTCCGTTGCTGTCCGTGGAGCGCGTGTCCTATACCTATGGTGACCGTCCCGTCGAAGTACGGCGCGGATGGTATGTCACAACCGGGTATTACTATCAGAACGATTTGAGTTGAAAGAAGAAGCGTTGCCGTGGGCTTGCGGCAAGGCTTGCGCGGGCCTTCATGCGCGCTTCGCGGCACGCTCGCCAGAGCAGTGTTACGCTGCAGCGCGAAATGAAAAGGCGCTAAAATTGCGGATTAGTGTGACTACAAGTAGGGGTCTAGCATGGCAGAAGCCGTAAAAAAACCGAGGCCGGAATACCGGAACATCGGTATCGGGCAGATATTGACGGCATACCGTCTTCCTCTCGCGGGGCGGGTGTCGATTCTTCACCGCGTGAGCGGCGGCCTGCTGTTCATCTTCCTTCCGTTCCTGCTGTACCTCTTTGACCAGAGCCTGACCTCCGAACTGAGCTACGAGGTGTTCAAGGGCTTCCTGTCCAACATCATCGTCAAGCTGATCGTGCTGGTGCTGGCCTGGGCGTTCCTGTTCCACTTCTGCGCGGGCGTGCGCCATCTGTCGATGGACGTGAACCACGACGCGGTCTCGAAAGAGCGTGGCAAGAGCACGTCGGTCGTCGTGCTGGTGGTGTCGTCGATCCTGACGATCGCCTTTGCGCTCAAACTGTTCGGAGCATTCTAAAAACATGTCCGCCAATAACCGAGTTGGTTCGAAGCGCCTCGTCGTCGGCGCGCATTATGGTCTGCGCGACTGGCTCGCGCAGCGCATCACGGCCGTCATCATGGCCGTGTACACGGTTATCCTGCTCGCCTGGTTCTTCGGCGCGCACGCATTCTCTTACGACGGCTGGGCGGGCATTTTCGCCACGCAGTGGATGAAGCTCGCCACGTTCGTGACGCTGCTGTCGCTGTTCTATCACGCGTGGGTCGGCATCCGGGACATCTGGATGGACTACATCAAGCCCGTTGGCACGCGGCTTCTGCTGCAGGCGTTGACGATCGTCTGGCTGCTCGCGTGTGCGGGCTACGCTGCGCAGATTCTCTGGAGAGTGTAAAGAATGGCTGCAATCAAGAATTCCCTGCCGCGTCGCCGCTTCGACGTGGTTATCGTTGGCGCGGGCGGCTCGGGGATGCGCGCGTCGCTGCAGCTCGCGCGCGCGGGCCTGTCGGTCTGCGTGCTGTCGAAAGTGTTCCCGACGCGCTCGCACACGGTGGCGGCGCAAGGCGGCATCGGCGCCTCGCTCGGCAACATGAGCGAAGACAACTGGCATTACCACTTCTACGACACGATCAAGGGCTCCGACTGGCTCGGCGACCAGGACGCGATCGAGTTCATGTGCCGCGAAGCACCGAACGCCGTCTACGAACTCGAACACTTCGGCATGCCGTTCGACCGTAACGCGGATGGCACGATCTATCAGCGCCCGTTCGGCGGCCACACGGCCAACTACGGCGAGAAGCCGGTGCAGCGCGCGTGCGCGGCGGCTGACCGGACTGGCCACGCACTCTTGCACACGCTGTACCAGCAGAACGTCGCCGCCAAGACCACGTTCTTCGTCGAATGGATGGCGCTGGACCTGATCCGCGACGCCGACGGCGACGTGCTCGGCGTGACCGCGCTGGAAATGGAAACGGGCGACGTCTACATCCTCGAAGGCAAGACCACGCTGTTCGCCACGGGCGGCGCGGGCCGGATCTTCGCGGCATCGACCAATGCGTTCATCAACACGGGTGACGGTCTGGGCATGGCCGCACGCGCGGGCATCCCGCTCGAGGACATGGAATTCTGGCAATTCCACCCGACGGGCGTCGCCGGCGCGGGCGTGCTGATCACGGAAGGCGTGCGCGGCGAAGGCGGCATCCTGCGTAACTCGGACGGCGAGCGCTTCATGGAGCGTTATGCGCCTACCTTGAAGGATCTGGCGCCGCGCGACTTCGTCTCGCGCTCGATGGACCAGGAAATCAAGGAAGGCCGTGGCGTCGGTCCGAACAAGGACCACGTGCTGCTCGACCTGTCGCACATCGGCGCCGAGACGATCATGAAGCGTCTGCCGTCGATCCGCGAAATCGCGTTGAAGTTCGCGAACGTCGACTGCATCAAGGAACCGATTCCCGTCGTGCCGACCATCCACTACCAGATGGGCGGCATTCCGACGAACATCCACGGTCAGGTCGTCGGCACGGCCAAGGGCCACGAAGACCCGATCAACGGCTTCTACGCCGTGGGCGAGTGCTCGTGCGTGTCGGTGCACGGCGCGAACCGCCTGGGCACGAACTCGCTGCTCGATCTGGTGGTGTTCGGCCGCGCGGCGGGCAACCACATCGTCAAGCACGTGAAGGACATCAAGGAGCACAAGCCGCTGCCCGCCGATGCCGCTGATTTCGCGCTGTCGCGTCTCGCGAAGCTCGACAAGTCGAGTTCGGGCGAATACGCGCAGAACGTGGCGAACGACATCCGCTCGACGATGCAGGCGCACGCGGGCGTGTTCCGCACGTCGGCGCTGCTGGCTGAAGGCGTCGAGCGCATTCGCGAAGTGGCTGCACGTGTGGACAACATCCACCTGAAGGACAAGTCGAAGGTGTTCAACACGGCGCGCGTGGAAGCGCTCGAAGTGGAGAACCTGATCGAGGTGGCGCGCGCGACGATGGTGTCGGCCGAAGCGCGCAAGGAAAGCCGTGGCGCGCACGCGCAGAACGACTTCGAACATCGCGACGACGAGAACTGGCTGCGCCATACGCTGTGGTACAGCGAAGGCGACCGCCTCGACTACAAGCCGGTGCACATGAACCCGCTGACGGTCGAATCGGTGCCGCCCAAAGCGCGTACCTTCTAAGGCATAAGTCAAAGGATCAGAGAAATGGCCAAGCGTACATTTGAAATCTACCGCTACGACCCGGACAAGGACGCCGCGCCGCGCATGCAGACGTACGAGATCGAGATCGACTCGCACGAGCGCATGCTGCTCGACGCGCTGGTGAAACTGAAGGCACTGGACGAAACGCTGTCGTTCCGCCGCTCCTGCCGCGAGGGCGTGTGCGGCTCGGACGCGATGAACATCAACGGCAAGAACGGTCTTGCCTGCCTGACGAACCTGAACGACCTGCCGCAGAAGATCGTGCTGCGTCCGCTGCCGGGCCTGCCCGTGGTGCGCGACCTGATCTGCGACTTCACGCAGTTCTTCAACCAGTATCACTCGATCAAGCCGTATCTGATCAACGACACGCCGCCGCCGGAGAAGGAGCGTCTGCAGTCGCCGGAAGAGCGCGATGAGCTCGACGGCCTGTATGAGTGCATCCTGTGCGCGAGTTGCTCGACGTCGTGCCCGAGCTTCTGGTGGAATCCGGACAAGTTCGTCGGCCCGGCAGGGCTGCTGCAAGCCTACCGTTTCATCGCGGATAGCCGCGATCAGGCGACGGGCGAGCGGCTGGACAACCTGGAAGATCCGTACCGTCTGTTCCGTTGCCATACGATCATGAACTGCGTCGACGTGTGCCCGAAGGGGCTCAACCCGACGAAGGCGATCGGCAAGATCAAGGAATTGATGGTGCGCCGGGCTGTCTGAGATGGACGCATCGCATCAGTCCGACCCGCTGCGTCGCGCGCGCCTGAAGTGGCGCGCCCGGCGCGGCCTGCTGGAAAACGATCTGATCTTCGAGCGTTTTTTCAGCCGATATGAGCATGATCTCAGTGATGCGGACGTAGGCGCGCTCACGCGCCTGCTCGAACTGAGCGATAACGACCTGATGGACTTGCTGCTCGCCCGCAAGGAACCGGAGGGCGACCTCGCCGACGCCGATGTCGTGCGGGTGCTGGAGATGCTGCGTAACGTGTAATCAAGGCGTAAGCCTCGCCATTACGCAGGTGAGTTTGATCCAGGCGTGCAATTATCGAAACCCTGTTTCCATACTTCGATTGAGGATGTGCTATGACCCCGTCAGATGTTAAAGCCACGCTATCGTTCAGCGACAACTCGCCGAGCGTTGAAATGCCGATTTACAAGGGCACGATGGGCCCGGATGTGATCGACATCCGTAAGCTGTATGGTCAGACAGGCAAGTTCACGTACGATCCGGGCTTCATGTCGACGGCGTCGTGCAACTCGGCTATCACCTACATCGACGGTGACAAGGGCGAGCTGCTGTACCGCGGCTTCCCGATCGACAACCTCGCGCAAAACGCGGACTTCCTCGAAACGTGCTACGCGCTGCTGAAGGGCGAACTGCCGAACCAGGCGCAGAAGGACGAGTTCGTGAAGACGGTCACGAACCACACGATGGTTCACGAGCAGATGCAGTTCTTCTTCCGTGGCTTCCGCCGCGACGCGCACCCGATGGCGATTCTCGTCGCTGCAGTCGGCGCGCTGTCGGCGTTCTACCACGACTCGCTCGACATCAATAACCCGCGTCATCGCGAAGTCTCGGCGATCCGCATGATCGCCAAGCTGCCGACGCTGGTCGCGATGGCGTACAAGTACTCGATCGGCCAGCCGTTCGTGTACCCGCAGAACAATCTGTCGTACAGCGCGAACTTCATGCGCATGATGTTCTCGAACCCGTGCGAAGAGTACCAGGTCAACGAAGTGCTGGTCCGCGCACTCGACCGTATCCTGATCCTGCACGCCGACCACGAGCAGAACGCGTCGACGTCGACGGTTCGTCTGGCGGGTTCGTCGGGTGCGAATCCGTTCGCGTGTATCGCAGCCGGTATCGCGTGTCTGTGGGGCCCGGCGCACGGCGGCGCGAACGAAGCGGCGCTGAACATGCTGGAAGAAATCGGCTCGGTCGACAACATTCCTGAGTTCATCAAGCAGGTGAAGGACAAGAACTCGGGCGTGAAGCTGATGGGCTTCGGTCACCGCGTCTACAAGAACTACGATCCGCGCGCCAAGCTGATGCGCGAAACGTGCTACGAAGTGCTGAACGAACTGGGCCTGCACGACGACCCGCTGTTCAAGCTCGCGATGGCACTGGAAAAGATCGCGCTGGAAGACGAATACTTCGTGTCGCGCAAGCTGTACCCGAACGTCGACTTCTACTCGGGCATCGTGCAGCGCGCGCTGGGCATTCCGACGTCGATGTTCACGTGTATCTTCGCGATGGCGCGTACGGTCGGCTGGATCGCGCAGTGGAACGAAATGATCGGCGATCCCGAACAGAAGATTGGCCGTCCGCGTCAGTTGTTCATCGGCGAAACGCCGCGCGAAGCCAAGCCGATCGCTCAGCGCTAAGCCACGGGCGCGTCAGCGCTCTATGCTTGCGTTAAACGCATCGATTGAAACACCTCAACGGTTCGCCGTTGGGGTGTTTTGCTTTATATGCCGTTTGGCCAGGTCGGAGGGCGCTTGACCGGCGGTGGGCAAAAGGCAATAATGATGGCTCAAAACTACGTACCAGCGGGTGCGAAAAACGTAGCGCCGCCCGGCAAGCCGGGTCCCACCAGGAGTGGGAGTTTTGTCGAATGACAGATAGAGAATCCCGCATGCAACGGCCACCTCAGGTGGCCGTTTGTTTTTCTGCGGACCTATCCACGAATCCTTTTGCCAAGGTACGTCGCGCGCAGTAGCGTCGCGAAGCCGACTTTACCGGCCTTTTCCTGACGCCTCGTCAGTCCGTTGTCCAGCACGTAGGCCGACTGGATGCGCAACACGATGCGTCGCTTGCGGCTCCGGTCTCGTTCCGCTTCGAAGAAAACGGCGTAAAGCGATGTCGTGCCGTCTTCGTTCAGCTGTTCAAGCGTAACGAAGTTGGGTTGTTTCTCGCTGGCAATCGTAATGCGCCGGAACGGCAATTGAACGACGATTTCGCTTAGATGCCTGCGTGATAGTTCGTAGCGCTGCGGGTCGAGTACACGGCGTTCTTTGCCATCATCGTAGATTTCATCCGCAGGTATCAGATGAGTTGCGCGTGCGTCCCATCGGAAGCTACGGGTAAAGCAGTGGCATGAGAAAAGTACGAGTACGGTCACGTCTTCGCCTAATCCCAGATCGATCTTGAATGTGAAGGCATCGAGATGATTGAGATTCCACTTGGTTCCACGATAGCTCACCCCTGAGAATCGATGTCCAGGTTGAGGCGGTGAATCGACGGTCAAATATTCGAGTTGCGACATCGTTAGCATGGTTAGGGTGACTAACCATGCTATGGCGAACGCTGAAGTGGCCGCTATACGCCGTTCGGCCGACTGCCGCGTGTTTTTAGCTACCGCGTCGCAGGACGCGCCTTACGCACCTTCCCCCGTTTCAGCGCCAGTTGCCGAGCTTCCTGCACAGCGAAGCCTCGCCCGGCTTTCCATCCGATCATTTCGAAACGGGCTCGGACGCCCACCTCGGTAGTGCCGATACAGGTATCGGAACTACCACCCAACTCCATGTTTTTTATCGGTTTTCTCGATACGTGATGGTCCTGGAAAGTCAACTGCGTGGCATAATTGACCGGACACGAACTGCCCGATGTCATTACTATCCCCGCATACCATGGCACAGACTCTCTACGACAAATTGTGGAACACGCATGTGGTCCACACGGAAGAAGACGGCACGACGATTCTCTATATCGACCGTCAACTGCTGCATGAAGTGACCAGCCCGCAGGCATTCGAAGGGCTGAAGCTCGCGGAGCGCCCGGTGTGGCGCATCAGCGCGAATCTGGCGGTGTCGGATCACAACGTGCCGACCACGGATCGCAGCCACGGCATCGCTGACCCCGTGTCGAAGCTGCAAGTCGATACGCTCGACGCGAACTGCGACGCATTCGGCATCACGCAGTTCAAGATGAACGACATGCGTCAGGGCATCGTCCACATCATCGGGCCGGAACAGGGTGCGACGCTGCCCGGCATGACGATTGTCTGCGGCGACTCGCATACCTCCACGCACGGCGCGTTCGGCGCGCTGGCGCACGGCATCGGCACGTCGGAAGTCGAACACGTGCTCGCCACGCAAACGCTTCTTCAGAAGAAGAGCAAGAACATGCTGGTCAAGGTCGAAGGCCAGTTGCCGCGCGGCTGCACCGCGAAAGACATCGTGCTCGCGATCATCGGCAAGATCGGCACGGCGGGCGGCACGGGCTACGCGATCGAGTTCGGCGGCTCGACCATTCGCGCGCTGTCGATGGAAGGCCGCATGACCGTCTGCAACATGGCGATCGAAGCGGGCGCGCGCGCCGGCATGGTCGCCGTCGACGACACGACCATCGAATACCTGAAGGGCCGTCCGTTCTCGCCGCAAGGCGTCGAGTGGGATCAGGCCGTCGAATACTGGAAGCAGTTCACGTCCGATGCTGGCGCGCATTTCGATCGCGTGGTCGAACTGAACGCCGCCGAGATCGTGCCGCAGGTCACGTGGGGCACGTCGCCGGAAATGGTCACGTCCATCGACGCACGCGTGCCGGACCCGGAGAAGGAGAAGGACCCGGTCAAGCGCGACGCGATGGAACGCGCGCTGCAGTACATGGCGCTCGAACCGAATCTCCCCATCGAATCGATCAAGCCGGACAAGATTTTCATCGGCTCGTGTACCAACGCGCGCATCGAAGATCTGCGTGCGGCAGCGTGGGTCGTGAAGAAGCTTGGCCGCCGCGTCGCACCGAACATCCGTCTCGCGATGGTCGTGCCGGGCTCGGGCCTCGTGAAGGCGCAGGCCGAACGCGAAGGTCTCGACAAGGTCTTCACGGAAGCGGGTTTCGAATGGCGCGAGCCGGGCTGCTCGATGTGTCTCGCGATGAACGCCGACCGGCTGGAGCCGGGCGAGCGCTGCGCATCCACGTCGAACCGCAATTTCGAAGGCCGTCAGGGCGCGGGCGGACGCACGCACCTCGTGAGCCCCGCCATGGCAGCGGCTGCCGCCATCGAGGGGCATTTCGTCGACATTCGCAAGCTGGGATAAACGCCTCATGAACATCGATCGCATCGCACTTCTGCGCCGATTCGCACTCGCGACGCTAGCTGGGCTGTTGCTCGGCCTCGCTGGTTGCAACACGGTGCATGGCTTTGGCGAAGACCTGCAGCATCTGGGCGGGTCGATCAGCGACAAGGCGGCAAAGTAAGCGGTTTTTGATTCGCCGGAGGGCGTGGGTGATGCGCATGTGCGCCGCCGTCCGGCTTCGAACAGGCTAAAGCGTCATGGAAAAATTCATCGTACATACCGGCGTCGTGGCGCCGCTCGATCGCGAAAACGTCGACACCGACGCGATCATTCCGAAGCAGTTCCTGAAGTCGATCAAGCGCACGGGTTTCGGTCCCAACGCGTTCGACGAATGGCGTTATCTCGATCACGGCGAGCCGGGACAGGACAACTCGAAGCGTCCGCTGAATCCGGATTTCGTGCTGAACCAGCCGCGTTATCAGGGCGCGTCGGTGCTGCTCGCACGCCAGAACTTCGGCTGCGGCAGCTCGCGCGAGCACGCACCGTGGGCGCTGCAACAGTACGGCTTCCGCGCGATCATCGCGCCGAGCTTCGCGGACATCTTCTACAACAACTGCTTCAAGAACGGTCTGCTGCCCATCGTGCTGACGGATCAGCAGGTCGACCATCTGTTTAACGAAACATTCGCGTTCAACGGCTTCCAGCTGACCGTCGACCTGGAAAAGCAGGTCGTGCGCACGGCTGACGGCAGCGCCGAATATCCGTTCGAAGTCGCCGCGTTCCGCAAATACTGCCTGCTGAACGGCTTCGACGACATCGGCCTTACGCTGCGTCACGCGGACAAGATTCGCCAGTACGAGGCAGAGCGCATCGCGAAGCAGCCGTGGCTCAATAACCGCCTCGTGCGCTGAAGTTTTCGCGAAATCGCGCCTGATCCACGCCAGACAGAAACCAACAAGGAATACGCATGAAGATCGCAGTGTTGCCGGGCGACGGCATTGGCAAGGAAATCGTCAAGGAAGCCGTCAAGGTTCTGAACGTGCTCGGCGAGAAGTTCGAGCTGGAAGAGGCGCCCGTCGGCGGCGCGGGCTATGAGGCGGCGGGTCACCCGCTGCCGGAGGCCACGCTCAAGCTCGCGAAGGAAGCGGACGCGATCCTGTTCGGCGCGGTTGGCGACTGGAAGTACGATTCGCTCGAGCGCTCGCTGCGTCCGGAACAGGCAATCCTGGGTCTGCGCAAGCATCTGCAACTGTTCGCAAACTTCCGTCCTGCAATCTGCTATCCGCAACTGACGGGCGCGTCGTCGCTGAAGCCGGAAATCGTGTCGGGCCTCGATATCCTGATCGTGCGCGAACTGAACGGCGACATTTATTTCGGCTCGCCGCGCGGCGTGCGTGCAGCGCCGGACGGTCCGTTCGAAGGCGCGAAAGAAGGCTTCGACACGATGCGTTATTCGGAACCCGAAGTGCGCCGCATCGCGCACGTCGCGTTCCAGGCGGCGCAGAAGCGTGACAAGAAGCTGACGTCGGTCGACAAGGCGAACGTGCTCGAAACGTCGCAATTGTGGAAGGACGTGATGATCGATGTCGCGAAGGAATACGCGGACGTCGAGCTGTCGCACATGTACGTCGACAACGCGGCCATGCAACTCGTGAAGGCGCCGAAATCGTTCGACGTGATCGTCACGGGCAACATGTTCGGCGACATTCTGTCGGACGAAGCGGCAATGTTGACGGGTTCGATCGGCATGCTGCCGTCGGCTTCGCTCGACAAGAACAACAAGGGTCTGTACGAGCCGTCGCACGGTTCGGCGCCCGATATCGCGGGCAAGGGCATTGCGAACCCGCTCGCTACGATTCTGTCGGCGGCGATGATGCTGCGTTATTCGCTGAACCGGGCCGAGCAGGCAGACCGCATCGAAAGCGCCGTGAAAAAGGTGCTGGAACAAGGCTATCGCACCGGCGATATTCTTACGCCGGGCTGCAAGCAGGTCGGCACGGAAGCGATGGGCGATGCCGTCGTCGCGGCGCTGTAATTCTTCAGCAAACACGCGTGAATCTGCCAATTTTGTGCGGATTCACGCAAATCGCGGCGCCCGCGCCGCAAAAAACGGGTTTTCGTGTAGACTCATGTGATGGCGACGATTCCTCAAATCTCCTCGATTTCGACACTGCGCGGCAAAACGGCCCGCGTGGTTGCGCTCGCCATTACCATCAAAACGATTACCCCGAAAACGATCACGAAGCGCTGATCGTCCGTCGTGCCCGCCCATCTTCCCCGCGCGGTCACTGCGGGCAAAGATGCGGGGAAGTGTCCACTCGAAGGGTATGAAGTCATGAACGTAGGTCTCGTAGGTTGGCGCGGCATGGTCGGCAGCGTCCTGATGCAACGCATGCAACAGGAAGGCGATTTCGATCTGATCGAACCGGTGTTTTTCAGCACCAGCAATGCGGGCGGCAACGCGCCGTCGTTTGCCAAAAACGAGACCAAGCTCAAAGATGCGACAAGCATCGACGACCTGAAAAAGTGCGACGCCATCATCTCCTGCCAGGGCGGCGACTACACGAACGAAGTGTTCCCGAAGCTGCGCGCGGCGGGCTGGAGCGGCTACTGGATCGACGCGGCTTCGTCGCTGCGCATGAAGGATGACGCCGTCATCATTCTTGATCCCGTCAACCTCGACGTGATCAAGAACGCGCTGGTCAAGGGTCAGAAGAATTTCATCGGCGGCAACTGCACGGTCAGCCTGATGCTGATGGCGCTGGGCGGCCTGTTCCGCGAAAACCTCGTCGACTGGATGACGGCCATGACGTATCAGGCTGCTTCGGGCGCGGGTGCGCAGAACATGCGTGAACTGCTGAGCCAGATGGGCACGTTGCACGGCGCAGTGAAGGATGAGCTGGCCAATCCGTCGTCGGCCATTCTCGATATCGACCGCCGCGTATTGTCGGCCATGAACAGCGACAGCATGCCGACCGATCACTTCGGCGTGCCGCTCGCCGGCTCGCTGATTCCGTGGATCGACAAGGATCTCGGCAACGGCATGTCGAAGGAAGAGTGGAAGGGCGGCGCGGAAACCAACAAGATTCTCGGCAAGCCGGCAATGGGCGAGCCGGGTTCGATCCCCGTCGACGGTCTGTGCGTGCGTATCGGCGCAATGCGCTGCCACTCGCAGGCGCTGACCATCAAGCTGAACAAGGACGTGCCGCTCGACGAAATCAACGGCATTCTCGCTTCGGCAAACGACTGGGTAAAGGTCGTGCCGAACGAGCGTGAAGCGTCGATGCGCGATCTGTCGCCCGCCGTGGTGACGGGCACGCTGACGGTGCCGGTCGGCCGTCTGCGCAAGCTCGCGATGGGTGGCGAATATCTGTCGGCATTCACGGTTGGCGACCAGTTGCTGTGGGGCGCTGCTGAGCCGCTGCGTCGTATGCTTCGCATTCTGCTCGACAAGTAAAGTAAACTACGCGCGTTAACTGATCGACGCGTAGAAAACTCCCAAAAAGCGTCGCGTTTTTCGCGGCGCTTTTTTATTGTGTATTTCAGAATCTTGTCGCCAACACTTCTAAGCATGCGCCGCACGACCGCGCACGAAAGGTCCCGATGACGGCCCGATTCCCTCTTATTCCCGCCGCCACACGTAGCGGCACGCATCGGATTGCGGCAGCGGTCGCGATCGTTTTTGCCGGTGCACTTTCGATACCGGGCGCGGCACACGCTCAAACCACGGCCACGGGTGCTGCGGCGGCGAGCGCTCCGGCTGCGGCTGCTTCCGGCGGCACGCAGTTCACCGTTCAGCCGGGGCAATCGCTCAACGACGCTGCCGTCGCGATGACGCAGTCGCACGATCGGGCAGTGCTGGCGCGCGCGGCGAAAGCGATCTTCGACGCGAATCCGAACGCGTTCATGGGGCATGATCCGAGCCGGTTGCGACTGGGCGCTGTCCTGAATCTGCCTGCCGTCGATGCGACGGGGGCGGCCATCGGCGCGGCAGCCTCTGCTGCTTCCGGCGCCGCGGCACAGGCTGCGACCACCAACAACGCTGCCACGGCGACTCCCGAATCCGCGCCCGCTACAACGGCTGCTGGCGCGAGCGCTGTCGCAGCCGGCGCGTCGTCGACGGTGGAAGCGGCCGCCACGAGTCCAACGCAGAGCGCCAGCGCGCCGGCCACCGTAGAGCTGACGTCCGCACCCGCAATCGGCGCGCTGCCCACGAGCGGCGCGGCTGCATCCTCGGCTTCGGGGGCGAGCGGCACGCATTCCTACACGGGTTCCATCCAGGGCAGCGAGTCCGCTGCTACACCGCCCGGTACGCCCGCAACCGGCAACGCGCAGCCCGCGTCGCAGGCGCGTCCGTCGAGCTTGCAGCAACTCCTCGCGCTGAAGAACCGCGTGCTGATGGAATTGCAGAAGCACGGTATTGGCAAGCAGCCGGGTGCAAACGAAAACGCGCCCACGGCACCGGGCGCGACGCAGTCGTCGAGCGCGACGCCCGGCGCCGGCGCACCTGCTCATGCTGCGTCGGCGGCTGCGCAGCCCGCGAATCTGCCGATGGGCATTTCGCAGGAATATCTGGGCGTGGCGGCCATCGTCGGCGCGGGGCTTGTGGCGCTGCTGGCCGGTTTGACGATGCGTCGGCGTCGCAAAGCCGCGCGCGCGCAGGAAGCGGCGACGGACGACGTTGCGCGCGAAGATGAGACGCCCGTTGCGCCCACGGCTGTCGAGCCGGTCGCGGTCGCGCGTAGCGATGAGCCGCCTGCATCGCCGCACGAACCGTCAGAAACCGGCTCGCGCGAGGCCGGTCCGGCTGCGGTTGTTGCGGCTGCTGCGATTTCGCCCGCATTCGATCACGACACATCACCGAAACCCGAACCTGAAACGTTCGACAGCGCATCCGCCGAGGCCTCGCTCGACGCAGCCACAGCGCTCGGCGCCGATGCATTGCCCCGCGAATCGCTCGATCCGGCACGCGAAGATGCGCGTGCCGCCGAAGCAGCCGAACGGGAACAGGCCGCGCGCGAACAGGAACCGACGACGAGCGAACCTGCCGCCGAACTGCCGCTCGACGAGCAGCCGATCCACGAACCCGTCGAGCCGCATTTCGCTGAGCCGATCGAAGCACCGCACGACGAGTCTGGCGCGAAACCCAAGCCGTTCGCATTCGACCTTGGCGCGACGCCGGAAACCGGGCAGCACGAACCCAAGTTCGAGCAGCCCACCGCTTCCGTTGCGCCGCCCATCCAGTTGAGTCATGTGGAACCCGCCGCGCAGCACGAGCAACTGATCGAGCCGCTGCCCGAACTGAATGAACTGCACCCAGCCGACGCCGAGGACGCAGCGGAACAGCGCGCGTCGGCGTCGCTTCCGCTCGGCGCGCCGCCGCCGCTGGAACCGGCTGTACCGGAGGCATTCCCGCGCGACGCGATGCGCGCGCTCGACAGCATCGATGAATTCGCTTTGCCGCCGCGCGCCGAGCCGTCGGCAAGCGACGCACCCGCTGTGACGCAGCCCGTCGTCGCGCCCGAAATCACGGCGCAACAGGCGTTGCCGGCGCACGCGCCGCAGGCGTCTGCTGTCGCTGGCGAAATCATCGCCGGCACGGCCGGTGCGGCCGCCGTCGCCGGTCTGGGTGCCGCGCGCTTCGGCGCTTTGAAGCTCGATTTCGATCTGGAACTGCCGCCGTCGCCGTCGCAGGTCGTGCCCGCGTTCACGCCGGACGAAGTCGCGCGCATCGCCCGCAACAAGCTCGATCTGGCCGTGGAGTACATCGATCTCGGCGACGTGGTCGGCGCGCGCACGCTGATCAACGAAGTCATCGAATCGAACGACGCCGACACGCGCGCCGACGCTCGCGCGCTGCTGTCGACGCTCGCGCCGCTTTCGTGATGACGCGGATCGCGCTTGGCATCCAGTACGACGGCGCGGCGTTTTGCGGCTGGCAGTCGCAGCCGCACGGCAAGACCGTGCAGGACGCACTCGAACGGGCACTGCGCGAATTCGCGCAGACGCCGCTGCAGACGGTCGTGGCGGGCCGCACGGATACGGGTGTTCACGGTCTCGGGCAGGTTGTGCATTTCGACACCGAGCTCGACCGGACCGACTTTTCGTGGGTGCGCGGCACGAACGCCTTCTTGTCGTCGACGGTCGCCGTGCAATGGGCCAAGCCGATGCCAGACGCGTTCCACGCGCGCTTTTCGGCTTTCGAGCGCACCTATTACTACGCGCTATACGTCCACCCCGTGCGCTCGCCGATGCTCACGGGCCGGGCCGGCTGGATTCACACGCCGCTCGACGTCGACGCGATGCGCGACGCGGCCGCCTGCCTGCTCGGTGAGAATGATTTCTCGGCGTTCCGCTCGTCGGAATGCCAGGCGAAGACGCCCGTCAAGCATCTGTATCAGATCGATATCCGGCCGCAGGGCGATTTCATCCACTTTCGCTTTCGCGCCAATGCGTTCCTGCATCACATGGTGCGCAACCTGATGGGCTGTCTCGTGGCCGTGGGCCGCGGGCGCTATCCGGCAGCGTGGCTCGCGGAAGTTCTGCAAGGCCGCGACAGGAAACGCGCGGCGCCCACCTTCATGCCCGACGGGCTGTATCTCGCTCAAGTGGGCTATCCTGAGGCGTTCGCCGTGCCTGCCCCGCAGGCGGGCAGCGTTCCGTGGAGCACCGTTTGGACCGACTCATGACTTCCGCCGACACTCAAGCCGCAAGCGCTTCGCCCGCCACCGACACCGTGCCGCACCGCACGCGCATCAAGCTGTGCGGCCTCGGCAACGCCGCCGATGTCGCCCATGCCGTCGCCCTGGGCGCCGATGCGATCGGCCTCGTGTTCTACCCGCCCAGCCCGCGCGCGTTGAGCATCGCGCAGGCGGTCGAGATGACGCGGGTCGTGCCGCCGTTCGTGTCGGTTGTCGGGCTGTTCGTGAATCCCACGTCCGAATGGTTCAGCGAAGTCACCTGCAATGTGCCGCTGACGATGCTGCAGTTCCACGGCGACGAAACGCCCGAGCAGTGCGAAAAGCTGGCTGGCGTTGCGGGTTTGCCTTGGTTGCGCGCATTGCGGATTGCGGCAGATACTCAACCGGCCGATTTGGTAGAATCGGCGCTTAACTATTCAGCCGCCAGTGGTCTTCTGTTCGACACACATGTCGAGGGCTACGGCGGCGGCGGGAAGGTCTTCGATTGGTCACTTATTCCACAAGAGCTCGCGCGTCGGGCCGTTTTGAGTGGTGGGTTGAACACGCAAAACGTCAGTGATGCGATTCATCGCGTGCGCCCGTACGCGGTCGATGTCTCGAGCGGCATCGAGGTGCCGGGCGCAAAGGGTGTGAAGGATCACGCCCGGATGGCGGCGTTCGTGCGCGCAGTGCGCGAAGCGGACGCCCGGTGATTCCCAGGCCGCGCCTCGCAGCGAGCGAGTGCTGCGGCATACTGAGAAGAGTGACGGAATATGTACAACTTACCCGATGAACGTGGCCATTTCGGCCAATATGGCGGCGTGTTCGTTGCCGAGACGCTGATGCACGCGCTCGACGAACTGCGCCAAGCCTATGAGAAATACTCCCAAGACGCTGACTTCATCGCCGAATACGAACGCGAACTGAAGTACTTCGTCGGTCGTCCTTCCCCTGTTTATCACGCGCAACGCTGGAGCGAACTGCTCGGTGGCGCGCAGGTTTATCTGAAGCGCGAAGACCTGAACCACACGGGCGCGCACAAGGTGAACAACGTGATCGGCCAGGCGCTGCTCGCCAGGCGGATGGGCAAGCCGCGCGTGATCGCTGAGACGGGCGCGGGCCAGCACGGCGTTGCAACGGCGACCATCGCGGCGCGCTTCGGCATGGAGTGCATCGTCTACATGGGCGCGGAAGACGTGCGCCGCCAGGCCGCGAACGTCTACCGGATGAAGCTGCTGGGCGCGACTGTCGTACCCGTCGAATCCGGTTCGCGCACGCTGAAAGACGCGTTGAACGAAGCGATGCGCGACTGGGTCACGAACGTCGAAAACACGTTCTACATCATCGGCACGGTGGCGGGGCCGCATCCGTATCCGATGATGGTGCGCGACTTCCAGCGCGTGATCGGCGACGAATGCAAGGTGCAGATGCCCGAACTGACGGGCCGTCAGCCGGATGCCGTGATCGCGTGCGTTGGCGGCGGATCGAATGCGATGGGTATCTTTTACCCATACATTGACGACAAATCGGTGAAGCTGATCGGCGTGGAAGCCGCCGGCGACGGCATCGACACGGGTCGTCACGCGGCGTCGCTGATCGGCGGCAGCCCCGGCGTGCTGCATGGTAACCGCACCTATCTGCTGCAGGACGAGAACGGCCAGATCATCGAGACGCATTCGGTGTCGGCGGGTCTCGACTATCCGGGCGTCGGTCCCGAGCATGCATGGCTCAAGGACAGCGGCCGCGCCGAATACGTCGGCATCACCGACGAAGAGGCGCTCAAGGCATTCCACGACTGCTGCCGGATCGAGGGCATCATTCCCGCGCTCGAGTCGAGCCACGCGCTCGCGTACGCGGCGAAGCTCGCGCCGACTTTGCCGAAGGACAAAATCCTTCTGGTGAACCTGTCGGGCCGGGGCGACAAGGACATGCACACGGTCGCCGAGCGATCGGGCATCCAGTTCTGAGCGCCCAGGCGATGCGCGACGAGTTCGAGGAGCCGCAGCCGCCCGCGCTGGATGACGCCGAAGCAGGCGTCGCCGGAGCGTTGCACGCGGGCGCTGTGCCGCTGTTGCCGGTGCCTTCGGGCATCGAGCTCCAGAACCGCGATTTTCTGACCGATGCAGCGAACCTGCCGGACGGCTCGATCGATCTGATCGTCGCCGATCCGCCGTATGGCCTCGGCAAGGACTATGGCAACGATTCCGACATGCGCTCGGGCGAGGATTTTCTCGCCTGGACGCGTGCCTGGCTCGAACTCGCCATTCCGAAGCTGAAGCCGTCGGGTTCGCTGTACATCTTCTGCACATGGCAGTACGCGCCGGAAATCTTCGTGTTTCTGAAGAGCCGCCTGACGATGGTCAACGAGATCATCTGGGACCGGCGCGTGCCGAGCATGGGCGGCACGACGCGCCGCTTTACGTCCGTGCACGACAACATCGGTTATTTCGCGGTGTCGAAAGACTACTATTTCGACCTCGACCCCGTCCGTATCCCGTACGATGCCGCCACGAAGAAGGCGCGTTCGCGTAAGTTGTTCGAAGGAAGCAAGTGGCTGGAGATGGGCTACAACCCGAAGGACGTCTGGTCGGTTTCGCGTTTGCACCGGCAACACGCCGAACGCGTCGACCATCCGACCCAGAAACCGCTCGAAATCGTCGAGCGGATGGTGTTGGCCAGCTGCCCGCCGGGTGGCCGTGTGCTTGATCCCTTCATGGGAAGCGGCACGACGGCAGTCGCTTGCGCCCGCCAGAAGCGCGAATTCGTCGGCTATGAGATCAATGAAAGTTACTGCGCGATAGCGCGAGAACGCGTCAGTTTGGCGGCAAATTCGCCGGAACCCGTTTCGCGCCGGAAAGCAGCCGTTGCCAACACTACGACGACGGCTTGACGCCAAACCGCGCAGTCATCGACTTCGAGAAAATTCCATGTCCCGTATTCAATCCACGTTCGCGGCACTGGCCGCGCAGGGCAAGAAAGGTCTGATTCCGTTCATCACCGCTGGTGATCCCGATCCGGCGCGCACCGTCGAGTTCATGCACGCGCTCGCGAAGGGCGGTGCTGATGTGATCGAGCTTGGCGTGCCGTTTTCCGACCCGATGGCCGACGGTCCCGTGATCCAGCAGTCCTCGGAACGCGCGCTGGCAAAGGGCGTGTCGCTGAAACACGTGCTCGCCGACGTCAAGCGCTTCCGCGAAACCGACGACAAAACGCCCGTCGTGCTGATGGGCTATGCGAATCCCATCGAGCGCATGGGCGCCGACGGGTTCGCGGCTGCCGCGAAGGAAGCGGGCGTCGACGGCGTGCTGGTTGTCGACTATCCGCCCGAAGAATCGGCTATCTTCGCCGAAAAGGTGAAGGCGGCCGGGATCGATCCGATTTTCCTGCTCGCGCCCACGTCGACGGACGAGCGCATCGCGGAGGTTGGTAAAATCGCGTCCGGTTATGTCTACTATGTGTCGCTCAAAGGTGTCACGGGCTCTGCAAATCTGGACGTTTTGAGCATCGCGGGTAAAATCCCGGCCATCAAGTCGCGCGTACCGCTGCCGGTGGGCGTCGGTTTCGGTATTCGCGACGCGCAATCTGCGCGCGCCGTGGCCGAAGTTTCCGATGCCGTCGTGATCGGCAGCCGTATCGTGCAGTTGCTCGAAGAAGCAGCACCCGAGTCCGCTGCGAGCAAGCTGACGAGTTTCATTGCTGAAATTCGCCAGGCGCTCGACAGCATCGGCGCGACTGCCCGATAAACATCATTTTTGTCGCGGTTAGCATGGCGGCGCAGTTCCTGCTGCGCCGTCTTTCGTATCGCGAATCCTGGAAGGAATCATCATGAGCTGGCTCGACAAACTGTTGCCGCCGAAAATCAAGCAAACCGACCCGAAGAGCCGCAAGGGCATTCCGGAAGGGCTGTGGATCAAGTGCCCGTCGTGCGAAGCGGTGCTGTACCGCAACGACGTCGAGGCGAATCTGCACGTCTGCCCGAAGTGCGACCACCATATGCGGATCGGCGCGCGCGAACGGCTCGACGGCTTGCTCGATCCGGAAGGTCGCTACGAAATCGGCCAGGAAATCCTGCCGGTCGACGCGCTCAAGTTCAAGGACAGCCGTAAGTACCCCGACCGCCTGAAAGAGGCGATGGACGAAACCGACGAAACCGACGCGATGGTCGTGATGGGCGGTGCGATCCACACGCTGCCTGTCGTGGTCGCGTGCTTCGAATTCGCGTTCATGGGTGGTTCGATGGGCTCCGTGGTCGGCGAGCGCTTTGCGCGCGGCGCGCAGAACGCGATCGAGCAGCACGTGCCGTTCATCTGCTTCACCGCTTCGGGCGGCGCGCGGATGCAGGAAAGCCTGCTGTCGCTGATGCAGATGGCCAAGACCACTGCGATGCTGACCAAGCTCGCCGAAGCCAAGCTGCCGTTCATCTCCGTGCTGACCGACCCGACGATGGGCGGCGTGTCGGCGAGCTTCGCGTTCCTCGGCGACGTCGTGATCGCCGAACCGAAGGCGCTGATCGGCTTTGCGGGCCCGCGCGTGATCGAGCAGACGGTGCGCGAAAAGCTGCCGGAAGGCTTCCAGCGCGCCGAATTCCTGCTGCAAAAGGGCGCGATCGACATGATCGTCGATCGTCGCAAGCTGCGCGAAGAAATCGCGCAACTGATGGCTCTGCTCACGCGCCAGCCGGCTGACGCAGTCGCCTGATGCCGTTTCAGGCCGTGATGCTCCGCACGGCCAGCAGGAACAACTAACGCGCCGCGAGAGGTTCTCAAGCGGCGCGTTGTCATTTCTAGGATAATTCCGGTCCGCACTGCCAGTTTTTCAGATGACCACTTTCCCCACACTCGACGCGTGGCTCACGCACCTGGAATCCGCTCATCCTGTCGGTATCGACATGGGCCTCGCGCGCATCAGCAAGGTGCGTGACGCGTTGGACCTTAAGTTCGCGTGCCCGGTGATCACCGTCGGCGGCACGAACGGCAAGGGTTCCACCTGCGCGATTCTCGAATCGATCCTGCTGCGGGCGGGTTACACCGTCGGCTGCCACACGTCGCCGCATCTGCTCGCGTTCAACGAGCGCGCGCGCATCAACGGTCAGATGGCGACGGATGCGGAATTGCTGCCGCACTTCGAGGCGGTCGAGAAGGCGCGTCAATCGCTGCCCGAGCCTGTTTCGCTGACGTATTTCGAGTTCACCACGCTGGCGATCATGCATCTGTTCGCCGAGCGCGGGCTGGACGCAGTGATTTTCGAAGTGGGGTTGGGCGGGCGGCTCGACGCCGTCAACATCCTCGATACCGACTGCGCGATCATCACCAGCATCGACATCGATCACACCGACTTCCTCGGCGATACGCGCGAGAAAATTGCGTTCGAGAAGGCGGGTATTTTCCGCGCGGGCAAGCCGGCGATCTGCGCGGACCCGGTTGCGCCGCAAACGCTGATCGATCATGCCGAGAAAATCGGCGCCGAGTTGTGGCTGTTCGGACGCGATTTCCGCTACGAAGCGCAACCCGGTAACGAGCGCCAGCAGTGGAGCTACGTCGGCCCGACGATGCGTCGGTCTGCGCTGGCTTATCCGGCGCTGCGTGGCGCGAATCAGTTGCTCAATACGACGGCGGCGCTCGCGGGGCTCGAAGCGGTGCGCGACCGTCTGCCTGTGTCGGCGCAAGACATTCGTCTGGGTCTCGCCAATGTCGAGCTGCCGGGACGTTTCCAGGTGTTGCCGGGCAAGCCATCGATCGTGCTGGACGTCGGCCACAACCCGCATGCCGCCGCCGTGCTGGGTCAAAATCTCGGCAATATGGGCTTTTTTCCGTACACGTACGCCGTTTTTGGCTCGATGCGCGATAAGGACATCGCTGGCGTGCTCGAACATCTGAAAGGCGAGATCGATCACTGGAACGTGACCGATCTGCCGACGCCGCGCGCCGCCAGCGCGGAAGAACTGGAAACGGCGCTGCGCGATGCGGGCGTCAGCGAGGGCCCGGATTGCAGCGTGACGCGTTTTGCCACACCAGCAGAAGCTTTCCAGGATGCGCTAAAACGAGCCTCCGACAATGATAGAATCGTGGTTTTCGGCAGCTTCTTCACGGTTGCAGGCGTCATGGCCTACCGTAAATCGCAGCAACACTGAACGCGCGGGCCTCGAACCAAGCCATTCATGGGTATTTTCTCGTTCGGCAAGAAAGACGACGCACCGACACGGCGCGGCGCAAATTCCAGTTCCAGTCGCGGCAGCCGTGCCGAGCGCACTGAACGCGCGGAACGCGTCGAACGGCGCAGTCGCCGCACGGACCGTTCCGGCGACGCCGACGCGATGCTGCTCGATCCCACGCTTCCCGAAAAGCAGCGCGCACGACGCCGCCTCGTCGGTGCGATCGCGCTGGTGATCGCCGCCGTCGTCATTCTGCCGATGGTGCTGGATTCGCATCCTAAGCCCGTCACCGACGACATTTCCATCGACATTCCAAGCCGTCCGGCGCCGAAGCCGCGTGCGTCGGTCGACAGCGACACGCAAGCCGCCGTCGCGCCGGACAATCCCGCCGCGCCGGATGCCGCACTGGCCGCCTCGGGTCTCGCGCCCGCAGCGTCGGGCACGGCCGCTACTGGCGCCGTGGCGTCGCAGCGCGACGGCAGCAACAGCAAGAACGCGCCAATCGCGATGACGCCTGCGAAGCCGCAAGCGCCCGCTGCCGTCGCGAACAACGCGCCGGCTGCAAAGCCCGTAGCGAAACCGCAGGCTGATGCCAAGCCCGCGGCAAAACCGGAACAGAAACCCGCGGTCACGGAAGCGGCGCAAGGCGCCGCGTCGGGCACCGAAACAGGTACGCCCGCGGCGCCTCCGGGCAGCCGCTTCGCGGTTCAGCTCGGCGCGTTTCAGGACGACGCCAGCGCGCACGCGTGGGCGACCAAGTTGAAAGCGGCGGGTGTGCCCGTATATACGGAGCGTCGCAAGCAGGCTGACGGCTCCAGTCGAACCCTGTTGCGCGCCGGTCCGTTCGCGGACCGTGCGGCGGCGTCGGCGGCAATCGCGAAGGTGCGCGAGGCCGGTCTGACGTCGGGCGCGAACAACGGCGCTGCGCAGTAATCCGGCGATGTTCACCGCGTTCGACTACGCTGTAATGGCGGTGATCGCCCTGTCGGCCATGCGCGGAACGTGGCGCGGCTTTTTGTCCGAGGTATTCGGGCTGATAGGCTGGATCGTCGCGTTTCTGGTGGCGGCGCGCTTCGTGGGGCTGCTGGTACCCTACGTCCCGGCGAACTGGCCGGGCGGCGCCCTGACGCAGTGGCTGATCGCGTTCGCGTTGATCGTCATTGGCGTGATGCTGGTGGCAAGCGTGGCGAACGCGTTGCTGAGCCGGCTGGTGCAGGTGTCCGGTCTGGGCGGTGTGGATCGCTCGCTTGGACTGGTGTTCGGCCTCGTACGCGGGGTCATATTGGTGCTGGTTCTGGTCGCCCTCGGTGGCTTGACCGAACTGCCCAAACAGGAATTCTGGCGCAACGCGCTGCTGCGGCCCTACGCCGAGCAGGGCGTGCGAGAGCTGAAGCCTCTGCTTCCCGAAACGCTCGCCGCCTACGTCCACGTGTAACGATCGCGTTGCACGCAAGGGGCGAAGGCGGATGACAAGGCGGGCCGATGGTGAAGCAAGCAGAACCACGGCGCGCGCGGCTGTCTCCCAGGCAGGCCGCACTGATCGAATTTCGTACCCTTTGAAGGACATGCCATGTGCGGCATCGTAGGCGTAGTTTCCCAGTCACCCGTCAACCAGCTCCTCTATGACAGCCTGCTGCTGCTGCAGCACCGCGGTCAGGACGCCGCCGGCATCGCCACGGCGAACGGCAACAATTTCCACATGCACAAGGCCAATGGCATGGTTCGCGACGTGTTCCGCACGCGCAACATGCGCAGCCTGCCCGGCAATAGCGGCATTGGCCAGGTGCGTTACCCGACGGCGGGTTCTGCGTCGAGCGAAGAAGAAGCCCAGCCGTTCTACGTGAACGCGCCGTTCGGCCTCATCCTCGCCCATAACGGCAATCTGACCAACTGGCAGCAACTGAAAGACGAGATGTTCCGCATCGATCGTCGCCACATCAACACGAATTCCGACACGGAAGTCATGCTGAACGTGTTCGCGCACGAATTGCAGTTGTCGAGCTCGGGCCTGCAACTCGATCCCGCCGCGCTGTTCAAGGCCGTCACGGGCGTGCACCGCCGCGTGCGCGGCTCGTATGCGATCGTCTCGCTGATTTCCGGTTACGGTCTGCTCGGCTTCCGCGACCCGTTCGGCATCCGTCCGCTGTGTATCGGCAAGCTGGAAACGGCGTCGGGCACGGAATGGATGCTGGCGTCGGAATCGGTGGCGCTGGAAGGCATCGGCTTCGAGTTCGTGCGCGACGTCGCGCCGGGCGAGGCGATCTTCATCGACTTCGAAGGCAATTTCCACGCGCAGCAATGCGCGCCGAACGCGAGCCTGAACCCGTGCATTTTCGAACTCGTGTATCTCGCGCGTCCGGATTCGGTGCTCGATGGCGTGCCCGTCTACAACGCGCGTCTGCGCATGGGCGACTATCTGGCCGAGAAGATCATCCGCGTGCTGCCCGACGACGTGAAGATCGACGTCGTGATGCCGATTCCCGATTCGTCGCGTCCGGCGGCGATGCAGGTCGCGGCGAAGCTCGGCGTCGAATATCGCGAAGGCTTCTTCAAGAACCGTTACGTGGGCCGCACCTTCATCATGCCTGGCCAGGCGGTGCGCAAGAAATCGGTGCGCCAGAAGCTGAACGCGATGGGCATCGAGTTCAAGGGCAAGACCGTGCTGATCGTCGACGATTCCATCGTGCGCGGCACCACCTCGCACGAAATCGTGCAGATGGCGCGCGATGCGGGCGCAAGCAAGGTGATCTTCGCTTCGGCGGCGCCGCCCGTGAAGTTCCCGAACGTGTACGGCATCGACATGCCGACGCGCAGCGAACTCGTCGCTCACGGCCGTTCGGATGAAGAAGTGGCGCGCCTGATCGGCGCCGATTTCCTCGTCTATCAGGACGTCGACGCGCTGAAGAACGCAATCCGCGACATCAACCCGGCGCTGAAGGAGTTCGAAGCGTCGTGCTTCGACGGCAACTACATCACGGGCGACGTGACGACGGAGTACCTCGACCGCATCGAATCCGCGCGTCTCGCGCCGTCCGCGCAATCGGACCGTGACGCCGCGAGCGACGCGATCGAAGGCGGCGCTGCGCGTTCGCAATTGCACCTGCAACTGTCGGTCGAGTAACGCGTCGTAAGCGCGCGAACATCGGGTCAACCGGTCTCGCGCGCTGCGACAGCCGGTGAAACCCGGCGCGAAATCCGGGGGCAGTGCTACCATCGGGCTTGCGTCGATTTGATCTCAGCTTGCGGACGCGGGGAAACCCAAAACAGCTAAAGCGAACGGTGAGCAGCAGCACAGCCATCGCGCTTATAGCGTTCCCCGCACACGAAGCCCGCTTATGCCGACGCAAAGCGGGCTTTTTTGTTGCTCTCGCGTGCGCCTCGACTCAACGGCGAAAGCGCGGCCTGAAAAAACGGAACAGAACGAACATGGACGACTCCCTCAATTTCGACACACTCGCAGTCCGCTCGGGCACGTTGCGCAGCGAATTCGGCGAACACTCGGAAGCGATCTTCCTGACGTCGAGCTTTGTCTTTGCTAGCGCTGCAGAAGCCGCCGAGCGCTTTAAGAATTCCGAAGACTATTACACGTACTCGCGCTTCACGAATCCGACTGTGACGATGTTCCAGGATCGTCTCGCGGCACTCGAAGGCGGTGAGGCGTGCATGGCGACGGCATCCGGGATGAGCGCGATCATGTCGGTGGTGATGTCGGCGTTGCAGGCGGGCGATCATCTCGTCAGCTCGCAGAGCCTGTTCGGTTCGACGCTCGGCATGTTCTCGCAGATCTTTAGCAAGTTCGGCATCACGACGACCTTCGTCGATCCGACCGATCTCGATGCATGGAAAAACGCGGTGCGTCCCGAGACGAAGATGTTCTTCCTCGAAACGCCGTCTAACCCGCTGACGGAGATCGCCGATATCGAAGCGATCAGCAAGATCGCGAAGTCCGCGAATGCGCTGTTCGTCGTCGACAACTGCTTTTGCAGCCCGGCGCTGCAACAGCCGCTGAAACTCGGCGCCGACGTCGTGATGCATTCGGCGACCAAGTTCCTCGACGGGCAAGGCCGTGTGCTCGGCGGCGCACTGGTCGGCTCGAAGCAGTTCATCATGGAAAAGGTGTTTCCGTTCGTGCGCAGCGCGGGCCCGACGCTGTCGGCGTTCAACGCGTGGATTCTGCTGAAGGGCTTGGAAACGCTGTCGCTGCGCGTCGAGCGCCAGTCGGCGAATGCGCTCGAAATCGCGCGCTGGCTCGAAACGCATCCCGCCGTGAAGCGCGTGTTTTATCCGGGCCTCGAATCGCATCCGCAGTACGAGATCGCGAAGCGCCAGCAGAAAGCGGGCGGCGCGATCGTGTCGTTCGAACTGAAGGGCGACACGCCCGAAGCGATGCGCGCGAATGCGTGGCGTGTGATCGACGGCACGAAAATCTGTTCGATTACAGGCAACCTCGGCGACACGCGCACGACCATCACACATCCCGCCACCACGACGCACGGCCGCGTCACGCCGGAAGCGCGCGCGGCAGCGGGCATCACGGAAGGTCTGATCCGGCTTGCCGTTGGTCTGGAGAATGCAGCCGATATCCGCGACGATCTGACGCGGGGACTTGCGGGCTAGTGGAGTAGAGAAGTGAAACGAAACGGGCGCAATGAAGCGCCCGTTTTGTCATACGGCAACGCTTAATGCAGCAATGCGCGCCATTGACCCGGCGCCATTCCGAAGCGCCGCGTGAACGCATGCGTGTAGGCGCTCTGATCGCCGAAGCCGACTTCGAGCGCGACGTCGGTCAATGAGCGGTGCGGATCGGCGAGCAGCGTGACCGACGTATCCAGCCGCAGACGCTGCAAATAGCGATGCGGTGTTTCGCCGAATGCGTCGATGAACAATTGATGAAAGCGCCGCATGCCAAAGCCGCAGTGCGCGGCGAGGTCAGCGATGCGCAGCGGCTCGGACAGACGCGCACGCAGCCAGGCGTCGATACGCGCGAAGTCGAGACGGGCGCCCGGCGCAGCATCCGCCATGCCCGTGTCTTCGATGATCGCCGCGCATAAGCGGGCGGCGGCGTCCCAATTGAAGCGCCGCCATGCGGCATCGCCATCGATATGTCCCGTCGCGCGGCCCGCAATATGCGAAACCAGTTGCGCGAGCGACGAATCGACGGGGACGGCGCGCGCCCGGTCGAACAGACGTTGCGGCACGGCGACCGACGACGCGGGCAGATCGAGCACGAGCTGCCGGTTCTCGCCGACGCCCGCGTAGTCATGCCGCGAGCCCGCTGGAATGAGCCACGCGGACGTCCGGTCGATTTCCTGCGCGACACCGTCCACAATCATCACCATCGACCCGTCCAGACCGAGCACGATCTGATGGAAGTCGTGCACGTCCGACGCTTCCACGGTGCCATAACGGCGCAGGGAAACGCTGGGTGCGTCGATAACGGCGTGGCTCATCACAAAGCAACCGGAAAAACAGCGGAAACGCTCAGACGCCGAGCAATTCGACTTCGAACACGAGCGTCGCGTTCGGGGGAATCACGCCGCCTGCGCCGCGCACGCCATAGCCGAGTTGCGGCGGAATGGTCAGCTTGCGCACGCCGCCGACCTTCATGCCCTGCACGCCTTCGTCCCAGCCCTTGATGACCATGCCGCCGCCCAGCACGAACGCGAACGGGTCGTTGCGGTCCTTGCTCGAATCGAACTTCTGGCCGTCGGTCAGCCAGCCGGTATAGTGCACGCTGACGGTCTGGCCGGCCTTCGCTTCAGCGCCCGTGCCTTCCGTCAGGTCTTCGTACTTGAGGCCCGATGCAGTGGTGACAGTAGTCATGCGATGCTCCTTGTAATCGTTCGAAACCGCTATTGTAGGCGTGTTGTCCTGCCGTCGCGAAGATCGGCTGAACGGCCATGCCTATAATGTCCAGACTGCAACCAACGGTGAACCGCCAACGAGGATGTCGATCGTGACCACGTCTACTCCGTCTTCTTCCGGCAGCAACGAGGAGACGTTTGCCGTCGCCGAACGAACCGCGCGACGCTGCGCCGAAACGGCGCTCTTCATGCGCGATCATGTGCTGTCACTGGTCTCGCACGACCTGCGCAGCCCGCTGAATGCCATTCATAGCTGGGCCTATGTGCTCGACCGCAAGATCGACGCGAACGATGCCACCGCGCAACGCGCGCTCGAAGGCATTCGTAACGGCGTCGAGCAGCAGGTGAAGCTGCTCGAATCGATCGTCGATACGACGCGCGCCGAGACGAAAGCGCTTGTATTGAAGCGCGCGGCGTTCGCGCTGCGCCCGTTGCTCGATGAGACGATCGGCGATGTGCGAGAAGCGCTCGCCGTGCGGCGTGGCGTCGCTCTCGAACTCAACTCGCCGCTCGCCGCGCAGCAGATGGACGCCGACCGCGAGCGCCTCGCCGCTGCGTTGTGGCTGCTCGTCGCGTTCGCGGTGGAAGCGAGCGCGAGCGGCGCGACCGTCACGCTCGATGCCGACGTCGATGCGTCGATGTTCCGCGCCACGGTTACGTGGCAAGCCACGCCTGCTGCACTGACGGACGCTGCGCTGCCTCACGTGCTCGAAAACTTCGCGCGCGCGCAAGCGACGCAGCCGCGCGAAGCCAGCCGCATTTCGTGGGTGCTGGGATTGTGCAAGCGCATTGCCGAAGCGCACGACGGCGCGTTCGAACAGGGCGAATGGGCCGACGGCCAGCCGACGACACTGAAACTGCGTGTGCCGCTCGCCGGCGCATGACACACACGCGCACGCACACGGAATCGCGCGTGACCTGGCCGGATGGCCAGTTCATGCGCGCTCAGCGCTTTCACCTGCCTTTCGCGCTCTATACTGACGACTTTTGTCGCCGGAGTTCTTCGCTTTGATCCAGTTCGTCGCCCTCATTGGCGCGTTGTTGCTCGTTGCCCTCAACGGTTTCTTTGTTGCTGCGGAATTCGGTCTCGTCAAGCTGCGGCAGACGCGTGTGCAAACGCTCGCGGAGAAGCACGGCTTGCGCGGCAAGCTGCTCGGGAAGGTGCATGGGCGGCTGGATGCGTATCTGTCCGCGTGCCAGCTGGGCATCACGCTCGCGTCGCTGGGGCTTGGCTGGATCGGCGAGCCGGCCTTCGCGGAACTGCTGAACCCTGTGTTCCATCTGCTCGGCATCCAGAACGAGCAGTTGATTCACGGCATATCGCTGTTCTTCGCGTTCTCTTGCATTTCGTTCCTGCATATCGTGGTCGGCGAACTCGCGCCGAAGTCGCTGGCAATTCGTCAATCCGAGCACGTCTCGCTGTGGACGGCGATGCCGCTGTATGGCTTTTACTGGGCGATGTACCCGGCCATCTGGGTGCTCAACTCGAGCGCGAACGCGGTGCTGCGCATAGCGGGTCTGACAGCCGATCACGGCGGCGACACACATTACTCCACAGAAGAACTGAAGCTGATTCTGCGAGGCCGCAGCGCGAGCGTCACGAACGAACTCGACGGCTCGAAGGACGCCTATTCGCAGGACGAATGGAACACGATCGCGCATTCGCTCGATTTCTCACGCATGACCGTGTCCGACCTGATGCGGCCTGCGCATGAACTGGTGAGCCTGCGCCGCGATCTGCCGTGGCGCGACAACATGCAGATCATCGCGCGCCATCGTTTCAGCCGCTATCCGTTGCTCGAGGATGCGACGGGCGAGCGCGTCGCGGGCACCATCCATCTGAAGGATCTGCTGTTGGCGCGCCACGCGGGCAGCACGCTCGACGACCTGTCGCGCTACGTGCGCCCTGTGCAGTACGTGAAGCCCGAGATGCCCGCGTTGGAACTGTTCCGGCGCTTTCGCAAGGGCGCGCCGCATCTCGCGCTGGTCGGCCGGAAGAACGCGAAGCCGATCGGCTTCCTGACGCTCGACAATCTGCTCGGCGCGCTGGTCGGCCAGATTCACGACGAGTTCCGTCAGGGCGACGCCGACTGGACACGCATGGACGACGGCACGCTGATGGGCAAGGGTAGCTTGCCCGTGGTGTCGCTGGAGCGCGCGCTCGGTATCGATATCGACGAGGGCAGCGCAGAGTCTGTCGGTGGTCTGGTGATCAACGCACTCGGCGATCTGCCGGAAGAAGGGCAGCGCGTCGACTTCGACCGTTTTGATGTCGTCGTGAAGAGGATGAAGGGGCCGCGCATCGTGCTCGTGCGGGTGTATCCGAAGACGTTTGATGATGAGGGTGGTTGAGGTGTCACACGCCGTCACACCCGCGGCACCCCATCCTCAACCAGCACCGCCACAGGCATCGTCGTCAGCGCATCACGCAGATACAGCAGCCCGGTATCTTCGACCTTCGGCGCAGCGGGACTCACCCAGTCGAACAACGCCCGCCCGAACAGTTCTTCGGGCATCTGCACGGCCGTATCGTCCCACGCAATCGGATCGACGATCGGCAAGTCGCTGCTGGCATCGAGCAGCGCCATCGAGAGCCGCGTCGCCATCACCACCGCCCAGCAGTTGCCTTGCCGCCGCGCGAACGCAATGACATGCGCGGCGTACTTGCCTTGCACCGTGAGCGGCGTATAGCTGCCGCTACTCAGCAATTCAGGTATCTGCATGCGTAACGCGAGCATCCGCTGATTGATCGCGAGCTTCACGCGGCCATCGCGCCAGCCAGCGAGGTAATCGGAAGGCGGCGCCTCGGCGAGCAGCGCCTGTCGCTGCGCGAAATCGACAGGCCGCCGGTTGTCGGGATCGACGAGACTGAAATCCCATAGTTCGGTGCCCTGATAAAGATCGGGCACGCCAGGCGAAGCGAGCCGCAGCAAGGTCTGCTGCAGACTATTCACCACACCCGCCCGGCCGATGCGCGCAACGAACCCACTCAGTTCGCGCAGGAATCCATCGCGACGCTGCGGCGCGAGAATATCGAACAGAAACTCACGGCAGCCGTTTTCAAAAGCTTCGTCAGGCGCGAGCCACGTAGTGCGCAGCTTCGCCTCGCGCAGCGCCTTCACCTGCCATTGCGCGACGCGTTCAGCGAGCGCCTTGACGCCCGCTTCGTCGTCGGGCGAAAGTCCGGGCGGCCAGCAGCCGACCAGCGTCTGATACAGCATCGCCTCGGCGCCGGGACCGGGCGCCCAGTCGTCGGCGTTGCCATCCAGCGCGCGCCGGTGCGGCGTGTTCAACGTCGTCCATGCGCGCAGCGTCGCCGTCCACTCGTCGGCGATTTCGCTCAGCACGGCGAGGCGCGCGCGCGTGTCCTCGCCGCGCTTGTGGTCGTGCGTCGCCGTCGCGAGCAGCGCGTGAGGAAAGCGCCGCGCGCGTTCCTGATTGCCCGCGTGAAACTGTTCGACCGTCAGCGCGAACTCGCCCGGGTCCGCGCCCACTTCGCAACGCGACAGCAAACGTCCGTAGCGATAGCACGCGGTATCTTCGATGGCCTTTGCGGCGACGGGCGCCGTCAGTTGCGAGAACAGCGTCTGCACGGTACGTCGCGCGGACGCCGTGTGATTGAACGCGCCCGCGCCGCCATTCTGCTGCGGCGCCTGATACGCGGCGTTGCGTCCATTGCCGTTCTCGTCGGCGCCGCTGCCGAGCCACGCGTCGACGCGCGCCAGTACGCCATGATCGGCGCGCGACAGCGTTTGCTTCGCGGCATCGAGCGCGATGTCGAAGTAGGCGTTATCAGCAGCGCTGCGCAGGCCGTTTTGCGGATAGATGCGATAGACGGGGAAGTGCGCAGCAAGCTCGTTGGTCACGCGGCGGATCGCCGTGTACGTGAAGTCGCGCGTCGTGATGCTGTCGCGCGCCAGCCGATGCAGCGCGCGCGACACGCGGTCCAGTTCCGCGGGCAGATTCTCCGCGAGAATCTTGCGGCGCGCGGGCGGCGCCTCGTCGGCGAAGCTTGCGGGACGGCCGCTCAGGTCGGCCCACGCATCGGCGAGCGGCGCCGCGCCCGCCGGATCGTGCAGCAACGCGCCGGCGTCGTTCATGAAATCGTAGCCCGTCGTGCCGTCCACTGGCCAGTCGTCGCGCAGCGCTTCGCCGCGTCCGAGTATCTTCTCGACGACGACATACGGCGTCGTGCCCTCGCGCAGTTCCGACAGCCGCTGACGCAGCCGCTGCGTGTACTCGCGCGGTTCCGCGAGCCCGTCAATATGATCGATGCGCACGCCGTCGATCACACCTTCCGCATAGAGCCGGAAAATCAGCGCGTGCACGGCATCGAACACTTCGGGACGCTCGACGCGCACAGCCGCGAGCGTGCTGATATCGAAGAAGCGCCGCCAGTTCACTTCATCCGACGCCGTGCGCCACCACGCGAGCCGGAAGTGCTGCCGCTCGATCAGCCGGTGCAGGCGGTCGCGCGTGACGGGCTCGTTGGGCGAATACGCTTCGAGCACGAACTCGATGGCCGACGCGCCGTTCTGCCGCACGAATTCACGCAGCGCTTCGCGGCCTTCAGCAGCGCGCGGATGATCCGCGGGCTGCGTCGTGATCGACGTGAAGCGCTCGGCGAGCGCGCTCAGATCCGCGCGATCCGCCGATTGCAAAATGGCCGCGTAATCGATCGGGCAAACGGGGCACGCGTGCTCGCCATAGACGATGTTGAAGCGCCCGTTGTCGGCGTCGAAGCGCAGCGCGATGCGGCCCGCGATCAGTTCCTCGCCGTAAGCCGCGCCGAGCACGGGCATCAGCACCTTGCCGCGCAGCGCCGGGTCGGGCGAGTGCCAGTCGACATCGAAAAAGCGCGCAAAGGCGCTATGGCGGCCCCATTCGAGAATGTCCTGCCACCACGCGTTGTACCTGCTCATGCCCATGTGATTCGGCACGACGTCGACGATCAGGCCCATGCCGAGTTCATGCAGCTTGTCGGTCAGACGCCGCAGACCGTTTTCGCCGCCGCACTCGGCGCTGACCTGGCCGTAGTCGACGGTGTCGTAGCCGTGCGTGGAGCCGGGCGTGGCCGTCGTGATCGGCGAAGCGTACAGATGGCTCACGCCGAGCGCGGCGAAATAGTCGACGTGCGCGAGCGCATCGTCGAACGTGAAGTCGCGATGGAACTGGAGTCGGAGCGTGGCGCGCGGAACAGTCATGGCGTATCTGACAACGAAGAAGCAGAGGTTGAGTCGGTGCGCGCCTGCTCGATGGCGAGCAGACGGTCGCAGAAGGTGGCGTCGGTGAATAGTGCGTCGACGGGCTGGATCACGCGGCGGCGCCAGTTCGGATGCTCGTCGATCGAACCGGGCAGATTCGGCTGATCCACGAGACTGAGCAGGTCTTCCAGCGGAAACGTGACGAGCGGCGACGGCGTGGCGGCGACGAAGGCGAGCGCTTCATCGACGGGCGCTTTATCGGGCGGCGGCGGATCGACGTCGGGCGCGGCGACTCCGGCTTGCTGGAATGCTCGCCATAGTGCGGCGCGGTCGTCGTCGCGTTCGGCCTGCGCGAGCGCGACAGGATCGCGCCCGTCGGCGCGCGCGGCCGTCTGACCGATGCGATTGCGCCACACAATGTCCTCGCCGCGCCACCAGCCGGAGACGGTCGGCAGATCGTGCGTGGTCGTCGTCCCGACCGCGCCGCTATCCCATTCCGCGGGCGGCATGAAGCCCTTGCCGTCCCTCGTGCGTTCGAACCACAGCACGCGGATACCCGCCAGGCCATGCTCGCTGAGTCGCTCGCGAAAACCCGGCGGTACGGTGCCGAGATCCTCGCCAATCACGATCGCGCGATGCCGCCACGATTCGAGCGCGATCAACCGCAGCATGTCTTCGAGCGGATAGCGCAGGTACGCGCCGTTTTTCGCGCTCTCGCCTTCGGGCACGAGCCACAGCCGCCGCAGCCCGAGGATGTGATCGATGCGGATGCCGCCCGCGCAGGCGAACGCGGAGCGCAGCATGTCGATGAACGCCGAGAAGCCCTGATTGCGCATGGCACGCGGCGAGAACGTGGTGAGGCCCCACGCCTGGCCCGCCTGGTTGAACAGATCGGGCGGCGCGCCGACGGACACGCCGTGCAGCATGTCGTCGCGATACGACCATGCATGCGAGCCCGCGCTGTCACAGCCCACAGCGAGATCCGCGATCAGTCCGATCGCCATGCCCGCGTCGCGCGCCGCGTGCTGCGCGTGCGACAGTCCCTTCGACGCGAGCCATTGCAGAAACAGATGAAACTCGACCTCATGCCGATGTTCGTTCGCGAAGGCCTCGACTTCCGGGCTGCGCGGGTCTTGCAGCGCAGCCGGCCATTTGCGCCAGTAGCCTTCGCCACTGTGCAGCAACTGGAACGCATGCAGCGCTTCGAAGCGCGCGTGATCTTCGAGCGCGCGGCCGCCACGCTCGCAAAAGCCGTGAAACTCCAGCGCGCGCGGCGAGTCCTGTGCGCGGTCGTTCGCGCAGAAACGCTCGAACAGCACGCGCAGCATCTTGAGCTTGAGCGGCGTCGCCGTCTTCCAGTCGATCAGCGGCAGCGTTTCGAGTTGCGGCCAGACGTCGGCGCCGCCCGCCGCATCGAGCGCGGCCTGTGCGGCCTGCGCACCGAACACGGCAGCGGGATCGATATGCGTGACGTTCAACCACAGCCGCGACGATGGCGAATACGGACTGAACGAGCGCGGCAACGCGCTGAACATCGCGTGTGTCGGGCTGACGGCGAGCGCATGTGCCCCGCGTTTCGCGCTTTCGATGGCGAGCGTGGCCAGCGCCGTGTAATCGCCGATGCCGCCGTCGCCGACCCGGCGCAAGCCGTAAATTTGCGCCGCGATGCCCCATAGCGGCGGCGCGTTCGTGTCGTCGCCGTGCATCGCGCGCCACGCGTCGGTGACCGTGTAGCACTGCGAGGGCGCCACGGCGAGCGTCATCCGGTGATCGTTGAGCACGAGCGTGTGATAGCCGGGCTCGTCGATGGGCGACAGCAGCGCGGCTTCGCCCTTCGGCGCCGTGAAGCGGCCATCGATCAGCGAGCCGCTTTCCAGTTCGATCCGGTAGTGGCTGCCCGACTTGATCGCGGCGGCGGGCAAGCCGATGCCGCGTCCGCATTCGACCGTCATCAGCGGCGGCAGCTTGCGGCCGGACAACTCGGCTTCGAGCGCGCCCGCGCTCTGGCGAATCTGCGTGGCGTTGCCGCACGGCAGGCCCATACGTTCGAGCAGCGTGGCGAGCGTGCTGTCGGGCACGCGCTTCCTGTTGTGATGCGCGTCTTCCCATTCGACTTCGAAGCCTGCGCGTGCGGCGAGGGCGTCGATGGAAATACCGGGGCGTCGGGTCGTGGCCACGCGTGTCACTCCTTAGGTCTGCACGTGTTTGCGCGCGTCGTGGCCGACGGCATATTCGCTGACGTCGCCTGTCAGCCATGCGACAAATGCGTTCGGTGGCAACTCGCCCGCGTCGACGCGATCGCGCACGCGCGGCGGCGTTTCGAAGATCACCTTGCCGGCAGGGCGCTCGCCGAGCGACACGGCTTCATCGCCGAGATTCAGCACGATGGAGAGCGTCTCGCCGTCGTCGAGTTTCCAGCGAGCGGTTAGCGCGTTCGCGTCCCGATCGCCGGCTGCCTTGAGGACGGTTGCACCGAGCGCCTTTGTATGGCGCAGGCGCGGCGCGATCAGCTTCGCGCGCACGGCGAGCGCCGATTTGTAGAAGTGCATCCAGTCGAGCGCGTCCTTCGCGTCAGGCGTGTCGCCGTGCCGCTCGGCTGGCGGCGACGACATGGCGAGCGTTTGCGGATCGTTCGGATCGGGAATCAGCGCGCGGCGTTTCTCGTCGGCGAATGCGGAGAAACGCGCGAACTCCTTGCGGCGTCCTTCGCGCACGGCATTCGCCAGATCGCCGGTGTAGTCGGTGAAGAACAGGAACGGCTGTTTCGACCCATATTCCTCGTCCATGAACAGCAGCGGAATTTGCGGCGACAGCAGCAACAGGCCCGTGGCGGCGCGCAGCGCGTCATCGGAACACAGCGTGCGCAGACGCTCGCCCATCGCGCGATTGCCGATCTGATCGTGGTTCTGCAAGAACGCCACGAACGAGGTGGGCGGCAAATGCCCGCTCGGCTGGCCACGCGGTTTGCCGTCGTGGATCGGCGACGGGTCGCCCTGATAGCCGAAGCCGCTGCCGAGTATCCGCGCGAGCCGCTGGATCGGCTGATCGGCGTACGCGGCGTAGTAGCCTTCATGTTCGCCCGTCAGCAGCACGTGCAGCGTGTTGTGCGCGTCGTCGTTCCATTGCGCGGTGAAATGCCTGTCGAGCAGGTTCGCCGTATTGCGCTCGTTTTCCAGCACGAGATGCACGTGACGTCCGTGCTGCACATGCGCACGCACGTGATCGGCGAAACGGCGCAGCCAGTCGTCGTTGTCGATGGCGTGCACGGCGTCGAGGCGCAAGCCGTCGAAGCGATATTCGTTGAGCCAGTAGAGCGCGTTGTCGCAAAAGTACTCGCACACTTCGCCGCGTTCGAAGTCGATGGCCGGTCCCCACGGCGTGTGCGTGCCTTCGCGGAAGAACGGCTTCGCATATTGATGCAGATAATTGCCGTCCGGGCCGAAGTGGTTGTAGACCACGTCGAGGAACACCGCGAGGCCGTGCGCGTGCGCGGCGTCGATCAGCGCCTTCAGGTCGTCGGGACGCCCGTACGCGGAGTCGGGCGCATAAGGCAGCACGCCGTCATAGCCCCAGTTGCGCTTGCCCGGAAAATCGTTGAGCGGCATCAGTTCGATGGCGGTGACGCCCAGCTCCGCGATGGCGGGCAGGCGTTTCATCACGCCGCCGTAGCCGCCCAGCGCGCCGGCATGCAGTTCGTACAGCACGGTTTCTTCCCAGGGCCGACCGCACCAGCCCGTGTGCTCCCATGTGTAGGCGCGCGGATCGATCACTTCGCTCGGGCCGTGCACATCCTGCGGCTGGAAGCGCGACGCGGGGTCGGGAATCAGCAGCGCGCCGTCGAGCTTGTAGCGATACAGCGTGCCCGCGCCGCAACCGATTTCTGTCTCGAACCAGCCATTGCCCGTCGCGCTCATGTCGTGCGTGCCGGACCCATCGCCGTTTTCGACGACGACCTGCACCTTCGCGCACGACGGCGCCCACAAGCGAAAGCGCGTGCGTTGCTTCGCGCTCGCCGCGCCGAGCAGCTGCGCGCCGAACGGCAGGCAGTGCGCGTGATGATGCGCGTGAGGGTCGATAGGACGTTCATGCATGATTGTCACCATTCGTCGGCATGTTGATACGCACACTCATTGCAGACCTTCCGGCATGGGCTTTCTGTCGATACTCGGGCGCACGCGCCGTCAACCGGACTGCTCCGTGTCGGGCATCGACGTGCCCGGGTCCGGCGGCAACGCGGTCAACAAACGCGGTCCGTACTGGGCGCCCGCGCGCCAGCTTGCCTGCCAGTCCGCGTCGCCCGTCGGCTGCGCCGCGAGCACCACCATGCTGTGCGCGGGCACTTCCAGGTCGGGCGTCGCGAGCGGCGCGGGCGGCGCCTCAGGGTTCGCCGTATCCAGCAGCACATGCCATTCCAGGTGCGGTGGCGGAGGCATGAAGCGCAACGCCGCTGCCGATGCGTTCAACATCATCAACAATACTTCCGTTTCTCCATTCAGGCCTGCGCCCGCGCGCCGCAGCGTGAACGCGCGGCCCTCGGGGTCCTGCCAGGCTTCGATGGTCAGCGCTTCGCCGTTTTCGTCGAACCAGCCGACGTCGTAGAGACCCGGCAAGACTTCACGGTCGCCGAACAGGAAGCGGTTTTCGCGCAGCAGCGGATGCTGTTTTCGCAACGCGATGATGCGCGCGAAGAACATAGTCATTTTGCGCCCGTGTGGGAGCGCGGCACGTTCCCAATCTATCCAGGAAATTTCGTTATCCTGGCAATACGCATTGTTGTTGCCGCGCTGGGTGCGGCCCATTTCGTCGCCGGCGAGCATCATCGGCGTGCCGAGCGCGATGAACAGCGTGGCGATCAGCGAACGCGAGACACGCTCGCGCGCCTCGGCGATAGCGGGCTCGTCGGTCGGGCCTTCGACGCCCCAGTTCGAACTGTAATTTTCGTTGTGGCCGTCGTTGTTGTTCTCGCCGTTGATCTCGTTGTGTTTCTGCGAGTACGCGACGAGATCGGACAGCGTGTAGCCGTCGTGCGACGTCACGAAGTTGATCGAAGCCGTCGGCTTGCGAAAGCGCCGGTTGAACAGATCCGCCGATCCCGTCAGCCGCGCGGCGAGATCGGGCCGCATGCCGGCGTCGCCGCGCCAGAAGCGGCGCACGGAATCGCGGAAACGGTCGTTCCATTCGCTGACGCCGGGCGGATGATTGCCGAGCTGATAGCCACCTGGGCCGATGTCCCACGGCTCTGAAATCAGCTTGCGTTGCGACAGGATGGGATCTTGCCGTAGCGCGTCGAAGAAACCCGAGCCGGGATCGAAACCCGAATGCTCGCGCCCGAGCGTGACGCCGAGATCGAAACGAAAGCCGTCGATATTGAAAGCAGTCGACCAGTAGCGCAGCGAATCCATCACCATTTGCAGCACGCGCGGGTGGGGCATGTTGAGCGTGTTGCCACAGCCGGTGTCGTTGATGTGATGGCGTTCATCGCCTGGAATGAGGCGGTAATAGCTGGCGTTGTCGAGTCCGCGCCACGACACGGTGGGGCCCATCTCATTGCCTTCGCACGTGTGGTTGTAGACGACATCGAGTATTACCTCGATTCCCGCCGCGTGCAGTTGACGGACGGCGATGCGCATTTCATCGAGCCGGTGTGCCGTCAGATATGACGGTTCTGGCGCGAAGAACGCGGCCGTGTTGTAGCCCCAGTAGTTGCGCAGTCCGCGCTCGACGAGAAAGCGGTCGTTGAGGAATGCGTGGACGGGGAGCAGTTCGACGGCGGTGACGCCGAGTTTTTGCAGATGCTCGATGAATTCCGGCGATGCGAGTGCGGCGAACGAGCCGCGTTCGGGTGTGCGGAGGTCTTTGCGTAGCATCGACGCGCCGCGCACGTGGGTTTCGTAGATGACGGTTTCGTTCCACGGGACGTTGGGGCGGGTGTCGTGGGACCAGTCGAAGGCTTCGTCGACGACCACGCACTTGGGCATGGCTGGCGCCGAGTCTCTTCTGTCGATGGAGAGGTCCATTCTGTTCGAGTGCACACGGTAGCTGAACAATGCGTCCGACCATCGGAACTGGCCGATGAGTTTTCGTGCGTAGGGGTCGAGCAATAGTTTGTGCGGGTTGAAACGGTGCCCGTGCTGCGGTTGGTATGGGCCGTGGGCCCGGAATGCGTAGACCGTGCCTGGGTGCGCGTGTGGCAGGTAGCCGTGCCATACCTCGTCTGTGCATTCGGGCAGCGTGTAACGCTTCAGTTCTTTTCTGCCTGTTGGCTCGAAGAGGCAAAGCTCAATTCTTTGCGCGTTCGCGGAGAAGACGGCGAAGTTCACGCCTAAGCCGTCCCAGGTTGAGCCTAATGGGTACGGGGCGCCCGGGAGTAGTCTGTCTGGTAGTACGTGCGGCATGGCAAGTGTTCCCGTTGTTGTTGGTTTTGGTTTTGCTCCTGCGGTTGCATCCGCCTTATGCCTCTGCGGTGGCATCCGCGATTCGTTAGCGTGCTTCAAGCGTCGCCCCTGTGCGGGGCGGCACCTACTTTTCTTTGCCGCCGCGCCGCCGCAAAGAAAAGTAGGCAAAAGAAAGCGGCTAACACCGCCAACATTTCTTGTTGCCTGAGGGCCCCCAACCGGTCCCTCACTTCACACGGCAACCTGCTTGTTCCGCGTTCGTTGCCAATGCTCCAAGCCAGCGCATCACCCACTTCACACACCCGCGTCGCACCACGCCGTGCCAGCTATTCCACCGCCGCCCAGGTGGCAAACTGTGTGTAGGCCCAGGTGCTCCGCACGCCTCACTTCGAACCGATAGGGCACGCGTCCCACCCCGTAAGAGCGCCGAGTTATACGCCGCGACAACCTACACACAGTTTGCCACCTGGGCGGCACATACCATTCGCTGCCGCTTGGCCGTGCAAATGCATTCGAAGCGGGTGATGCGTTTATTCAAAGCGTTGGCAGCACGCGCCAACAGAGCCGTTGCCGTGTGAATCGTAGGACCCTTTGGGGGCCCTCAGGCAATGAGAAATGTTGGCGGTGTTAGCCGCTTTCTTTTGCCTACTTTTCTTTGCGGCGGCAAAGAAAAGTAGGTGCCGCCCCGCACAGGGGCGACGCGTGAAGCTAGATAACAATTCGCGGATGCCAGCGCAAAGTTCAAAACACCGAACGGCGACGCCTGAACCACGAAGGCAAAACGCGGATGCCAGCGCAAAGTCCAAAACACCAACCCCAAAACCCCAAACCCACCCCACCAGCCTCGCAGAGAAACAAAACCCCAACCCCTAATCTGCCCGAAGCACGACAGTCCCAAGCGGCGGCAGCACCAACGAGGCCGACTGCGGCCGCCCATGCGCCGCGACGTCATCTGTATAGATGACACCACCATTTCCAACATTCGACCCACCATAAACCCCAGCATCGGAATTCAAAACCTCAACCCACCGACCCGCCCGGGGCATCCCAATCCGATATCCATGCCGGGGCACCGGCGTAAAGTTGCAAACCGTAATCACCTCACGCCCCGCGCCATCCATGCGCCGCCAGGCAAAAACCGAATTCGCGCTATCGTCACCGATGACCCACTCAAACCCACCCGGCTCAGTATCGAGCCGATGCAACGCAGGCTCCTCGCGATAAAGCCGGTTCAAATCCCGCACAAGCCGCTGCACCCCATGGTGCAATTCATCATCGAGAAGATGCCAATGCGGCGACCCATCGTGATCGAACTCGGCCATCTGCCCAAACTCGCCGCCCATGAACATCAGCTTCTTGCCCGGATGGGCCCACATAAACGCAAAGTACGCGCGCAGATTCGCAAACTTCTGCCAGCGGTCGCCCGGCATCTTGCCCAGCAGCGATCCCTTGCCATGCACGACCTCGTCGTGCGAAAGCGGCAGCACGAACTTCTCGGAATACGCATACACCATCGCGAACGTCATGTTGTGGTGATGCCATCGACGGTTAATCGGGTCCTCTTCCACGTAGTGCAACGTATCGTGCATCCACCCCATGTTCCACTTGAACTGGAAGCCAAGCCCGCCATCCTCGGTGCGCGCCGTCACACCCGGCCATGCCGTCGATTCCTCAGCGATCGTGATCGCGCCATGCACATCCGGCATATGCTGCACTTCGTGATTCAGCCGCTTCAAAAACGCAATCGATTCGAGGTTCTCGCGCCCGCCATAAATATTCGGCACCCACTCGCCCGCCGCGCGCGAATAGTCGCGGTACAGCATCGACGCAACAGCATCCACCCGCAAGCCATCGACGTGATAGCGCTTCAGCCACGCCAGCGCCGATGCGATCAGGAACGCGCTCACCTCATTGCGGCCGAGGTTGTAGATCATCGTGTTCCAGTCCTGGTGATAGCCTTCGCGCGGATCGGCATGCTCGTATAAAGGCGTGCCGTCGAACTCGATCAGCCCGTGCGCATCGTTCGGAAAGTGCGCGGGCACCCAGTCGAGTATCACGCCGAGCCCCGCCTCGTGCGCGCGATTGATAAAGCCCGCGAACTGCTCCGGCGTGCCGAAGCGCGCCGATGGCGCAAACTGCGACAAGGGCTGATATCCCCATGATCCACCAAACGGATGCTCGGCAATCGGCATGAACTCGATATGCGTGAAGCCCATTTCCTTCGCATACGGAATCAGGCGGTCCGCCAGCTCGGACCAGTTCAACCCGCGATGTCCTTCCTCCGCGACGCGCAGCCAGGATTCCGCATGCACCTCGTAGATCGAGATCGCGGATTGCGCCGTCTGCTTCGACGCGCGTGTCTGCATCCAGTCGCCATCCGTCCACGGAAAACGCTCGACGTCTTCGACGTGCGCGACCACGGACGCCGTCGCGGGCGGCTTCTCGGTCTGCATCGCGCACGGGTCGGCCTTGAGCGGCAACGGATGGCCGTCGCGCGTCAGCATCTCGTACTTGTAGCGCGTGCCCGCGCCGATGCGCGGCACGAACAGTTCCCACACGCCGGCCTGATGGCGCAGCCGCATCGGATGTCGGCGGCCGTCCCACGAATTGAAGTCGCCCACCACCGACACGCGCCTTGCATTCGGCGCCCACACGGCAAAGCGCACGCCCGGCACGCCATCCACCGTGTACGGCCGCGAGCCGAGGCATTCGAGCACCGCGTATGGATCACCCCACGCGACGCGCTGCAACGGCTCGTCGCCGAGCACGGGGCCGAACGAATACGTGTCCTCGATCTCCTGAACCGACCCATGCCAGTCGATCCGCAAGCGATACGCCACGGCTTCGCTGACGGGACCCGCAAACAGGCCGCCCGGATGCAGTTGCTCCAGTTCGCCGAGCAGTCTGCCGTCGTCGCGCGCGATCACCGAGACGCGTGCCGCGTTCGGCAGCATCACGCGCACGACAGGACCGGCGCCCGTTTCGTGCATGCCGAGTTGCGAGAACGGATCGTGATGGCGCGCATCGACGAGCGCATCCAGATCCACGCGATGCAGACCGGCCGCCTCTAGTTGAACGTTGTAGTGCTCACTCATAATCGCCCTCTGATGCTGCGGGAGGCGCCGAGGCAGCCGCCGGCGAATGCGGCGCTGCGCCCGTGTCGCCTAGCAGGCGGCTCGTCAGCGCGGCGAGGCCGCGCACCGGCAACCCGAGCCATGCCGGCCGGTTGGCTGCCTCGTAGCGGATTTCATAGGCGGCCTTCTCGATCAGGAACAGATCGAGCAACGCCTGTTCGTGCTCCGGCGCGACGAGCCGTTGCGACGCGGCTTGCGTTGCCGCGCGGTACTCGGTGAGGAACGCTTCGGCAGCGGCGGCGCGGAAACGCTCGAACAGCGCGCGCTTGCGGTCGGCCGTCATCTGCGGCGCGGCTTCCATCGTCGATTGCGCGGCGGCGCTCGCATACGACAGCGAACGCAACAGCCCCGCGACGTCGCGCAGCGGGCTGGACTTCGCGCGGCGCTCTTCGAGTTCGCGCGCCGGCTCGCCTTCGAAGTCGATCAGGAAGGCGTCGCCTTGCGCCACGAGCACCTGGCCGAGATGGAAGTCGCCGTGAATGCGCGTGCGCAGCGCATGCGCGTCGGGCTTCACGAGCTTCGATACCGCTTCGACCAGCTTGTCCTTGCGGTCGAGCACGCTGCGGCCGAGCAGTGCGGCATCTTCGCCGAGCTGATCGACGTTCTTCTCGAGCAGTTCGAGCGCGGAGGCAAGCAGTTTCTGCGTGCCGTCGATCCACGCCTGCACCTGCTTGCTGTCAGCGAGTTCGGGATCGAATGCCGGATTGTCCGATGACGTCGCGAGCGCGACGTGCAATTCGCCGAGCCGCTTGCCGATGATGCCCATGTACGACGCGTAGCCTTCCGTCGCTTCTTCCTCGTTCACGCGGTCCTGGTTTGCCTGGTTCTCGTTGTTGGCGCCATCGACGGCGAGCGCGAGTTCGTCGATCGAACGGCGCAGCGTGTCGAGCGCCCAGTTCCACGCGTCGCCCTGGTTGTCGACGAAGCCTTGCAGGATACACAGCGTATGCGGCACGTTTTCCGGATCGACGCGCACCACTTCGCCATACAACGGCGCGGTGTTCGCGTAGCCGAGCTGCGTCAGATAGCGGCTCATTTCCGCTTCGGGATGCATGCCCTTCAACAGGCGCCGCACGAGCTTCAGGACGATCTTGTCGGCGATCACGAGCGAGCTGTTGCTTTGCTCGGCGGCGAGCCAGCGGATTTCCGGCGCATCGCCGAGATCGAGTTCGGCGAAACGGTCGGTCGGAATGAAATGGATCGTGCTCTTCTGGAAAGTCGGCACGGCGGCGCGCTCGCGCAGCTTGCGCAGCGTGCCGTACGCGAACTGCGGCAGCGCGAACGCATCCGTCAGATGGCCGACGTTACGCCCACGGCGCACGCGCGCCAGCGCGAGTTGCATGAAGAGCGGTGTGGTCGTATCGGCGCCCCACGTGATCGCGAGCGGCAGCACGTAACGCTCGGTGTGGTTGCCGACATCCGCTTCGATCTCCGTGAACGCGAAGCCCGCTTCGGGGATCGTCGTGAGCGCGGCGAGGCGCACGGCATGCATCTTCTGATCCTTCGATGCAAACCATCTGCGGCGTCCCAGCCACGACGGCAGCACTTCCGATTCGAGCAGCCGCACGTTTTCTGGCGTTGGTCCCGCCTGACCTTCGCGGATCACGATGGTCACAAAATCGGGCAGTGGTTCGGACGGCGCCTGGCTCCATGTCGGACGGCCGCCGCCTTCGCAAAGAAGGAACCACAGGAAGCCGTACGGCGGGAACGTCAGCAGATACGTCAGTTGCCCGATCGCGGGGAACACCGAATCCGCCGTCATTTCGATGGGGACGGCGCCGTTGAATTCGGACAGGTCGAGTTCGACCGCCTGCGGCGCGCGCGACAGATTCGCGACACACAGAATGGGCGGCTCGCCCGGCAGTTCACGCAGATATGCGAGGATTTTGCGGTTGCTTGGCTTCAGGAAGCGGATCGTGCCGCGCCCGAATGTGTGCTTCGAGCGGCGCGTCGCGAGCATGCGCCGCGTCCAGTTGAGCAGCGAATGCGGATCGCGGCTTTGCGCTTCGACGTTGACGGCGTCGAAGCCATACAGCGAGCCCATCACGGGCGGCAGCACCAGTTGTTCGGGATCGGCGCGCGAGAAGCCGCCGTTTCTATCCGACGACCATTGCATCGGCGTGCGCACGCCGTCGCGGTCGCCGAGGTGAATGTTGTCGCCCATGCCGAGTTCATCGCCGTAATAGATGACGGGCGTGCCCGGCATCGACAGCAGCAGCGAATTGATCAGCTCGATGCGGCGGCGGTCGCGCTCCATCAGCGGCGCGAGGCGCCGGCGGATGCCGAGGTTCAAACGCGCGCGCCGGTCGCTCGCATACGTGTTCCACAAGTAGTCGCGCTCGGAGTCCGTCACCATTTCGAGCGTGAGTTCATCGTGATTGCGCAGAAAGATCGCCCATTGGTTCGTCTCGGGGAGATCCGGCGTCTGCTTCATGATGTCGGTGATCGGGAAGCGGTCCTCGCTCGCAATCGACATATAGATGCGCGGCATCAGCGGGAAGTGGAACGCCATATGGCATTCGTCTTCGTTGCCGAAGTATTCCTGCACGTCTTCCGGCCACTGGTTCGCTTCGGCGAGCAGCATCCGGTTCGGGTATTCGGCGTCGATGGTCGCGCGAATCTTCTTCAGGATCGCGTGCGTTTCGGGCAGGTTCTCGTTGTTCGTGCCTTCGCGCTCGACGAGGTACGGCACGGCATCCAGCCGCAACCCGTCGATGCCGAGATCGAGCCAGAAGCGCATCACCTGCAGCACTTCGCGCATCACAGCGGGGTTGTCGAAGTTCAGGTCGGGCTGGTGCGAGTAGAAGCGATGCCAGTAGTACTGGCCCGCAACGGGGTCATGCGTCCAGTTCGACGGTTCGGTATCGATAAAGATGATGCGCGTCTGTTCGTACTTCTTGTCCGTGTCGGACCACACGTAGTAGTTGCGATGGTTCGAACCGGGCTTCGCGCGGCGCGCGCGCTGGAACCACGGATGCTGGTCCGACGTGTGGTTGATGACAAGCTCGGTGATCACGTGCAGTCCGCGCGCGTGCGCTTCCTGAATGAAGCGCTTGACGTCGCTGATCGTGCCGTAGTCGGGATGCACGCTCTTGTAATCGGCGATGTCGTAGCCGTCGTCGCGGCGCGGCGACGGATAGAACGGCAGCAGCCAGATCGCGCTGACGCCGAGTTCCGCGATGTAATCGAGCTTCGCAATCAGGCCGGGGAAATCGCCGACGCCGTCGTTGTTCGCATCGAAGAACGACTTGATGTGCACCTGGTAGATGATCGCGTCCTTGTACCAGAGCGGATCGTCGGCGAGCGTCGACACCTTGGCGCGGCGCGACGGGCGCGGCTTCGCTGGAGCGGCCTCGGCGGTCGTGTCGGTGAAATGCTGCGACGTGCTTTCGGCGGGATCGTCACGTTTCATATCGCACCTTCATTGAATGTCGTGTCGTGGGCGGCCCGATGCGTGTCGCTTTCATCGGGAACAGCGTCGCGCGGCAGGCCGGTCGCGGGCGCGATGCGCCAGATCGCGAACGGCCGCGTGCCGGGATCGAGCCGCACGTGTTGCCATCTGCCATGCCATTGAAACCGCTCGCCCGTCATCTGATCGATCACGTCGACGGTGCCTTGATCGTGCAGGCCCCAGCCGTTGAACGTGCTCCACGACAACTCGATATCCGCGCCCTGCTCGTTGTACGGATCGAGATTGATCGCGACGACGATCACGTTGTCGCGCGCCGGCGTGGCCTTTTCGAAGAACAGGATGCTCTCGTTGTGCGCGGGCAGGAACGTGAGATTCAGATGCGAGTGCAGCGCCGGGTTGGTGCGGCGAATGCGGTTCAGCTCCGTGATCTCGCGCACGATGTTGCCGGGTCGGTTCCAATCCCATGCGCGGATCTGATACTTCTCCGAATCCAGATACTCTTCGCTGTTCGGCAGCGCGGCGGCTTCGCACAGCTCGAAGCCGCTATACACGCCCCACAGTCCCGACAGCATGGTCGCGAGCGCGGCGCGAATCAGGAAGCCAGGACGCCCTTGCGACTGCAGATGACGCGGGTTGATGTCCGGCGTGTTGACGAAGAAGTTCGGCCGGAAGAATTCGCGCAGATCGGTTTGCGTCAGTTGCGTCAGATACTCGGTGAAATCGCGCTTCGATTCGCGCCATGTGAAGTATGTGTACGACTGCGAAAAGCCGAGCTTCGCGAGCCGCGCCATCACGTGCGGACGCGTGAACGCCTCCGAAAGGAAGATCACATCGGGATGCCGCGTGCGCACGTCGTTGATCATCCATTCCCAGAACGGGAAAGGCTTCGTATGCGGATTGTCGACACGGAAGATACGCACGCCTGCATCGATCCAGAACAGGATCACGTCGCGCAGCGAAATCCACAAATCGGGCTTCGCGTCGCGCGCATAGAAGTCCGGGTTCACGATGTCCTGATACTTCTTCGGCGGGTTCTCGGCGTAACGCAGCGTGCCGTCGGGACGCCACGCGAACCATGTGGGATGCTGCTTCAGCCACGGGTGGTCGGGCGAGCATTGGATCGCGAAGTCGAGCGCGATTTCGAGGCCGTGATCGTGCGCGGCGGCGAGCATGCGCTTGAAGTCGTCGAGCGTGCCGAGCTGCGGGTGCACGGCATCGTGGCCGCCCGCTTCGCCGCCAATTGCATACGGGCTGCCCACGTCGTCCGGGCCCGGCGTCAGCGTGTTGTTGCGGCCCTTGCGGTTGGCGATGCCGATGGGATGAATCGGCGGAAAGTACAGCACGTCGAAGCCCATGTCGCGGATGCGCGGCAGTTTGGCCGTAACGTCGTCGAAGTTGCCGTGCCGATGCTCGTCGTCGCTCATCGAGCGCGGGAAGATCTCGTACCAGCTGGCGAAGCGCGCGCCCGCGCGTTCGGCGTCGATGCGATACACGATAGGGTCGCGCGACAGTCCCGGCCGGTGACGCGCGGCGGCGAACGCGTCCGCCGTGGTGGGCGCCAGCACGATCGCGAGGCGTTCACCCGTGTCCGCCTTCATGAATTCCTTGACGATCGCTTCGAGCTGCTGCCGCTGCGAACCTTCGACCGTCTCCGTTTCAGCCAGCGCGAGCGCGAACAGATGCTTCGCCTCTTCGACTTCGAGATCGACCGACTGATCCGCCTTCAGCTTCTTCTGCATGTGATCGACGAGCGACGCGAAATCGTCGCGCCACGCAATCACGGTGTATTCGTGACGCCCGATGCGTTCGAGCGGAATGCGCGCTTCCCAGATGTCGTTGCCGGCGGGCTGAGCGGGCGTCATCGGTGCTTCGTGCCAGGCGGTTTCGTCGGCGGCGCGCCAGATCACGGCGGCGGCGATCTTGTCGTGGCCTTCGGCAAACACCGCTGCCGTGATGTGCACGCGTTCGCCGACGATGCGCTTGGCGGGGAAGCGTCCGTGATCGACGGCGGGCGACACGCTTTCGATCGCGACACGCGAGCCCGCGATCGCATCGAGCACGCTCTTGTGCCCCGAGGTCTTGGTGCTCTTTTTGTCGATGGGCGGCGCGAGCACGATCGGCTTCTCGGCGACCGCGCGGAACAGGCGGCACGCACCCGGCGCCAGCGTGAAGGCGGCGAGCGGCTGCGGCGCGCCGCGCGAATCGGTGCCGAGTGGCACGAAACGCGTGAAGCCGCCCGGCACGCCGTCGAGAACACGCGCGGGCTCGACGCGCACGGGCGTGCCCAGTTCCGGATTGATCGCGATCATCACGGCTTCGCCCGCGTCGCGCAAATCGCGCTGATCGCCGCGCAACAGGATCGCGGCGTGCGTGTCCGGGCCGGACAGCGAGCGCAGCTCGCCATTGGTTTGCAGCGACCAGGTGTCGCGTGCGATGGCATTCGCGTGACGCACGCGCTCGGAGAGATCGAAGCGCGCCGCGTCGCGCAGGCTCGCGTAGTGGGCGGCGTCGCCGAGGGTATGCGAGATCGGTTCGGCGATGCCGTATTCGAACCCCATCGGCATCATCCAGCCGGTGCCCGTCGAAACAGCCGTCAGCAAGGCGCGGCGGTACGCGCGCTCGACGATTGCGGAATCGTGCACATGTTCGAGGTCCGCCGCGAGCCGCGTGCCGTACGGCGCTTCGGGAAAGGCGACGGGTGAAGCGATACGCGTCAGCAGTGCATGCTCGTCGAGCATCCACGGCGCGCGGAAGTCCCACCAGCGCGACGACGAGAACACGGCGTCGAAGCCCACGCCTTCGAGCGCGGCGACGTCCGAGCGCACGAGGCCGGGCGTTGCGGCAAGAAAGCGTGAGGTCGGATGGCGCGACGCGCGCACGGCATCGAGCAGACGCCGCCACGCGAAGGCGGGCACGCGGTGCGGCGAATCGAAGCGGAATCCGCCAATGTCCGCGTCCGCGAGCGCGTCGAGCGTCTGCGCCCACCAGTCGAGCAGCGGCGCGGCTGTGTGCTCGTCGTTGAAGTTCGCATACGCGACGTTGTCTTCGTGACGCGCGTGGCGCGGATCGAGCCGCGCCTCTTCCGGCTCGAACGGATGAAACCAGTCGCGGTGCTCGCGGAACAGATGGCCGTCGGCCGCGGCGCGGTCGATCACGAGATCGACGAGCAGCGTCAGGCCATGCTGGCTCGCCGTCTCGGCGAGACGCTGCAGCACGTCGTGCGCGCTCTCGGTGCTAGCCAGCGCGGGATGCAGCCGCGCATGATCGCTGACGATCTGCGCGTGACCGGCCTGTCCCGGCTGGAACAGCCCGCCGATCAGCACATGATCGAAACCGAGCGCGGCGGCATGCTCGAACTGCGCAGGCCACGCATCCAGCCGTCCGACAAGGGGAGAATGAACGAAGTAAATCCGCGGCGCATAGGCGTGAGGAGCTTCCATCGGTCGTTTCCAGATTTCGTCCTGCTGTGCGGCGTGGATGCACATTCGTGCGATCACGACCGCCTATTAGGCTTCAGAGCCGGATGCCGCGCGATGCGTCCTGCGACGGCGCGTACTGCTCAATGTAGTGCATTCATTGATCGACAGGCGGCGCGTCAGTTCAAAGAGTCTGCGACGCGCTGCATGTCGTCTGTCCGGAATCAATCAACAGGCGGTCAAGGAGCAAGCGGTATGCCAGAAAGCGATACAGCAAGGTCACGGCTGAAGCGGCGAGACGCGTGCAAGGACGGCCGGTGCAGCCTGGTACGGCACGACGAAAAAGATGCGGGAGCGGCGTCGTTCATACGAATGACGCCGCGAAACCGAAGGAAGACGTGTAATTAGGGCGTGTCTTCGGCGGCTGTTACATGCCATGTTGCCATAGCCGTGGGCGCGCGGCCGGGAAAGGGCTTCGAACGGACTTCGCGCGCGATGGGTTTTGTCAGCGTGGCCCGCTACGACCCGAGCAAACCCGCCGCCATGTTGATGCACAGCCCGAGCACGGCCACGTTGAAATAGAACGACAGCACCGACTGCGCGAGCGCCGCGCGGCGTATCTCGCGCGAGCGCAGCACGACGTCCGATGTCTGCGACGCGACGGCGATCGTGAACGAGAAATACAGGAAGTCCCAATAGTTCGGATCGAGCTTGTGGTCGGGAAACTTCAGCGCGGTTTCCTGGACGTCGGTGGCGAAGTGCAGGCGCGCGTAGTGCAGCGTGAAGATGGTCGGTATCAGGAACCACGCGCCGATCAGCGTGACGCCCGTCACGATGTAGTGCGATACGCCCGTGCTGCCTTTCGACGACGCCAGTTCCAGCACGATGGCGGCCACGCTCGCGAGCGTCGCGAGGCAAACGATGGCGAGCACGACACCCGCGTTCTCGTCTTCGCGCTGCGCAATGTCGCGCACGCGATCGTGATCGGCGCGCGCCATCTCCAGCCACATCAGCGCGAGATAGGTCCACACGGCGACATCCCACGAGACGAGCACGCGGATCATCGGGCGCATGTGCGCGCTGGCGAGCAGCAAGCCGACCACTACGCCGAGCACGAAGCCCGTGACCATGCGCGGCCGGTTGCGCAATACCTGCGGATAGACAGTCATGGGTGCGCGCTCCTGGCAGCGGGGTGTGACATCGGTATGTCTCGATGCATATTCGAAAGTCGTGTTGGAGGTTGCGGCGATTCTACCGGGGGCATGCTGGATGATTTGTCGAAACGGGTGCCGGGACGTTATAGTTTTCCCACAGTTTTGCTCAGTGGCCTTGCATGCGGCTTTCACCCGTTGCTTCGTTCTCGCGCGCAGCGAACGGCGAGCATGCAAGGGCGGCAGGGATTTTCTGCCGCGCCCGGGTATCAGAGACCGCGAGACAGCGGCGCAAGACCAGTTTTGGGGCGGACGCCCGGCGTGCACGCATGGTTCGGCCAACAGCCGGACGCGGCGCACGCCAGGCGAATACACACATCATCTGGAGCCCCCATGACAGATGTTGATCGACACGCTGCGCGCTCGCCGCGCCGCCGTGCGTGGCTGCTCGGCGCGTTCGCTTCGGCTGCCGGCCTCGCGTTTGCGTCGGCCGGGCGCTATGGTGCAGGGCCCGGCATCATTGGCATTTCGCCTGCTTTCGCCGACACGCCGCCGCCCGCAGGCGGTGGCTTCGACGCATTCATCGCGCTGTCCAGCAAGCTCACAGGCCACGCCAGCTTCGACCCGCTGCACGGCAAACGCGCGTATGACGCATTGTCCAGAGCGGATGGCCAGTTCACGCAGAACGTCGCCGCGCTCAACACCTGGCTGCAGACGCATGGCGGCGTACCGTCGGACGTGGTCACGCAGGCCTTGCAGACCGACCAGCCGCAGCTCGCGAAGACCGTCAGCGCGATCACGCGCGCGTGGTATCTCGGTCTCGTCGGCGAGATGCCGAACGTGCAGGTCATCGCGTTCGAACGCGCGCTGATGTTCGAACCCGTCAAAGACATCCTGACGATCCCGTCGTACTGTCGCGACGTGCCTTTCTACTGGACACACAAGCCGGCGAATGCGTGAGCCGCTGCGCATGGCGTCGTGCGTCCGCTCTCACTGCATTCGTACGCGGCGCTTGCGAACAACAAACAGCAGACATAAGCCAGCAGACAAATAAGAGGGCACCGAAGAGGCAAGCATGGCAAACGCAAATTCCGCCGACGTCGTCGTAGTCGGCTCGGGCGTCGCGGGTAGTCTCATCGCGCATCAGATGGCGCTCGCGGGCGCCTCGGTGATCCTGCTCGAAGCCGGGCCGCGTCTGCAGCGCGGGCAGATCGTCGAGAACTTCCGCAATTCGCCTGCGAAATCGGACTTCGCGTCGCCGTATCCGTCGACGCCTTACGCGCCGCATCCGCAGTACTCGCCCGCCAACAACTATCTGATCCAGAAGGGCGACTATCCGTACAACTCGCAGTATGTGCGGCTGGTCGGCGGCACCACCTGGCATTGGGCGGCTGCGACGTGGCGTCTGCTGCCGTCGGACTTTCAACTGAAGAAGCTGTACGGCGTGGGCCGCGACTGGCCTTATCCGTATGAAACGCTCGAACCGTGGTACTACGCCGCTGAAGTGCAACTGGGCGTGTCCGGTCCCGATGCATCCGTCGATCTCGGCTCGCCGCGCTCGAAGCCCTATCCGATGACGGCCTTGCCGCTGTCGTACATGGACCAGCGTTTCTCCATCGTGCTCAACGCGAACGGCTTCAAGGTCGTGCCCGAGCCCGTCGCGCGCAACAGCCGTCCGTACGACGCGCGCCCCACCTGCTGCGGCAACAACAACTGCATGCCGATCTGTCCGATCGGCGCGATGTACAACGGCATCGTGCATGCCGACAAGGCCGAACGCGCGGGCGCGAAGCTGATGGCGCAGGCCGTCGTCTACCGTGTCGAGGCGGACAACAAAGGGCTCATCACGGCCGTTCACTACAAGGACCCGAACGGCAACAGCACGCGCGTGACGGGCAAGCTGTTTGTGCTCGCGGCGAACGGCATCGAGACGCCGAAGCTGATGCTGATGTCGACCTCCGACACCTTCCCGCATGGCATCGGCAACAGATCCGATCAGGTGGGACGTAACCTGATGGATCATCCCGGCACGGGCGTCACGTTTCTCGCGAACGAATCGTTGTGGCCGGGGCGCGGGCCGATGGAGATGACGTCGGTGGTGAACTTCCGCGACGGCGCGTTCCGCTCGGAGTACGCGGCGAAGAAGCTGCACGTGTCGAACGGTGTGCCGACCATGGCGATCGCCTCGGCCCTCCTTAAAGGCGGAATGACGGGCGCCGAACTGGACCGGCAGATTCGCGACCGCGCCGCGCGCATGGTGACCATCAACAGTTTTCACGAGCATCTGCCCGAGCCGCAGAACCGCATCGTGCCTTCCACCGATCACAAGGACGCGCTCGGCATCGCGCAGCCCGAGATCTACTACTCGATCAACGATTACGTGAAGAAAAGCGCCGCGCACACGCATGAACTGTATGCACAGATCGCCGGGCTGTTCGGCGGCACGGAGGTTTCGTTCGACGATACCTTCGCGCCGAACAATCACATCATGGGCACGACGATCATGGGCAGCGACGCCGCCAGTTCCGTCGTCGACGCCGACTGCCGCACGCACGATCACCCGAATCTGTTCATTGCGAGCAGCGGCGTGATGCCGGGCGCGGCGTCGGTGAACTGCACGCTGACGATCGCGGCGCTGTCGCTGAAGCTTGCCGACAAGCTCAAGCGCGAAATCTGAGGGTCCGTTGCCTATGAAACGATCAGACGGACACGGCGGCAATCTCGATGCGGCGGTTTTCTCCGCGAGCCGGCGCGCGGCGCTCAAAGCGCGCCGCCAGGTATGGAAGATGGCGGCGCTCGCGGCGGCGTTCTCGCTGTTCGCGCTGTATCTCGCGTGGCTCGAAGTCTACGACGCCGAGCCGCGCCACACCGACGAATCGCCGCTCGGCGAGGCCGTCGCGCAGGCCAGCGCGCCTGCAGGCGGCGCGACGGGTCTGGGCCCCGATCTCGTCAAGCGCGGCGAATATCTGGCGCGCGCGGGCGATTGCATCGCCTGCCATACGTCGGACAAGGGGCGTCCGTTCGCGGGCGGCCGCGCGATCAGCACGCCGTTCGGCACGATCTATACGCCGAACCTCACGCCCGATCCGGACACGGGCATCGGCCGCTGGACGGACGCCGACTTCATGCGCGCGATGCACGAAGGCATCGGCAACGAGGGCCAGCGGCTTTATCCGGCGTTCCCGTATGTCGAATACACGAAGGTCACCGATCAGGACGTGCAGGCGATCCGCGCGTATCTGAACACGGTGGTGCCCGTGCGCTACACGCCGCCGTCGAACGATTTGCGCTTTCCGTTCAACCAGCGCTGGCTGATGGTCTTCTGGAACCTGCTCAACTTCGACGAAGGGCGCTTCGTGCCCGACCCGAAGCGGAGCGCCGAATGGAATCGCGGCGCGTATCTGGTCGAAGGGCTCACGCATTGCGAGGAGTGCCATACGCCGCGCAACTTCACGCAGGGCCTGAAAACGGGTGAACGTCTGTCGGGTGCGATCCAGGCCGGCTGGCATGCGTACAACATCACGCCGCACAAGACGAGCGGGATCGGCGGCTGGTCGGATCAGGAGATCGCCAGCTATCTGTCGACAGGCATTGCGCAGGGCCGCGCGAGCGCGGCAGGCCCGATGGCCGACGTGGTCTCCAACAGCACGCAGTATCTGAACGGTGACGACCTGCGCTCGATCGCCATCTATCTGCGCGCGCTCGAGCCCATCGACCGGGGCGAGTCGCGCGCGCGTGCCGCATGGGGCTCGCCCGCGAGCGACGCCGTCGCGTTGCGCGGCGCGCGGATCGACGGCATAAACGGCGCGCAGTTATTCCTCGCGAACTGCGCGAGCTGCCACCACTGGACGGGCGAGGGCGTCGGCGCGAGCGCGCCGGGCGCATATCCGTCGCTGATCCATAACAGCGTCGCGGGCGCGAGCGACGCGAACAATCTGGCGATGGTGATCCTGCACGGCGTGCATCGCACGACGAAAGACGCCGACGTGCTGATGCCCGCGTTCGACCGCGAACTGACCGACGCGCAGATCGCCGCCGTCACGAACTACGTGACGAAGCAGTTCGGCAATCCCCGATCGACGCTGAGCGCCGAGCAGGTCGGCAGCCTGCGCGCCGTGCCGCAGTGACGGCGCAGTGATCGTCCTGTGAGCGTGGCGACGGGCGTCTGCATTTTGGCGCGGTGCGAACGCGCGAAGCTGGCAAGCGCCTATGCGATTCGCACGAATCCTGCTCACGAACGGCGTGCGAACGCGAGATGCCGCGCATACAGGGCTTGCGCGCTCGCACTATCATGGTGTTATGGATTCCACACTTGTCACCGTCGTCCAACATCATCCCGTCAACCGGACCGGACGCGATTTCGTCGTCGGCGATCTGCACGGCTGCGTCGACGCGCTGCGCTTCCTGTTGCGCGAGGTCGATTTCGATCCGTCGCGCGACCGGCTGTTCTCGGTCGGCGATCTGGTCGATCGCGGCTCGCAGTCGGAAGAGGCGCTGGCGCTGCTCGACAAGCCCTGGTTCCATGCCGTGCTCGGCAATCACGAGGACGCGCTCTGCGCCGTTGCAGAAGGCAAGCTGAAGAAGCAGTGGTGGTATGGAATCGGCGGCCTGTGGAGCGTGGAGGTGCCCATCGAACGGCTGCGCGTCTATGCGCGGCGTCTGCGCGCGCTGCCGCTCGTGCGCGTGATCGGCTCGGGCAGCGAGCGCTTCAACGTGCTGCATGCGGAATTTCTCGGCTCGGACGCCGAACTCGACGCCGACACCCTCTCCGAAGAAGTCCGCCAGCAATTGCTGTGGGGCCGCAGCCTCGCCATGGGCGCCGGCGATCCGATGCGTCAGCTTGGGCTGTCGCTCACCTATTGCGGCCATACGCCCGTGCGCGAAGTGCAGCAGATCGGCGCGCAGATGTTCATCGATACAGGCGCATTCGGTCCCGGCGGCAAGTTGACCCTCGTCGAGGCGCGCACGACGAAGCGCTGGTCGGTGACGGTCGAACTGGCGCGCTCGGTCGGCGCTTCGGCGCTGGCGCTGCCTTGAGCGCTTTGATGTGCTCAAGCGCTTCCGGCGCCGCTGCCTTTACCCCACCTGATTCAGTTCGAAGACGATATCGACGGCACTGCCGTTCCAGTTGTATTCCAGATACGCCGCGTGATGGCAGTCGCGCAGCAGCGTCGTCTTGAACGCGGCGAGACATTCGCCACCCGCGTCCCGCACCGACGGATACACGATCCCCGGCGCGCCCGCCTCGCGCGCCGCGCGGCCGAGCGCCTGGCCGGGTGTGTAGTCGTTCGGCGACAGCACCGATGCATCGACCGATCCCGCATCGCGCAGGTCCACCACGCCGCCTTGCGCCATCACCGTGTAGAGGCGCATCTGCTGGCGCATCGGCGGCTCCTGCGTGGCGGCGAGGAAAAGACCCGAGTGATAGCGCGTTTCAGCGATCGCGGTTTCGCGCGAGCGCGCGCAATAGAACACGCCGTACGAGCCGTCCGAGAAGCGGCTGCCTTGCGGATTCAGATGCGTGAGCGCGGCCATGATCGGGCCGTAGCCGGGACCGAAGCGCCGTTCCTCGCGCGGCACGAGATCGAGATCGCCGACTTCGGTGCGGACTCGGTCGTTGGTCATGGCTTCGAGCGCGTAGAGTGCTTCGAAGTCTTCGGGCGACGCGACGCGGTCGAACAGGTTGACGGCGGGAAAGCGCGTGGGGATCACGCGGAACGCAGGTGTCCAGGCGAGCGAAGCCACACGCCATTGGTCTTGCCATTGCAGTTCAGTCACGCCCAGCCGCCTCGCATTGCGTCGAGATACTGGCGCACGGCCACGAGGTCGCTGATGTTGCCCGCCAGCATGCGGTCGAGCGCGCGGCGGCCGCCGAATGGCGGCGCGCTGTTGGGGCGCTTGATCCATGTATCGGCGGCGGCAGGCTGCGGCAGCAGGATTTGCAGCGCCTTGTAGATGCCGAGCAGAAGAGACAGCCGCTCCAGCGTGTCGCGGCCGAGGCGCGCCGTTTGCGGCGCGTTCTTCCATTTGAAGAAGGTGGAGCGGCCCGGCGAGCCGAGCAGGATGATCTGCTCTTCGGCGCTCAACTCCCAGTCGCGCGCGATGTTGAAGAACGCGCGCAGACCGGCGGCGGACATGTCCGCCATGGAGGGTTCGGCGGGCGGTCGTCGCAACGGTCGTTCGGCGCTCGAGTAATGGGCAGCGGAAGACATGATCGGAGTCCTGAGTTGAACTTTTTTAACATCTTAGTCTATATGTGGATTAATGCAAGCGCGGCTGTATAATCCGGCCTCCAGTTTTTTGCACGGAGACTGCGGTGTCGCTGCGTTCGAAGGTGTGGGTATCGGTTGGTTTGCTGTGCGTGTCGATGGCGGCGCGCGCCGAGTACAAGGAAGTGTGGAATCCGCCTGAGGCCGCGCAGCACGCGAGGCATTCGAAGCATGCGGCTAGTTCCGCTGGTTCGGGTGCGGCGAAAGCCGTGCATCAGGGCAATTCCACGCCGCACGTGAAGGTGGCAGCAAAGGCTTCCATCCCGTCTGGGAAAACCAAAAAGACTAGCGCCGCCGTCAAAACGGCTCATGCGCCTGCGCCGCAAGATTCATCGCAAAAGCCTGCGCGCGCAAAACCAGTCGTGGCAGCGGCCAAGCCTCACCAGGTGGCGCAGAGGAGCGCGCCGCAAATCAGCAGCGCACAACCCCCGCGCGAACTTCCGCCGATCCTCCACTAGCTTCCGTCAGCGCCTCACTGCGCGATCAACCCGTTCGCCACGAGCCTCAACGACTCGACCGAACGCGCGTCGCGCACGCGCGAGTGCAACGTCACACGCGATTCCGGCAACGCCGGCAATCCAAGCCGCGCACCTGAATCGACCAGTCCGCGCGGCGCGACCCGCCTTGCCAGCGGCGACACGGCGAGCCCAGCCGCAGCCGCTGCGCCGACGGCCTGCACGCCGCCGCCGACGAACGCCTCGCGCCACGCGATGCCCGCGCCGTCCAGCGTGCGCAGCGAGATCGAGCGCACGTTGCAGGGCGCGGCGAGCAGCGCCAGCGGCAGCGGCTCGCCCGCGCGGGGCTGCCATTCTGGCGTCGCGAGCCACGACAGCGGCTCGGTGAAGAGCAACTGGCCGTCTTGGCGCGGTACGTCGTCGGGCTCCGAGCGCACGACCACGGCATCGAGCCGCCGTTCGTCGAACTGCTGCAACAGCGTCGCCGACAACCCCATGTGCAGTTCCAGCACCAGCCCCGGATCATGGGCATTGACGCGCGCGAGCAGCGCCGCGAGGTCGGTTCCCGCCACATGCTCGCTCAAGCCCAGCGCGAGTCGCCGTCTGTCGGCGGATAACGCGCTGAGCGCGCGGTCGTGCGCGCCCAGCAGGTCGCGTGCGCCGTCGAGAAACGCCTGGCCATGATCCGACAGCCGCACGACGCGCGGCGTGCGCTCCAGCAAAGGCTTGCCCAGATGCGCTTCGAGCCGTTTCAGCTTGAGGCTGACGGCGGATTGCGTGGTGTCGAGAGCGTCTGCGGCGCGGGTGAAGCTGCGCAAATCCGCGACCAGTACGAAAGCGCGCACTGCATCGAGATCGAGTACTTTCATTTCAGATGAAAATAGATGAAATATTCAGCCATATCTGTTCATTATGATAGGCGCGAACTAACCTGAATGCACTTTCTGGTCATTCATAGGAGTTCGACATGCCTTTCACCCGCATCTCAGTTCGCGCCGGCAAGCCCGCTGCTTATCGCCAGGCGCTCACGCAAGGCATCCAGCGCGCGCTGATCGCCGAGTTCAACGTCCCCGAGGACGACATCTTCATGGTCATCACCGAGCACGACGACAGCAACTTCGTCTATGACCGCAACTATCTTGGCATCGCGCGCAGCGACGATTTCGTGCTGATCCAGCTCACCGTGACCAACAGCCGGACGCAGGAGCAGAAAAAAGCGCTCTACAAGCGCATCGCCGACAACCTCGCCGAGCATCCGGGCGTGCGGCGCGAGGATGTGTTTATCAATCTCGTCGAAGTGCTGAAGGAAAACTGGTCGTTCGGCAACGGGATCGCGCAGTACGCGCTCTGAGCGTTCGCGCCACGGCTTGCGTGCGGTCGGCGGAAGGTGCGTCGCTATAATGGTTTGCACCTTCATCCGTTCTTCAGCCGACGCGCACGCGAGCCATGACATCCGATAACAACGACGCTTCCCACGACGATTTGCAATTTGGCGGTTCCGTCTGGTTCCGCTCCGGCGAGCAGGCGCTCGGCGGCACGCAGCGCATTGCGCTGCTGGCGGCGATCGGCGAAACGGGCTCGATCACGGGCGCGGCCAAAGCCATCGGCATGAGCTACAAGGCCGCGTGGGATGCCGTCGACGCGATGAACAACCTCGCGGGCGAAACACTCGTGATCCGCTCGACGGGCGGCAAGGGCGGCGGCGGCACGAGGCTCACGCCGCGCGCGCTCACGCTGATTGACACGTTTCGTGCTGTCGAGCGCGAGCACCGGCTGTTTCTCGAACGCGCGGGCGCGGCGATCGCCGGTTTCTCCGACGACTGGCAACTGATCGGCCGAATCGGCATGAAGGCGAGCGCGCGCAACCAGTGGTACGGCAAGGTCAGCGCGATCCAGCGCGGCACGGTCAACGATGAAGTCTCGCTGGCATTGCCCGGCGGGCAGTCCGTCGTCGCCGTCGTCACGCACGAAAGCACGGAGACGCTGGGACTTGCCGTCGGCGCGGAGGCGGTCGCGCTCGTCAAGGCGTCGTCGGTGCTGCTGGTTGCAGGCGACGGTTCGGCGGAACGACTGTCGACGCGTAATCGCCTGCGCGGAACGGTATCGGCCGTGCAGCGTGGCGCCGTGAATGCCGAAGTGTCGTTGACGCTCGAGGGCGGCGCAGTCGTGACGGCCGTCGTCACGAATGAGAGCGTCGCGGAACTGGGCATCGCCGAAGGGCAGGCGCTCGTGGCCGCGTTCAAGGCGTCGAGCGTGATTCTGGGCGTGACGGCCCAGGCTTAACTAGGGCGGCGCGGTCTGCTAGGACACCGTGCGCGGATAGCCCGCGAACGGCGCGTTCTCGCGCACGCTGCCGTCATACACCTGCACGACCTGATCGCCGAATGCGGCGACATCGTCGGGATCGTGCGTGATCAACAGCATGGGAATGTCGAGCCGCGTCTGCAGGTCGGACAGTTCGTGCCGCATGCGCGCGCGCAGCGCGTAATCGAGCGCGGAAAACGGCTCGTCGAGCAGCAACAGGCGCGGCTGCGCGACGAGCGCCCGCGCCAGCGCCACGCGTTGCTTTTGCCCGCCCGAAAGCTGCGCCGGGTGATGACCGGCCACCGTTTTCAGATCGAGCGCGTCGAGCCAGTAGTCGATCTGCGGATGTGAAAAACGTCTCCCCGGATTCAACCAGCCTGTGTGCATTCCAAAACCGATGTTCTGCCGCACGTTCAGATGCGGGAACAGCGCGTAGTCCTGAAAGAGGTAGGCGAGACGGCGCGCCTGCGGCTTCTGGTCGATGCCGCGCGCGCTGTCGAAGAGCGGGTCGCCGTGCAGCACGATCTGGCCTTCGTCGGGACGCAGCAGGCCGGCGATTGCCTGCAGCGTCAGGCTCTTGCCCGCACCCGACGGCCCGAACAGCACCATGCGTTGCGCGCTCGCGGTGAACGACACATCGAGCGTGAACTGACGTTCGGCCGTGCGCAGCGTTTTGCGGATATCGACGGTGAGCGGCATGTCAGCGGGACGTCATCAGCGAGTGTTGCGGCACGAGCCGGCCCGCGAGCACGAGAATCACGACGCAGGTGACCGAGGTCACGAGCACGAGGAAATTGGCCGTGCTGTCGTCGCCCGCCTGCACGGCGGCGTAGACGGCAACCGACAGCGTCTGCGTGCGGCCCGGCAGATTGCCCGCGATCATCAGCGTCGCGCCGAACTCGCCGAGCGCGCGCGCGAACGCGAGCAAGGCGCCCGCGAGAATGCCGCGCGACGCGAGCGGCAGCGTCACGCGAAAGAAGATCGCCGTTTCGCTGATGCCGAGCGTGCGCGCGGCGCGTTCCAGTTGGGGATCGACGGATTCGAACGCGGCCCGCGCCGACTTCAGCACGAGCGGAAACGCCACCACCATCGACGCAATTACCGCGCCTTGCCACGTGAACACCAGCTGGATATCGAAGCGGTCGAGCCACGCGCCGAACACGCCGCGCCGTCCGAGCAGCACGAGCAGGTAATAGCCGAGCACCGTCGGCGGCATGACGAGCGGCAGCGTCAGCAGCGAGTCGATCAGGTCACGCGCGCCCGAGTGCCAGCGCGCCAGTCCGAAGCCGGCCGCGACGCCGAACACGATGTTCAGCGCCGTCGCCCACCCCGCGACCTTCAGCGACAGCATCAGCGGAATCCAGGCCTGTTCCATGATTTAGGCGTCGTGCTTTGTCTTTGGCGGCGCGGCTTAGTGCGCCGGCTTGAAGCCGTACTTCGCGAGCACGGCCTGGCCCGCCGGCGACAGCACGAAGGTGATGAACGACTGCGCGTCGGCGGCGTGCTTGCTGCCTTCGACTTGCGCGATCGGATAGCTGATCGGCGTCGTGGTCGGCACGGTCAGCGCGACCTTGACCTTGTCGGGCATCACGGCGGCATCGGTGCCGAACACGAAGCCGGCGTCGACTTCGCCGCGCGACACGTAATCGAGGCTCTGACGCACGTTCGACGCCAGCACGCCCTTCGCGCTGACAGCGTCCCACACGCCCGCCGCCTTCAGCGCGCCTTCCGTGTATCGGCCTACCGGCACGGACGCCGGATCGCCGTATGAAATGCGCTTCACGCTCGCCGCAGTCAACTCGTTCAGGTTCGACGGGGCGAGCTTGCTGTCCGTCGGCACGATCAGCACGAGCGAGTTCGCGGCGAAGTCCTTGCGGGTCGACGGCACGATCACTTTTTGCTCGGCGGCCTTGTCCATCGCTTTCTGGTCGGCGGACGCGAACACGTCGGCGGGCGCGCCCTTCACGATCTGCTGCATCAGCACGTCCGACGCGCCGAAGTTGAACAGCAGCTTGGTGCCGGGATGCTCCTTCTCGTACGCGTCGCCGACGGCCTTGAACGCGTTGGTCAGGCTCGCGGCCGCGGACACGACGAGCTCGTCGGCGCGCGCCTGCGCGGCGAAGGCAAACGAAATCGCGCTCGCGGCAAGCAGGGCAGGTTTCAGGAAGCGGATCATCGACGGGAAGGACATGGGAAGGTGGCGCCGGGTCGACCGGAAGCGGGTGGAAAACGCCATCGTAATATATGTAGGGTTACAGCGGTCGGCATATTGAACATGTGGCATGCAAGATAGCCGGTTTCGTGTGATTTATGCGTCGGAATCAGGCAAGGGCACAGCGACGTTGCGTGTTTTTTGCAACGGCGCGATGGGCGCGGCGGGCGCGTAGGTGTCGCGCAGCGCCTTCCAGCGGGCGCGGACGAATGGCCGGTCGTGGCCGGAAATTTTTAACGCGATATGTGTGACCCAGCGCTGGGTCGGCAGATGCACCGCGTGCAGACCGAGCGTGATGATCGTCAGGCTCAATGCCACGGGTACGACGGGCAGGCGTCCGGGCGGCGTGGCGTTCCATGCGATCCGGACGAACACCAGCGCCGTGAGTGCGCCGACGATGCAGCCCATGATCGCTTCCGAAGGCGAATGGGCCTCGACGACGACGCGCGAAAAGCCGACCAGCGCACCGCCGAACAACGCGAGCGCCACGCCCACGATGCGCACGGCGGGCGGCGCGGGCAGCAGAACGAGTAACGCGGCAACGGGGAAGACGGCGGTGGCGAACATCGCGTGTCCGCTCAGGCCGGTGAAGTCCCACACTTGCACGCCGACACCCCAGCCGAGAAACGCGATCTTCGTCGCCGTGACCAGCGCGATGGCGGCGCCGAGCAGAAACAGCCAGACGGCCGCCAGCCGCCACGAATAGCCGACGGTGAGCCACAGCGCGATGACGAAGGCGAGCGGCAACGTCAGACCGGCGCCGCCGAAGTTTGTAACCAGAAGCCAGAATTGTGGAGGCAGGTGAAGCATGGACAATCCTTAACGACATGTACGGGGCGCAAACTTGCCTACGGCCAGAGGTTTCCCGGACAGCCAACAACAGTGCCGGATCGGGAAGGACGTTCCCCGCCCGCGCGTATTCTATAAGTATAGAGGCAGCGGTTACACGGAAGATGAAAGGAAAAGCACGAAAACTGCCAGATGTTAGGACGATTCGGAAATCGTCTAATAGAAAGGCCGGTGCGACGGGCTTTTTCCGAAAACGGCCTCAGTTGGTGTCAGCATCGCATGGAGATTGATGTTATTGTGCATTGCACAAGACTGCCGGAAGGCAGAGAGCATGAGTCCCTATTACTGAGAAAATCCTATGCCAAAAAGCTTGACCAAAATCTGGCTAGGCGGCCTGAAACGCCTGTTTGCGATCCAGACGGAGCACGCCCGCGCGACTACGAAGCGCAAGCCAAAACGGTCGTCGACCCGCGCCGCCACCCGGCCGGCGACCACTACGGTCGCGAAACCGTCGGTGAAAGTCCGCCAGACCACCACGCGCGACGTGCCGCAGCGCGGCATGCGCGAATCCCGCGTGCGGCCGCGCGCCGCCGCCTGGGCGAGCGGTTCGTGGACGCGCTCGTTCCACTCCGCGCCCGCCGCGCCCGGCAGCCTCGTCAATCATTTGCAGTACGGGCTGTATCTGCCCGCCGGCAAGCCGATGAAGCACGCGCCGCTCGTCGTGATGCTGCACGGCTGCACGCAATCCATCGACGAATTCGCCGAAGGCACGCGCATGAACCTGCTGGCCGATCGCTACGGCTTTGCCGTCGTCTATCCGGAGCAGTCGAAGCATGCGCACGCGCACCGCTGCTGGCATTGGTATGACGATACCGACCGTGCGGGCCGCGCCGAAGCGCGCGCCGTCGTGTCGCTCGTCGAGGCGCTGGTGGAAGCGCACGGCCTCGACCGCGAGCGGGTGTATGTCGCCGGGATATCGGCGGGCGCCGGGTTGACGTCGTTGCTGGCGCTGCACTTTCCCGAGCATTTCGCCGCCGTCGCGCTGCATTCGGGGCCGGCGTTCGGCGACGCGCATTCCGGCATCGCCGCAATGGACGTGATGCGGCGCGGCACGCGGCAGGACCCCGTGGCGCTCGTCGATGCCGTCGCGGACGTGACGACTTATCCGGGCATGCCCGCGATCATCCTGCAGGGCGAAGCCGACCGCGTCGTCGCGCCCGTCAACGCCGAGCAGCTGACGGAGCAGTATCTCCGGCTAAACGGAATCGTCGACGCGCGAGGCGTGCGCAAGGTCGGCGACGTCAAGGAAGACCGCAAGGCGACCGTTACGACACGCGATTACACGCGCGGCGGACGGCGCGTCGTGCGCCTGTGCCGCGTGCAGGGCCTTGGCCACGAGTGGAGCGGTGGCGACGATGCGGTGCCGTTCCATTCATCGAAGGGTCCGGATGCGTCCAGTTTGTTGTGGGACTTTTTCCGGCATCAGCGTCGCACCGAGTCGGCGCGGCCCGCCAGAGGTGCCGCCGACGGCGCCCGGCAGCGCGCGAGTTGACAAATTGCCACACTTCGAATTTGGTGCTGGTGTGTTCCTAGGGTTTTCCCTATAATAGGGGTTATCCCTAGGTGTCAGTCACCTAACACCAAATTCGAGGTTCACCATGTATCTGCTCAGCCGCCTTTTCCTGTTTCTGACGAAGTCCTATGACCTGCGCGTCAAAGAGCAAAACGACGCGTATCTGGCCGAAGCCACGGATCTGTACGACCTCGAGTTCCGCATGCGCAAGATCGACCGTGAAGCGCAACTGCGTCAACCGTCGTGGATGAGCCAGCACTAAGCTGCAGCAAGCACGGGCCGGCACGCGAGCCGGCCGTGACCATGCAAAGCGTTCAACGCGAGCGCAGCACGCCATAGCGCGCCAATGTTTCCTGGCGCGCTTTTGCGTGATCGACGACCGGCTGCGGATAGTCTTTCCCCAGCACCACGCCCCAATCCTTTAGATCGTCGGGATTTGCCTGCCATGGCGCGTGAATCCACTTCGCGGGCACCTTCTCCAGTTCCGGCAAGAAGCGCTTGATAAAGAGCCCTTCCGGATCGAACTTCTCCGACTGCGTTACCGGGTTGAAAATACGGAACCACGGCTGCGCGTCGCAGCCCGTTGACGCTGCCCATTGCCAGCCGCCGTTGTTCGCGGAAAAGTCGAAGTCGTTGAGCTTTTCCTCGAAGTAGCGCTCGCCGCGCCGCCAGTCGATACCCAGATCCTTCGCCAGGAAACTCGCCGTCACCATCCGCAGACGGTTGTGCATGAAGCCCGTCTGGTTCAGTTGCAGCATCGCGGCGTCGACGAGCGGGTATCCGGTGCGCCCTTCGCACCAGGCGACGAATAACGTGTCGGCGTGCTTGCCCGTTTCCCAGCGCAGCGTGTCGAATTCCGGCTTGAACGACGCGCGCCTCGCGATATGCGGATGATGCGCGAGGATCATGAAGTAGAAGTCCCGCCAGATCAGTTCCGATAGCCACGTGGCGGCGCCCTGACCGTCGGGTTGCAGCGACATCTCGTGCGCGAGCCGCGCGAGCGTGCGAATCGACACCGTGCCGAAGCGCAAATGCACCGAAAGATGGCTCGTCCCGCGCGCGGCGGGGAAGTCGCGCCGGTCGGCGTAGCTGTCGATGCGCGTCAGAAAATCTTCGAGCAGCGTTTGCGCGCCGCTCATGCCTGTCAGCAGTTTCGTTTCCGCCAGCTTGCCGGGCGCGAAGCCCATTTGGGCGAGCGTCGGCCATGCGTGATCGAGCTTGCGCGGTGTCCGCGCGAGACTTTTTGCGTACCGCTCGACGGGATAGGGTTTCAGGTCGAACGGCGTCAATTTCTTGAGCCACGCGTTCTTGTACGGCGTGAACACGGCGAATGGCTTGCCTTGCCCGTTGAGCAGTTCGTCGCGCTCGAAAATCACCTGGTCCTTGAACGTCAGCAACTGACGGCCGTCGTCGCGCAGCCGTTCTGCGACGCTTTCATCGCGCTCGATTGCGGTGGGCTCGTAGTCATGATTGGTGAAAACAGCCTCGGCTTCGAGTTGCGCGGCGAGCTTCGGAATCTCTTCATGCGGATCGCCATGCAGCACGATCAATCCGCCGCCGCCTTGCTTCAGCGACTTATCCAGTTCTTCCAGCGACGCCAGAATGAATTCGATCCGCCGATCCTGCACTTTGCCCTTGTGGTCGTCGTGCTTGTGCGCCCAATCGATCAACGGCTGAAGAATGGTCGTATCGAACACGAACACACACCAGACGCGCTCGCAATGCTTGAGCGCGTAATACAGCGCTGCGTTGTCGCCGGTGCGCAGGTCGCGGCGAAACCATACGAGTCCGTTGTGAAAATGTGCGTCGAGCTGGTAGGCGCGGGTCATGATCGATTGAGTTGTTGCGCGTCGGCGGATGCGGACGTCGGGCCGAAAAAGCCACCGCCGATGATAGTGTCCGCCGCCCGCAAACCCAATGCCCGCGGCGTCGGGAATCGACGCAAAAATGAAGCAGCGCCCGCCTTTCGCAAGAAAGGCGGGCGCTGCTCATGAAAGGACGATCAGTTCAGATCTGCTCAGACCACGTTCACGCGCACATCGACATTGCCGCGCGTCGCGTTCGAATACGGGCAAACCTGATGCGCCGCGTTCACCAGCTCTTGCGCTGCCGCTGCGTCGAGGCCAGGCAGCGAGACACGCAATTCGATATCCAGCGCGAAACCGCCCTTGTCGTTCGGACCGACGCCGACGTCGGCCGTCACGGTCGTTTCAGCGGGCACGGCCTGCTTGCGCTGGCCGGCGACGAATTTCATCGCGCTCAGGAAACACGCCGAGTAGCCGGCAGCGAACAGTTGTTCCGGGTTCGTGCCTTGCGCGCCGTTGCCGCCGAGTTCGCGCGGCGCCGCCAGCTTCACGTCGAGCGCGTTATCCGACGAAACTGCGCGACCATCGCGACCACCATTGCTCGTTGCCGTTGCCTTGTACAGTACGTTCATCTTGACGCTCCTTGATCGGTTCCAGTGATTGGGTCAGTGCTTGCCAGTGTTTCGCGTCATCGCTATCGAACTGGCATGGACAGAAATGTAGCGTACAAATCATTAGTGTACAAATTAAATTGCCTATCGACGCGATAGCCGCGTATGCACGCGTTGTCAGTAGCGTTCGAGATAGTCGTTCAGCGTGCCGCGCAACTGCTGCAGATCGCTGCGCAGCCGCATCAGGAATTCGGGCGTCTGCTGGGTCGCGCAGAAGATTTCTTCCGGCACGTCGCGCGCGCTGCGCTTGAGCGCGACGCCCGCTTTCGTCAGCCGGATGAAGACGAGCCGTTCGTCTTCCGTGCCGCGCACGCGCTCGATGAACCCTTGCGCTTCGAGCCGCTTCAGCAGCGGCGTGACCGTCGCCGAATCGAGGCTCAGGCGCGCGGCGATGTCCTTCACGCTGACGTCGTCGCTTTCCCAGAGGATCAGCATCGTCAGATACTGCGGATACGTGAGGCCAAGCCGGTCGAGAATCGGCTTGTAGGCTTTCGTCATCGCGAGGGACGTCGAATAGAGCGCGAAGCAGAGCTGCTCGTCGAGCGTAACGGGAAAGGCGGTGCGCTGGGTCATGGACGTCCCCTGAAACGAAGCGTGCGAATGGATTGCGTGCAAACTATTGTGCCGCAAAAAGGCGGCGCGATGCATCGATGCTTCACACGCGAGCGCGGAAAATCCACGCCGCATGCGCAGCGCGGACCTGGAAAGCGGAGTTGTAACGGGGAGTCGCTCAGGAAGGCGACGAAGAGGAAGGGGCGGGCGGCAACGGCTGGCCGGGCGATTGCACGCCGAAACAGCCGCGATACGTGGCGTAGAACGAGCAGTAGAGCATCGTCGTGACGATGATCGACGCGGGCATCAGGATCACCAGCGCGAGATCGCCCGCGCCAAGCGCCTGCAGCAGCGCTGACAGCCCGAACGACACCGTCGTCGCCACCGCGAACCACAGCGCGCCGTACACGATGAACGCGCCGCGATTGCGCCAGCAACTGACGATGCTGAAGAACATCGCCTTGATGGTCGGCACGTCGTGCCACGCGGCGAGCACGGGCGCGAACCAGAACAGCATCGCCACGGGCACGTAGAAGGCGAACGCCGTCAGCACGGCAAGCGGAATGTCGCTATTGGCGACGGCTTCCGGCTGCATCGATTCGCCGCTGATCATCAGATGCAGCAGCATGCCGCCGTCCGCGAGCGCGGAACCCATCAGCACGATCGCCATCGCGATGATGTACAGCAAGCCGAGCAGCAGCAGGCGCTTCGACACCTGGCCGCCGTACGAGCGGAATCCGTCCACAAGAATAGTGGGCAGCACCGGCTTACCCGCGATGGTATCGCGGCACGCCGACATGAAGCCGACGGCGACGCCTGGAATCAGCATGAGCGGCAGCACGCCGCCAATGATGGGAATCAGCGAGATCGCCGTCATCGCGAGCAGGTACGCGAAGAACAGCGTCAGAAATGCGAGCGGGTTCCTGCGAAACAGCCAGATGCCTTGCCGGAACCACACATAGCCGGTTTTCGCCGGAACTTCGATCAGTTGCATGAGGTATGGATGCCTAGGGTCTAGAGTGCGGCGCCCGCAAGGCGCTCGCGCAGGATGCGCTCGAAATGACCCGGATCGTGCGGCTTGAGCAGTTCGGCGGCGCGCGGCATATGGAAATCATACAGGCGCGACACCCAGAAACGGTACGCGCCCGCGCGCAACATGTCGCCCCAGTGCCGGTTTTCGGCGGGAGTGAACGGGCGCACGGTCTGATACGAGCGCAACAGCGCGTCGACGCGCGCGTCGTCGAGCTTGCCGGTCGCGAGGTCGACGCACCAGTCGTTGACGGTCACGGCGACGTCGAAGAGCCACTTGTCGCAGCCTGCGAAATAAAAGTCGAAGAAGCCGCCGAGCTCCACTTCATGATGCGTGCCGGGCGCCGCATGCGCGAACAGCACGTTGTCGCGGAACAGATCGCAATGGCACGGGCCTTCGGGCAGCGACGCATAATCCGCCGACGCGAAGAACGCCTGTTGATGCGCGAGTTCTTCCGTGATCAGCGTGCGCTGCGCGTCCGTCAAAAACGGCACGACGCCCGGCACCGTCTCCTGCCACCACGGCAGGCTGCGCAGATTCGGCTGGTGATGCGCGAAGTCGCGTCCCGCCAGATGCAGACGCGCGAGCATCTGCCCCACTTCGACACAGTGCGCGACACCCGGCGCGAGTTGCGGCGCGCCGTCTAGCTTCGTGACGATGGTCGCGGGCTTGCCGTTGAGCATGCCGAACAGCGCGCCGTCGTCGCGCGGCATTGGGTCCGGCACGGGCACGCGGTGCGACGCCAGATGGCGCATCAGATCAAGATAGAACGGCAGCTGCTGCGCCGTGAGCTTTTCGAAGATCGTGAGGACGTACTCGCCGCGCGTGGTCGTCAGAAAGAAATTGCTGTTCTCGATACCGGATGTAATGCCCCGAAACTCGACGACTTCGCCGAGATCGTAGTGGCGCATCCATTCTGCGAGTTGGGCTTCGGTGACAGCGGTGAATACGGCCATGCGTGGGGCGTCGGATCAGGTTGGTCGGCTGGCATTACGCCAGTACGAGGTCGGGGAAAGCGGGCTGAAAGCGTTGTTGCGATCCACGCTGGACTCGTTCGGCCGGCGGATCGGCTTGAAGCAGGCCGGCGCGCGCCTGCTGAGGCAGCGCGCCGGCTCGGGGCGATCAGTAATGCAGGTTCACGGACGGCAGTCGCGCGGGCGGCTTGCCGGATTCGTACACGCGTGGCGACGTATCGGTCGGCGCGCTCATCTGGTAGCGCGTGCCGAAGTTCGAGCGCACGTCGATTTCGACGGGCTTGCCCTTGTCGCGGTACTCGGTGATTTCGGTGCCGTTGCCGCTACGTTCGTAGAAGCTCGGGGTACGCGGCTGGTTGATCTCGACTTTCGAGCTGACTTCGGCCGCGGGGCGGTTGATTGCTCTCAGATCCGGCAGGCCGGCCCGTTCGTTGGCGGCGGCTTGGGCGTCTGCGGCTGCCTGCGCCTCTTGCGCGGACGGGGCAGGCTGGGCAGCCATCGCAGCGCCGCTGACGGCGAGCATCAGCGCAACGGCGACGGGGAAGAGCGGCTTCATGGTGTTTCTCCGATTAGGTGGCCCAATTCTAGCAAATCCACTGCTGCTCACGGGTATGAACAACGGGCGATAGCCTTATTTTGCGCGCTTCCCGCGCGACCTGCAGAAAGGGCAACCGTGCGTGCGCGACAACACGCAAACCCGCGATGCGCGGGCGCGTCTTCATCGAAAAGCACGGGTTCCGTGGTAATGTCGTTGCATCAATCGAGGCGAACGAAGATGAACTACGAGACCAATCAACGCGCGGTGCATATGCCCGCAAACGCGTTCCCGACCGAGGCCTTCGGCGATGCAGCCGACGCCGTCACGCGCCTCTCCGCCATCTATGAAGCGAACACGTCGTTCCTGCGCGATGCGTTCGCGCGCTATCGCCGCAACGAGCCGTTCGACCGGCGCGTGCGCGCCTGCTATCCGTTCGTGCGCGTGCGCACCGAGACCAACACGCATGTCGACTCGCGCCGGTCGTATGGTTTCGTTGCCGGTCCAGGCGTGTTCGAAACCACGGTGACGCGCCCGGATCTGTTCGGCAATTACTATCGCGAACAATTGCGGCTGCTGGTGAAGAACCATCACGTGTCAGTCGAAGTGGGCGTGTCCGACCAGCCTATTCCGATTCACTTCGCGTTCGCCGAGGGCATTCACCTCGAAGGCGATCTGGACCGCGAGCGGCTTCTCGCGATGCGCGACGTATTCGACGCGCCCGACCTCGCGCTGCTCGACGACCGCATCGTCAACGGCACGTACGAGCCGCTGCCGGGCGAGCCGCATCCGCTCGCGCTTTTCACGGCGCCGCGGGTCGATTTTTCGCTGCATCGGCTGAAGCACTACACGGCCACGTCGCCGACGCATTGCCAGAACTACGTGCTGTACACGAACTATCAGTTCTATATTGACGAATTCGTGAAGCTCGGCCGCACGATGATGACGAAGACCGACGACGCCGATCTGCGCGCGTACCGCAGCGAGTACACGTCGTTCGTCGAACCCGGCGACGTGATCACGTACAACGCGAATCTTGGCGAGCAGGAAGACGAGGGCCATGCGCCGCCGCGCTTGCCGCAGATGCCCGCGTATCACCTGAAGCGCGCGGACGGCAGCGGCATCACGATGGTCAATATTGGCGTCGGCCCGTCGAACGCGAAGACGATCACCGATCACATCGCCGTGCTGCGTCCGCATGCGTGGGTCATGCTTGGGCACTGCGCGGGGCTGCGCAACACGCAGCGTCTTGGTGACTACGTGCTCGCGCACGGCTATGTGCGCGAAGATCATGTGCTCGACGACGATCTGCCGCTGTGGGTGCCGATTCCGGCGTTGGCCGAAGTGCAGGTTGCGCTCGAACGAGCGGTGGCGCAGGTCACGCAGCTTGACGGTGCCGAACTCAAGCGCGTGATGCGCACGGGTACGGTGGCGAGCGTCGATAATCGGAACTGGGAATTGCGCGATCATCGCGAGCCGGTGCTGCGGCTGTCACAAAGCCGGGCTATTGCGCTCGATATGGAAAGCGCGACTATCGCCGCGAATGGTTTTCGGTTTCGGGTGCCTTATGGTACGTTGCTGTGCGTGTCGGATAAGCCCCTGCACGGTGAGTTGAAGCTGCCTGGTATGGCTGACCAGTTTTATCGTGCGCAGGTCGATCAGCACTTGCAGATTGGCGTGAAGGCGATGGAGATTCTGCGCACCAATGGCCTGCATAAGTTGCATAGCCGGAAGTTGCGGAGTTTTGCGGAAGTGGCGTTTCAGTAGGCGCTTTGCCTTCGCGGTGCGGTCGGTTTGGTTTGCTGGTGTTTGCGCTGGCATCCGCGATTTGTTATCTAGCTTCAAGCGTCGCCCCGCACAGGGGCGACGTGTGAAGCACGCTAACAAAACGCGGATGCCAGCGAAAACCAAAAGCAGACCACCCAGCGTCCCAGACAACCAAAATCAGTTGCCACCGCGCACTCACCTCACACGTAAGCCAGCCCAACAAGCCCCACAACCGCCCCACCTCCCAACAACCACAACGGGTGAATACGCGTCTTGAACGCGAGCAAAGCGCATGCGCCCGTGATAACCCATGCGAGCCACGACGTATCCGACGACTGCGCGATCAGCAGCGCGCTCGCCGCGACGAGCCCCGCGGTCACGGGCACCAGACCTTTCTGCGCGACGCGCCGCCACGGACGGTCCTTGAAGCGGTTCCACGCATGCATCGCGAGAATCGTCACGATGGACGACGGACCGAACTTCGCCAGCGATGTCACCAGCATTCCCGCCCAGCCCGCCACGTGCCAGCCGACCAGCGTCACGATCATCATGTTCGGACCGGGCGCGGCCTGTGCGAGTGCGAACAGCGCGCTGAACTCGCTGGCGGGCATCCAGTGATGCACTTCCACGACCTGCCGCTGCATCTCCGGCAGGATCGTGTTGCCGCCGCCGAACGCGAGCAGCGATAACTGACTGAAGATGACGGCAAGAGCGATCAGCGTTTCCATCATTTCGACACCTCGTTTGGCTGTGCCGATCCGGCAACCGCTTCGGCTTTCGCCACGCGCGACGCGAGGAAGATGCTGAGCGGCGTCAGCACGAGCATCGTCGGCAGCAGCGGGAAGCGCAGCAGCGCAATCGCGACGAAGCCGAGCGCGGCAATCGCCGCGGCGCGCGGGTCGTGCCGCAGCGGCATCAGGATCTTGACGGCCATCGCGACCAGCAATCCCGCCGCAGCGGCCGCCAGTCCGGCGAACAGATGCTTGATGTGCGGATCGTTCTGCGTGTGCTCATAGAGCACGCCGAGCGCGATCACCACCAGCGACGGCCCGGCGATCAAACCCAGAATGCCCGCGAGCGCGCCGCGCAAACCCCGAAAGCGCATGCCGAGCGCGACCGACAGATTGATCACATTGCCGCCCGGCAGGAACTGGCACAGGCCGAGCAGATCGGTGAATTCGGCGGCGGTGAGCCAGCGGCGCCGGTCGACGATAGTCCGCCGCGCGAGCGGCAGCGCGCCGCCGAACGACGTCAGGCCGAGGCCCAGAAAGCCCATGAAGATTTCGCGCGTGGTCGGAGCGGGCGCGTGCTCCGGCGCGTCGGGGTGCTGATCCATGACGTTCACTATCCAGTACAAGCCGTGAAGGTTAACGCCGTTTGCCCATCGCTCAAAACGATTTCTTGGGCAAGTCTTTGTGATCTAGAATCACAAAGATGAACCGCAAGCTTCCCCCTTTTCCGGCGCTGCGCGCCTTCGAGGCCGCGGCCCGGCACAACAGCTTCACGGCCGCCGCCGACGAACTCCATGTGACGCACGGTGCAATCAGCCGGCAGGTGGCCGCGTTCGAGGCGTGGGTCGGCGTGCAGGTGTTTCATCGCAACGGCAAGCGCGTGCGGCTCACGGAAGACGGCCGGCGCTATCTGTCGAAGGTGCAGGCTGCGTTCGACAGCATCGCTGCCGCGACCGACCAGTTACGCGACACGGGCGTCGTGCATGTGCTGCGCGTCAACGCGCTACCCACCTTCGCGATGAAGTGGCTGTTGCCGCGTCTGTCGCAGTTTCAGCGGATGGCGCCGAATGTCGAGTTGAGGCTCGCGACATCGAACGAGCCGGTGGAGATGCTCGACAGTTTCGACGTCGCCGTGCGGCGCGGGCCCACGCACTGGCCGAATTGCGCGAGCGGCCAGTTCCTCGACGAAAGCGAGATTCCCGTGTGCAGTCCGGCGCTGCTCCAACGTCTGCCCATCCATACCGCCGACGATCTCGCGCGCCACGTGCTGCTGCATTCGGATACCCGGCCGGACGCGTGGCATCATTGGCTGCAGGCGGCGGGCGTCAAGGCGAAATGCCGCAAGAAACAGTCGTTCGACCATTTCTATCTTGCCTTGCAGGCGGCCGTCGATGGACTGGGCGTCGCGCTCGGACCGCTGCCGCTGCTCGACGACGAACTCGCGTCAGGCCGGCTGGTGACGCCGCTGGAAGGACCGCGCATCGATGCGCGCGGTTACTGGTGGGTCGCGCGGCGCGAGGTGGCGAATGCGCCGCTCGTCGAGCAGTTCTGCCGTTGGCTCGAAGCGCAGGCGAAGGAAACGAAGCAAGACGACGCGCAAGAAAAAAAGCGCGGCAAGGAGCCGCGCGTCGCGACGCGATAACGCGCATCGCGGACGCGCCTTCTATACAGCACGCATCGCATCCGCGACGCAATCGCGTCAGAAGATCACAGATAGAACATCCGGTCTTCGTCCGACTTGGACGGATGCTGCTCGGGTTCTTCACGTTCTTCATAGAACGCGAGCACCGCTTCGAGCACCTGGTCGGGATCGTCGATCACCTGCATCAGGTTCATGTCGCCCGGATTGATGAGGCCCATCGGCACCAGTTGCGATTCGAACCAGCCGAGCAGTCCCTTCCAGAACTCCGCGCCGACCAGAATGATAGGCACGTGGCGCGACTTCTTGGTTTGAATCAAGGTGAGCACTTCGGCCAGTTCGTCGAGCGTGCCGAATCCACCCGGCATCACGATCACGGCATCCGAGTTCTTCACGAACGTGACCTTGCGCGTGAAGAAGTGACGGAAGCGCAGCGAGATGTCCTGCCACTGGTTGCCCGACTGCTCGTGCGGCAACTCGATGTTCAGGCCCACCGACGGCGCCTTGCCCGCATGCGCGCCTTTATTGGCCGCTTCCATGATGCCGGGGCCGCCGCCGGAGATCACGGCAAAGCCCGCGTCGGACAGTTTACGCGCGATTTGCGTGGCAAGTTTGTAGTACGGCGAGTTCGGTTTCAGACGCGCCGAACCATAGATGCTCACGGCCGGGCGGATCTCCGACAGGTACTCGGTCGCCTCGATAAACTCTGCCATAATCGTGAACATTTGCCACGATGCGCGGGCCTTCTTGGCTGTTGCGCGCTCTTGATCTGCGAGCGATCGCAGACTCGGAATCACTTTTCTCTTAGTCATAATGCCTGAAGAACAGAACCTGGAAGGTAAGACCCTGCTATTGGTTGACGGTTCGAGTTATCTGTACCGGGCCTACCATGCGATGCCTGATTTGCGCGGTCCCGATGGTGCGCCAACGGGAGCGCTCTACGGGATCATCAACATGCTGCGCCGTATGCGCAAGGAGGTTACGGCAGAGTATAGCGCGTGCGTGTTCGATGCCAAAGGCAAGACGTTTCGCGACGACTGGTATCCGCAATACAAGGCGAACCGTCCTTCGATGCCCGACGATCTCTCGAAGCAGATCGAACCGATTCACGTGGCCGTGCGTTCGCTCGGCTGGCCGCTCCTGATGATCGAAGGCGTCGAGGCCGACGACGTGATCGGCACGCTTGCGAAGCGGGCCGAGGCACGCGGCATGAACGTGATCGTATCCACAGGGGACAAGGATCTGGCGCAGCTCGTGACGGATCATGTCACCCTCATCAATACGATGACGAACGAGAAGCTCGATCGCGAAGGCGTCGTTGCAAAGTTCGGCGTGCCGCCCGAGCGCATCGTCGACTATCTGTCGCTGATCGGCGATACCGTCGACAACGTACCAGGCGTCGAGAAATGCGGCCCGAAAACCGCGATCAAATGGCTCACGCAATTTGAAACCCTTGATGGCATCGTCGCACACGCCGATGAAATCAAAGGTGCGGTAGGAGACAATCTGCGACGCGCGCTCGATTTCCTGCCGATGGCGCGAAAGCTCGTCACGGTGGATACAGATTGCGATCTGGCAGCGCAGGTCAACTCGTTCGAAGAAACACTTGCTACTCGCCCCGAATCGCGTGAAGAACTGCGCGACGTGTTCACACGCAGCGGCTTCAAGACGTGGCTGCGTGAAGTGGAAATTGCCGATGCCGTCGAAGGGCCCGAAACGGATGTGCCGCCCGCGCCGACCGTCGATGGCGAGCATGAGTACGACACTGTGCAGACGTGGGAGCAGTTCGACGCGTGGCTCGACAAGATCAATGCCGCTGAGATCACCTCGTTCGATACCGAAACCACGTCGCTCGATCCGATGACGGCGCAGATCGTCGGCATCTCGATCGCGGTCGAGGCGGGCAAGGCCGCGTATATCCCGCTCGCGCATCGCGGGCCGGACGCGCCCGTGCAATTGCCGCGCGACGAAGTGCTCGCGAAGCTCAAGCCCTGGCTCGAAAGCCGCGACAAGAAGAAGGTCGGACAGCATCTGAAGTACGACGAGCAGGTGCTCGCGAACTACGGCATCGTGATGGACGGCATCGAGCATGACACGCTGTTGCAGTCGTACGTGCTCGAATCGCATCGTCCGCATGACATGGACAACCTCGCGCTGCGTCACCTCGGGCTCAAGACGATCAAGTACGAAGACGTTGCGGGCAAGGGCGCATCGCAGATCGGCTTCGACGAAGTCGCGCTCGACAAGGCCGCTGAATACGCAGCCGAAGACGCCGACATCACGTTGCGTCTGCATCAGACGCTGTATCCGCAGGTCGCTGCGGAAGCGCAGCTCGATCACGTGTACCGCGACATCGAAGTGCCGACCTCTCGCGTGCTGCGCAAGATGGAGCGCAACGGCGTCTTGATCGATGCGGAAAAGCTGCGCGTGCAAAGCAACGAGATCGCGACGCGTCTGGTCGAACTCGAAAAACAGGCGTACGAATTCGCGGGCGGTGAATTCAATCTCGGCTCGCCGAAGCAGATCGGCCAGATTTTCTTCGAGAAGCTCGAATTGCCCGTCATCAAGAAGACGCCGAGCGGCGCGCCTTCCACCGACGAAGAAGTGCTGCAGAAACTCGCGGAAGACTATCCGCTGCCAAAGGTCCTGCTCGAACATCGCGGCCTGTCGAAGCTCAAGTCGACGTACACGGACAAGCTGCCGCGCATGGTCAACGCTACCACGGGTCGCGTGCATACGAACTATGCGCAGGCCGTTGCCGTGACGGGCCGCCTTGCATCGAACGATCCGAATTTGCAGAACATTCCCGTGCGTACAGGCGAAGGCCGCCGCATTCGCGAGGCGTTCATCGCGCCGTCGGGACACAAGCTGGTGTCGGCGGACTACTCGCAGATCGAGTTGCGCATCATGGCGCATATCTCAGGTGACGAAGCGCTGCTGCGCGCGTTCAAGCAGGGCGAGGACATTCACCGCGCCACGGCATCCGAAGTGTTCAGCGTGACGCCGCTTGAAGTATCGAACGATCAGCGGCGTATCGCGAAGGTCATCAACTTCGGCCTGATCTACGGCATGAGTTCGTTCGGTCTCGCGTCGAATCTCGGCATCACGCGCGATGCGGCGAAGCTTTATATCGACCGCTATTTCGCGCGTTATCCGGGCGTTGCCGCGTATATGGAGAACACCCGGACTAGCGCCAAGATGAAGGGCTATGTCGAAACCGTGTTCGGCCGCCGCCTGTGGCTGCCCGAGATCAACGGTGGCAACGGCCCGCGCCGTCAGGCGGCGGAGCGCGCGGCGATCAACGCGCCGATGCAAGGTACGGCCGCCGATCTGATCAAGATGTCGATGATCGCGGTGCAGAAGTGGATCGAAGAGTCGGGCATCCGCACGCGCATGATCATGCAGGTGCACGACGAACTGATTCTCGAAGTCCCGGACGACGAACTATCCGACGTACGTAAGCGCTTGCCGGAACTGATGTGCGGCGTCGCGCAACTGAAGGTGCCGCTCGTCGCCGAAGTGGGCGCGGGCGCAAACTGGGAGGAAGCGCACTAGGCGCACATCGAGGCTTGGGAAGGCGCACTGACATGTCAGTCATGCTTTTCATGCCACACTGACACAACATTGTTGCTTCTTCAGGTCAATGGGATAACGTCGCTCGCATGTCACAGTTGTGTTTTGACAGGCTTGTGACTTGTCCCATTGCTCGCCGACAATCGACACTACGCGATTACACAGCGGCCGCACGCGCGCCGCATCGACGCACAGCTTTATCGGTCAATACGGAGAGTTCTGATGCATCGTTTTGTCGTCGTAGGTGGAGGCGCGGGAGGCCTGGAGCTGGCGACACGGCTCGGCGATCGCTATGCGCGCAGAAAGAACGGCGGTGAGCCGCGCGCGCAGGTCACGCTGGTCGATCGTTATCCGACGCATATCTGGAAGCCGCTGCTGCACGAGGTGGCGGCGGGCAGCATGGACCCGTTCACGCAGGAACTCGAGTACGCGGCGCAGGCGCGCTGGCATGGCTTTGAATTTCAACAGGGCGAACTGGTGGGCCTCGACCGCACGGCGAAGTCCATCAGGCTTGGCCGCGTGCTCGACGACGACGGTGCCGAACTGCTCCCCGAACGGGTTCTGGAATACGACACGCTGGTGATTGCGATCGGCAGTACGACGCATTTCTTCGGCGTGCAGGGTGCGCCTGAATATTCGCTCGCGCTCGATACCGTTCAGCAGGCCGAGCGCTTTCGCAAGCGCCTGATCGCCGCCTGCATGCGTGCCGAGCATCAGGCGCACGAACCCGTCGAAACCAATCCCGGCACGACGTCGACGGAGCCGCGCATCCAAGTCGCGATTGTCGGCGGCGGCGCGACGGGCGTCGAATTGTCGGCGGAACTGCGCAATACGGCGCAGGTGCTGTCCGCCTATGGGCTGCACAAGCTCGATCCGCGCCACGATGTCGGTATCGTGCTGATCGAGGCCGGGCCGCGCATTCTGCCGGCGCTTCAGGAACGGGTATCGACGGCCACGTCCGAGCTGCTGCAAAAGCTCGGCGTGAAGCTGATGGTCGGCGAGACAGTGGCGGAAGTCGCGCCGGGCGTCGTGCGCACGGCGAGCGGCAAGACGGTGCGCGCCGACCTGACCGTCTGGGCGGCGGGCATCAAGGCGCCGCCCGTGCTGAGCCAGCTCGACGGCCTGCCCGTGAACCGGCTTGGTCAGCTCGAAGTGCGTCCCACGCTGCAGACCATGATTGACGACAACGTCTTCGCGCTCGGCGATTGTGCCGCCTGTGCGTGGCCCGGCAACGAACGCAACGTGCCGCCGCGCGCGCAGGCCGCGCACCAGCAGGCGAGCTTCCTGCTGCGGGCGCTTGGCAACCGGCTCGAAGGCCGGCCGCTGCCGGAGTTCACGTATCGCGACTTCGGCTCGCTGGTGTCGCTCGGGCACTTCAGCGCCGTGGGCAATCTGATGGGCGGCGTGATCGGCGGCAACATGCTGATCGAAGGGTTGTTCGCGCGCTTCATGTACATGTCGCTGTACCGGCTGCATATCGCCGCGCTGCACGGCTATGCACGCATGGTGCTCGATACCTTCGCGCACTGGCTGCGGCGCACCACGCTGCCGCGCGTCAAGCTGCACTGAACCCTCATTGAACCTTCGCTGATCGATATCGATGCTTCTGCAACAGGATGCGCTTTGCGCGTATCCTGTTGGCTCCTTGCCGTCCACTCATTCCAAAAGAGGAGCACAGCATGTTGAAGCCAGAAGTCGACAGTCTCGTTCCCCATGTTCCCTTCGACCGGCGCACCTTCATCAAGGCGGCGCTCGGCACTGGCTTCGCGGCGTGCGTGCTGCCCGTGTCCGCGCAGACTATTCATACGGACAGCGAGGGCCTCGAGGCGGGCGAAGTCGGCATCAAATCAGGCGATACGCTGGTGCCTGCCTATCGCGCGCAGCCGAAGGGCAAGACGCATCTGCCCGTGATCATCGTGGTTCATGAGGCCTTCGGCGTGCACGAACATATCGCCGATGTCTGCCGGCGCTTCGCCAAGCTTGGCTATCTTGCGATCGCGCCCAACCTCTTCGTGCGGCAAGGCGACCCGAACGCGTATCCGACGATCCAGCAGTTGAGCGAGCAGCTTCTGAGCAAGGTGCCCGATTCACAGGCGATGGCCGATCTCGACGCGACCTTCAAATGGGCGGGCGAGCATGGCGGCGACGTGAACAAGGTGGGCATCAACGGCTTCTGCTGGGGCGGGCGAATCGCGTGGCTCTATGCGGAGCACAATCCGCGGCTGAAGGCGGGCGTGGCGTGGTATGGGCGCGTGGCCGGCAACCAGACGCCGATGACCCCTGCCAATCCGATCGACCGCGTGTCGGATCTGCAGGTGCCCGTGCTGGGGCTATATGGTCGGCAGGACCAGAGCATTCCGCAGGAGTCGCTCGACAAGATGAAGCAGGCGATCGCGCAGGGGCCGCAGGCGGGGCGCGGTTCGGAGTTCGTCGTCTATGACGACGCGGGGCATGCGTTCTTTGCGGACTATCGGCCGAGCTACAAGCAAGCCGATGCCGAAGACGGCTGGCGCCGCACGCTTGCGTGGTTCAAGGCGCACGGCGTCAGTTGAGTTTTGGCTCGCGTCTGCGCCGCCGGAGATTGCCGGCGGCGCAGACAAAAAGCGGTTACGGATTCGGTCCCGTCGCCACGGGACGCGACGTATCCGAACTCCATTCACTCCACGATCCAGGGTACAGCGCCGCGCCGTGCAGCCCGGCGATTTCCATCGCCAGCGCGTTGTGGCAGGCGGTCACGCCCGAGCCGCATTGCAGCACCACATGCTCGGCGGACACGCCCGCGGGAATCACCGCGTTGAAGTCGTCGCGCAGCGTGTGCGCGGACTTGAAGCGGCCATCTGCCGTCAGGTTGTCCTTGAAGTAGCGGTTGCGCGCGCCCGGAATGTGGCCGCCCACGCGATCCAGCGTTTCGTTCTCGCCGCGATAGCGGTCGGCGGCGCGCGCGTCGATCACCACGCGTTCCTTCGTGCCGATGTTGCGTTCCACGGCCTGCGCATCGACGGTTACGGCCAGCGGCGCGCCCGCCTTGAAGTCGCCACTCGTCTGGGGCGGCGCGTCCTGCGTCAGCGGGTGGCCGGCTGCTTCCCACGCCTGCAGCCCGCCGTCTAGCAGCGCGACGGAATCGTGACCCAGCCAGCGCAGCAGCCACCACAGACGCGCGGCGTACATGCCGCCCTGCGCGTCGTACGCGATCACTTGCTGGCCTTGCTTGAGGCCGAGTGCGGCGAGCCGCTCGACCAGCTTCTGACGGTCCGGCAACGGATGACGTCCGTTGCTGCCCGTCTTCGGTCCGGACAGATCGCGGTCGAGGTGCAGATAGTGCGCTTGCGGCAGATGGCCTGCCGCGTAGGCTTTTTCGCCAGAGTCGGTATCAGCGAGATCGAAACGGCAATCGACGATGAACACGCTGCCCGGCGCGGCGGCCAGGCGTTCGGCGAGATTGCTTGCGGAGATCAGCGTGGTGTAGTGAGTGTGTGGCATGACGGCTCCTGAGAGACTGGTTTCGGCAGCGCCGAACGATATCTCTAGTCTAAACAAAAATGACGGGCCGAAGCCCGTCATTCCTTGTATGAAGCCGTGGATGCCGCTCGCGGCGGCTCGATCAGACCGTGCCGAGCTCGCGGCGCAGGAACTCGTGGAAGTGCTGCATGCCGTCTTCCATCGGGCTCTGATACGGACCGACCTGCGACTCGCCGCGCTCCAGCAGCGCGCGGCGTCCGGCGTCCATGCGTTCGGCGATCTCGTCGTCTTCGCGTGCCGTTTCCATGTACGCGGCGCGCTCCGCTTCGACGAAGTCACGCTCGAACAGCGCGATTTCCTCAGGGTAATAGAACTCGACGACGTTCGTCGTCTTCTGCGGACCACGCGGAATCAGCCACGACACGACGAGCACATGCGGATACCACTCGACCATGATGCCCGGGTAGTACACCATCCAGATCGCGCCGAACTCGGGCATCTTGCCGTCGCGGTAGCGCAGCACTTCGTCGTGCCACTTGCGATACGTCGGGCTGCCCGGACGCGCGAGCTCGTTATGCACGCCGACCGTTTGCACGCTGTACCAGTCGCCGAACTCCCACTTCAAATCGTCGCAGTTGACGAAGCTGCCGAGGCCCGGATGGAACGGCACGACGTGATAGTCCTCCAGATAGACCTCGATGAAGGTCTTCCAGTTGTAGTTGCACTCGTGCACTTCGACGTGATCGAACATGTAGTCCGTGAAGTCGAAGTGCTTCGCCGTGCCGAGGCGCGCAAGATCTTTTGCGACATCGCGGCCCTGCGTTTCGAACAGCAGCCCGTTCCAGCTTTGCAGCGGCGTGGCGCCGAGATTCAGGCAGGGGTTGTCGGCGAAATGCGGCGCGCCGAGCAACTGACCGTTCAGGTCGTAGGTCCAGCGATGCAGGGGACAGACGATGTTCTCCGTCTGCCCGCGGCCGTTCAGCATGATCGCCTGACGGTGGCGGCACACGTTCGACAGCAGTTCGATCTGCGACTGCTGGTTGCGGACGAGCACACGCCCCTCGCGTTCGCTGGGCAAGGCAAAATAGCTACCCGCTTCGGGAACCATGAGTTCGTGCCCGACGTAGCGAGGACCTTTCTTGAAAAGGGTTTCGAGTTCGCGCTCGTGGAGCGCTGGGTCAAAGTAAGCCGTGACTGGCAGCTGGCTGTGAATAGCCTTGAGCTGCAATGCATTGCTCAGATTGGACATTCCCACTCCCGATGAAGACGTGAAAGCAGTGAACAACCCAACCATCGAAGATTCGATTTAGGGAGCCCGCGATTATACCCGTTTCCCCCTCCTTGGGGCGCTTAAGTACCTGATTTGGGTTAAAAATGTCGGGGAAGCTCGCGATTTCGCCACGCAAACGTTGGATTTATTTCTATCGTCCGAAGTGTTGCGCTACGGTCGCTCAGATACCCGTTGGTGGGCTCACAGGTCGAAAATGTCGCTTTTGCCGTAGAATGTCCGACTTGTTTTAATTTTGCGACGATTCATGGCGAAGACGGCTTCCCCGGATACGGCTGGTTTGTCCCCCACCAGCACCGAAGGTTCCGACAATTCACCGCTGCCCGAGAGCTACGAGGCAGCGCTGGCGGAACTGGAGGGGCTTGTTGGGCGCATGGAGGGCGGCAGCCTCAGTCTGGAAGAGTCGCTCGCGGCTTACCGGCGCGGCGCCGTGCTCGTGGCGTTCTGCCAGCAACAACTCGAAAAGGTGGAGCAGCAGGTGCGCGTCCTCGATGGCGAAACGCTCAAGCCGCTTCCCGTGAACACAGCAGGTACAACCGCTGCCGACAGCGGAGACGATCTATGACCTTCGAACAATGGATGCGCTCGGTGCTGGACCGGGTAGAGGGCGCACTCGAGCAATACCTGCCGACGGACTCGACCGAGCCCGCCCGGCTGCATGAAGCAATGCGCTATGCCGTGCTGGGCGGTGGCAAGCGGGTGCGCCCGCTGCTGTGCCACGCGGCGGGCGAGCTGACGGGCGCGAAGGCCGAGTGCCTCGACGCGGCATCGGCGGCGCTGGAGATGATCCACGTCTATTCGCTCGTGCACGACGACATGCCCTGCATGGACGACGACGAACTGCGCCGCGGCAAGCCTACAGTACACGTCAAGTATGACGAAGCGACGGCACTGCTGGTCGGTGACGCGCTGCAGTCGCAAGCTTTCGTTGCGCTGACATCGGATGTGCTCGCGCCCGCGCAGCAGGCCGCGCTGGTGCGCGAACTGGCGCTCGCGAGCGGCTCGATCGGCATGGCGGGCGGCCAGGCGATCGATCTGGCGAGCGTCGGTCACACGCTGACGCGCCCGCAGCTCGAAACGATGCACCGCCTGAAGACGGGCGCGTTGCTGCGCGCAGCCGTGCGGATGGGTGCATTGACAGGCGAAACACCGGATGCCAAGGCGCTGCAGTCGCTGGACGCGTATTCGGCTGCTGTGGGCCTCGCGTTTCAGGTCGTCGACGATATTCTCGACGTCACGACCGATTCCGCGACGCTCGGCAAAACGGCTGGAAAGGACGCGAAGGACGGCAAGCCGACCTACGTGTCGATCATCGGGCTCGACGCTTCGCGCGCGCTGGCTGCGCAGTTGCGCAGCGACGCGCACCAGGCGCTTGCACCTTTTGGCGCCCGCGCGCAGCGGCTCGCCGAGCTGGCTGACCTCGTGGTGAACCGGGTCAGCTGATGTAGCTGTAACGCGAAAGCCCGCCGCCCGCACAAGACTTATCGGGTGTGCGCGAATGAAGTGCGGGCGCGTAAGTTTTCCTACAATGGAACGACGATGTACGACTTGCTGAAAACCATTGACGACCCCGCGGACCTGCGCCGCCTTGATCGCCGCCAGTTGCAACCGCTTGCCGACGAGTTGCGAGCCTTCGTGCTCGACAGCGTGTCGCAGACGGGCGGCCACCTGTCGTCCAACCTCGGCACGGTCGAACTGACGATCGCGCTGCATTACGTGTTCGACACGCCGCGCGACCGCATCGTCTGGGACGTGGGTCATCAGACCTATCCCCACAAGATCCTGACGGGCCGCCGCGACCAGATGCATTCGCTGCGTCAGTTGGGCGGCATCTCGGGCTTTCCGAAGCGCGACGAGTCGCCGTACGACACGTTCGGCACGGCGCATTCGAGCACGTCGATCTCGGCGGCGCTCGGCATGGCGATCGGCAGCAAGCTGCGCGGTGAAGACGCCTACTCGATCGCAGTGATCGGCGACGGCGCGATGACGGCGGGCATGGCGTTCGAGGCGATGAACAACGCCGGCGTCGAAGACGACGTGCCGCTGCTCGTCATTCTCAACGACAACGACATGTCGATTTCGCCGCCCGTGGGTGCGCTGAATCGCCATCTCGCGCGCCTGATGTCGGGCCGCTTTTACGCTGCTGCGCGTGCCGGCGTCGAACGCGTGCTGCGCCATGCGCCGCCCGTGCTCGATCTCGCGCGCAAGCTCGAAGAGCACGCGAAGGGCATGATCGTTCCGGCGACGCTGTTCGAAGAGTTCGGCTTCAACTACATCGGACCGATCGACGGCCACGATCTCGACTCGCTGATCCCGACGCTGCAGAACATCAAGGAACTGCGTGGCCCGCAATTCCTGCACGTCGTGACGAAGAAGGGCCAGGGCTACAAGCTGGCGGAAGCCGACCCGGTTCTGTATCACGGTCCCGGCAAGTTCAATCCGGCCGAAGGCATCAAGCCTTCGACGACGCCCGCCAAGAAGACCTACACGCAAGTGTTCGGCGAATGGCTGTGCGACGCGGCTGAACTCGATTCGCGCGTGGTCGGCATTACGCCGGCGATGCGCGAAGGCTCGGGCATGGTCGAATTCGAAAAGCGTTTCCCGGATCGCTACTATGACGTCGGCATTGCCGAGCAGCATGCCGTCACGTTCGCGGGCGGCCTTGCGACGGAAGGGCTCAAGCCCGTCGTCGCGATCTACTCGACGTTCCTGCAACGCGCGTATGACCAGCTGATCCACGACGTCGCGCTGCAGAATCTGCCCGTTGTGTTCGCAATCGATCGCGCGGGCCTCGTCGGTGCGGACGGCGCGACACATGCGGGCGCGTACGACCTCGCGTTCCTGCGCTGCATCCCGAACATGACGGTGATGGCGGCGTCGGACGAAAACGAGTGTCGCCAGATGCTGTACACGGCGCTGCAGCAGCCGAACCCGACGGCCGTGCGTTATCCGCGCGGTGCGGGCACGGGCGTCGCGACGATCAAGCAGATGGCCGCGTTGCCGCTCGGCAAGGGTGAAGTTCGTCGCCAATCGACGCAGCCGGCCGGCAAGCGCATCGCGATTCTCGCGTTCGGCACGATGGTTGCGCCGTCGCTTGCGGCAGCAGAGCAGCTGGACGCGACGGTCGCCAACATGCGCTTCGTGAAGCCAATCGACGCCGATCTCGTGCGCGAGTTGGCCGAAACGCACGACGCCATCGTCACGGTGGAAGAGGGCTGCGTGATGGGCGGCGCCGGCTCGGCCTGCGTGGAAGCCATGATGGAGAGTGGGGTTATCCGACCCGTACTACAATTGGGCCTTCCCGATCGCTTCATTGATCACGGAGATCCGGCGAAGCTGCTGGCGTCGTGTGGGCTGGACGCTGCGGGTATCGCGAAGTCCATCCGCGAGCGATTTGTGGAGCACGCGAGCGGCAAGTCCGTCAAACGCGTCGCTTAACATAGCGGGCCGCCGGAACAAAAAGGCGGCTCGTTGCATCTACTCCAATATGAATCGGCGGGTCGCGTACCCGTCGGGCTCCGCCGGCGCAAGCCGGCGGTTGTCATTTTGCGCGTCGATTCGCGCTGCAAGTTGAGGACAAGAACATGAACCAGATGAACCCCGCCTTCGTGATGCCCGACGTGCAGAGCACGGTCGACACCCGCCAGATCCCGATTCAGCGGGTCGGCGTGAAGGCGGTGCGTCATCCGTTGACGGTTCGCATGCCGGACGGCAGCGTGCAGCCGACTATCGGTACGTGGAATCTCGATGTTCATTTGCCTGCCGAGGTGAAGGGCACGCATATGTCGCGGTTCGTGGCATTGCTTGAAGAGAACAAGGCGCCGCTGGATTCGGCTGCGTTCCGCGCGATGCTTGCTTCGATGCTCGAGAAGCTTGAAGCGCCTGCGGGCCGTATCGAGGTGTCGTTTCCGTATTTCGTCAACAAGACAGCGCCTGTGTCGGGCGTGCAAAGTCTGCTGGACTACGAAGTGACGTTGACGGCCGATTCACGCGATGGCGCCACGCGGTTGTTTCTTAAGGTTCTGGTGCCTGTCACCAGCCTGTGCCCGTGTTCGAAGAAGATCTCGCAGTATGGCGCGCATAACCAGCGCTCGCATGTGACGATTGACGCTGAGTTGATCGATGACGTGCCCGTCGAGGATTTGATCCGTATCGCGGAAGAAGAGGCTTCGTGTGAGTTGTGGGGGCTGCTCAAGCGGCCTGATGAGAAGTTCGTTACCGAACGCGCTTACGAGAATCCGAAGTTCGTTGAAGACCTGGTGCGGGATGTCGCGCAGCGGTTGAATGCTGATAAGCGGATCGTTGGTTATGTGCTCGAAGCGGAGAACTTCGAGTCTATTCATAATCATTCGGCTTATGCGGTGATTGAGAAGAGGGTTTAAGGTTATTTTGTCTGCGACTGCTGGGTGGGTTGCTTTGCGTTAGCGCTGGCGTCCGCGTATTGCGTTCGGGCTGCATGCGTTGCCCCTGTGGGTTTGCTTTTGCGCTGGCATCCGCGTTATGCCTTGGTGCTTCACGCGCCGCCCCGCACAGGGGCGACGCGTGAAGCACGCTAACAAAACGCGGATGCCACAAACACAAGCAAACCAAACCAAACCCACCGCGCCACAAAGGCAAAACGCGGCTGCCAGCGCAAAGGCAAAAAAACCGAACCCCACCGGCAAACAAAAAACCTTACCTCGCGAGAGACCCCAAATCCCACCGTGGCTTAACGGTAAAAGCATAGTCATTACCAGCCTGCGCGGGCCAGCGCTCCAACCGAAGCGCGCCGGCGAGCGCAATCATCGCGCCGTTATCAGTGCACAGCGAGAGGTCAGGATAGTGCACATGAAATCCGCGCATCTTCGCGGCCGCCGAAAGAGCCTCCCGCAACTGCCGGTTCGCGCCAACACCACCCGCGACAACCAGCCGCTTGAGCTTGGTTTTCTTCAGCGCCGCGAGCGATTTAGCAGCCAGCACATCGACGGCAGCGTCGACGAAACCACGCGCCAGATCAGCCTTAGCCTGCTCGCACACGTTGCTGCCAAGCTTCTTCACATGCGTCAATACAGCCGTCTTCAGCCCACTGAAACTGAAATCCAGATCACCGGAATGCAGCATCGGACGAGGCAGCACGACAGCGCCCGGCGTGCCGAACTCCGCAAGCCGCGACACTTCCGGCCCGCCGGGATAACCGAGCCCAAGCAGCTTCGCGGTCTTGTCGAAGGCTTCACCTGCGGCATCGTCGAGCGTCTCGCCGAGCGTCTCGTAGACACCCACATCCGTGACGCGCATCAATTGCGTATGACCGCCCGACACAAGCAACGCGACAAACGGAAATGGCGGCGGCTCGTCGACCAGCAGCGGAGACAGCAAATGCCCTTCCAGATGATGGATGCCGATAGTCGGCTTGTTCCACGCCATCGCCAGCGAATTGGCGATACTCGCGCCGACCAGCAACGCGCCCGCGAGTCCCGGGCCCTGCGTGTAGGCGATCGCGTCGATGTCGCCGCGCGCGGCGCCCGAGCGCTCCAGCACCTCTTCGAGCAGTGGCAGCGCACGCCGGATATGGTCGCGCGACGCCAGTTCCGGCACGACGCCACCATATTCGCGATGCATCGCGATCTGCGAATGCAGCGCATGCGCGAGCAGCCCGCGCTCCGTGTCGTAGAGCGCGAGTCCGGTTTCGTCGCAGGAGCTTTCTATGCCGAGAACGAGCATGATTCGACCGTCGATCGGGCGCCTGACCTGCCACCCGAAACATCAAAAAAGGAACCTGAAAGTATAACAGCGCGGACACACGGCCGCCGGCCGCCCCAGGCGTGGCGGTTACAATGCAGCCCCATGGAATCCTTCGATATCGCCGTAATCGGCGCGGGCGCGGCGGGCATGATGTGCGCATCGGTGGCGGGGCAGCTCGGCCGGCGCGTCGTGCTGATCGACCACGCGGCGCGGCTCGCCGAGAAAATCCGCATTTCGGGCGGCGGCCGCTGCAACTTCACGAATCTGTACGCCGGGCCGAACAATTATCTGTCGGCGAATCCGCATTTCTGCCGCTCCGCGCTGGCTCGCTACACGCCGCGCGATTTCATGGCGCTGCTCAAGCAGTACCGCGTGACATGGCACGAGAAGCACAAGGGACAACTCTTCTGCGACCAGTCGAGCGACGCCGTCATCGACGTGCTCAAGAGCGAATGCGACGCGGGCAACATCGCGTGGCGTCGGCCGCTCGCCGTCGAGCAGGTGCGCCACGCCGATTCCGACGGCTTCACGCTGGACACGCGCTCCGGCCCGATCCGCGCCCGCGCGCTGGTGATCGCGACGGGCGGCCTGTCGATTCCGAAAATCGGCGCAACCGATTTCGGCTACCGGATCGCAAAGCAGTTCGGCCACAAGCTCATCGACACGCGCCCGGCGCTCGTGCCGCTCACGTTCGCTCCCGCCGACTGGCAACCGTTTGCGGAGCTGTCAGGCGTGTCGCTCGAAGTGCACCTGGCGACGGGCGTGAAGAAAGCGGGCGGCGAGTTCGTCGAAGACCTGCTGCTGACGCATCGCGGATTGTCCGGTCCGGGCGTGCTGCAGATTTCCAGCTACTGGCAGCCGGGCGAGCCCGTGCACGTCAATCTGCTGCCCGAGCAGGACGCCGTCGCCGCGTTGCTCGAGGCGAAAGCCGCGACGAAGCGCCAGATCGGCAACCTGCTCGCGGAATGGGTGCCCTCACGCCTCGCGCATGTCTGGTTGCAGACCCACGGCGTACCCGCCGACGCCCGCCTCGCCGATCTGCCCGACAAGTCGCTGCGCCGGGTCGGGGAGGCGCTGTCGCGCTGGTCGCTCACGCCGAACGGCACCGAAGGCTACAAGAAGGCCGAGGTGACGCGCGGCGGCGTCGACACGCGCGAATTATCGTCGGCGACGATGATGAGCGCGCGCGTGCCAGGCCTGTATTTCATCGGCGAGGCCGTCGACGTGACAGGCTGGCTGGGCGGCTACAACTTCCAGTGGGCGTGGGCGTCGGGCGTGGCTGCCGGGCAGGCGGCAGCGGAATTCGCGGCTGTCGGGTAGGCCGTAAAAACGGGCGCTGACGCCCGTCAAATGGGGCTTGACACCTTTATGTGATTGTGGGAAACAACTGCTATACTTTCCAATCTTTGGCAAGCTCCGTTATTGAAAGATGACGACGATCCGCTTAAAAGAAAACGAGCCTTTTGAAGTCGCGATGCGCCGCTTCAAGCGCACGATAGAAAAGAACGGGCTGTTGACCGAACTTCGTGCGCGCGAGTTTTACGAGAAGCCGACATCCGAGCGCAAACGAAAGAAAGCAGCGGCAGTGAAGCGCCATTTCAAGCGCCTGCGCAGCCAGCAACTGCCCAAGAAGTTTTACTGATTCAACGTGAAGTCGCGGCGCTCGCCCGGTCTCTTGAGCGATAGCGAAAGCGGCGGCTCACACAAGGTGACGGCGCGGGAGCATGCCGGCGCTTGCGGTAACGGGCCGCGCATGTGGCCGCTGATGTGGCCACTCACGCTGGAAGGCGTGACAGGCCGCTTCGGTCCACGCTCCGCAAGGCCGTATCCAGGTGCACGGTTCACCGCGTATTTGGCACTAACCCGCTTGAGGAACGATCCCAAGCGGGTTTTTGCGCTCTGCGCCGCGTCTTCACCCGTATTTCAAACCCTCCACGCATTCAGGTGAACGATGAGTCTCAAAGTCCGAATCAACGACGACATGAAAGCAGCGATGCGCGCGCGCGAAACCGAGCGTCTCGGCACGATCCGTCTGCTGCTCGCTGCCATCAAGCAGCGTGAAGTCGACGATCGCGTGGAACTGGATGACGCCGCCGTGACAGCCGTCGTCGACAAGATGATCAAGCAGCGCAAGGACTCGATCGCCCAGTTCGAAACGGCCGGCCGCACCGATCTCGTCGACAAGGAAAAGGCCGAGCTGGACGTGCTAATTGCCTACATGCCCGCGCAGCTGTCGGACGCGGAAGTGGCAGCCGAAGTGCAGGCGGCCGTCGCGCAGGTCGGCGCCACCGGCCCGCAGGACATGGGCAAGGTGATGGGCGTGCTCAAGCCGAAGCTCGCCGGCAAGGCCGACATGACGGCCGTGTCCGCTCAGGTGAAGGCCGCGCTGTCGAAGTAAGCCCCGTGTCGTTTTCCGCTATGCGCGCGCCCCGTTCCGGTGCGGTGCGCATAGCCGGGTGCGATGCGCACCCTTGCCTCATCCTTTTTAAGGCCGCGTCTGCATTGTGATCCCGCATTCCTTTCTGCAAGACCTGCTGAACCGCGTCGATATCGTCGACGTGGTCGGCCGGTATGTGCAGCTCAAAAAAGGCGGCGCGAACTTCATGGGCCTCTGCCCGTTCCACAACGAGAAGAGCCCTTCGTTCACCGTTAGTCCGACTAAGCAGTTCTATCATTGTTTCGGCTGTGGCGCGCACGGCACGGCCATCGGCTTCCTGATGGAGCATGCGGGGCTTTCCTTTCCGGAAGCCGTCAACGAGCTGGCGCAATCCGTTGGCCTGACCGTGCCGCAAGAGCCTTCGCCGATGCGCGGCGGCGCGGGAGCCGGCGGCCCGGGCGGTAGCGAAGGCTATGCGCCCGCCGTCTCGAAGGCCGTGACGACGGCGCTCTCCGACGTGATGTCGACGGCCAGCGACTTCTACAAGGCGCAACTGCGCGGCGCGCCGAACGCCATCCAGTACCTGAAAAAGCGCGGCCTGACGGGCGAGATCGCCAAGCGCTTCGGCCTCGGCTACGCGCCCGACGGCTGGCAGAACCTCGAAACGGCATTCCCCAACTATCGGGACGATGCGCTCGTCGAGGCGGGCCTCGTGATCGTCAGCGAGAAGTCCGACGCCCAGGGTCAGAACCGCCGCTACGACCGTTTCCGCGAGCGCGTCATGTTCCCGATCCGCAACGTGAAAGGTCAGGTAATCGGATTTGGCGGACGCGTGCTGGACGGGGGCGAGCCCAAGTATTTGAATTCGCCCGAAACGCCTTTATTTAACAAAGGCAGCGAGCTGTACGGCCTGTTCGAGGCGCGGCTTGCGATCCGCGAACAGCGTTACGTGCTGGTCGTCGAAGGGTATATGGACGTGGTTGCGCTGGCCCAGTTGGGCTTCGAGAACGCGGTTGCGACGCTCGGCACAGCCTGTACGCCGATTCATGTGCAGAAACTGATGCGGCAGACGGATACGGTGGTGTTCAGCTTCGACGGTGATTCGGCCGGCCGGCGCGCCGCGCGCCGCGCGCTCGACGCCTGCCTGCCGCACGCCGCCGACAACCGCACCATCCGCTTCCTGTTCCTGCCGGCCGAGCACGATCCCGACAGCTATGTCCGCGAATTCGGCACGGATGCCTTCGCGGAGCAGGTGCGCCGCGCGATGCCGCTGTCGCAGTTCCTGTTGAATGAAGTGCTGGCGGGCAAGGAACTGGACCAGCCTGAAGGCCGGGCGCGGGCGCTGTTCGACGCCAAGCCGCTGTTGCAGATGCTGCCCGCCAACGCGTTGCGCGCGCAGATCATGCATATGTTCGCCGACCGGCTCGATGTGCCGTTCGAGGAAGTGGCCGCGTTATGCGAAGTCGACGCGCGGATCGCCGCCGTAGCACGCAGCGCGCCTGCCCGCAAAGACCGGCGCAGCGTGACGGGGATCGAGCAGCGGGCGCTGCGCAATCTGGTGATGCACCCGCGTATCGTCGCGGTGCTCGGTGAAGAGGAAGAGCAGGCGCTGCTCACAGTCACGCGGCACGGCGAACTGTTCGAGGAAGTGACGACGCATGCCCGTGGGCTAGGCGACACGGCCGAATTCCAGTTGCTGTCGGACCTGTTGCGAAACGGGGCTAACGCCCCCACCTTCGAGGAAATCTTCCGGGAAATTCTGGACTATGATGAAAACGTTCGGGATCTGCTGTTGAAGAATCCCGAAGACGCGACGGTGGCCGAGGAGCGCCGGGAACACGAGCGCCTCGCCGGGGAAGAGTTGAAAGCGGCCATTCTGAAGATGCGTTATGACGCTTATAGCGAGCGGCTGGATCAATTGTCGCGTCAGTCGAGGCACACCCCGGAGGAGTTGCTGGAGTATCAGGAATTGAGCAGGACGTGCGCTGACATGAAGCGTCAGCGCGGGCAGTGAAAGGGAAGCGCTGAAAGGCCGAATGCTATAATTAAAAGATTTCAGCGGTTTTGTTTTTCTCCAGGCAAAGGCGATATAAGGCGATTGCAATGGTAAAGACTACAGGCGGAAAAAAGGCGACAGGCAGCGGCTCGGACGAGCCGAAAACGACCACCAGGGTCAGCGCAGCCAGGTCGGCTCCTTCCGCCCCGAAAAGGTCTGCCGAAACCGCTGCTACGCCGGTTGCCCGGAAACAAGCCTCGACCGCGCGAGCGGCATCGGTGACATCGAAGTCGGTGGCGTCGGTCGCGAAGCGGCAGGGAGTCAGCAGCGAAAGGGAAGCGGATGTCGCGCAGGACGATGCGGCTCCCCGCGAGTCTTTGGTATCCACGGTTCAACCGGCTGTCGTCCAGCAGCCGGCAGTCGAGACTACAGCCGGTATGGCGAACTCCATGACGAAAAAGCTGAACGAAGTATCCGTCGATGACGACGCATCCCCGAGCGAAGAAGCAGCCGCAACACCCGCTACGGGCAAGGTCGAAAAGGTCAAGGCACGCGACCGCCGCGCAAAGGAGAAGGCGCTGCTCAAGGACGCGTTTGCGTCTTCGCAGCCTGGCACCGTCGAGGAGCTCGAAGAGCGCCGCTCGAAGCTGCGCGCGCTGATCAAGCTCGGCAAGGAGCGTGGCTTCCTGACCTACGGCGAGATCAACGACCACCTTCCGGACAACTTCACGGAAACCGAGGCGATCGAAGGCATCATCAGCACGTTCAACGACATGGGCGTCGCCGTCTACGAACAGGCGCCCGATGCCGAAACGCTGCTGCTGAACGACAACGCCCCCAACGCCTCATCGGACGATGAAGTGGAAGAGGAAGCGGAAGTCGCGCTCTCTACCGTCGATTCCGAATTCGGCCGCACGACTGACCCGGTGCGCATGTACATGCGCGAAATGGGCACGGTCGAGCTGCTCACGCGCGAAGGCGAAATCGAAATCGCCAAGCGCATCGAAGACGGCCTGAAGCACATGGTGATGGCCATCTCCGCCTGTCCGACCACGATCGCCGATATTCTCGCGATGGCCGAGCGCGTCGCCAATGAAGAGATCCGCATCGACGAACTCGTCGACGGCCTGATCGACACGAACGCCGAAGATACCGACGGCTTCTCCGAACAGGAAGCCGAAGCGATCGAGAACGAGGAAGAAGAAGAGCAAGAGGCGGACGAGGAAGAAGAGGAAGACGACGACGGCGCCGCGCAAGCGACGGCCAACGCCGCCCAGCTCGAAGAACTGAAGCGCATGTCGCTCGAAAAGTTCGCGATGATCAGCGAATGGTTCGACAAGATGCGCCGCGCGTTCGAAAAGGAAGGCTACAAGTCGAAGTCGTACCTGAAGGCGCAGGAAACCATTCAGGAAGAGCTGATGATGATCCGCTTCACCGCGCGTACCGTCGAGCGTCTGTGCGACACGCTGCGCGCGCAGGTGGACGAAGTGCGTCAGGTCGAGCGTCAGATCCTGCATACGGTGGTCGACAAGTGCGGCATGCCGCGTGCCGAGTTCATCGCGCGCTTCCCGGGCAATGAAACGGATCTCGAATGGGCCGACAAGATCGTCACCGAGAACCACGCGTATAGCGCGATCCTGTCGCGTAACGTGCCGGCTATTCGCGAGCAGCAGCAGCGTCTGCTCGACTTGCAGGCGCGCGTCGTGCTGCCGCTGAAGGACCTGAAGGAAACCAACCGCCAGATGGCGGCGGGCGAACTGAAGGCGCGTCAGGCGAAGCGCGAAATGACCGAGGCGAATCTGCGTCTCGTGATCTCGATCGCGAAGAAGTACACGAACCGTGGTCTGCAGTTCCTGGATCTCATTCAGGAAGGCAACATCGGCCTGATGAAGGCCGTGGACAAGTTCGAATATCGCCGCGGCTACAAGTTCTCGACCTACGCAACGTGGTGGATCCGTCAGGCCATCACGCGTTCGATCGCGGACCAGGCGCGCACCATTCGTATCCCGGTTCACATGATCGAGACGATCAACAAGATGAACCGCATCTCGCGTCAGATTCTGCAGGAAACCGGTCTCGAGCCGGATCCGGCGACGCTGGCCGAGAAGATGGAGATGCCGGAAGACAAGATCCGCAAGATCATGAAGATCGCGAAGGAGCCGATCTCGATGGAAACGCCGATCGGCGACGACGACGATTCCCATCTGGGCGACTTCATCGAGGACAACAACACCGTCGCGCCGGCCGACGCTGCGTTGCACGCCAGCATGCGTGATGTCGTGAAGGACGTGCTCGATTCGCTGACGCCGCGCGAGGCGAAGGTGCTGCGTATGCGTTTCGGTATCGAAATGAGTACGGACCACACGCTCGAAGAAGTCGGCAAGCAGTTCGACGTGACGCGTGAGCGTATCCGCCAGATCGAGGCGAAGGCGCTGCGCAAGTTGCGCCACCCGAGCCGGTCGGACAAGCTGAAGTCGTTCCTCGAAGGAAACTGATCGCACCTGTTTGTTGGCCGCAGCACGTAGCATGACGTCAGGGCTTCCCGATAGCTTTGTTCAGCGAAGCGATCCCGGAAGCCCTGTTTTCGTGTAGTATGTCGGCCAATCGACAGACAGGCCCGGCCTTCAGACCGGGTCTTTTTGTTGGTTTTCTCCAGCTTCCGTCGCGAAGCATTGTTGGGCCGGACGCCGTGCTGGTTGCAGGCAGCGGACTCATAATCCGCCTCCGAAAGGACACCGTGGGTTCGACTCCCACCCGGCCCACCAAAACCGTCAAGGCGTGCTTCGCCGCAGTGCAGACCGACAGCGCACGCCATCAAGCATGAAGTGGCCACCGGAACGGATCACGAATGCAAGCGCCCAGCGCCACCGTCCCCATCTCCCTCGTCAACGGCTTTCTCGCCGCCGCCGACGCGCAGCCCGTCGTCATGCAGCGCTATCTCGAGCAAGCCGGGATCACACCCGAACTGCGCGGCGCAGCCGGCGCGCGGGTGACGGAAGAACAGTTCTCCACGCTCTACCGCACACTCGCGATCGAACTCGACGACGAGATGCCCGGCATCTTCAGTCGCCCGTTTCGCAGCGGCACGCTGAAATTTCTTTGCCTCAGTCTGCTCGACGCACCCAACCTCGAAACCGCGCTGCATCGCTTCGGCCAGTTCTTTCATATCGTGCTCGACGATTTCCACATCGAGTCGCGCCGCGACGACCTGATGGCGCAGGTCGAAGTGCGTCCAAATCCTGCGTATGGCAGCATCGGCCCGCTCGGCCAGGAGCTGATGCTCAAGCTCGCGCACGGTGTGTCTTCATGGCTGATCGGTCAGAAAATCCCGTTGCTGCAGGTCGATTTCGCGTGTCCGCAACCGCCTCATGCGTTCGATCACCGCTACTTCTTCTCCGGCCCCGTGCGTTTCGGCTGCAACGCGACGCTGATGCGTTTCAGCGCGGCGTTTCTCGACATGCCGATCCGCCAGAGCAAACGCAATCTGCGCAAATTTCTCGCCCGTTCGCCTGGCGAGTGGATCTTCGAAACGTTCAGCGAGCAACGGGTCAGCCATCGCGTGCGGCAGTATCTCGCGGGAGAACTGCCGGACCTGCCGACCATCGATCAAACCGCAAAGAACCTGCATTGCTCGGTTCGCACGCTCTGCCGGCGTCTGTCGTCGGAGGAGACGACGTTTCAGTTGCTCAAGGACGAGCTGCGGCGCGATATCGCGATCCAGCGCCTCACGGACACGCAGGACACGATCGCCGTGATCGCCGGCGATATCGGCTTCGACGATCCCAGCGCCTTCCACCGCGCCTTTCGCCACTGGACGGGCAGCACGCCGGGCACGTATCGGCGGCCCCTTCAGGCGGGGTAACCCACGGGTGGGTGGATATACCCCCCATTCGATGTGGCCAGATTTGTCAGTACGCGGACCGGTTTGGACAGTCGAATCGCCGGAGATGCCGTTACGATCGGCAGGTATCGTCACCGCTTGGCCTTCGCTTTTATCGGGCGCCGTGGCAGTGATCCATTGAACGCCTGATTGGAAGATTGACCATGAGCTATATCGCCCCCGTAAAAGACATGCTTTTCGTGCTCGAGGAATTGAGCGGCATCGAAGACATCGCGCAGCTGCCCGGCTTCGAGGAAGCGGGTCTCGAGACGGCACAAGCCGTGCTCGAAGAATCCGCGAAGCTGTGCGGCGAAGTGCTGGCGCCGCTGAACGTCGAAGGCGACAGGAACCCGAGCAGCTGGAAAGACGGCCACGTCACGGCCACGCCCGGTTTTGCCGATGCGTTCCGCCAGTTCGCCGCAGGCGGCTGGCAGGGCGTGCAGCATCCCGTCGAATATGAAGGCCAGGGCCTGCCGAAGCTGATCGCGACGGCGTGTATCGAGATGCTGAACGCGTCGAACCTGTCGTTCGCGCTGTGTCCGCTGCTGACGGATGGCGCGATCGAGGCGCTGCTCACGGCAGGCACGGAAGCGCAAAAGCAGACCTATGTGCCCAAGCTGATTTCCGGCGAATGGACGGGCACGATGAATCTCACCGAGCCGCAAGCCGGCTCCGATCTCGCGCTGGTGCGCACACGCGCCGAGCCGCAGGGCGATGGTTCGTTCAAGCTGTTCGGCACGAAGATTTTCATCACGTGGGGCGAGCACGACATGGCGGACAACATCGTCCACCTCGTGCTCGCGCGCACGCCGGATGCGCCTGAGGGTGTGAAGGGCATTTCGCTGTTCGTCGTGCCGAAGTTCCTCGTCAACGAGGACGGCTCGCTGGGCGAGCGCAATGACGTGCACTGCGTGTCGATTGAACACAAGCTCGGGATCAAGGCGAGCCCGACGGCCGTTCTTCAGTTCGGCGATCACGGTGGCGCAATCGGTCACCTGATCGGCGAAGAAAATCGCGGCCTCGAATACATGTTCATCATGATGAACGCGGCGCGTTTTGCGGTGGGCATGCAGGGCGTGGCCATATCGGATCGTGCGTACCAGAAGGCTGTGGCGTACGCGAAGGACCGCGTGCAGAGCCGGCCAGTGGATGGTTCCGCGAAGCAGGCCGTATCGATCATTCACCATCCCGACGTACGACGCATGCTGTCGACGATGCGCGCGCTCACGGAAGGCTCGCGCGCATTGGCGTACGTCGCGGCGTCGCACAGCGATCTCGCGCATCGCCATCCCGACGAAGCGAAGCGTGCCGAGCATCTCGCGATCTACGAATACCTGGTGCCGATCGTGAAGGGCTGGAGCACGGAGCTTTCCATCGATGTGGCGAGCCTTGGCGTGCAGGTGCATGGCGGCATGGGCTTCATCGAGGAAACGGGCGCAGCGCAGTATTACCGCGACGCTCGCATCCTGCCGATCTACGAAGGCACGACGGCCATTCAGGCGAACGATCTCGTCGGTCGCAAGACGGTGCGGGACGGCGGCGCGGTCGCGACAGCACTGCTTGCCCAGATTGCACAGACGGTCGAGGCACTGAAGCAGCATAAGGGCGCAGCGTTCGAGTCGATGCAGAAGCACCTGTCGCTTGGACATGACGCACTGCAATCGGTCGTGGCGTATGTCGTCGCAAATACGAAGCGCGATCCGAATGCGGTATTTGCAGGCAGCGTGCCGTATCTGAAGCTCGCGGGCATCGTGCTGGGCGGCTGGCAGATGGCGCGCGCGATGCTGGCCGCGCAAGAGAAACACGCCCAAGACCCCTCGTTCTACAGCGCGAAGATCGCGACCGCGCAATTCTTCGCAGAACATCTGCTGCCGCAGGCGGTGGCGCTGGAAGCGTCGATCACCAGCGCGAAGGGCGGCGAGGGCTACCTCGCGCTGTCCGAAGACCAGTTCTAAACGCACAACCCACTGCAATCCAACGACGGACTTCGTCTGAACGCGAAGTCCGTCCGCTTCAACCCCGCTTCAACCCCTCCGCACACCCCCCGCGAGCGCACCGCTCACTCCACTTTCGCGCTCAACCCCTTCAAGCCCTTGATCACGACGAGCAACGCGCGGCCGTGCTCTTCCGAGCCGTCCCACGCGTCGACGATCGCGTTGCGCAGCAACTCGTTGTAGCCCGTCGCCCGCCCGCCGACATGGCGCGCCTCCACGCCATAGAAACTGCATAGCTTATTGAATGACGCGCTCTTGCGCACGCGGCGTCCTTTCGACAGCCGAAGCCGCGACACGGTCGGCTGGCTCACCCCGGAAAGCCGTGCTATTTCGCTAGACGAGCGCACGTCCGCCATCAACCGGCGCAGCAGGTCCTGTACGGGAAAATCGCTCTTTGGGGCTTCCATTCCATGCATTATATCTATACATTAACGCTTGTTGAATGGCTGACTATTTCGCCCATGGCTCGCAGGTCGGCGAGCCGGATGGCAGTCCCGAGGAAGTTGATGACACTGAAGCACCTACCGCCCACGTTCTGCTGGACCAAGACAGGCACCGAATCCAGCGAGGAACTCCCCAGCATCGTTCTCCAGAAGGAATGGGAGCGGAGGCTGGGCGGCGGGCGTTTTCTGTGGGGTGTCGGTCAGTCGCTCGGCAATAGCGCGCAGATCGCGGCGCATCGCACCGGCTCGCTGCTCGCGCTCTTTTCGCCGGCGTCGAGCAAGCCGCGGCAAGGCGGGCGCAAGCGCGAAGACATGCTGCTGTGGAATGCGTGGATCGACAGTACGGGCCAGGTGCGGCAACTGCCGCCGCATGCGTTCATCGTCAGCCGCACGGTGTTGCCTTCGGGGCGTCGCAGAGAGCAGCACTACGCGCTGGTGTGTTCGTCGCCCACTGAACTGAGCATGGGCACGCGGCTGCACATCTACCCGGAGCACCTGCGCAGCGTCAGCACGGGCAAGGTGCTCGGTCCGGCGCAAGGCACGGCCGTCGTCGATTGCACATCGCGCGCGAGCGAACTGAGCGGCAAGCGCTATCCCGTCGCACTCGCCGTCGAGCTGGAAGCGCCGTATTTCGTGCGGCTCACGCAACCCGTCGTGCTCAAGGCGCGCGACTTCGCGCAGGTCAACAAGGCCACGCGCGATGGCGATTTCGCGGCCTTCATTGAACTGGTGGGGCGTTTGCGCACCCGGCCGCCGCAGGAGCGCATGCGCGGCGTCACGCGCGATCTGTTCGACATGCCGCCCGTCGAGGCCATGGCGGCCTTCAACGCGGCGCACGCGCAGGCCAGCTTCACGCTATAAGCAGACGGGGATCAGAACCAGGCGTCCGGCGCATAAAACCTGGGAACACTGAATGTCGGGTGTTTGTGTACTAAACCGCACGCTGTTGCAAATCAGACCTGGCGCTTCGCACCGCGCAGAGAGAAAATCGGCAGCATGCCGCAGTCAATCCATTGTGTAGCGCTGGCTCGTATCGACAGCCATCGGCGCGAACCGCGAATGGTCGCGCCCCCCGAATCGCAAGCTGAATATCCGAACCGAATCCAGATGGAGGAATGCTTATGTCGGCAATGATGCAATCGAGGCAGGCTCAGGCCGCACAGCGTTTTGTCGAAGCGACACGCAACGTCGATCTGGCTTTTCGCGCCGTGCGCGCCGATCCGGAAGATGCCGCGTCGACGGTCGAGCATGCTGCCGCCGTCGCGCAACTGGACCGCGCGCTCGACGAACTGGCACGAGCCCAGGCGCTATTCGACTCGGTGGTTCGCGTCGATGCGCGGCGCCGCAATTGAGCCCGTCAGTTCTGGTTTCGCCCGTACGAATGGATTGCTGATCTCTCCACACTACGAATCGCACTTCGAATCGCACGAGCAATGTCTACTTCAATCGCAAAACTCGACGGCCAGGCGCGGGAGCGCCTGATCGCGTGGATCCAGAATCGAATGAACGAATTCGGCATCACGTTCGACGCGCTGGAACGCTCGTTCGCCGAAGACGAAAAAAACGCACGCGCCATCCGCTATCAGGATGCGTCAGGCCATGTCTGGGACGGCCGGGGCGATTTGCCCGAGTGGCTGCGCCGCGCAGTCGCATCGGGCCAGAACATCGATTTCTTCCGCTGCGAAGGCTAGGCGAACCGATCCCTCAGCCAGCATCGCCATCGTCGCGGCTCTCGGGCGGCACGACTTCCAGCCGATAACCGACGCCATAAATCGAACGGATCATGTCGTGATCCGGGCGGACATTCTGAAGCTTGCGACGCAAGTTCTTCACATGCGAGTCGACCGTCCGGTCGGCGACAACCCGATGATCGTCATACAGTTGCCGCAGCAGATGGTCGCGCGAATAGATGCGGCCGGGCGTCGAGTGCAACAGCGCGAGCAGCCTGATTTCAATCGGCGTGAGATTGAGGTCTTTTCCATCGAGCGATGCGACATGCCTGTCGAGGTCGATCGCCAGCCCGCTCGAAACAGGTTCCGCACCGGCGCGCGCCACACCCGATAGCGACTCGATGCGGCGCAGGATCGCCTTCACGCGCGCCACGACCTCGCGCGGACTGAACGGCTTGCAGACGTAATCGTCGGCGCCCAGTTCGAGGCCGAGCAAGCGGTCGATCTCATCGACACGCGCGGTCAGGATGATCACGGGCACATCTGAAAAAGTCCGCAATTCGCGGCAGATTTCGAGCCCGCCACGTCCCGGCAGCATCAGATCGAGCAGAATCAGCGAAGGCGGATGCGCGCGTACGGAAGCGATCACCTCGCGGCCATCTTCGATCACCTGGGTGTCGAAGTTCTCGGCGCGCAGATAGTCGGTGAGCAGCGCCGACAGCTTCGGCTCGTCTTCGACGATCAGCACGGAAGCAGGCGAACGGGCAAGTGAAGAGTCAGTCATCTTTGGCTTCTAACGTAGCGAACCGGACGGCGATCCACAGTCCTCCCAGCGGCGAACGCAATGCGTCGATGGTGCCGCCATGCTGGCCGACGATATGTTTGCACAGCGCAAGCCCGAGGCCCGCGCCGCCGCTTTGACGGCTGCGCGACGCATCGACGCGAAACAGCCGGTCGAACAGATGCGGCAGCAAGGGTTCGGGCACAGCGGGGTGCGTATCCTGCACATCGATTTGTATCTCGTGCTCGTGCTTCGCGACGGCTACGCGGACCTTGCCGCCGGAATCGGTATAACGCAACGCGTTTTCGAGCAGGTTCTTCATCAACTGCGTCAGCCGATACGGGTCGCCGAGCATGATGACGCTCGCGGCGCCGATATCCGTTTCCAGCGCGATCTTCTTGTCGGCGAGCCGGTCTCTGAACGACTCGGCGGCGGCCTCGACGATGGGCGCGACGTCGAGCCGTACCTTCTCGAACGACAGTTCGCCGATGTCCGCGAGCGACAGTTCGTACAGATCGTCGATCAACTGGCTCAGCAGCGCGACTTCCGCCTGCAGCGACGCGAGCGTCGCACGGTCGGGCTTGCGCACGCCGTCTTCGATCGCTTCGAGTTCGCCGCGCAGCACGGCAAGCGGCGTGCGCAGCTCATGAGAAATATCCGCGATGAGATTGCGGCGCGAACGTTCGGCGTTGCCGAGCGAGATCGCGAGCCGGTTGAAATCGGCGGCGAGATCGTGCAGTTCGTCGCTGCCCGCATCGGGGACGCGAATCGAATAATCGCCGCTCGCGAGCCGGTGCGTCGCCAGCACGAGGCGCCGCACGGGCGCGAGCAGCAAACGCGCGAGCACGACGGCGACACCGGCCGCCAGCAACGCGGCGAACCCGGCGATGAGCCATGTGGTGCGAACCTGCTGCGCCTGAAACTGCCGGTCGGCGGAATGAAACATCACTTCGGGCCCGGCGACCACCAGCCAGCCGATCACCTTGCCGTCGACGGTCAGCGGCAGGCGCGGCGCATCGGGCGGCGGTGGCGGTCCTTTTTGCAGCACGTTGTGCATGTCCGTGTCGTAGACACGGAACGGCGGGTGGCGGCTGCCCTGCGGCCCGGGGCTTCGCAGGTCGTCGCGCATATCAGGGGGCGCGCCCGCGTCGCCAGGCGGCGGCCCCGGTTCCGCGCCGTTGCCGCTAGGCGCGCCGTCGGGCGGCGGGCCGTCGTGCGGTGCGTTCATGTCGGGCGGGCCGGACGGACCGGGAGGCGGCACGCCTGCGTCGATTGCCTCGGGAATGGCGGCGGCTGCCGCCACCGGGTCTTTGACAAAATCCCAGCTTCGATGCGTTGCCCACGCGGCTTCGAGTTCCTGCTGCAGGCGTAAGGAATGCGATTGCGACTGGCGCTGCAGATAGCCGAGAAAGCCCTGTTCAAAGCTCCAGCGCACGGCAACGCCCATCGTGACGGCCACGAGTATGCATGCCGCCGAAATCGCGACGAAGAGCTTCGACGTAATGCCGATTCTCATGGCGAGACCCCACGGCCGCCACTTCTCATGCTTGCCACCCTGTGTTTGCCTGTCGGCATGCTTTAGCCAGCACCTCTGGCGCCGCACGCATGCCCGTTTCTATGAATATGCCGCCACGGTGCTATTTTGACGCGACCCGCGCGGCGACGGACGAGCGTTCGGCAATCTCCACAGAATCTCCTTAATTTTCACCGTCTTGCCTGCACAGTTGCTCTCTATCATGGTCCTCCATTCAAATGGGAGAAGGACGGAAACTTCATGACCATCCATCTGCTCGTCGTCGAGCCTGATCAGACCAGCCGCGATATGCTTCGGGCACATGTGCAGCAGCACAAGATCGAGATGTCCGTCCTGTACAACACCGACTCGCTGGAGCGGCGCCTGGAGGTCGAAGTGCCGTCGCTGATCGTGATGCGTCACGGCTTGCCTGAAGTCGACGGTCTGGCTGCATTGCGGCGTATCCGTTCGCTCGGCTTCGACCTGCCTGTGATTATCGTCAGCCGCTCCGACGACGTCGTCGACAAGGTGCTCGCGTTCGAGCTCGGTGCGAACGACTATGTCGTCGATCCGCACGATCCGCGCGAAATGATCGCACGGGTGCGCAACGCATTGCGTTCGGGGCCGCCGTCGCATGTGCCGATGCATATCGAGCGCGCGCCCATCGCATTCGACGATTTCGAAGTCGACGTTGCCGACCGCGTGCTCGCTCGCGGCGGCGTGGAAGTGCCGTTGCGCAGCACGGAATTCGCGCTGCTCTTGGTGCTCGCGTCGAATCCGATGAAGGTGCTGTCGCGCGTGCGTATTCTCAACATGCTGCGCCGGCATTGCAGCGTGACGGAACGCGGGCTCGACGTCGTCGTGTTCAGACTGCGCGCCGCGTTGAAGCTGTCGCCGACGGGCCGGCAATACATCAAGACCTTGCGCGGCGAGGGCTATATGTTCGCGCCCGACGACGCGCTGCCGCGCCATGGCGCGGCGGAGGATCGGGACGATGCGCAGGCGCCGATGCTCGACGTTGCAGCGCCCATCGTGGCCGAAGAGCGCATGCGTTTCGACAGTGCGGCGCGAAGAATCCAGTAGCGCATGCAGGGCGTGGTATTAGCAACACCAGGTCGAAAGCAAAAGAGCCCGCTTCAAAGCGGGCTCTTTTTTCGCCGGTACGTTTAGAACGACGTACCGATCTGAAACTGGAACACCTGGTACTTGTCGTCCGCGTGCCTGACGATCGGAAACCCAACCGAGAGCTTCAGCGGACCAATCGGCGAAATCCATTCGAGGCCCGCGCCATAGCTGTACCTCAACCCATTCGCGCCCGTGCTGTTGCCTTCGTTGCCCCACACGTTGCCCGCGTCGACGAAAGTAAAGACACGCAACGTGCGATCCCAGCCACTACCCGGCAGCGGGAATGTCATTTCGACGTTCGCGACCACCATCTTCGAGCCGCCGATCGAATCGCCCGTCGACGAATCGCGCGGACCCAGCGAACTCGATTCATATCCACGCACCGAGCCGATACCGCCCGCGTAGTAGTTCTTGAAGATCGGATACGCCTTGCCCGCGAAGCCATTGCCATAGCCCGCTTGCAGGTTCATGCCCAGAATGAAGCCGCGCGCGAACGAATAGTAATACTGGCTCTGAACGTCGGTCTTGTAGTACTCGGTTTCGCCCGCGGGCGTGCCGACCTCGCCGTTGACCTGCAGCATATAGCCACGGCTCGGCACGAGCGCACTGTCGCGCGCATCGCGTGACCAGGCGGCCGTCAGCGGGACGTTGTTGACGACGCGGCCGAACTCGCTGACATAGTCGAGATAGGCTTGCGGCGTCGATGAGTCGGTGTTGAAGCGATCCTGCTCGATACCGAGACCAAAGTACACCGTATCGACTTCCGAAAACGGAATGCCGAACTTCAGGTCCGCGCCGAGCGAGACGATACGAAAGCTCTCGTCGTTGCTGTAATACAGCGGATAGCTGGTGCGATAGTAGACATCCGAAATACGCTTGATGCCATCGACGGTGAAATAGGGGTCCGTTTGCGTGACCGACAGCGTGCGATACGTCTTCGCCGTATTCACATTGACGCCGAGGCTCGTGCCCGAGCCGAACACGTTGTCCTGCGTAACGCCCGCCGACAGCACCACTTTGTCCGACGAAGAAAAGCCCGCGCCGAGCGTAATCGCACCCGTTGGCTTTTCCGTGACCTTGACGTCGACATCGACCTGATCGTTCGAACCCGCAACGGGCACCGTCGTCACGTCGACGTCGGTGAAATAGCCAAGCCGGTTCACCCGTTCCTTCGAAAGTGAAAGCCGGTTCGAATCGAACCACGCGCTTTCGAGCTGGCGCATTTCCCGCCGAATCACTTCATCGCGCGTACGCGTGTTGCCTTCCACGTTCACTTGACGCACGTACACGCGTCGTCCCGGATCGATTTGCAGCGTGAGATCGACAGTGTGCTTGTCCTGATCGATCTGCGGCACTGTATTGACGGCAGCGAACGCGTAGCCGTATTCGCCGAGCCGGTCCACGATCGCTTTCGTCGTTGCCTTGAGCTTGTCTTCGGAGAACGTTTCACCGGGCTTGATGCCGATGAGCGGCTTCAGTTCCGCTTCGCGATCGAGCAGATTGCCTGCGAGCCGGATTCCGGTGATCGTATAGGGCTCGCCTTCGTGCAGATTGAGCGTCAGATACATCTCCTTCTTGTCGGGCGTCAGCGATACCTGAGTCGAGTCGATCCTGAACTCCAGGTAGCCACGGTTCAGGTAGTACGAGCGCAGGCGATCCAGATCGGCGCCGAGCTTCTCTTTGGAATAGAGATCGTTCTTCGTGTACCAGGAAAACCAGTTCGGCGTCGACAGTTCCATTTCGTCGCGCAGCGTGCTTTCCGAAAACACGTGATTGCCGATGAAATTGATCTGCCTGATCTTCGCATTCGGACCTTCGATGACGGAGAACAGAACCGATACGCGTCCGCTGTCGACGGGCGTCGTCGTGGTTTCGACTTGCGCCGCGTAGTAGCCGCGTGTGAGGTACTGGCGCTTCAATTCCTGTTCGGCCTTGTCGATGAGCGCCTTGTCGAAAGGGCGGCCGCGCGACAGGCCAACGGCACGCAGCGCCTTTGTCAGATTGTCCTTCTCGAACTCGTGAATGCCGGAGAAATCGATCTCCGCAATGGCAGGGCGCTCGACGACGTGCACCACCACGATATCGCCTTCGAGCGACACGTTGACGTCGCTGAAGAGGCCCGTGTCGTAGATCGCGCGCACGGCCTGCGATGCCTTGTCGTCCGTGAAAGTATCGCCGCGTTTGATGGGCAGGTTGGCGAGCAGCGTTCCCGCTTCAATGCGCTTCAAGCCGTCGAGCCGGATGTCCGTGACGACCACGGAGTCGCCGGCCAGCGCGGTCGATGGCGTCAGTGACGTGGCGCACACCGTGATCGCACTGGCGAGACAGATAGTTGATGCTCTTTGTTTCATCGAAGGTCTTGTTGAGAGCGGGACGCGACTCACTATGGAAAGCCGCGAGTATAGGAATGGGCTTCTTGCGCAGGGTTACGCCAAACTTTCTGATTATTTGTTGCGTGGGGTAAGGAATGGCGCAGCAATGAATAGCGGCGCGCGCTGCACGGTCGATACCATGCAAAGGCGGAAAGATGCAGCTAAGAATCGGTAGGGTCGTGGTAACGCGTTGAGAGCGAAGGTGGCGGTATCGTGCCGACTCCACCCACCTCTGGTTCTTCGCCATGCTCGAACATATCGATCCCGTCGTACTGGTTGCTGTGTTACGCGCCAGTTCCACGCCGCTTTTCTCCACCTGGCTGGCCCGGGCCTCTTCGTATGAACCGTGGGTCGAAGACACACGCACACATCGCGGGCGCGAAGCCGGCACGCAAACAGGTGCGAGCGAGGTACGCCATGTCTGAGCGCGAGACACACGTCGTCGATTCGATTGCCGATCTGCAGATGACGGAAGACGGTCTCCACCTGCTGCTTCACGGCAATCAGGCGACCACGGCGATCCACCGTTCCGTGCTCGACCAGTTGCTGGTCGCACTGCCGAATGCGATCGAGCATTCGGACCGGATCATCAACCAGAACGAGCACATGGCCTTCGCGTTTCAGAGCTACGGCTGGGAGATCGGGCGCCTGAACGGCACGCAGACAGCCGTCATTCGCTTCAGGCTCGCGGGCAATATGGGCATTTCGTTTTCGTTGCCGTGCGAGCAGATCGCGCCGTTGATCGAGGCGCTGAGCGGCGTCGCTGCGTCGGCTGGGGCAGCCATCACTCAGGTCAACAGCGACGCCGTGACGTTGCAGTAAGACGCTCGGGACGCATCTTCATTCGGGCCGGCGTCCGCCCGTCAATCAGACGCCACGATTCCGCTTTGATATTCCGCCGAGAAGTCCAGGGCCTCGCTATCAGGCCTATTGCCGCATTGGTGCTCTGCCTGCTCGCGCCAATGCAGGTGTACGCGCAACTCGCGGGCGACGCGGCCAATGCCGAACGTTTCTCCGATGCGTGGAGCTTGCGCATCGCGCCGCAACTCACAGAAGCATCCAGTCCGCCCGATGCAAAACCGGCAACGATCGCATTGGGCGACTCCGTCACAGGCACCGTCGATAGCGACATTTCGCTGAAGGGCGCCGCCGAGCTGCGCCGCTATGGTTTCGTCGTGAAAGGCGATGCGCTGCATTACGACCCCGATCACGACATGGCCGATGCATATGGCAGCGTCCGCATTGTTTCGAAGGGCGACGTATTCGATGGACCGTTCAGCCAGTTGCGCGTGAACGCCAGCGAAGGCTTCATTGCGCAGCCCAGATACCACTTCTATCTGAACGGCGGATGGGGCAGTGGCAAACGCGCCGATCTGCTCGACAACGAGCGTTCGAAGATCGAAGACGGCACATACAGTACCTGTGCGTGCGAGACGAATCCCGCGTGGTATATCCGTGCGTCTGAATTCACGATGGATCGTGGCGCCGACGAAGGCGTCGCGCACAATGGCGTGCTGTTCTTTCAGAACATTCCATTGCTCGCGAGCCCGTGGCTTTCGTTCCCACTCGACGGCGCGCGTCGCAGCGGACTGCTGTCGCCGACGTGGTCGATGAGTTCGAAGAACGGCGTGGACATCACCTTCCCTTATTACTTCAACATCGCGCCGAACTACGACCTGACTATTGCTCCGCGTTACATGTCGAAGCGCGGCGAAATGCTGAGCGCGGACTACCGGTATCTGACGAGCGCATCCTCCGGTTCGCTGGCGATTGCCTACTTGCCGAACGACATCACGACTCACGAGCGCCGTTATTCGATTGATCTGAATCATGTCTGGAATATCGGCTCCGGCTTCGGTGCTTACGTCAATTACAACCGCGTGTCGGATGCAAATGTGTCGACCGATCTCGGCTCGGGCAGCGCGTTTCCGACCACTTCGACGACGCTCTATCAGCAGGAAGCCGGTCTCACATACAACAGCGGACCGTGGTCGGTGCTCGCGCGCGAGCAGCACTGGCAGTCGTTTTCCAGCGATACGACCTACAACCGCGAGCCGCAGCTCAACGTGCGCTACAACCGTTACGACGTCGGTGGCTTCGACTATGGTTTCGAGGCGGACGCGACGCGCTTCACGCTTTCGTCGGACGATGCGACGCAAGGCACGCGTTTCGTGTTCAATCCTTTCGTCAGCTATCCGATCGTGCGGCCCGGCTGGTTCTTCACGCCGAAGATCAAATGGCATTTCGCTTCGTACGATCTGACTTCGATTGCGTCCGATGCACCCGCAGGGCAGCCGCGCAATGTGAACGTGAACATCCCGACCTTGAGTCTGGACTCGGGCATGACGTTCGAGCGCGCCGTGCGCATCTGGGGAAGCTCGTATATCCAGACGCTGGAGCCGCGGCTCTTCTACGTCTATACGCCTTATCGAAATCAGACTTACGTGCCGCTCTTCGACACGACGGAAGCGGACTTCGGTCTGGGCGAACTTTTCAGCGATAACGCGTTTGCCGGTAACGACCGCGTGTCCGACGAAAGCCGCCTGACGGCTGCGCTGACGTCGCGGCTGATCGACGCCGCAACGGGCGACGAACGCGCGCGCTTCGTGATCGCGCAGCGTTACGATTTCAGGCAACCACGCGTGACGCTATACGACACGGAAGACACGGCGAACGTCGCGCGGACCAGCTTGATTGCTGGCAGTTCGATCAAGGTTGGCGCGGGCATCAACGTAGAGGACGCGTTGCAGTACAGCCAGGCGAACAACTATCTGACGCAAGGATCGGTCGGCCTCGCGTGGTCGCCGGCGACGGCACATGTGGTCAATGTCGCTTACCGGTACACGCGCGCCAACACGACGCTGGACTTTCAGCCCGTGAACCAGTTCATCGTGTCGGGGCAATGGCCGCTCGCAAAGAACCTGGCGAGCGTCGCGCGCGTCAATTACGACATGAGCACGCACCGTCTGATCGCGGGCCTTCTGGGGCTGCAATACGACGCGCAATGCTGGTCGCTCGCGCTCGCGCTGGAAAAGTACACGAACGCGACGAGCAGCACGTCGTCGCCGAGCACGGGCACGCGCGTGTTGATGCAGCTTCAGTTGAAGGGCTTGTCGCGGATCGATCGCGGTCTGCTCGATCAGTTCAAGGCGGACGTGCCCGGCTATTCGTCCGCACCTGCCGACGATGCGCCTGTCTCACGCTTTAGCGAATATCAATGACGGGTGCGCGGCGGCGGAAATAATATGTAAGACGCGCATGAGGTGCAGTTGCGAAATCCCATTCGAATTTGATGCAGTATGTGACGCTTCGTGAAGACGCTATTCGAACATGCAAGTCGTCGTTTGCCTGACCTCGTTCAATCGCACGGATTGCGCGCGCATTTCGATGGAGATCATCAAGCTGAACTGGCCGCGCAAGTGGCCTGTCGTGCATGCGTGCGCGGATTCGAGCTATACGCGTTACATCGAAGACATTCTGGTCATGCGTGAGCCGAAGCCGTTGACGCGAGGCGCGCACGATCTGCTCGTCGCGTCGATCGAAGCGGCCGTGACGAAGTTGAAAGCGGATTACGTCGTTCACCTCGAAGCCGATACGTGGATCTTCGACCAGAAGGTGATCGTGCGTTATCTGGAGAGGCTCGAAAAGTCGCCGCACGCGCTTGTCGCGGCATCGTCGTGGAGCACCGATCGCGTGCTGGAATGGAGCCGTTCGGATGACAAACGAAGAAGGCTGCGCGCGCGCCTCGCGCGGTTGTTGAGACGGTGCGGATCGCGTTACGGAATACGCGACCGCAAATCCCTGTCCACCCAGTTCTTCATCGCGAAGAGCACGCCCGCGATGCTCGACGTCATCCGCTCATTGCGTCCCGCCGATAACGACATCCTTGAAAAGCGGCTTTACGAAGCCGTGATTCAACGCTTCGGACGACGCGCCGTGCTCGGCATGGGTGAGCGGGAACCCGTGCACCCCAATTTCAGGGATGTTTGCGAGCCGTTGAGTCTCGTCTGTCATCACTGGCCGAGTGCGGCCGACGCGCCCCGTCACGACGCATTCGACCGCTTGCACGGCAAAAAGGAATGGCTGCAAGCCGCCAACCTGCGCACGCACGGACCGCACATGAAGCGTCTTCTGTCGGAAACGGACCTGCGCTACTACAACGGCGATGCAAAACGGACTGGCTGACCATGGACGCCGCTTTCACACGTCGATCAGGCTTTCAGATTCTTTATCGCGTAAGGCATAGGGGTGACCGGCGCGATCCGATTGCGTGCCGCAAGGGTTGTCGCGACATGCGGTGCTTTCCGCGTAATTGTCGGAAAGATTACACAAATCCTGCGTGACAGGCCCAAACCTATAATGCGCTGCGATCGCATACGTCGACGCGCGACGCCAGGTCCACGTCATTCACCGAGAGCAACAACCATGCAGCACGCCAACGATTCGGCTTTGAACGTAGCGGTGACGACGTCGCCGGCGTTGGGCGACTCGCTGCTGCTGATGACCGTCGCGCGCAATCTGCAATTGAGCGGCAAGACAGTCACCGTGTTCAGCCAGCACATGCGGGCGTTGCGCGACTGGTTTCCCGGCATCGATATCCGGGCCGCCTTGCACGAAGACGATGCCGACGCGCTGCTACGCCCGTTCGATACCGTCATCCAGCTTCACGCCAATCGCCCAGTGCCGCGCCTCGAGCAGCGTCACCCGGATGCGCTCGTGCTGGAGCATCTTTGCCGCGCACCTTCTACGGAACCGATGGCGGGACGCCTCGCGCAGTTTTGCCGCGAGTCGCTGCGTCTGCATCACGCGGAGCCGGGCAATGGCCTCACGGTTCCGGCAGGGCTGATTCATCGCAAGCATCGTTTGCGCGTGGCCATCCATCCGACGGCCAGCACGCCTGACAAACGCTGGCTCGCGCCGCGCTTCGTGCGCCTTGCGCTGAAGCTGAAAGCAAAGGGCTTCGAGCCGCATTTCATCGTGACCGACGAAGAGCGCGCCGACTGGGAACACGTGCAACGGCATGGCATCGGCTTGCCGCGTCTCGGTACGCTCGATAACGTCGCCGCGTGGCTCGTGGAAAGCGGCTGGTTCATCGGCAACGATTCGGGCATTGGTCATCTTGCATCGTGCCTGCGGGTGCCGACGCTGTCGCTCTTCATGCGCAACGGCATCGCGCGTACATGGCGTCCGGGCTGGGGCGCGGGCAAGGTGCTGGTCGGCGGCGCGTGGCTGCCGACGGGACGGCTCAAGGAGCGCTGCTGGAAATACGCGCTTTCCGTGAATCAGGTGCTGCGCGCATTCCAGCAATTGCAACGCGAGGCGGCCTGACGTGGACGCGACCTTGCCGGAGAGCGTGCGCCTCGCTTCGATCAGGCGAGTCGCGTTCGTGATGTCGAATGCAATCGGCGATTCGCTGGTGTCGATGGTGATCGTGCAGAACCTGCGCGCAAGCGGTATCGATGTCTGCGTGTTCGGCACGCCGATTTACGCGCTGCGACACTGGTTTCCTCATGTCGCGATTCATCCGCTGCCACGCGAGGTGGATTGCGAAGCACGCCTTGCAGCGTTCGACGCCGTCTTGCAGATGCATCGGCATCAGCCGTTCGCGAATCTTGCGGGCGCGCATCCTCATGTGATCGACCTGCACGATATCGAGTATGCCGACGCCCCCGGCTGCATGGCGGAGCGCTTCGCGCACTTTTGCCGTACGCGCTTCGGCATCGTCACCGGCACGACAGAGAACGGCATCACGCCGCCCGCGACGTTGAAGCATCGGCGGTATCGGCATCGCGTCGTGATTCATCCCGAAGCCAGCACCGACGACAAGCGCTGGTCGCGCGCGCGTTTCATCGCGCTGGCGAGGCGCCTGCAGGCGCTCGGTTACGAGGTGTGCTTCGTGATTGCGCCCAACGAGCGGGCACGCTGGAGCGAACTCGAAAGGCTCGGCGTCGCCGCACCCGCATTCGACGATCTGCATGCGCTCGCGTGCTGGCTTTATGAGTCGGGCTGGTTCATCGGCAACGATTCGGGCATCGGCCATCTGGCGTCGAATCTGTCCGTCCCGACCATCAGCCTGTTCCGCCGCAGAGCCGTGGCCGAGCGCTGGCGGCCGGCGTGGGGCACCGTGCGCGTCGTGTTGCCGTGGCAATGGCTGCCGACGGCGCAGCTGAAGGAAAAGTTCTGGCGCGAGGCGCTGACGTGTCGACGCGTTGTTGCTGTGTTCAGGCAATTGGCGGAGCAGGGCTAAAGAACGCGCGATGTGTCCTGACATCGGAAGCGCGATGACTTGCCAGTGCCGTTTGGTAATCGAACAAAAAGCATGAAAATCGGATTGTCGTGCAATGCACTGAAGTACAGCGGGGGCCTCGAACGCTATGCGATCGAGGTGACACGGGGACTCGTCGCGGCCGGGATCAAGCTGGCCGTGTTCGGCCGCGCGTTCGATCCGAAGTTGCCGGAAAGCCGCCTCGTCGAGCCGCACCGGATCAACGTATCGTTCCTGCCCGGGAAGTGGCGGGACGAATGGTTTTCGCGGCGCCTGAGCGCGATGCGGCGCGACGCGAAAGTGGATGTGCTGATCGGCTGCAATCGCGTCGAAGCCTCGGAAATCGCGATTTGCGGCGGCACGCATCTGGGTTTTCTCAGCGCGACAGGCCGCGCGCCGTCGTTTTTCGATCGCCGGCAGATTGCGCTGGAGCGCCGTCAATATCGGCGCGCGCGCTTCGTCGTCGCGCATTCTCCGCAGATGCGCGACGAATTGCGGCTGCTGTACGGCGTCGACGACGCGAAGATCCGCGTGCTGTATCCGCCCGTCGACAACGGCCGCTTCTCGCCCGTCGCCGACGCTGAGCGGCGCGCATTGCGCAAACGTCTCGGTTTCGCCGACGACGAAATCGTGCTGCTGTTTCCGTCGAGTAGTCACGAACGCAAGGGACTGCCGTTGATCGAAGCCGCCTTGCGCGATCTCGATCTGCCCGTCGTCGTCGCGGTGGCGGGGCGTCCGCCCGAACGCACGTCGCAGCGGCTGCGCTATATCGGCTACGTGAACGCGATCGAAGACGGCTACCGCGCAGCCGACTACACGATCCTCGCGTCGAGCTATGAGCCGTTTGGCCTCGTTGGCGTGGAATCGGCGATGTGCGGCACGCCCGTGATCCTGTCGTCGAATATCGGCTGCCACGATGTGATCGCGCCGCAGGCCAAGTTCGTGTTCGCGCAGAACGATGTCGACAGCTTGCGCCGCGTGCTCACGCACGCCGTGCTCAGCGCGCGGGAAGAGCCGCATCCGCGGCGGACGTTTTCGAGCGATGCGGTGCTGTACGACCCGTGCATCGCGCGGCATGTGACCGATCTGCTTGCGCTGGCCGATCAGGTCGGATTGGCAGCGGCTTGAGGTGCAGGCACCGGCTGGGCTACCAGGGCAACAAAGCTTCGTGAGCGCGCCGCGCGTTGCGCATGTCTCGGCAAGGCGGATGAAGCAAAAGCCTATCGCGCGTCGGCAACGCGCCGGGCCGGCGTCTTCGTGCGCAGGTTGCGCAGCGTCAGCAGCGCGAGCAAGCCCATCACGAGGGCTGTGAAAAGATAGAGACCGGCAGGCCCGGCGAGCGCCATCATCGCCGACGCGAGCGTCGGTCCGCCGCTTGCGCCGAGCGAGAAGATCAGCAGCAGACCGGCGCTGACGGCGATCCGCTCGTCGGCGGGAACGCAGTCGTTCACATAGGACGTGACGACGCCATACATCGAGAACGCCACGGCGACATACAAATATCCGACTGCTTCGATCAGCACGCCGTCGCGCAGCATGAACAGCAACACGCTCAGCGAACCGGCGAGCGCGGCGAGGCACAGCAGCACCTTGCGCCGGTCGAACAGATCGGCGAGCCGTGCGACGGGCCATTGCGGCACGAGCGCCGCGAGCAGCGCGAAGCCCATGAAGTGCGACACGTCCGGCACCGAATAGCCGACGCGCCGCATGAACACCGGCTGCATCGTGTAGAACGCGCTGTTGAGCAGGCCCGCCGCGAGGCATGCGACGACGCCGAGCGGCGCCCATCGGTAGATGGTCTGCAAGCCCGACAGGCCACGCGCGAGCCGCGCGCCGCAGGAAGCGCCCGCATGGGTGTCGTGCGCGGCGATCGGACCGGGCGCCGTGCCCGCCAGCGCAACGGGAATCAGCGACGCGGTGAACAGCGCGGCGACGGCGCTGAACAGTTCGAAGCCCGCCGGGTCCGCGAGGCCGATCAGAAACTGGCCGATGCCGACGCCGAGATAGTTCGTGATCAGATAGGCGGAGAACACGCGGCCGCGCTGCGCGTTGCTCGCGACCTGATGTAGCCAGCTTTCGACCACGGTGAAAATGCCGACGAGGCAAAAGCCCGTGATGAAGCGCAGCGCCACCCAGACCGCATCCGCGTCCCACACCGCATAGCCGAGCGCGCAACAGGCGGACGCCGCCGCGAAGGTGACGAACGCGCGGTGATGGCCGACGCGCCCGATCAATGAGCCGCCATACACGGCGCCCAGCATGAAACCGACGTAATACGCGGACTGCACGACACCGACGACGATCGACGGCGCCTGCTGCTGGATGAGCCGCAGCGAGATCAACGTGCCGAGCAGGCCGTTGCCCGTGATGAGAATCGCGTAGCCGAGCAGCAGGATGGCAGTGGCGCGCAGGCTGCCGGCGGGCGGCGGTGGCGCGGGGACGGGTGTGACAGGCGTGCCGAGAGCCGGGCCGCTGTCGACGAAATCGGCGAGGGGCTGCGTGTTGTGCAGAGGGAATGCGCCGCACGGCTGGGTCGCTGGATCGTGTGCCTGTTTCATGCTTGCTCGGTCTGGTTCGTCTCTCGGGGCACCCGGATAGCGACGGTTTGCGGGCTTCGTCTGGTCGAATGTAGCGGGCCGCCGAACGGCTGGCATGGCAAGAATACGACATCGGTTTGCAGTAAAACGACTTTCTTTCGCGCGAGGCAAGCGGGCAGCGCGATCCGCACGGCGGCGCTACCATGAACGCTCGCTGCGCCCCGAACGTCGTTTGTCGATCGCCTGAAAAGGAGCCGCCGATCATGCCGAAGCACGTGAGCACCGAACTGCTGGATATCGCCTATGAGGAATCCGGCCATCCCGAAGGATGGCCCGTCGTGCTGTTGCACGGCTTCCCCTACGACATCCACGCCTACGATGACGTCGCGCCTTTGCTCGCCGCGCAGGGCGCGCGCGTGATCGTGCCGTATCTGCGCGGCTACGGGCCAACGCGCTTTCTTTCCGCCGCGACGCCGCGCTCCGGGCAGCAGGCCGCGCTCGGCGCCGATCTGCTCGCGCTGCTCGACGCGCTGAAGATTGAACGCGCGTTGCTCGGCGGCTACGACTGGGGAGGACGCGCCGCTTGTATCGTCGCCGCGCTATATCCGGCGCGCGTGCAGGGGCTCGTCACGGTGAACGGCTACAACATCCAGGACATCGCGGCGTCAGGCAAGCCGGCGTTGCCGGAAAACGAACTGCGTCACTGGTATCAATACTATTTTCACGGCGAGCGTGGACGCGCCGGTCTCACCGAAAATCGCCGCGCGCTGTGCCGTCTGCTGTGGACGCTGTGGTCGCCGACCTGGCGTTTCGACGACGCATGCTATGCGCAGACGGCCGCATCGTTCGATCACCCGGATTTCGTCGATGTCGTGATTCATTCGTACCGGCATCGCTATGCGGTGGTGGCGGGCGATCCGCGCTACGACGCAATGGAACAGCAACTCGCCGCGCAGCCGCCCATCTCCGTGCCGGCTATCTCGCTCGACGGCAGCGCCGACGGCGTGATGGGAATCGGTGGGACCGCGCATCATGCGCCGCATTTCACGGGGTCGTACGAGCACCGCGTGATCGACGACGCGGGACACAATCTGCCACAAGAGGCGCCCGCCGCATTCGCCGAGGCTCTGCTCGCCGTGCGCACGCGCGCCTGACAAAAGCGCGCCTCGTCACTGCCGCGTTCTACACGTCCGCGCGCAGCGTGTGGTAACTTTTGACGCTTCAATTCCCTACACAAGAGCGTTGATATGAAAGTCGCCGTAATGGGCGCGGGCGCGGTGGGCTGCTACTACGGCGGCATGCTGGCGCGCGCGGGACATGAAGTGGTATTGATCGGACGCCCGCAACACGTCGAGGCGATCGAGCGCAGCGGCCTGCACCTCGAAGCGCAATCGTTTGACGAGCGCATTCCCCTCGCCGCAAGCACGCAGGCGAGTGCGGTGCAGGGTGCGAAGCTCGTGCTGTTCTGCGTGAAATCGACGGACACGCAAAGCGCGGCGCTGGAAATCAAGCCGTTTCTCGCACCTGACACGCTCGTGTTGTCGCTGCAGAACGGCGTCGAAAACGCGGAAGAAGTGCGCAAGGTGATTGCGCAGCCAGTGGCGGCCGCCGTCGTCTATGTCGCGACGGAAATGGCCGGGCCTGGGCACGTACGGCATCACGGACGCGGCGAGCTGGTGATCGAGCCGTCCAGCGCGAGCGCGGAGGTCGCGCAGGCGCTGGTCGCGGCAGGCGTGCCCACCGAAATCTCCGACAACGTGCGCGGCGCTTTGTGGGCGAAGCTGATCCTCAACTGCGCTTACAACGCGTTGTCGGCGATCACGCAGTTGCCTTATGGGCGGCTCGTGAAAGGCGAGGGCGTGACAACCGTGATGCGCGATATCGTCGACGAGTGTCTCGCGGTCGCGAAGGCCGACGGCGTCACTATTCCCGGCGACATCGACAAGGCCGTGCGCATGATCGCCGAGACGATGCCGGGGCAGTATTCATCGACGGCGCAAGATCTGTCGCGCGGCAAGCGCAGCGAGATCGATCATCTGAACGGCCTGATCGTGCGGCGCGGCGACGCGCTTGGCGTTGCGACGCCGTCGAACCGCCTGCTGCATACGCTCGTCAAGCTGATCGAAAGCAGATAGCGAATGGCGCGTGCTATCTGGCGAACGCCGAATAGCAGCAATAGTAAAGCGATTGCACGCGCGGCGGTGTGTCCGTTCGATGGCAATTCGCCGGTGTATGCCTGCCGATGCCCTAAGGCCGTACGAACAGCCGCGTCCTAGCGGTGCGCGAGAATGTTGACGAGCTTGCCGAACGGGTCGCGCACATAAAAGCGCCGCACGCCCCACGGCTCGTCGACGGGACCGTATTCGATCGCAAAGCCGGCGGCCTTCATGGCTTCACAGGCGGCGTCCACGTTGTCGACTTCGATCGACAGGTCGGGCACGGGCGTGCCCGAGCCGCCTTGCTGCGCGAAGCTGATTTGCACCGTCATCGGCTGGTCCGAACCGTAGGTGCGAATCCAGCCGTGATCCATCAGCAGGTCGAGGCCGAGAATCTCCTGATAGAAGCGCTGTGCGCGTGTGGCGTCCTGCACTTCGATGTTCGAGACGATGCGGTTGACCTTCATCGGCAATCCTCGCGTGATCTGTTATTGAAGCGCCTGCTCTTCACGATACAACGCCATCTCTTCGGCCAATGCCCTCGCCACATGCGGACGCTGCACGATGCGATGGTAATACGCATCGACGGCGGGCCATTGCGCGAGATCGACGTCGCAATACTTTGCCCAGTTCAACACGGTCGTCAAATAGGCATCCGCTACTGTGAAGCGCTCGACGAGATAGTCATGCGTGGACAGATGTGTCTGCAAATAGTCGAGTCGCCGCGCAACCTTCTGACGCGCGTAAGCATGTGGTGCGGCAGGATCGAGCAGCGGCACGAAAATGACTTTATGCAGTTCGGTGCTGATAAAGCCGAGCCATTGCTGAAGCTGCGCGCGTTGCGGGGTGCCTGGTAAAGATGCCAGTTGCGCTGCGGGAAACTGGTCCGCGACGTACGGCAGGATAGCCGTGTTCTCCGTCAATAGCCACCCTTCGTCCGTGCGCAACACGGGCACCTGGCCGAGTGCGTTGACTGCATAGAAGTCGGAGCCGTCGCGCAGCTTCTTCCGTTTCGTATCCACCTGAATGAAGTCAGCTTGCGCGCCCGCTTCGTAAAACGTGATGCGTGTGGCGAGCGAACACGCGAGCGGCGAAAAGTACAGATCCATAACGATGTCTCCTCCCGATCAATGGATGGTTTTTGTACTATAGTGGACAAAAATCGGAGATACCAATATTTATATGCGAGACGGTACAAAAAATGAGAAACGCGCACGCGGACGGCCGCGCGCCTACGATGCGGACGATGCGCTCAGCAACGCCACCGATGCATTCTGGCTCGGCGGCTATTCGGGCACGTCGCTCGATACGCTGAGCGATGCGACGGGCATGAATCGCCCCAGCCTGTATGCCGCGTTCGGCGACAAGCACGCGCTCTATCTGAGCACGCTGGACCGTTACGTCGAAGCCGGCGTGCAGGCGATGCATCTTGCGTTGCGCGAGGACATCCCATTGGCGCAGGCATTGCAGCGGGTGTACGACAGCGCGCTCGCGCTTTATCTGCCCTCTGGCGGCGAGCCGCGTGGATGTTTTCTGATCGGCACTGCCGTGGTCGAATCGAAAGCCGATGAAGCCGTGCGCACCAGATTGGCGCAAGGCCTCAAATCGTTCGATCGCGCATTCGAGAAGCGCATCCGGCGCGCGCAAACAGACGGCGAGCTTTCAACCGACGCGGATGCCGCAGTGCTCGCGCGAGTTGCGTCGGCGATTCTGCACAGTCTTGCATTGCGTTCGCGCGCCGGCGATTCGCGCGCCTCGTTACGAGCGACGGCTGCCGAAGGTGTCGCGCTGATTTGTGGTGCACGCAACGACACTGCAAAAGCCGCATCAATGACAGGTGCGCGAAAACGGTTAGAGAAATAATCGACGTGGCTTCGCATGGAGGTCTTTCAATAGAGTTGGCGGGTACAGCGCTTGCACCATTGAACGTGTACTACCTACTTCATGGAGGAAGTCATGAAACTGCTCAAGCACGCTGCCGTTCTTGCCGCCGTCATGGGTGTTTCCGCTACGGCTGTTGCACAAACAACTGTCCAGCCGAACGAGCCCGCCACGCGCGGTGAAGTGAGGCAGGACCTGATGAACGTCGAAAGCCAGGGCTATCGTCCGGGCGATGGCGACCGCACGGACTATCGTGCTAACGCGCAAGCCGCCGAACGCCGTCTGTCCGGGCAGCACGGGCAGGGTGAAAGTTACGGCGGCGTGGTGAGCGGTACGACGGCGTCCGGCATGGCGACGCAGCCGATGGGTTCGCGTTCCAATGACGGCACGAAGGGTATCTACTTCGGTCAGTAACTAACGTTGTATGAAGACGTAAGCCGAGCCGGGGTTGCATGACGAAAAAAAGCCCGCTCGAAAGCGGGCTGAAAATGCGCCTGACGCGGGGATCGCGTCCGGTTTCCTACAACTGTATGTCGCGCGTCGCCCGCTCAGGCGGCGCGCGAACCATTCGTCGCGCTGCGTGTCATCACGTCCACATTGCTCTCGGCCGTTTGGACCGCCTGCTGAGCCGTTTTCCAGACACTTTCATAGAATGCGTTCGCTGCCGTTATCGCCGAGTTCATCGCCGTCACCGCGACCTCTGCGCCTGCGGGCGCGCGCTGCGCAGCGTCGCCAAACTCGGCTTGCACCGCGCTGATCTGCTTTTCGTATTGCGCCGTCGCGTGCTTGACGATGGCGGCCTGCGTCACGGCGATGATGTCGAACACCTGGCGGTTATAGAGCGCGGCACGTTCGATAACCGACAGATCGCCGCGGCTTGCGGCAGCGATGCCCGGCGCCTCACCATTGGCGAGCGCGTTCATCGCGCGCTGTGTGTTGTCGCGCAAGACGCGCAAGTTCAACTGAACGAGCTTCTCAAAGCCGCTGACCGCCTCGTTCGTCATATTGAAGAACGTCTGAACCCCGGCTTTCTGTGCAGCAGTCAGTTCGTCGATGGTGGTGAGCATCGAATGGCCTCGCAAGGTTGTATGCACGAAACGGCCGGCTGGCGTCGATGTGATCGTAGCTCGACGCCCGCTGGTGAAATGGAAGTTGCCGCTGGCTGCCTGTCGCTTGTCTGAGCGTGACCCGGCAGCATCAAAGCGGCGCGCCGCCAAGGCGAGCGAGCAGCGCGTGTCCACGGTCCGTGAGACGAGGCGTCACGCTGGCCTGGGGCCGGTCAATGGTGATGAACTCGCGGTCGGCCAGCGCGAGCAGATCGGCCTGATCGAAATCGGACTCGGAGGTCGCGTTCTTGATCAGCATGAGCGTTGAAAATTCGTGTGGGCTCAGCACGGGTATCTCCTGAAAGGCGCAGCGCCTGCGCTTGCTGACATGGGTGATCTGCAAATGCCTTTGCAGCCAGCAAATATGTTTGGAAGTTTTTAGCCCGGACCATGCTTATGGCATCGACGGGGTTCTCATCCTAATGCGGCGGTTTTTAAATTTCAATCGGAATTAACAGTATGCCGCAAAGTACATTTGTCGGATGGATATGTGGCAAGTATTTCATGTGAAAATCAAACGTCCAGGAAAATACTGCTGACTTGCCTTCGCAACAGTGGCGGTTGGGCGCTAGCCCTTTGCTGACAAGGCCAAACCGCATACTCGCGGCGCATTGATGCGTACGATCATGCTTTAAAACGTTTTCACGCGCCCTGCGGGCAGCGCTAATCATAGATAAAATCCCGCTTTAAAGATGAATGGCTTGAGCGCGCCTCCAATAAATAATATTAATCATACGTGGCGGCTTAATGATTGATCGAACTGGTTAATCACCGCGCGTTTGTCGAGCCGTCTTCGACGCCGGGATTTTTACTGGAGCGAGCCCGCTCGCGTCGCTCGATATGCCGCGCAACGACCCCTAAAGCCCCGCCGGTCGCGCCCTTTCTCGTACGTGGCGATATTCTCCGTGCTATTTTTCTACCCGTCAGGCTGCGCGCGAGATGCAGCCGGCAGTCGGAACGCACTGACGCCGTTCCGTTCGATTGGGCGACGTCTGTCGCAGCAGCGGGTGTTGCCGCCAAACAATGACAGGGCACAGGAAATGGATCGCTTTGAGGCAATGGAGATCTTCACTCGCGTGGTGGACGCGAACAGCTTTTCGAAGGTATCGGAAATGCTCGATTTGCCGCGCGCAAAGGTGAGCAGGACGATTCAGGCGCTCGAGGAGCATGTCGGCGTGCGCCTGCTGAACCGTTCGACGCGGCAGGTGAGCGTGACGGAAGACGGCGCGCTGTTCTATGAGCGGTGCGTGCGCATCCTCGCCGAAGTGGCCGATGCCGAATCGTCGCTGTCGAACAAGCGGGAAAGTCCGGCGGGCACGATTCGCGTCGATACGTCGGGCACGCTTGCGCGCGCGCTATTGCTGCCTTCGCTCGACGACTTCTATCAACGCTTTCCGGAAATCGACGTGCGCCTCGGTCTCGCGGATCGCAATATCGATCTGATCCAGGACGGCGTGGATTGCGTGATCCGCATGGGCATGCTCGAAGAATCGAGCCTGGTCGCCAAGCGCATTGGCAGCGCGCGCATCGTCACGTGCGCGTCGCCCGCTTATCTGGAACGGCACGGCACGCCCAAGACGCTCGAAGAACTCAGCGAGCATCAGGCCGTGAACTACGTATCGGCGCGCTCGGGCAGGACGTTCCCGTTCGAGTACAACGTCGGCGGCGAAGTCGTGAAGGTACAGATGAAGAGCGTGCTCGCCGTGAACGACGGCTCCGTCTATATCAACGCGGCCGCACTGGGCCACGGCATCATCCAGCCGTCGCGCTTCATGGTGTCCGAGTTGATCCGGCAGGGCGCGCTGACCGAAATCCTCACCGACTTCGACAGCCCGACGACGCCGCTCTCCGTCGTCTACCCGCATCGCCGCAACCTCAGTTCGCGGCTGCGCGCGTTTGTCGATTGGGTATCGGAGATCGCGCACAAGAATCCCGATCTGCGCAGCAAGCAGGACTGACCCGGGCGTCGCCTGCTGCGTTCACAGCGCCCGCAGCAGGCGGGTCGATTCAAACGTTCTTCATGGGCCCGGCGGGATGCGGCGCATCTTCATACGCGCCCCAGATCGACTGATCGAAGTTGACGATCGAGCCCGTCATCAAGCCCGATTCGCTGCTGGCCAGAAATGCGACGGCGCGCGCCGCCTCGGCCGGGTCGATCAGACGGCCGAATGGTTGCGCAGCGGCGGCCTGTTTTAACCAGTCGTCGGCGGCGCCATGAAACTCGCGTTGAATGCGGTCTTCGCCGTCCGACGCCATCCAGCCCAGATTCAATCCGTTCACGCGAATTCGATTGCGCAACAGCGCATACGCGGTGTTTTGCGTGAGTGTGGCGAGCGCGCCCTTTGACGCGCAATACGCGGAGATGAAGGGCTGCCCGGCCATCGCGGACATCGAGCCGATGTTGACGATCGTGCCTTCGATCCGCTCGCGCAGCATCACGCGTACCGTCTCCTGCATCAGAAAGAACGGCGCGCGCACATTGGTCGCGAACATGCGGTCGAACAGCGCGGGATCGGTATCGAGTATCGTGCCGCGATCGGTGAGCGCCGCCGCATTGACAAGGATATCGACGCGGCCGAAGTGCTGATCGGCGGCAGCGACGACCTTGCGGCAGTCATCGACATTCGCGAGATCCGCCTGCACGAACACGACCTTTGCACCGCGCGCCTCACGAAGCCGGCTCAGCTCGCGCGCTTTCGCTTCGCCTTTTTCTTTCGCGCGTCCGCAAATCACGACCCCACGTGCGCCGCGTTCGACGAACAATGCGGCAATCGCTGCGCCCAGGCCTTGCGATCCGCCCGTGACGATCGCGACCTTCGAATCGAATTGCTCCATGCACTGTCTCCTTCAACGTTGTACTGCGATGGATAGTGGATATCTCGGCTTGCTGCCCGCGCAGCGTCGATGCGATCATGGCGCGTATGCCGACTACAACGAAGCCAGCCATGTCCGATACGCGCCGCCGCAAGACGAGCATGACTGACATCGCCCGCGCAGCGGGTGTCAGCGAGGCGACAGTCGATCGGGTATTGAACGGGCGCGGCGGCGTCTCGCGCGACAAGGAAACGCGCGTGCTCGAATGGGCGCGCAAGCTGAAGATCGATCGCGCGCTCGAAGCGGTGTCGGTGCGCTGGCTGCGCATCGCGATCCTGTTGCAGCAGCCCGTCGCGCAGTATTACGTGCATTTGAAGCAGGGCTTCGAACTCGCGCAAAAGACCTTCGAGGCGCAACGCGTGATTTGCGCCGTCACGTACTTCGACAGCCTCGAGCCGCAGGCCGTCGTCGAGACGATCGAGCGCGCGTCGCGCAAGGCCGATGCCCTCGTGATCGTCGCGTATGAGCACCCGGATATCACGGCGGCGCTGCGTCATGTGAGCCACAGAATGCCTGTCGTGACGCTCGCGAGCGATCTGCCCGGCACGGGCAGGCTCGCATATGTGGGCATCGACAATCGCTGCGCGGGGCGCGTCGCTGGCGAGCTGATGGGCCGCTTTCTCGGCGATGCGGGCGGCAAGGTGCTCGTGATGACGGGCATGCATGACTTTCTCGGCCATGAAGAACGCGAAAGCGGGTTTCGTTCCGTGCTGCGGCGGCGCTTTCCGAATTGCGACATCGTCGAGACCGTGGAGAGCCGCGAGCAATCGTCGATCACCGAAAGCCTCGCGCGCGACGCGTTTCGCCGCTATCCGGATCTGCGCGGCATCTACAACATCTCGGTTGGCGACGAGGGCATTGGCAACGCGTTGCGCACGCTTGACCGTGTGCACAAGACGGTGCTGATCGGCCACGAACTCAACGACACGTCGCGGCGTCTGTTGATCGAAGGCGTGCTCGATGCGGTGCTCGACCAGAACCCCGTGGGCGAAGCGCTGCATTCGATCGAAGTGATTCTGCGTCACTATCATCGCGATCCCGGCGTGACGTTGGCGCAGCAGATTCCCGTGACGGTGCTGCTGCGCGAGAACCTGCCGCTTATGGACTAGCGTCGAGCGCAGTCGCTTCTTCCTGCGCCACTTCGCTCCACAGCTCGCATATCCAGTCGCGCATCAATAGCGATTCGGCCCAGCGGTCCGTTGTGTCGTTGCCGTCGCGCCCGATGATCGCGTAAGGCTTCGGCCCAAGTTCGCAGGTGAAGACGAGCGTGTCGTCGGGTCCGGCGCGCTTGCGCCACGACACGAAACCGTCGCGCCACCAGCGCAGGAACAGATCGACCCACATGCGATGCGGCTCGAAAGAGATTTCGATCTGCACCTGCTCGCGGCTCGCGACACGTCCATGAAATGACCACGAATGATCGATGATCCGTTGCATCGCCGCTTCGTTTTCTTCGTTCACGGGCCACGCGAATTCACGGCCGACGAGGTAATGCGACAGATCGCCGAGCAGACGCAGATCAGGCCGCGCGTCGAGCAGATCGAGCGTGAAGTGCAGGTCGGTCGTCATGCGGTCGCGATGCGTTTCGATGTAGACGGGAATGTCCACCTGTTCCGCGAGCCGCTGCCAGCCGTCGATCAGTTCGAGCGCATCGGCAATGCGGCGTGGCCGCACGTCCGGTTGCAAGTCGATATGATGCGCGCCGAACTCGACAGCGTGTTCGAGTATCGGGCACAGGTCTTCGACGGTGCGCGGAAAGCATTGCGCCTCTGCTTGCAGGCCATATTGCGCGAGCACTTGCGAAAGACGCCGCACGTCTCCGCGCGAGCCGTACGACGTGCTCACGCCTTCGAAGCCCGCTTGCGCGATCATCGCGACGTTCTCTTCGAGCGTGCGCTCGAAGCCGTCGGTATGACGCCGCTCCATCGCCCACAGTGACTGATACACGGCGAGCCGTTGCGTCATAGCGCCTCCGCGGCGACGAGTCCCTTCAGTTTGACGCTGCGATCTTCGAGCAATGCAGGCTCGATACACGCGCGCTGCCCGATCAACGTTTGCGCGATGCGCACGTCGCGCGCAATCTCGCTGACCTTGCCGACGCCGCTTGCGCCGACCAGCACGCCGTCGCGATCGAGGGCGAAGAAAATGCGCGACGTGTCGCCCGTTTCGCGCACCACGCTCTCTACGCCGAACGCGGGCAGGCCGGCAATCTGGATCGTCATGTCGTACTGATTCGACCAGAACCACGGCACTTCCGAATACGTTTCGCCGCGCTCCAGCATGTTGCGCGCGACGATGCGCGCGTGATCCTCGGCATTCTTCCAGCATTCGAGCCGGATGCGCCGCCTGAACAGACGGTGCGGGAACGAGCACACGTCGCCCGCCGCGAAGATATGCGGGTCGTTCGTGCGCAAGGTGTCGTCGACGGCGATGCCATCCGCGACATCGATGCCTGCCGCTTCCGCGAGTTCCGTGCGGGGCTTCACGCCAATGCCGACGACGACGCAGTCGCAGTCGATCTGCGTGCCGTCCTTGAGCTTGACGCCCGTTACATGCGTGCTGCCCAGTAGCCGTTCGATCTGTGCGGCGAAATGAATCTTCACGCCCATCTGGCGATGCCTGTCGATCAGATAGCCCGCCACGACTTCCGGTACCGCGCGCATCAACGCGCGCGCGCCGGCTTCGATGACGACCACTTCACAGCCGCGCGCCACAGCGGACGCCGCAACTTCAAGGCCGATGAAGCCCGCGCCGACAATCACAACGCGCCGTGCAGGCTGCAATACTTCGGCGAGCACGTTGGCATCGCTTGCAGTGCGCAGCAGATGCACGCCATCGAGATTCGCGCCCGGCACGTCGAGCCGCCTTGGCTCGGCGCCCGTCGCGATCAGCAGACGCTGATAGTCGATCGTGCGTGCGTCGCGCAACACGACCTTGCGCGCGCCGCGATCGATCTGCTGCACGCAGGCATCGACGCGCAAGTCGATGCGCTGGTCGCGATAGAAGGCGTCGTCATAGAACGCGCATTGCGCGGTGCTGCGTTCGCCGAGCAGCACGGCTTTCGACAGCGGCGGCCGGTCGTACGGTGCCGAGCCTTCGTTGCCGAGCAGCGTGATCTCGCCTTCCCAGCCGTTCTCGCGCAGCGCGGCTGCCGTGCGCACGCCGCATTGGCCTGCGCCGATTATCACCATCGCGGGCTGTGTGCTCATGATGCGTCCTGTACGGGAAGGCCGAGCAGAACTTCGCCATCTTCGACGCGCACCGGATAGGTCTTCAGATGCACGCAAACGGGCGCGCTCTTTGCCTTGCCGCTCGGAATATCGAAGCGCCCTTGATGCAGCGGACATTCGATCTCGCGATTGACGACGAAGCCATCGGCGAGATGCGCATGCTCATGGGTACACCAGCCGTCGGACGCGTAGTAGCCTTCCGCGATGCGATAGACCGCATAGCTGGCGCCATTGTGATCGAAGCGCATCACGTCTTCCTCGTCGATATCGTCGGGTGCGCAGGCGGCGATCCAGTGGACCTTTGCATTCGTTTCGACGCTCATGACTATCTCCTCCAATGTTCTTTGTGCGTTGGTCGCGGCGCTCACGCTGCGGGAAGGGTCCGCTCGATCACGTGCGTCGGGTCGGTGCGCTGCTTCCACAACGCGGGCAGCATCTCGCGATACGCGGCATACACGCTCGGATACGCTGGCGGCAACTGGTCCTTGATTGCTTCGTGAAGGCGCGGCAGTGCATGGAACGGCACCATCGGCAGCAGATGATGTTCGAGGTGATAGTTCATGTTCAGATAAAGAAAGCGGAACACGAAGTTGGTCTGCACGGTACGCGTGTTCAGCCGATGATCCTTCACGTTGACGGCGAGACCCGCATGCTGTGTGAGGCCGAGCAGTTGATGCAGCCAGCCGCCGTAGAAGCGCGGCGTCCACACGAACATCAGCGGCAGGAAGCTGTGCATGGCGATTGCGAGGGCAATCGTGCCGATCACGACGGCCAGATAGATACGGCACGACCAGATCATTTTCGGTTTTTCGCTCGCGGGCAAAAAAGCGTCGGTGGCGGCATCGACGCGGCCGAACGCATGACGCACGACCTTGCCGATTTCGAGCGTGCAGCCGACCAGCCCCACGAAATCCACGACGATGGGCAGCACTTTGGTCGGGCGCGTGACCTGGATCTCGGGGTCGCGCGTCTGAAAGTAGGTGTGCGTGTGATGGCGCGCATGGCTCCAGCGCCACCAGTAGCCTTCGCGGATCGTCATGAACGACGACAGGTGATAGAACGCGTCGTTGATCCAGCGCGTCTTGAACGGCGTGCCGTGCGACAGTTCATGCCAGCGCGCGTCGCTCGACGAATAGATCGTGCCGTACACGAAGAATGCAGGCACGGCCCACCATGTTCCCCATGTGAAGGCGGCGACCGCGCCGGACGCCACGAGTAACGCGAACCACGGAATGAAATTGCGCAGGCCCGCCGCATCGTCGCGCCTCATCAGTTCCTTGAGCACCGCGCGCGGAATGCGCGGCTGATACCACTGCTCGGCGATGCGTGCGTCGAAGGAGGGATCGGTGGGACTGGGTGTGGCGGTGCTGCCGCCGTCGACGGCAGAGCTCGAGGACATGAGTCGTCTCCTTCTTTGTGATTGCGGGAATCCCATCAGCGCAGCGCTTCAGGGACACATTCCGTTTGCACAAAGATAGTTGAAGGAGAGCGAAGCCTCACGCCGAAAAATGATGGTTTTCCATCAAGTGGCGACGAGCGCGAGACAGCGTGTAGCGGAACAGGGACTTAGGGGCGCAGCAGATCGTATCCGCCGAACACGACGACTCCGCTCAATGCGATGAGCGCAACCGAGTGCTGGCCGAAGTAAAGGAGCGCGGCGGCGGACCACGTCGTCAGACAAAAGGCGGCAATGCGTTTCATGCTGGTACTACGACTCGAAAAGAAAAAACAAAGGCTTGGTACGGGTTTTCCCTGTATATCACAGTTACGCCTGACGCATCCTCCACGCCGCCCGAAATGAAAAACGGGCGACATGGCCCTTGATGCCACGCCGCCCGCTATAGCCATCACGCGCGCCTTGCAGCGCGCATGTCGTAACGCCAGATCAGAAAATGGTGCGCAGACCGAGCGATACACCCGTCTGGTTCGACGTACCCGGCAGTTCGACCGTCGCCGCGCCTGTGACCTTGTTGAAGTCGACGGTGCCGTACACTTCGGTCCGCTTGGACAGCGAGTATTCAGCCACGGCCACGCCCGTGTAGCGGTTGCCGCTGCCGAGCGCGCCGCCGCCGATTGCCGCGTTCTTCATGTGGTCGTAGTAGAACGCGCCCGTCAGCAGCAGGGCGGGTGTCGCTTGCCACGTCACGCCTGCGAACGGACCGTCGTCCTTGCGGCCCGAGCCCTTCAGGATATCGACGCCGAGCGTCAAGTCGCGCTGCGACAGCGTGCTGTCGACAAAGCCCGTGTCGTCCTTCGAATGAATATAGCCGACGTAGATCTTCGTCGTGCTGAACGCATAGACGGCATTCGCGTTGTAGATGGTCTGCTTGTGATTCGAGTTGTCGCTGTTCTGCTGCACGCCGGCGCCGATGCTCAGCGAACCGAACGCGTACGAAGCCGTGAAGCCGTACATGTTGCCCGCGCCGAGGTGGCCCGGAACCTGGCCGGAGAAGCCGTCCGCGCCCGTCGACGTCGAGTTCGTGCCGAACGAGTACATCGCCTTGACGTTCAGCCCGCCGAATTTGCCGTCGTACTTCACCGCGTTATCCGCATAGAGGCCTGCGCCGAGCGCGACGGGCAGCCATGCGTTTTCGAGGTAGTTGCCGACGGTCAGAGGATCGTACGTGTCGCCGAGCAGATCGAACAGCGGCGTCTTCTGACGGCCGAGCGTGAGCGTGCCGTAGTTGCTCGACAGCCCGACATAGGCCGCGCGGTTGAACAGGCGCTTGCTATCCGACTGCGCGCCGCTTTGCAGATCGATGCCGCTTTCCAGCTGGAAGATCGCCTTCAGTCCATTGCCGAGATCTTCCGAGCCTTTAATACCGAAACGGCTGTTCGTGATTGCGCCGTTGGTCATGAACAGGCGCCCGTCGTTGTTTGCATTCGAATGCGTGAGATAGCGAATGCCGATGTCCGCGACGCCATAGAGCGTCACCGAGCTTTGCGCGAATGCGCTTTGGCAAGTGAGTGCAATGGCCGTTGCGCCCAGCGCGGTAACTGTCCGTTTGATTTGCTTGGTCATGGGTGTTGTCTTTTCATATATTGAGAACCCCTGCACGAGCTTGTTGTTTTAGTGCGGCGCGGGCAGCGCAATTGCGTTCGCGTCTTTGTGTGTGCCGCTATTTAAGCCCGATGCATACCGACCATTTGAGTCTTATAGGTCCGCGCGCACGTGGTCCCATGCAGGCTCGCGGACTTTTATCACATCGATTTCGACGCCGCCGCGAACATGACAAGAGTGTTGCATTCATGCCGAAAGTACACGGCGTTGCTTTGCAAACAACGAAAAAGGGCGGCCAGAAGGCCGCCCTGTTGACAACTCCTAAAGCCGCTTGCTTCGCTTATGCGCGATCGATCGAGTACTTGCCCGGACCCGTCACGAACAACAGCAGCAAGCCACCAATGATGCTGATGTTCTTGTAGAAGTTGATCATGTTGATGTACTGCTCCATGCCCGTCTGCGTCCAGAAGTGATGGCCAATGAACGCGGTGGCGAGCGTGTAGAGCGCGAGCACCAGTGCAAGCACACGCGTCTTGAAGCCCACGGCAATGACGATGCCAACAGCCAGTTCCATCGCGATCGCAATCACGGCGGCCAATGCCGGGACGGGCGCGCCTGTCGACGCCATGTATTGCTCGGTGCCCGAGAAGCCGGTGAGCTTGCTCCAGCCAAATAGCACGAAAAGTACTACCAGCAGCACGCGTGCGACGAGCAGCAGTGCATCCTTGCGTTGTTCGATAAAGGTGTTCATGTTCAATCCTCTTTCAATATAGTCGGGTCTTGGCGTTCGCCGCTCAGGACCACAATTCCGATACTTCGTTGTTGCGCAGGTCGAATACGAGTACTTCCGCATCCTGGCCTTCGGTGAATTCGAGGCGACGCTCGTTGCGAATACGCGCACCGTCGCCTTCGTTCAACTCGACGCCATTCAGCTTCACGCTGCCGCGCGCCACATGCACATACGCATAGCGGTCGGCGGCGATATCGACGCCTGCCGTTTCATTGCCATCGAAAAGACCCGCATACACACGCGCATCCTGGCGCAATTCGAGCGAACCATCCGTGCCTTCAGGCGAGAGCACGAGACGCAACTTCCCGCGCTTGTCTTGCGCCGAAAAGTTCTGCTGCAGGTAACGCGGCGTCGCGCCCTTGACCGACGGTGCGATCCAGATCTGCAGGAAGTGCACCGAGTCGCTGGCCGAGTGATTGAACTCGCTGTGAGCGACGCCCGTGCCCGCGCTCATCAGTTGCACGTCGCCGGGGACGATCACAGAGCCCGTGCCCATCGAATCTTTGTGCTCGAGCGCGCCTTCCAGCACGTACGAGAAGATTTCCATGTCGCGGTGCGGATGCTTGCCGAAGCCGCGGCCGGCGGCCACGCGGTCGTCGTTGATCACGAGCAGGTCGGAGAAGCCGATCTGCTTCGGATCGTAGTAGTTCGCGAAAGAAAACGTATGACGCGAGCTAAGCCAGCCGTGTTCGGCGCGTCCGCGTTCGTTGGCGTGTCTGATGTCGATCATTTCTCTTCTCCGTTATTGAATGGCCTTTGCTTCTCGTGACATCGGCGGTGCCGTTGTCTGAAGCAGTGATTGAAGTGTAGGTCAATCAGAGTGGCTATAATCGATGTCAAAAGAGAATCACTGTCACATTGAAGTGGACAATTAACGTGTAACGCAAGGGCAAAGCCATGCAGCTAGACGATCTGAAGATTTTCGTCGCCACCGTCGACGCGCGCAGTTTCACGGCGGCCGCGATCCGCCTGCAGCTGTCGAAGCAGTTCGTCAGCCGCCGCGTGATGGCGCTGGAGGCGAGCCTCGGCGTGCGGCTGCTGGTGCGCAATACGCGCAAGCTCGCGGTGACGGACCTCGGCTACGAGTTCTATCAGCGCGCGACGCGCATCCTCGGCGACGTTGAGGACGCCGAGCAGGCGATGTCGTCGGGGCGCTCGGACCCGCGTGGACTGCTGCGCGTAAGCGCGCCGATGTCGTTCGGGATGATTCATCTGTCGCCGCTGGTCGCCGCGTTTCTGCGCGCGAATGCGGACGTGCGTATCGATCTGGAGTTGAGCGACCGCGTCGTCGATGTGGTCGGCGAAGGTTTCGACATGGCGCTGCGCATCGGCACGCTCGCGGATTCGACGCTGATCGCCCAAAAGCTCGCTGAAATTCGCATGGTCGCGTGTTGCAGCCCGGCCTATCGCAAGGCGCGGCGTCCGCCCGCGACGCCCGAGGATCTCGCGCGCCATGCGTGCCTGCTATATGGGCAGGAAGCGCGCAGCGGCTGGGAATACCTGGTGGATGGCGCGAGCCGGACCATCGAGGTGCATGGCCCGCTGCGCGTGAACAACGGCGAAGTGATCCGCGATGCTGCGATTGCGGGGCTCGGCATTGCGCGTCTGCCCGAATTCATCGTGGCCGATGCGCTGGCGAGCGGCAAGCTGGTCGAAGTGCTCGGTGAGTACGTCTCGCCACCGTTGACACTGTATGCCGTGTACCCCCAGCACCGGCAGGCTTCCGTGACGATACGCGCGTTCACGCAGTTCTTGCGCGACCGTTTTGCCAAAGCCGTTAAAGCGTTAGACAGCAAATAACCCAGCGTTCCAGGCAATCAATTGAAAGCTTCTGCGTGCATTGGATAACGGCTGGTTACCGTACGAGCAGCAATAAAGCTTTTCGCAGATAATGCGCGTACCTTTGCGGGCGCGTGTAACAGGCGCGCGCAACAGGCGCCTGCGTGAATATGCACGTTCACGCCTGTTTGCCATGCGCACCAGCAAAGCGGATTCAATCAGATAGACCAAAGAGGGACAAACGTGGAACCTACCGAACCGGCCGGCCGTTCATGGCTCTGGCTCATCTTGCTGATCCCCTATATCGCGCTGCTGTGGCTGCCTTTCTATAACGACACGCGCCCGTCATTCGCCGGCTTTCCTTTCTTTTACTGGTATCAGTTTCTGTGGGTTCCGCTCACGTCGCTGCTGATCTACGTCGTGTACCGGGGCATTAAATGAGCGATCTGAACCCTGTGAACCCGGTCGCGATGACCGTCTTCGTCGCATTCTTTCTTCTCGTCACCGTATTAGGTTTCGTTGCCGCGCGCTGGAAAGCGGGCGATCTCACGCAACTGCACGAGTGGGGTCTTGGCGGCCGGCAATTCGGCACGATCATTTCGTGGTTTCTGGTAGGCGGCGATTTCTATACGGCCTATACGGTGATCGCCGTGCCCGCACTGGTCTATTCGGTCGGCGCGTATGGCTTCTTTGCACTGCCGTATACGATCATCGTCTATCCGTTCGTGTTCGCGGTGATGCCGAAGCTGTGGAAGATCGCGCACGCCAAGAATCACATCACGGCAGCTGACTACGTGCAAGGCGAGTACGGCGGCAAGTGGTTCCCGGCGGCCGTCGCGCTGACGGGCATCGTCGCGACGATGCCGTATATCGCGCTGCAGCTGGTCGGCATGCAGGTTGTCATCAAGGGACTTGGCATTTCGGGCGAAGCACCGCTCGTGATCGCGTTCATCATCCTCGCGCTCTATACGTATACGAGCGGCCTGCGCGCGCCGGCGATGATCGCGTTCGTCAAGGACATCATGATCTATATCGTCGTGATCGCGGCGGTGTGGCTGATTCCGTCGAAGCTCGGCGGCTATGGCCATGTGTTCGATGCGGCGGACACCTACTTCAAGGCCAAAGGCGGCGCGACGGGCATCATCCTCAAGCCGACGCAGTTCACCGCGTATGCATCGCTTGCGCTCGGCTCGGCGCTCGCGGCCTTCATGTATCCGCACACGATGACGGCCGTGCTGTCGTCTTCGTCGATGCAGACCGTGCGCAAGAACGCGATCTTCCTGCCGGCGTACACGCTGCTGCTCGGCCTGATCGCGCTGCTCGGCTATATGGCGATTGCCGCGGGCGTACACGTAAAATCGCCGTCCGACATCGTGCCGACGCTGTTCGGCACGCTGTTCCCGTCGTGGTTCGTCGGCTTTGCGGCGGCGGCCATTGCGATCAGCGCGCTGGTGCCCGCTGCCATCATGTCGATCGGCGCGGCGAACCTGTTCACGCGCAATCTGTGGCGTCCGCTGGTGTCGCCGAACATGGCGCCTGCTCAGGAAGCCTCGACGGCGAAGATCGTGTCACTCGTCGTCAAGTTCGGCGCGCTGCTGTTCATCGTGTTCCTGCCCACGCAATACGCGATCGACCTGCAATTGCTCGGCGGCGTGTGGATTCTGCAGATCTTCCCGGCCATTGTGTTCTCGTTGTATACGCGCCGTCTGAACACGTCGGGGCTGTTCTTCGGCTGGCTCGTGGGCATCGTGCTCGGCACGGGACTCGCGATTTCGCAGGGACTCAAGCCCGTGTTTGCGCTGCATGTCGGCGATTCGACCTGGCCGCTTTATATCGGCCTGATCGCGCTCGTCGTGAACGTGATCGTGACGTTCTTCGTTTCGATGATCACGCCGAAGCGCGCTCACGCCTGATCGCGCTGTAGCCTTACGGTTCGGCCGAATCCGCCCGCGCAAGCGGTGGGGATTCGGCCGATGTCATTTCCGGCGTCGCATTACGATGCCGATTCTTGCAAAACGCCTGGACGTTCGCGCTGTTTTGGTAGGATGCAGCCTTTTCTGCCGATGGTGCGTTAGCGTGAGACAGTCGATACTGTCGTTCCTCCGGGAAATCTCCGTCTGGGCCTGGGCCCATGCAAAGCCGCCGCTCATGCGCGCGGTGCAACGTTTGCGCCGTCCGACATGGCGCGGCGTGGCGTTGTCGGTCGCCTCCATTCCCGCGCTTGTTCTTCTCTATGTGCTGATCCTGGTGCCGTTCACGCCGGGCATCGGCGACATACGCAAGGCAAAGATCGAACAGCCCGCGCAGATCTATTCGGCGGACGGCAAGCTGCTCGCGGAGTTCAAGCCGACTAACCGCGTGTGGATGAAGCTCTCCGACATCTCGCCGCATGTCGTCGATGCCTTGATCTCCACGGAAGACCATCGCTTCTACGAACACCACGGCATCGACTTCCGACGCACGGCAGGCGCAGCGCTGCATACGTTTTCAGGCGACCGCCAGGGCGGCTCGACGATCACGCAACAGCTCGCGCGCAATCTCTATCCCGACGACATCGGCCGCGCGCCCACGCTCACGCGCAAGATCAAGGAAGCGCTGACGGCCTTCAAGATCGAAGCCGTCTATACGAAAAGCGAGATTCTCGAAACGTACCTGAATACGGTGCCGTTTCTCTATAACGCGTACGGCATCGAGATGGCGGCGCGCACTTACTTCGACAAGTCCGCCGACAATCTGACCGTGCTCGAAAGTGCGACGCTGATCGGCATGTTGAAGGGCAACAGCTATTACAACCCGGTGATCAATCCCGAGCGCGCGCTGGACCGGCGCAATATCGTGCTCGGGCAGATGGTGAAATACGGGCGCCTTTCGCCCGCGCAATTCAATTCGCTCAAGGGAAAGCCGCTGCGCGTCGACTTCGAGCGTCAGACGGAGCCGCCCGGTCCCGCGCCGCATTTCGCGCAGCAATTGAAGAAGTGGCTGATCGCGTGGGCCGATGCGAACGATTACAACATCTACTCGGATGGACTCGTCGTGCGCACGACGATCGACGCCCGTCTGCAAACCATGGCGACCCAGGCGCTGACGTTCCAGGGCAACCAGTTGCAATCGATTGCGAATGCGGCGTGGAATGCGCGTAGCGCGTGCAGCGGGCATAAGGATGTGTTCGACGCGTTTATCCGCGAGACGCCCGAGTATCACAGTGCAAAAGATTCGGGCATGAGTGACGACGATGCGCTCAAGCATCTGTCGGCGGATCGCGGATTCATGAAAGCGCTGTGCGACAGCAAGACGCGCGTGCAGGCCGCATTCGTCGCGATGGACCCGCGCACTGGCGAGATCAAGGCGTGGGTCGGCAGCCGCGACTTTACGCAGGACCCGTACGATCACGTATCGCAGGCACGCCGTCAGCCGGGTTCGACGTTCAAGCCGTTCGTCTATGGCGCGGCATTCGAGCAAGGCGCAAAGCCCGACGATACCTTCCCCGATCAGGCCGTCGAAATCCCGCTGGCAGGCGGCGAAATCTGGCGGCCAAGCGACGAAGACGCGCCCAGCGGCCGTCCTATCACGCTGCGCGATGGCCTCGCGTATTCGCGCAACCGCATTACGGCGCAACTGATGGAATCGGTCGGTCCCGCGAAGGTCGCGCGGCTCGCGCGCGCAATGGGCGTGCGCGACAGCCAGCTCGACGCGGTGCCTTCACTGGCGTTGGGCACGAGCCCGGTGACGCTGAAAGAGATGGTGTCGTCGTACGGCACGATCGCGAATGAAGGCGCGTATGTCGCGCCGATGCTCGTCACGCGGATCGAAGACCGCAAGGGCGAAGTGCTCGCCGAGTTCCAGCCGTCGCGCGCCGACCGCGTAATGCCGATTGCGAGCGCGCAGACCTTGCTCGACGTGATGCGCTCGGTCGTTAACAAGGGGACGGGCTCGGCGATTCGCACGCGTTTCGGCATCCGCGCCGATGTCGCGGGCAAGACGGGCACGACGCAGGACAACGCGGACGGCTGGTTCATCCTGATGCATCCGCAACTCGTCGCGGGCGCATGGATCGGCTTCAACGACAGCCGCGTGACGTTGCGTAGCGACTACTGGGGGCAGGGCGCGCATAGCGCGTTGCCGATCGTCGGCGACTTCTTCCAGCGTTCGCTGCGCTCGCGTCTGGTTGATCCGCGCGCGAAGTTCGCGGAAGAGCCGCCGCCCGGCATGTTCGACACGTTGCGCATGAAGCTGCGCGCGTGGATGCAGTACCTGTTCTCGTCGTCGGCGAAGACTGAAACGCCTGCAACTGCGCCGCGGCCGAAGCCGCGTCCAGCACCTGCCGCGCCCACTGCGCCCGCGGTGCAGAATGCGTCGCCCGTTGCCGAGGCTTCTGCGCCGACGGATATCGAGCCGCCGCAAATCATTTCGCACGCCGCATCGCAGCCGCCGATTCTGCCTGCGCCGGGTGAAGCGAGCGCAGCGGCTGCGGCGAGCGCGCCCGCCGCCGTCAACAGCGAAGCGCCCGCGTTCGCGTCGACGCCTGCTGCGAACGCACCCGCCTCACAGCCTTGAACTGAGGCTCACTTCTTCGCTTTGCGTTTGGGCGCAGGAGAGGGCGCAGAAGGGGGCGCAGGCGCAGCGGACGGCTCGATGATCGGATAGGTATGCGGCGTGTAAAAGCGCCCAATGGGCTCACGCCCGTTGAACTTCTCGAAGTACTCATGCCAGTAATTCGCTGCGGCCCAGATCGCTTCAGGACATGATGCCCGCGATTCGAGCCCCGGCGTCAGGTCGAAATTCGCGGCGGCGCACACGGTTTCGATCATGCAGGTAGACGGCAATCCGTAGTTGTCGTGCAGCGGATTCGGCGTGCGTGCCGCGCCCCATGCATAAGCGAGCCAGCGCAACACATGTTCGAGCGCATCGAGTGTCGCGCGTGACTGCTCGAAGCTCGCCACCTTGTCGACCACCTTGTCCTGCGCAACGGGCAATGCGATCACGGCGATATTCGGAAAGCGCGAGGTGTCGTCGAAATCCGTCAACGGACGCGCGACCACGCCATTCACACGCGTCGCAAACGCGGGCCCTTCCGGCTGATGCAAAGGCACGTGCAACGCTTCGGCGTTCTTGAGCGTCGTGCTTGCGAGGCGCACGAGAATCGACTCGGACCAGAACGACGGCAACATGTCGTGCCGCAAATGCGATTGCGCGACGCGCACGCGAAACGCCAGCGTATCGCTGCCGCCCAGCAGCACGACATAAGTCCATTCATCGGGGCCGCCCGCTTTCATATCGCGTACTGCGCGCTCGCCCCATGCGGTATTGCTCTCGCCTTCGTTGCGCTCGAATGGCGTGAACTGCGGATTCGATTGTGTCGTCGTCGATCGTACGATCTTCAGCATGACATTGCCTCGTCTTTTTGATTAACGCGCGCGCAGTTCGAAGCGCGTCGTGGATTCCGATTGTGAAAGCGCTTTGTCGCTGGAAATGCCGTAGTACATGACCTGCATATCGACGCCGCTGCCCACGCGCGTGAACGACAGGATTGCAACCTGATCGCCGCGTCGTCCGAACTCCTGCTTGAGTGTGAAGCGGTGATTCACACCGAAGCGGTCGGGCACGTCCTCGGGATCGGAATGACGCGGCCACGCATTGCCGCCGCCGAAAATCCCTTTGACCGAATTGGCCGCTTCTTTCGCGGTGTCGAGCAACGGCGTGCGAATCAGCCGCGACGGCGAGGCGATTACTTCGTAAAGCGCCGTGCCCGTCTGCAGATCGTGACCCGATGCGACGCGTCCCCAATGCACGTCGCCCGTCATGTAGACGATGGGAATGCCGTTGTCCGCGAGCCGGCCCAAGGTCGCTTGCAGCACGTCGAACTGCGCGTAGTTCGGCATTTCGGCGTCGAAGGTTTTTTTGCGCCAGTTGCTTTCGGGCGGATCGATGAAAAGCGCCTGGCCCGAAGCGAGCAGGCCGACAACCGGTTGCCCTGCGGCGTGTGTATCGACGAGATCTTTTTCCCAGGCCTGCATCGCCGCAACGGCTTTAGGCCCCATCAACGATTTGAACGTATTGTCGCGGTCGCAGCGCATATCGACGAACAGCATCTTCAACGGCTCGACGTCGAGCCGGATCGCGCCGCCCGCGCCGCCCGGCGCGCCGCCAATCTGATAGTCCTCGTACAGCGCGCGCGCCGTGTCGCCGAGCAACTGGCGTGATCCGTCCGTCCACGTATCGGGCAACTGCTTTTGTGCAAACGGATAGTTGTTCCAGAACTCGTGATCGTCGGGAATGCACACGACGGGCGCGCGCTCCAGCACCGATTGCAACCCCGGCACGCGCAACGCGCCGGAGAGCCAGTTGAGGTAGTACTTGTTGGCGAGCAGTCGCGCGCGGTCGGGGTTCTGATCGGGCACGCGCTGCGTGAGTGGCAGATCGAGGTACACCTGGTCGCCCGCGAGCACGGTCAGATGCGGTTGCACCTTGATCTGCGAGACGATCGTGCCGAGCAGTCCGTCGATATCTTCCGGCTGCGAATAGCACGACGACAGCAGGATATTGAAGCTGCCGTCCATCAGTGTCGGCACTTCTTTCGGCAATGAAGTACTCGCGAATTCGAACTGTTCGCCACCTGCGTCGACAAGGATCTGACGCGGTCGCGATTCGTCCGGCACGTTGAAGCGCAGCACGCATTGATGATTGATGGCCTGACCGTTATCGTCGACGCTGAAATCGCGAATCGGAAAGAACGCGGGCGGCTCCAGCGCCACGGCCGCTTGCCGGTCGATGGAAACCTGTGGCACAGGCGGCGCGGCCACGCCGAACATGCCGATCCATAGCTGCAACAGGCCCGGCTGGCTGGTCTGCACATAAGCCGTCAGTAGCATCGGTGCACCTTTGTCTTTTTCGTCTTATGAAAGCTATTTGTCTGGTTCGAATAAGACGAGGCTAGTCGATGCAAACTGAATTGCAACCGGAAAGCGCTTTAATGCATTGGGTTTTAAAGATGCACGACACGTATTGACTCGAAGCGCTCTTGCTGAAGGATGCGAATCATCGAATGCGCGTTGCGTTGCGCGGCATCTTCAAAGCAGTTGTTGAATACGACATGCGTGCGCCCCGCGCGTTTTGCGATCTCCCGCACGGGCACCGCGATCTCTTCCAGTTCGCGCGCGGTGTAGTCGTAGTTGAAGCGGCCGGCTGCCGTCGTGCTGCCGCTCCAGGTCTTCGCATTGCGGCCGTGCAAGCGCACGATCACAAGCTCCGGCGACGTCGCTTCCCATACGGTATGCGCGCGGTTCGGCACGCCTTCGGGTGCATCCATCACCACATGCACGAGGCCGTGTTCGCGTTCGAATGCGAGCGTCGATTCGCGGTGCCGGTCGTCGAGCCAGCTGGCATTGCGGAATTCGAATGCCCTCAGATAGGGCGTCATCCTGTCCGCGCAGTGCCGCACGTGTGATTTGTCGCGCGGCCCGGTGGAGATCCACGGCGCGAACTGGAACAGCACAGCGCCGAGCTTGCCGGCGGTGTGCAGCGGCTACAGCGCTTCGAAGAAGCGCCGCCACATCTCGTCGATGATGTCGGGCGGCACATCACGGTAGTAGAGGTTTCTTTTATCGCTTTGCGGCAGCAGGGGCTGAATGTCCGGCGGGAAGAACTTGCGCTCTGTCTGATGCCCGGTGAAAAGCCGGAATGCCTTGACGTTGAACGTGAAGTGCTCAGGCGTGCGTTCGGCCCACAGCGCGCTGGTCGCGGCGCTCGGCATTGCGTAGTACGACGCATCGACTTCGACCATTGGAAACTGGCTCGAATAGAAACGCAGGCGTGCCTCGGCGCTCGTGCAGCCCTTCGGATAGAAGCGGCCGGATTTGATGAGTGTGGCGTCCGTCCACGACGCCGTCCCGACTTCGATCGACATGGCTCGTCTTCCGTGCAGGTCAGTGCGGCCATCGTACTGCAGGCGCGCGCGGATCATAAGCACGCTGAGTACTCGGCGCGGCCCGAACTGTGCGCCGCGCCGCATTGGTGCAAACCCGGCTTAAGAACAATTTACGCACGACCGTTATAGAAAGTGGAAGTCATTCGAAGATGCAGTCATTGCCTGCACTGACGCTGTCACGCGGCGGTTGGCGCCGCAGAGTACATCCGGACAGTGCCTGTGCAGCGCAGCGGTGCTCTTCGAATGGGTCCATCTGCAAGGGTCGATACGTGCCTGCTTCGTCTAACCAGACATAAGTGCTACGATGCCTGGGTGAGGACGATGGAGGTGGAAATGGCGACCTATGCTATCGATGCCGTACGCATTAACCCTATGACTGACCGCGTCACCCACGTCCGTTGGGCTCTCGTCAATCCAAAAACGAATGAGTGGCTCTCGCCGCACGAAATCGTCGAAGTCGCGGACGTCGTGACGGCCATTCATGCGGGCAATGCCGTGTGGTCGTTCTTCACGCTGGGCGGCCTGAATCTGCTGGGCCCCAAGATCAAAACGGTCTCTCACGCCGATGGCCACGACGGGATCGATACCGAAGTACCGGACGGCCACGTCGAGAAATTCATCGACGATCTGCCGCGCGTCTGATTTTCAGACGCGCGATGTTCTAAGGGCGAAGGCCCGATTTCCGGTTTGACCGCGCGGGCCGCGTTCGACGCGTCTGCCGCTCGCTCGGCGCTGCATTGCGGCTTCGCACAAAATCCTGCGCCAAGGCATTGTGCAGCGCTGATCTATGCGAAGCTTTTGCACGTGTATTACGCATGCACAATGCGTGAGTCACCGTGTTTCGAACCCGAAATCCATTGCCAAAAAACAACTGAATCGACGGGGCCGCGCGCTTCGGAGGAGACACAGCCATGACGCATATGTTCGAAGCGGGACTCGCCCGCCGCGACGCCAATCATGTTCCGCTGACGCCAATCGATTTCATCGCGCGGGCCGCTGAAGTCTATGGCGACCGGCTGGCCGTCGTGCATGGCGACGTGCGCCGCACGTGGCGCGAGACGTATGAGCGCGCGCGGCGTCTTGCGAGCGCGCTGCAACGCGCGGGCGTCGCGCGCGGCGAAACCGTGGCGGCGCTACTGCCCAACATTCCGCCGATGATCGAAGCGCATTTCGGCGTGCCGATGGCGGGCGCCGTGCTCAATACGCTGAATACGCGGCTTGATGTGGCATCGATTCTTTACATGCTGCGGCATGGCGAGGCGAAAGCGCTGATCGTCGATACCGAATATGGAGAGCTTGCGCTGCGCGCCGCGCGTGAGTTTCCGCAATTGCGCATTATCAGCGTCAGCGATGCGCAGCCCGCCGACACTCGCCATTTCCCGAACGCGTCCGACTACGAAGCTTTCCTGCAAGAGGGCGATCCGCAGTTCGCATGGACGTCGCCCGCCGATGAATGGGACGCCATCGCGCTCAACTACACGTCGGGCACGACGGGCGAGCCGAAGGGCGTCGTCTATCACCATCGCGGCGCCTATCTGAACGCGCTCAGCAATATCCTCGAATGGGACATGCCGAAGCATGCGGTGTATCTGTGGACACTGCCGCTGTTTCACTGCAACGGCTGGTGTTTTCCGTGGACGGTTGCGGCGCGCGCGGGCGTCAACGTCTGCATGCGCAAATTCGATCCAAAACTCGTATTCGAACTGATTCGCCGCGAGCGCATCACGCACTATTGCGGCGCGCCCATCGTGCAAAGCGCGCTGGCGAATGCGCCTGCCGAATGGCGCGACGGTATTGCGCACCGCGTGTCGACGATGGTGGCGGGCGCGGCGCCGTCGCCTGCCGTGATCGCGCGCATGAAGTCGATCGGTTTTGACCTGACGCACGTGTACGGCTTGACGGAAGTGTATGGCCCCGCCTCCGTCTGCGCGAAGCAGGACGCATGGGACGCGCTCGACGACGACGAACGCGCGCGGCTCAACGCGCGTCAGGGCGTGCGCTACCACTTGCAGGCGGCCGTCGACGTGCGCGACCCCGATACGCTCGAACCCGTGCCGCGCGACGGCGAGACGATCGGCGAGCTGATGTTTCGCGGCAATATCTGCATGAAGGGCTATCTGAAGAACGAGCGCGCAACCGAGGCCGCATTCCGCGGTGGCTGGTTCCATACGGGCGATCTCGGCGTGATTACCGAAGACGGCTACGTGCGCATCAAGGACCGCAGCAAGGACATCATCATTTCCGGCGGCGAGAACATTTCGAGCATCGAGATCGAGGATGCGCTGTACCGTCATCCGGCCGTGTCGGTGGCCGCCGTGGTTGCGATGCCGGACGCGAAATGGGGCGAGGTGCCTTGCGCATTCGTCGAACTGAAGGACGGCGCGGACGCGAGCGCCGAGGAAATCATTGCGCATTGCCGTCAATTGCTGGCCGGATTCAAATTGCCTAAAGCGGTCTTCTTTGGCGAATTGCCGAAAACCTCGACGGGCAAGATCCAGAAATTCGAATTGCGCGCACGCGTGAAGTCGTCGAGCGCGATCGATCAGGAGCAGGGGAAAAAGTAGCATGCTTATGGTCCGATCATCGCAAACGTAGAGCCCGTGCCGCTTTCCGCAGCTATCGAAGCACCGCGTCCGACGCGCACGCACGGGAATGAATGCTAGAATCCCGAGAAATCAGGGAAGCGACCTTGGTTCTTCAAGGTTCATGGCGAATTCCAGTACGCACCATGCGGGTTTTTCGCCGCCATTCAATCTGTCGAAACGCGCTGACAACTTCATTCGGCAGAAGTTGGTGAATCCGTATTAAGGCTTCGCTGCAAATGCGAAGCCAATAATCTATTTAACGCGTGCTTATTGGCCGCGTAATTCGATACGTTATCGGCACGTTATGAAAGAGCGAGAGGAACATCGGACGCTCGACCTCGACGGTCAAGCTCGTGAGCGCCTGGTCTTGTGGATCCGTCGTCGCATGGATGAATTTGGCATTACGCTTGAAGCGCTCGAAGAGGCGCTGATCGCCGATGCCGCCGTGCCGAAATACCGCGACGCGTTCGGGCACGAATGGGACGGCAAGGGCGATCGCCCCGACTGGCTCACACGCGCTATCAACGCTGGTCAGGACATCGAGCATTTCCGCGTCTGAGCGCCGCATTCGCGGGCGCTCCTATGGTTTTTTGTCTTCCCGTTTCCGCTTTCCTGCGTAGCACCGCGCGACTGTTTTCACGGAGGCACCGCCATGTCCGACACGATTCCGCAACCGGCTGGATATAGCAGCGAAGAATGGGCGACGCGCTGTGAGCTTGCCGCGCTGTATCGGCTGGTCGCGCATTTCCGCATGACCGATCTGATCGACACGCATATCACCGCGCGCGTGCCCGGCCCCGAGCATCACTTTCTGATCAACCGCTATGGCGTGCTCTTTCACGAGATACGCGCGTCGGATCTCGTGAAGATCGATCGCGACGGGCGCGTCGTCGAAGCGGCGGACAAGGTCGCCGCCGATCCGAAGCGGTATCGCGTGAATGCGGCGGGCTTCACGATCCATTCGGCTGTGCACACGGCGCGACCTGATATGCACTTTGTGATTCACACGCATACGTCGGCGGGTTCGGCTGTGTCCGCGCAAAAGCAGGGCTTGCTGCCGATCAGCCAGCACGCGCTGAAGTTCTACGGCGTGCTCGCGTATCACGACTACGAAGGCATTGCGCTCGATCTCGGCGAGCGCGAGCGCCTCGTCGCCGATCTGGGATCATGCAACGCGATGATCCTGCGCAATCACGGCCTGCTGGCGGGCGGCAAGTCGGCGGCGACGGCGTTTCAGGAGATCTATTTTCTCGAACGCGCGTGTCAGATCCAGATCGATGCGCTCGCGGGCAATGCCGAACTGACACTGCCGCCCGAGCATGTGCGCAAGCTCACGGCCAGCCAGTTCGCACGCGACGACGAAGAAGGCATCGCGGAACTGGCGTGGGAATCGGCTTTGCGGCTGATCGATAATTCGGTTTCGGATTACCGCAGTTGACCCACGGCGCAGCGCCACGAAACGCAGACGAAAAAAAGCCCGCATCAAAGCGGGCATCCAAAACTGCTCGGAGTTTCGTTGCGCGATTTGACTCGCGCAACGCATCCTAACGTTTATTTGTGAACAGGCGATGAACCCTTGCATCAAATGCATGCGAGGTTCGCACGCCCTGCATCGCATCACAGGTCACAGGTCGAAGAACACCGTTTCCTTCGGGCCTTGCATGTGGATGTCGAAGCGATAGACAGCCTTGCCGCCATTCGTTTCGCGCTTCGCGACCAGCGTCGCGCGGCGCTCGGCGGGCACGCTCGCAAGCACGGGGTCCTTGTCGTTCGCAGCGGTTTCGTCGTCGAAGTAGACGCGCGTGAACGTGTGCAGCAGCATGCCGCGCATCGTCACGATCACGTTCAGATGCGGCGCTTCATCCGGCGACGCGCGGCCCGGTTTCACCGTTTCGATGATGAAGCGCTTCTGCGGGTCCGTGCCCGTGCCGAAGCGCGCAAAGCCGCGAAAGCCCGACTTCGCCACTTCTTCACGCGACTGCGGATAGCGGCCTTCGCTGTCCACCTGCTGCACCTCGATCATCGCGTCGCCGATCACCGCGCCGTCGCCGTCGAACACCTGGCCAATCAGCGTGATGTGCTCGCCCTCCGCTTCGCGGTCGGCCAGCACGTTCGTGAACAGGCTCTTCAGATCGAAATTGTATTGCTCGGGGCACAGGCCGTAGGCGAAGTACGGTCCGACCGTCTGCGAAGGGGTTTGCTTAAGCGTCGTCATGATTAGCGCTCCATCGGAGTTTCGTTCGGGCCGCGCAGCACGATGTCGAATTCATAGCCGAGCGCGTAGTTTTCCTGGGTCACGTCGAGCGTGAAGCGCGAGATCAGACGGTCGCGCGCGCCTTCGGGCGTGCCCTGGAAGATCGGGTCGTACTGCAGCAGCGGGTCGCCGGGGAAGTACATCTGCGTGACGAGGCGCGAGCCGAAGTAGTCGCCGAACAGCGAGAAGTGGATGTGGTTCGGACGCCACGCGTTCGGGTGATTGCCCCACGGATACGCGCCGGGCTTGATCGTCATGAAGCGGTAGCGGCCTTCGTTGTCGGTCAGGCAGCGGCCCGCGCCGAGGAAGTTCGGGTCGAGCGGCGCATCGTGCTGGTCGTTCTTGTGCACGTAGCGGCCCGCCGCATTTGCCTGCCACACTTCGACCAGCGTATTGCGCACCGGGCGGCCGCCTTCGTCGAGCACGCGGCCCGTCACGATGATGCGTTCGCCGAGCGGTTCGCCGTTCTTCGCGGCATTGCGCGTCAGGTCGTTATCGAGCGCGCCGAGGTCTTCCGCGCCGTAGACGGGCACGCGCTGGTCGCGCAGGCGCTCTTTCAGCGGAATCAGCGGGCGGGTCGGGCCGCGCTTGACGGACGATCCATACGGCGAATGGACGTAGGCGGGATGCGAGGGGAAGTCGCGCGGACTCAGAATGGAATCGTCCATCAGGTGTCTCCTTGGGGGATTCGATTTTGGCTAGTGGATGACGTGACTTTATAGAAGCCGAGAAGTTATGCAAAATGACGTTTTTTCCCATCTCGTATAACGATCCGTTATGCAACGCAGCCTCGCGGACAGCCGCGTCAAATTCCGGCACCTGCAGTGTTTTCTCGCTGTCGCGCAGTTCGGCGGCGTGCAGAAAGCGGCGGAGAGCCTGTCGATCACCCAGCCGGCCGTGTCGAAGACGGTGGCCGAACTGGAAGAGATTCTCGGCGTGCGCCTGTTCGAGCGCGGCCGGCACGGCGCCGTGCCGACGCGCGAAGGCCAGCTCTTCATGCCGCACGCCAGCGCCTGTGTGAGCGCGCTGCGCCAGGGTGTCGATCTGCTCGCGCGCGTGGAAGGCGAGGCCGCCGCGACGCTCGATATCGGCGTGCTGCCGACCGTCGCGACGTCGCTCGTGCCGCCCGTGATGCGCCTGTTCGGCGAGCAGTGGCCCAACGCGATCGTGCGGCTCAAGACGGGTTCGAATACCGAACTGCTGGAGCGCCTGAAGGCGGGCGCGATCGAATTCGCCGTGGGCAGGCTGGCCGATCCCGAACGCATGGTGGGGCTGACGTTCGAGCAGCTTTATAGCGAGCCGCTCGTTGCCGTGGTGCGCGCGGGGCACGCGCTGGCGTCGGGCCCGCTGTCGTCAGCCACGCGCCTGCTGGAGTTTTCCGTCGTCGTGCCGCCGTACGGGACGCTGATCCGGCAATCGGCGGAAAGCCTGCTGCGCGCGTGGGCCGTGCCGCCGCTGTCGTCTTTCGTCGAGGTGCTGTCGGTGTCGGTGGGACGCGCGCTCGCGCTCGAAAACGACGCCGTGTGGTTTGTGCCGCGCAGCGCAATCGAGTACGAACTGGCGCACGGCTTGCTGGTCCCATTGCCGTTGCCCGTTGCCGGCACGGAAGAACCCGTCGGCCTGATCCTGCGCTCGGACACGCAGCCGACGCCCGTCGGCCGCGCGCTGATCGACGCCGTGCGCAAGGTCGCGCGCGAGCGGCTCGCGCGCTATGTGCAGGCCCGCGCGGAAGAGGGGCAGGGCAAATCGACGGGCAAGCGCCGCGCGCAGCACGGCGCCCGTAAAGACGCCAAAGCCGAGGTTGGCGCTGACGTCAGTATTGACGTGACGCGCGACGCGAGCCATGGTGCAACAAAGCGCGGCGTGAAGCCACAAGGGGACAAAGCCCCGGGCGCGTCGCGCAGGAAGGTGCATCTTTGAACCGACTAGTACAAAATCGAGGTTGCACGAGTGGCGCTGCGCGGTGTAAAACACGGTGCGCGGCGCCCCGATCTACCCGCTTGCCGAGTTGAAACAGCACGATTCATGGAGATGCACATGCCCAGCGACCTGCCGACCCCTGCCGACGCGCTCAAGGCCGTTGCGGACCCGGAGCACAATCCGCTCGGCACGGCCGGCATCGAGTTCGTCGAGTTTGCCGCGCGCCATCCGCAGACACTCGCCGACACCTTCGTGAAGCTTGGCTTCAAGCCGATTGCGCGCCACATCAGCAAGGACGTGACGCTGTTCCGTCAGGCCGACATGAATTTTCTGCTGAACGCGGAGCCGGATTCGTTCGCCGAGCGCTATGCGGAAGAATATGGCGTAGGCATCTGCGCGATCGGCATTCGCGTCGCCGATGCACAGCGTGCTTATGACCGCGCGACGGAACTCGGCGCGTGGTCGTTCGAAGGCGAGCGGGTCGGCAAGGGCGAGCTGACGATTCCCGCCATTCAGGGCATCGGCGATTCACATATCTATTTCGTCGACCGCTGGCGCGGGCGGGGCGGCCAGAAGGGCGGCCTCGGCGACATTTCGATTTTCGACATCGACTTTCGCCCGATTGAACCGAGCACCGCGCAGGCCGATCTGAGCCACGCCGGCACGGGCCTCATCGCCGTCGATCATCTGACGCAAACGGTCGGCGCGGGCCGTATGCAGGAATGGATCGACTTCTATCGCGAGCTGCTCAATTTCCGTGAGATTCACGAGTTGCATGCGAACTGGCATGTGTCGGCGGAATCGCGCGTGATGGTGTCGCCGTGCGGCGCGATCCGCATTCCGTTGTACGAGGAAGGCACGCGGCGCACGAGCCTGATGCATGAATATCTGCCCGATCATCCGGGTGAAGGCGTACAGCACATCGCGCTCGCCACCGAGGATATTTTTGCCTGTGTCGATCAATTGCTTGCTAACGGCATCGAGCTGGTCGAGCCGCCGCCGGCGTATTACGAGCAGATCGATACGCGTCTGCCGGGGCATGGGCTCGATATCGAGCGCCTGAGGCGCGGGCGGATTCTGGTCGATGGGGAGATTGGTGCGGATGGCGTGCCGCTGCTGTTCTTCCAGACTTTTGTGCGGCGGCGCGAAGGTGACATCTTCTTTGAGATCGTGCAGCGCAAAGGGCATCATGGGTTTGGTGAAGGCAATCTCGGGGCGCTTGCGCAGGCGCGGTCGGCGGATTAAGCGTTCGCGGCGCGGGCGTTGCCAGTCGGTGTTTGCCTTTTCGCTGGCATCCGCGATTTGCCCATGGGCGTTTGGGTTTTCGCTGGCATCCGCGATGCGTTAGCGTGCTTCAAGCGTCGCCCCTGTGCGGGGCGGCACCTACTTTTCTTTGCCGCCGCAAAGAAAAGTAGGCAAAAGAAAGCGGCTCACACCGCCCGTTCTTGTATTTGCCTGAGGGCCCCCAACCGGTCTTGCGCTTCACACGGCAACGTCCTTGTTCGCGTGTGTTGCCAACGCGCTGAATGACCGCCTCACCCACTTCAAGCACCCGAACAAGAGCTAGCGGCAGCGAATGGTATGTGCCGCCCAGGTGGCAAACTGTGTGCAGGTTGTCGCGTCGTATAGCTTGGCGCTCTTACAGGGTGGCACGCGTGCGCTATCGGTCCGAAGTGAGGCATGTGTGTCTCTACAGCCTACACACAGTTTGCCACCTGGGCGGCGGTGGACTATCTGGCACGGCGTGCTGTAGTGAGGGTGTATGAAGCGGGTGATGCGCGTCGCAAGAGCGCTGGCAACGAACGTAGGTCACGTGATTGCCGTGTGAAGCGTAAGGCCCTGTGGGGGCCCTCAGGCAGGAAGAAGGATTGGCGGTGTGAGCCGCTTTCTTTTGCCTACTTTTCTTTGCGGCGGCAAAGAAAAGTAGGTGCCGCCCCGCACAGGGGCGACGCGTGAAGCACGCTAACGCATCGCGGATGCCAGCGCAAAGCCAAACGCCCATGGGCAAATCGCGGATGCCAACAACAAAACAAGCAAACCACCGCTATTTCTTCGACGCAGCGCCACCACTCCCCGCCTGCGGCAGATCAGCACTCGTCGCCATCCACAAAACTTCCGCATCTTCTTCACTAGTCGACACAGCAGCATGCCCCGTGCGGCTATCGAAATAGAGGCTGTCACCCGCATTCAGATGCGTAGGCGCATACAACTCCGAATACAGACACACGCTGCCGCTGATCACATACAGAAACTCTTCGCCCTCGTGGCGACCCCAATCGTCGAATGCGTCGAGCGTGTGCGCAGTGATGCGAATGCGAAACGGCAGCATCGCCTTGTGCGCGAGGTCCGTCGCCAGCAGTTCCATCTGATAGCCACGATAAGCGTGACGCTGACCCGCGTCCTTGCGCGTAAGGGCGCGCCGCCCGCTCGCGTTGACTTTCGGCGTCGAGCCGAACAGTTCGCCCAGATCGATCTTCAGACCCACGACGATTTTTTGCAGCACGTCGAAGGTCGGCGACATCAGGCCGTTTTCGATCTTCGACAGCGTGGAGCGCGATACGCCGCACAGGCGGCTGGCCGTTTCGAGCGTCAGGTCGTGCGCGAGCCGCGCGGCACGCACCCGGCGGCCGAGGTCCGACGTCGAGCTTTCCGGCGACTTGGTGAGCGAGGTATCCATGGGTGTGAATGACTATGCAGCGTGATACTTTCAGTGTTTCCGATCATAACATCGGCCTGTTTGCGGACCGCCGCGCGGGCGGCGCGGCGAGTGATGGAAGCAGGCGGATTTCCGATCTGAAACGCACCCGCAGAGTGTGCACGATGATGCCTCGCGCTGAAAAGCATCACGCGTACAAACTCGGGAAAACCCTTATTCCCCCCCTTTTCAGCGTTTCACCGGTTCGCGCAAGTTCATGTCGCAACGCCGCTTGTCGCCATAAATGACGGCGTGTATAGTTTCCGAACTTACTTTTGTTTCGTATCGGAAATCAAGGGAATCCAGATGAACGCATCGAGCATCCTTGCCGATCTCGGCATTGCAGACGCAGCGCAAGCGGGCGACATCGCCGTCCATTCGCCCATCACGGGCGAACTCATCGGCCGCGTGGCCAGCCAGTCGGCGGCGCAAGTCGATACGGTGCTGGCCAGCGCGAAACAGGCATTCGAGCAATGGCGCAACGTGCCCGCGCCGCGTCGCGGCGAACTCGTGCGCCTGCTCGGCCAGCGTCTGCGCGAGAAGAAGCAGGCGCTCGGCAGCATCATCACGCTGGAGACGGGGAAAATCCTGCAGGAAGGTCTCGGCGAAGTGCAGGAAATGATCGACATCTGCGACTTCGCGGTCGGCCTGTCGCGCCAGCTGTACGGCCTGACGATCGCGTCGGAGCGCCCCGGCCACCGGATGGCCGAATCGTGGCATCCCATGGGTACCTGCGTCGTGATCTCGGCGTTCAATTTCCCGGCGGCCGTGTGGTCGTGGAATGCGGCGCTCGCGCTCGTGTGCGGCAATGCCGTGGTCTGGAAGCCGTCGGAGAAAACGCCGCTGACGGCGCTCGCCGTCAACCAGATTCTCAACGAAGCGCTGAAGGAATTCGGCGATGCGCCGGCGGGCCTCACGGCCGTCGTCAATGGCGGGCGCGACGTCGGCGCGAAGCTGGTCGCGGACCCGCGTGCGTCGATCGTCAGCGCGACGGGCAGCACGGAAATGGGCCGCACGGTCGGCGTCGAAGTGGCGAAGCGCTTCGGCCGGTCGCTGCTCGAACTCGGCGGCAACAATGCGGGCATCGTCGCGCAGACGGCTGACGAGGAACTGGCGCTGCGCGGCATCCTGTTCTCGGCGGTCGGCACTGCCGGGCAGCGCTGCACGTCGCTGCGTCGCCTGTTCGTGCACGACAGCGTGTACGAGCAAACCGTCGAGCGTCTGAAACAGCTTTATGCAAAGGTACCGATCGGCAATCCGCTCGAAAAGGGCACGCTGATGGGACCGCTGATCGACAAGCAGTCGTTCGCGCGCATGCAGGAATCGCTGCAACAGGCGGCGGCGGAGGGCGGCAAGGTGTTCGGCGGCGAACGCGTCGAAGTGAAGGGCTATGAAAACGGCTACTACGTGCGCCCCGCGCTGGTCGAAATGCCGTCGCAAACGGCTGTCGTGCTGAAGGAAACCTTCGCGCCGATTCTCTACGTGCTGCGCTACTCGGATTTCAACGACGCGATCGCAGCGAACAACGCGGCGCATCATGGCCTGTCGTCGTGCGTGTTCACGACCGACCTGCGCGAAGCCGAGCGCTTCACGTCGGATTCGGGCAGCGATTGCGGCATCGCGAACGTGAACATTGGGCCGAGCGGCGCGGAAATCGGCGGCGCGTTCGGCGGCGAGAAGGAAACGGGCGGCGGTCGCGAGTCCGGCTCGGATGCATGGAAGGCGTACATGCGGCGCGCGACGAACACCGTCAACTATTCGTCGGCGCTGCCGCTGGCGCAAGGCATCGACTTCAATATCGGCTGATGCTTCGGCGCGGCGTGCTCGGGCTTTGCATCTCATGACGCGCCGCGCTTCCTTCGATCAACCCGCTTAACGTTTCCAACCTGTCGCGGGCATGCGTTGCCCGCCGACCCGCTTCGTCTGGAGTGGCCTGTGAGTTCGAAAGTCGTCGTTGTCGGTGGAGGCGTGATCGGCAGTTCGATCGCGTATTTCTTGCGTCTGTCGGACCCGACGGTCAGCGTCACCGTGATCGAGCGCGATCCGACTTATGCGCGCTCGTCGTCGGCGTTATCGGCGGCGTCGATCCGGCAGCAGTTCTCCACGCCGCTCTCCATTCAGATGTCGCTGTTCGGCATCGAGTTTCTGCGAACGATTGGCGAGCGTCTGGAGATCGACGGCGCGAAGCCTTCCATCGATCTCCATGAAGGCGGTTATCTCTTTCTCGCGACGCCTTCGGGCGAAGCGACGCTGCGCGAGAATCACGCGCTGCAAAAGCGTCTCGGTGCCGACATCACGTTGCTCGACAAGACGGCATTGGCCGCGCGCTTTCCGTGGCTCAACACCGACGACCTGAGCGCGGGCGCATTCGGTGAAACGGGCGAGGGCTGGTTCGACGGCTATGGGCTCGTGCAGGCGTTGCGCAAGAAAGCGCAGGCGCTCGGCGCGCGTTACGTTGCCGATGACGTGACGGCGCTGCATCGCGAAGGGCGGCGCGTCACGCATGTCGTGACTTCACGCGGCGAGACTTTTCCATGCGATGTCGTCGTGAATGCGGCGGGCGCGTGGGCGCGGCGGGTGGCGTCGATGGCGGGTATCGAACTGCCTGTGTTCGCGCGACGCCGCAGCATCTTCAACGTCAGCTCGCCGGCGAAGCTTGAACGCGCTCCGTTGCTGATCGATCCGACGGGCGTGTACTTTCGTCCCGAGGGCACGTCGTATATCTGCGGCACGTCGCCGTCGCCCAGCAACGATCCCGACGACCTGCCGCTCGACGAAGTCGATCACGCCCTGTTCGACGACGTGATCTGGCCGACGCTCGCGCATCGCGTGCCGCAATTCGAGGCGCTGCGCGTCGAGCATTGCTGGTCCGGCTACTACGAATACAACGTGCTGGATCAGAACGCGATCATTGGTCATCACCCGGATGTCGACAATTGCATCTTTGCCAACGGGTTCAGCGGCCACGGGTTGCAGCAAGGACCCGCAACCGGGCGCGGCGTCAGCGAACTCATCCTGAACGGCCGGTACGTGACGCTCGATCTCTCTTCGCTCGGCTTTGCGCGCGTGCTGGAGAACCGGCCGATCGTCGAGAAAAACGTCGTGTGAGCGAAGGCGCCAGTTAGCTGCCGACGCGTTCCTTTTGCGCATCCGCTTGCTGGCGAACACCGCCGCGTTGATCGGCCGTCCAGTAGTCGGTGCGCACGCCGATCTGTTCCGACACGAACGGGCCGCCGCGCGTCGCGCGATAGTGCGCGAGCGCCCTGTAGACGAGGCGTTGCCCGACCAGCACGATCGGCACGTTGAGCAGCACCATCACGATGTTCATCAGATCGGACAGCGCCCAGAGATTGGGCAGTTCGAGTCCGGCCAGCACGGTCAGCGCGCCGAACGGCACGAACACCAGCGATCCCACCACACGAATCCCCGTGATGAAAGCGCGGCTGCGCGAAATGAAGTTCGCCGAAATCTCCGCGAACGAAATCATCCCTAGCAGCGTGGTAAAGGCAAACAGGCCATAACACACGCACATCACGATCTTGACGGCCTGCGCGACGGATGCGGGCACCAGCGTCTGCACCGAAGCCAGATAAACCGTGATCTTCGACGCGCGCACCGATTCCCACGCCTGACCGTCGACGGTGCCCGTCCACACATGCGCCATCACGACGATGAAACCCGTCATCGTGCAGATGACCATCGTGTCGAAAAACACGCCGAGACTTTGGACGAAGCCCTGTTCGCACGGGTGATCGTTATCGGCGATCGCGGCTGCCATTGTGATCGTCCCTTGCCCCGCTTCGTTCGACATCAGCCCGCGCTTGACGCCTTGCGCGAGCGCCGTGCCGATCGCGCCGCCGAACAGCGCATGCGGCGCGAATGCACCGACGATCACCTCGTGAAAGAAGTACGGAATCAGCGGCAGGTTGATCGCGATGATGACCAGCGACATCAGGCAGAACAGCGCGGCCTTGATGGGGACGAGCACGTCGGTGTACGCGGTCACGCGGCGGATGCCGCCCATGATGATGAACGAGCACGCGACGATCAGGCATGCCGCAATCGCGTAGTACACCGTCGACTGGCGAGCGAGATGCGTGCCCGTAACGGTATCGGCGATCGTGCCGATTGCGGTGAAGACGTTGAACGTTTGCGGCGGCACGTTGAACAGTGCATACACGATGAACACCAGCGACAGAAACGTGCCAACGATGCGCCGGTCGCCGAGTACGCGCCGCCCATAAAACGGCAGACCGCCGACGAACTCGTCGTGCTTTCTTTCCTTGAAAAGCTGCGCGAGCGTGGACTCCATGAAAGCCGTCGCCATGCCGAAGAACGCGGCGACCCACATCCAGAACAACGCGCCCGGTCCGCCGACGGAAATCGCGCCCGTGATGCCGACGATATTGCCGGGCCCCGCACGCATCGCCAGTCCGAGCATGAACGACGCGAGCGCGCTGACGCCCGTATTCGACGACTGCCGGCGCAACATGATGCGCACGATCTTGCCGACGTTCATCGTCTGGATGAAGCGTGTGCGGATCGAGAAGTGGATGCCGACGCCGACCAGCAACAGGATCGCGAACGGGAATTGCCCGAGCACGGGAATCTGCGACCAGGCTTTGAAGTTGGTGGGAAAGTCCCAGAGGAAATCCGAGATGGGTGCAATGAAGGCAAAGAATGCGTTCACGGATTGGAAAAGATCTTCCACGCGGCTTTCCTCTCAGGCGTCGACCTGTCTTGAGCAGGCGTTTTGAATTTGGGATATGCAGGGACGGACGGCAGGCATCGAGTGTGTGATGCTGCCGTTGCGGGTCGCCATTATACGGACGTGTTGCACGCCTGCCGACGGGCTAACGGACGTGCTTCTGATGAGCGAGCCGTCGCGGATCGGATGGCTAGAGAAGTTGTCTTAACAGCGTCAATGGGGCCGCGCCCGGCATCCAGACATGCGACACGACAAACCACGCGCCTACCCAGGACGCGGCGACGACGATCAGATCGCAATGCCCGCTGTTCCAGAGCTTCAACGAGTGACGCCCAAGAACCCACGGCACGCCGAGCGGATTCGGCCAGTCGGCCAGCAGATGCATCACGCCGCCGCATGCAAAGCCAAACGCGACGGCGGCTGCGGGATGATGCGCCATCGCGTGCCATGAGAAGAACAGCGCCGCGAGCCAGCCGAGTCCCCAATGCGTCGCCGTGCGATGCGTGATCCACAGACGCTTGCGTCGTGACCACCACGCCACTTCGAGCCAGTCAGGCGCGGTCGCGCCCGCGACGCCCGCCACGAACGCAAGCCACGCCCATACGTGAAATGGACCCTGCCATCCATGACGCGCGGCCAGTGCCGCTGCGATGACGCCGGCCGCCCAGCCTGTCGCGTGATGTGCTTTGCTCGATGCCATTGAAGTCGCGCGACGATGAAGGTCGCGGTAAAACGCGGGCGGCCATTCTTGCAGAAGCCCAGGCAAAAAAATAGCCCGCGACATGCGCGGGCCATGATGACTGGTCATGCGGTTACGAAGACTTACACATCAGGTCGTGCAACGTGCGATCGCAAAGCGCATTTCCTCTTCGGGCGGATCGTCGCCCGTGCCGCGTATGACCTTGATGACGGAGCCGCCGTTCGAAGGCGTCAGCGTGATGAAGTACGAACCGTTCGACGATGAGCCAACCGTCAGATCGGTCACACCGTTGTTCTTCGATACGTGTACGCGCGACAGACGGTGGTCGAGGCAACGTGCGATGTCCGACGCGGGCCGCGCCGACGATGCATACACCATCGGTTGGGCAGAGGTGCTGGCGTCGGGGCCGCGCGATGAGCCACACGCGGCGAGGATGGCGATGGGAGCGAGAAGGATGAGTCGTTTCATGATTGTGTCGTCGGCGTCTCCGTGCTGCGGGGTGCGTGGGCGCAAGCGAAGCGCAAGGCTTCGCGACGAAACCGCTTGCGTCGCCACGCTCATTCGGTGACTGAACTTCGAATGAAATGTGAACAACTGCAAACACGGCTTTGGCCGGAGTATACCGATGCAAGCGGGATGCGCATGCGTATCGTGTTAGAAATTAATTCGAAGCGGATCGTGGATCGTGGGGAGCGCCGGCTAGAAGCGATTCCTGTACGCGAGTCCGAGCGTCGTGCCGCGTGCCGTGCGCTGGTACGTGATCGCCCAGTGCGTCAGCGCCGCGCCCGTCAGCGCACCTAGCGCGTCGGCTGCAAGGTCCTTGTAGGAGAAGCCGTCGGTGCGGCAGGTGCCGTCGAACACTTCTTTCGCGAGGCCCGGTACGGTGCCAATCAGCGTTCCGTAGACGACGGGATGTTGCGTGTCGCGCGCGAGGTACGCGCCCAGCGCCCCGAAGGGCGCCGATACGGCGAAGTGGGCGAGCTTGTCGCTGCCTGTCCAGCTATCCGAGGACTGCACTCGCCAGCCGCCACGCGAGCCGCTGCAATCGAGTCCCGCGTGGGCGGCCGAACTGGCCGCCAGCATCAGGGCGAGCACGCCCGCCTGTCTGAACGTCGTCATTTGCTCTCCGATTTTGTTATGGAATTGCGCGCGTTGTGTCAGATGTCTTTGGCGCGTGTAAGCATTTAACGACAGACAGAATCAAATCATTAGTAAACCGAAAGAAAAGTGTCAACGAATGTGTCAGGACACGTGCGTGCGGGATCGCGTGCGCGCAGCGAGCATAAAAAAACGCGCGCGTCAGACAGCACGCGCGCGTTTTTCATGGAAGACACCGGCGGCCGGTGCGGATCGTCATCCGATCCGGCCGCCTGTGGCGTCGTCGCTATAGAGCTTGAAAGGGAGCCGGGAAGCGAGCTTAGAAGCGGTGACGCAGGCCGACAGCCACAGCCGTCTGGTTTTGCGTCGACGACGGCGTCAGCGTGTTGATTGCTGCGACGTTTGCGCCGAAGTTGCCGAGCTCGCCCGAAGCGTGCTGGTACACGCCTTCCAGGTACACGTCGGTGCGCTTGCTCAGCGAGTAGTCGCCTTGCAGCGAAACCGTGTGCCACTTCGGCGAGCCGTCGCCGTTCGAACCCGAGACCTTACCGTCCGTGAACGTGTACGCGGCTGCCAGGCTCAGCGCCGGCGTCAGCGCGTAACGGCCGTTGATTTCATAGTTGTCGAGGTGCAGGTTCGTGCCCGAGATGCCGTTGATGAACGTGCCGCCGACGTTCGCGCTCTGCAGGTTGTCCAGTTGCGAGTGCGTGTACACGAGGCCGACGGTCGCCGGGCCGTACGTGTAGTTCGCGCCGACACCGTACGTGCGTTGCGTTTGCGCTGCCAGTTGCGCTGCGCCGCCCGCACCTGCCGAGATCGCGCCGTTGGTGTTGTTGCTGCCCGAGTTGTTCAGTTGCAGGTAAGCGGCTGCGACGTTCAGCGGACCGTTCTTGTACGAAGCGCCTGCGCTCCATGCCCGGTTGTCCGCGAAGCCGTTAGCTTCGTTCGAGAAGCCATACAGGCCGCCGAACTGCAGGCCTGCGAAGTTCGGGCTCGCGTACTTGACCGAGTTCTTGACCGAGAACGAGTTGTCGAGGTTGTCGTTGTCGAACGGGTGGCCGGCCAGGTTGTTGCCGAAGCCCGAGCCCGCTGCCGACAGCGGCGCGAGGTAGTCGACCATCGAGTCATACTGACGGCCGAGGGTCAGCGTGCCGTACTGGTTGCTTTGCAGACCGACGTACGCCTGACGGTTGAACAGCGTGTTGTTTTCCTTGAGGCTGCCGTTGTTCAGGTTGAAGCCGCTTTCCAACGTGAAGATGGCGTGCAGGCCGTTACCGAGGTCTTCGCTGCCGCGCAGGCCGAAGTACGTGTCCGAAACCGAGCCGCTGCCTTGTTGCCAGTTGCTGTGACCAGCCTGGTTGTTCGTGTAGATGAGGCCTGCGTCCAGCGTGCCGTACAGGGTAACGCTGCTTTGCGCGTGGGCCGTTGCTGCGAAGGCGCCGAGAATGCCCGCGGCGATAAGGGTTTTTTTCATGCTTTATTACTCCGAGACTTTGCGTGGAGATCGTAATACGGAGCACGCGCTGCAATGCGTGCCGTCGATCCGGAGCGAAGTGTATTACCGATACTCGCCGGCTTACTTTCATCTGGCGCAACAATACTTTCCGAAAAACGGAACAGACGGATTAACGCCGCTAAGCATTTTGGTTTTAAAGGTTTTTTTGAATTAAACGTGGTCCGGGTGAGGTGTTGTCAATTGTCACATTGTTGCAATAGTGCGACGATGACGGCCGAAGGTCAGCCGGGTTAACCCGTTGAAAACCGTTTCCGTACGCCTTTGCAAGCCTCGATTAGTGCGATTTTCGGAAAGGTACTCTTCCATCCAGCGGGCTCGTCGGCACCGGGCACTGCTTATACAATTCGGCTTACCCCTTGACCAAGGGTTGTCTTTTTCATCTGTTTTTATGCGGCCTTCGGGCCGCTTTTTTTTGCCTTTAATCAAAGTAATACGGATCGATGAAATAAAGCTCAATAGATTATTTCGTAAATCGATGTCGAATTAAACTGAACTTTTTCATATTCGCACGATGAGGTGTCTTTGGTTGGCCATTGGTTATAGGCGTGCGTCTGCCCGATTTTGCGGCGGCGCGCCTGGGTAAAATGGAGGTTTCGCGCCGCAGCTTCGATGCGGCGCCCGACGAACCCGAACCCTCTCTGCAATGACCGATACGCCTCTCACCGAACCCGACGCCGGCAACGCGTCCGAAGCCCTGCATGAAGACCGTCTGTGGCGCGACAACGGCTGGACCGCACGCGTCAAAAAGAACGAAGACGACGACGGCTGGGCTGTCGAGATGATCAAGGACGGCGAGGCCGAACCCGCGCTGGTAGGTCCGTGGACGATGGGCCGCGACAAGAAGAATCCGAAACCGCTGGACACAGGCGCATTCAACACGCTCGTGAAGACGGCTTCGGAAGTACTGCGTCGTCATGAACAGCAACTGCACGCGCAGTTGCACAAGCGGATGGCGGTGGAGTCCGGCGACGCCACCATCGAAGTCACACTCGATATCGTCCCTGACGAGGACGATCCCTATGCAATGCTGACCGCGTTTGATTCCTTCGGCGAGCAGCTCGCGCAAGTGAAGGTCGCGCCGAACTTCAAGCTCAGCAGAGCGAGCGCGGCGTCGTGGGTCGAGAACGAGTTTCGTCGGCCGGGATGACGCCGCTTATACCTGCCGTTAGCGGCTCAGGCGGACGCGGGCTTGTCCAGCTCTGCCTTGATGCGCCCGGCCAGCACGCGCAGTTCGTCGAGATCGGCGCGCTCGGCGGCGTGAATCTTCAACGGAATGCCGTCGTGACGCGGAATCACATGAAAGTGCACGTGCGGCACGGTCTGGCCTGACGCTGCGCCGTTCAGTTGCGCGATCATCATTCCCGGCGGGTTGAGCGCGGCTTTCACGGCAATCGCGACCTTGCGCGCGGTGCGGATCGCGGCGGCCGCTGCGTCTTCCGACAGTTCGAACAGCTCGGCCGCGGGCTCTTTCGGCAGAACCAGCACGTGGCCTTCGGCCTGCGGCATGATGTCCATCATCGCAACGGTGTGCTCGTCTTCATAAATGCGGATAGACGGCAATTCGTCACGCAGGATGCGGGCAAACGGGTTCTGCTGATCGTAGGGCATGTGAGGCTCCGGTGGTCAGGCGCATTGGCCTTGCATTGAAGGCCGTGCATGAATGGTCCGGGGATTTTAGCCGACGCGCTTTCAAGCGATATGCCGGGTGCGCGCGAGCATCGGTGCATCGATCGGCAACGCGGGCCGAACTTCCTTTCGTGGCAAGCACTTGCGTGTGGTGTGCTTAGCTTGTCCACATCCTTGTGAACAAAATCTGTGGACAATCGGGATGCGGTTCGCCGGGCTCGCGCGTTTGCCTGCTGCGTGCAGCGCGTTTAAGTCCAGTCGCATCAAGCACTTGCCGATCTCGTGCGCAGGATACTCACAGGCTTGTGAACAAAATCTGTGGACAACTTCGGGCCGTGTCCGCACGCCGGAGAAGCGTGTAAGAGCGACGCGACGGAGATGCATCGAGTGCAATCTGAGTTGCGTCAATGACTTGCGTCGATCTTGCTCAGGTTACTCACAGGCTTGTGAACAAAAACTGTGGACAAGAACAGGCTTGCGCGCGTCAAAAGCCGTCGATCAGCGAATGAATGCGCCCTTGCATGCACGACACACATTCCGAGCCACATCAATGACTTGGCGCGGTCGTGCGCAGGATACTCACAGGCTTACCCACGAAAAGTGTTGATAACTAACGTGCGCGTCGTCCTTCACGAAATCGCTCAACTGCGCTTGCAGAATATCGCCGTCACATGTGGCGCGACATGATGAACGATGGCGGTGCTCCCCGCGGCGGTGACGGCCGTCTGAACCTTCTCGTCGCTGCCCCAGACGACTGCGCCATACGCCGACTTCGCGAGCGGCTCTCCGCTGCCGGCGCGAAAGATCGGATCGTCCTGTTCATAGCCGACGACAGCGAACACGCTGAAGCCATACGCATCCAGATTCGCGCCGCGCACCGGGCGGAACGCGTTGATCGAATTGCTCTCGACGCGCATCGGTTTCGGATCGATCAGTTGTTGCGCGGCGAGATCGGCGATGAACTTGTGCGCCGATTGATCGCACGCAAGCGCAGTGTCGAGCGATGCGGCGCGCGCGGCGAGTGGCAGCGCCGACATCAGCATGGCGATGAGAGCAGAGCGGACAAAAAGCTGTTTCATGTTTTTGAAGAACATCCGCTCGATTGCGGACGAACAGGGAAGCAAAAAAACGCGGAGTACCGCGACGATCGACGACAAACTGGCCACGAAAATGGTGAGAAAGACTCGGTAACATCGGCGCGACCGGCACGCACTCTACCTGTGTTCGGAAAAACGTGCTGTCAGGGCGAGCACGAGTAGGTCTTTGAAAAGCAACAGAATTGTGTGCGACTAAGGCAAGAAAACGCGATCCCGTATATATTTCCGGGTTATGACTTCGCAATCACACCCTCCCCGGAGCGTTCCGCCGCCCAGAATGTGGGACGCCCGGCTCGCCCGGCGGCTCATCATGCCGCTCGTCGATACACCCGTTACGCCGAATCACCTGACCACCGTGCGCCTGTTGATCGGTCTCGCAGGCGGCCTGGCGTTGGCGCGCGGCGGATTCGCGTGGACCAACCTCGGCGCGTTTCTGATCGTGCTGTCCAACTTCGTCGATCACACGGATGGCGAGCTTGCGCGCGTCAGCGGCAAGACGAGCCGCATCGGTCATTTTTACGACCTCGCATGTGACGCGCTCGTGACGGTGCTGCTGTTCGGCGGCATGGGCTACGGCATGACGTCGGCGCAGGTCGGCAATCTGATCGGGCTGGCCGTGCCGCCGTTCGTGCTGGGTACGATCGCGGGCGTCGCGATCGCGCTGATTTTCTTCCTGCGCATGCGTATCGAGGAAATGGCGGGCAAGATGGGCACGAAGCAGGCGTCCGTCGGCGGCTTTGAAACCGAGGATGTGCTTTATCTGCTGCCGCTCGTCACGCTGACGGGCGGCGTCGCACCGTTTCTCGTGGCTGCGTCGATTGGCGCGCCGTTATTTGCTGCGTACGTGGTGATCGATTACCGGCGCGTCTTGCGCCGTACTCGCCCGGCGCAAAAAGACAGTCAAGCGTTGGTGAGTTGATGAGTTTGCCCGCAGAAGAACACGTGATTACAACCCACCCGATGGAACCCGCTGCCGGCCTCGCGCCGGCTTCTGCCGTTTCTGGGGCCGCTGCTTCGAGCGGCGTACCCGATGCGGATCGCGCTGTCGCAAGCCGCGTCCGCACGTTCGATAATGCGCAACTGCGCAAGGACTTCGATGACCAGAGCGCGTTTCTGTACCTCGAAGATTTCCTCGCGCCCGAAGTCACGGCGCAACTGATCGCCGCGGCGCGCGGGCTGCTGCCCGAAGTGAACCGCAACTATCTGCCGGGTCACAAGCAGGGCGGCAGCGTCAGCCGCCATACGATCGACCGCCTCGCGCCGTTCATCGCGCAGCTGTACCGCTCGAAAGAGCTGATCGGCTTCCTCGAGCATCTGACGGGTGACAAGCTGCTGCTGTCGCCGGCTGACGATCCGCACGCGTACGCGCTCTACTACTACACGAAACCGGGCGATCATATCGGCTGGCACTACGACACGTCTTACTACGACGGCCGCCGCTATACGCTGCTGCTCGGCGTGATCGACGAATCGTCGTGCCGTCTCGACTACGAGTTGCACACGCGCAATCCCGACAAGGCCGATCTGCCGGGCTCGGTGCAGATTCCGCCGGGCGGTCTCGTGTTCTTCGACGGCGACAAGCTGCGCCACCGCATCACGCCTGCGCTCGAAAACGAAATGCGCGTCTCGCTGACGTTCGAGTACGTCACCGATCCGAACATGCGCCCGTGGCGCCGCGTGATTTCGAATCTGAAGGATGCGATCGCGTACTTCGGCTTCCGTCAGGTGTTCAGCCAGTTCGCGCGCCGTAACGCCAAAGGAGAACGCGCGTGACGCGTGCTGCCGTGATCCTGCTGACGATCGGCGGTGGGCTGTTCGTCGCGTTGCTCGCATGGCAGGGCTTCGGCTCGGTCGTCTCGACGCTGATGGCGGCCGGCTGGGGTCTTGCCGTCGTCGCAGCGTTCCATTTGCTGCCGCTCGTGCTCGATGCGGGCGCAATCTCCGTGATGTTCGACAGGCGCCGAAAGGAAGTCACCGAACTCGACGCGGTGTTCGCGCGCTGGATCGGCGAATCGGTGAACAGCTTGTTGCCGGCTGGCCAGATCGGCGGGCCTGTGATGATGGTGCGCCAGTTGTCGCAACGCGGGCTGCGCATGCGCGACGCCGCGGCGGCGATCACCGTCAGCACCACGTTGCAGGCGCTTGCGCAAATCGTGTTCGCGATGCTCGGCCTGCTGCTGTTCGGCGCGTCGGCTGCGCATGGCGCGATGCAGGACTTGCAGACGGCGGCGCTGATCGCGACGGGCGTGCTGGCGGCGATGATCGTCGGCTTCTATATGGCGCAGCGGCGCGGCCTGTTCGGCAAGGCGTTGCGCGTCGTGTCGAAGGTATTCGGCAAGCGCGACTGGTCGGCGCTCACCACGCGGGCGGATGCCGTCGATGTCGCCGTGCGCGAGCTATACGACCAGCGCGGCAAGGTTGCGGCGAGCTTCGCACTGAGCCTTGCGGGCTGGATCATCGGTACGGTGGAAGTGTGGCTGGCGCTGCGCTTCCTCGGCCATCCCGTTGGCTGGGTGGATGCATTGCTGCTCGAAAGTCTCGGCCAGGCGATACGCGGCGCGGCTTTCGCGATTCCCGGCTCGCTTGGCATCCAGGAAGGCGGCTATCTGCTGCTCGCGCCGCTGGTCGGACTGCCGCCCGAGGCGGCGTTGGCGTTGTCGCTGGTGAAGCGCGCGCGCGAGTTGCTGCTGGGTCTGCCGGGCCTGCTTTATCTGCACTTCAGCGAACGTAGCTGGCAGCGGCGGCGCGATTCGCGTCTGCCTGCTGTCGATTGATTTTTTTAGAAAGGACCGCGAATGCGCGCCATCATTCTTGCTGCAGGTCTTGGCCTGCGTCTCCAGCAACCTGTCGGAGAACAGTTTCCCAAATGCCTGCTGCGTTTCGACGGCGTGACCTTGCTCGAGCGTCATTTACAAATGCTCGATGCGGCGGGCGTCGATGACGTCGTGCTCGCGCTGGGCTTTCAGCCGGAGCTGGTCGAAGCCGAACTGGAGCGGATCGAGTGGCCGCACAAGGTCGAGATCAGGCTGAATCCGCGTTTCGATCTTGGCAGTGTGCTGACGGTGCATACCGTTGCGGATGCGATGACGAGCGGCGGCGACGTGCTGCTGATGGATGCTGATGTGCTGTATGACGAGCGCATTTTGAGCGCCCTCGTTGCGGGCGAGCATGCTAATCGCCTGTTGATCGATCGCGATTTTGAGGTTGGCGATGAGCCCGTCAAGTTGTGTCTGAAGGATGGTGTGCCTGTTGAACTGCGCAAGCAGCTGGCTGTTGGGCTTGAGTACGACACGATTGGTGAATCGGTTGGGTTCTTCCGTCTGCGTGAAGAGACGGCAAAGCGATTTGCCGAGATCGTGGCGGGGTATGTCGATAGCGGGCGCGCGAATATGCCTCATGAAGAGGCGGTGCGGGATTTGCTGCTTGAGCGGAGTCATGTGTTTGACACTGCCGATGTTACGGGCGCGCCGTGGATTGAGATCGATTTTCCGAATGATGTTAAGCGGGCGGCTGCCGAGATTCTTCCTATGCTGCAGCCGATGGTGGGGGCTGCGCGGTAAGGGTTCGGGTTTTGGGTTTTTGGGTGTCTGCGACGCTGGGTGGTTTGCTTGTGGTTTGCGCTGGCATCCGCGAGTTGTTATCTAGCTTCATGCGTCGCCCCTGTGCGGGGCGGCACCTACTTTTCTTTGCCGCCGCAAAGAAAAGTAGGCAAAAGAAAGCGGCTAACACCGCCAATTTTTGTGTTTGCCTGAGGGCCCCCATCGGGTCTTACGCTTCACACGGCAGCGCACTCGTTCGCGCGTGTTGCCAACGCTTCGAATAAGCGCCTCACCCACTTCCAACACCCGCACAAAGGCTAGCGGCAGCGAATGGTTTCTGCCGCCCAGGTGGCAAACTGTGTGTAGGTTGTCGCGTCGTATAGGTTGGCGCTCTTACAGGGTGGAACGCGTGCGCTATCGGTCCGAAGTGAGGCGTGTGCGGCGCTACGGCCTACACACAGTTTGCAACCTGGGCGGCGGCGGAATGTCCGGCGCGGCATGTGGCGACGCGGGCGCGCGAAGCGGGTGAGACGCACCGCAAGAGCGTTGGCAACGAACATGGGTCACGTGATTGCCGTGTGAAGCATAAGACCGGTTGGGGTCCCTCAGGCAGGAAGAAGGATTGGCGGTGTGAGCCGCTTTCTTTTGCCTACTTTTCTTTGCGGCGGCAAAGAAAAGTAGGTGCCGCCCCGCACAGGGGCGACGCGTGAAGCTAGATAACAACTCGCGGATGCTAGCGAAAACACGAGCAAACCAACCCAGCTCGCGCAGCACAGAACCCCAAACCAACCCTCAACAGCGTCGCAGACAAAAACCAAACACTTACACCATGCCTCTGGCAATAGGCACCTTCATCGTTCCACTGATAGTCGCCTGCGCGATGTTCATGGAAAACGTCGACTCGACGGTCCTCGTCACATCACTACCGGTACTCGCGCGGGACTTGGGCCACGACCCAATCACCCTAAAGCTCGCAATCACGGCCTACGTGATCGGCCTCGGCGTGTTCATCCCCGTCTGCGGCTGGGTAGCCGACCGCTACGGCCCACGCTCCGTATTCCGCACTGCAATCGGCATCTTCATGGCCGGCTCCCTGATGGCCGCCGCATCGACGACTCTCCCGCTCTTCGTCGCCGCGCGTTTCGTACAAGGCATCGGCGGCGCAATGATGGTGCCCGTCGGCCGGATCATCATCTTCAGGTCCGTACCGAAGTCGGACTTCATCCGCGCCGTCAACTATCTGACCGTGCCCGCGCTGCTCGGGCCCGTCGTCGGGCCGCCGCTCGGCGGCTTCATCACGACGTATCTGCATTGGCGTCTGATCTTCATCGTCAACATTCCGATCGGCCTGTTCGGCATCTGGCTCACGAACAAACACATCGCCAACATGCGCGAAGCACATCCCGGTCCGCTCGACTGGACCGGCTTCGTGTTGTCGGCGAGCGGCGCGTCGCTGTTCATGCTCGGCTTGTCGCTGGTCGGTGGCGAACTGGTATCGGACCGCGTATCGACAGCGATGTGCGTGCTCGGCGCCGCGCTGCTGCTCGTCTACTGGCGCTATGCGAGCCGTGTCGAACGGCCGGTGCTCGATCTCAGGCTGCTGCGCATCCCCAGTTTTCACGCGAGCGTCGCCGGCGGCTCGCTGTTTCGGATCGGCCTGGGCGCCGTGCCATTCCTGTTGCCGCTCGCGTTGCAGGAAGGGCTCGGCATGACGCCGTTCGCGGCGGGCACGATCACCTGCGCATCGGCGTTCGGCTCGATCTTCATGAAGACGATCGCGTCGTCGGTGCTCGCGCGCTTCGGCTTCCGGCGCGTGCTGATGTTCAACGCGGTGTTGGCCGGCTGCGCGATCGCAAGTTATGGACTGTTCGGTCCCGGAACGCCGCACGCTGTGATCTGGTTCGTCGTGCTGTTCGGTGGCGTGTTTCCGTCGTTGCAGTTCACGTCGCTGAACTCGCTCGCGTATGCGGACATTCCGAGCCGCGACGTGGGCCGCGCGACGAGCGTCGCGAGCGTGGTGCAACAGATTTCGCTGGGTCTCGGCGTGACGATCGCGGGCATCGTGCTGCAAATATCGCACAACGTGCAAGGGCATCCGACCATCGTGTGGACCGACTTCTGGCCCGCGTTCCTGGTGGTTGGTCTGTTCTCGCTCGCGTCGATTCCCGTGACGGCGAAGCTGCCGCACAACAGCGGCGAAGAACTCGCGCGCGGCGGAAGAGGGGAAGCGTGACGCGTGCCTTCGCGAACGTCACGCATTGACGCCAAACGCTCTAAACCGCTTCGCGAACCGCGCGCAGGATCTGTTGCGTGCGTTCGTGCTGCGGCGGTCCCTGCTCGATGATCTTGCCTTGCGAGAAGAAGCAGACGCGGTCCGCAAATTCACGCGCAACAAAATCATCTGATGCGTAACGATTAGCATCGTCGGATTGTGCTCTTCGTTGCATAGCTCGCGATCGAGCATGACGTTACTTCATCGAACGACATCATATTAGGACGGGTTGTTAATGCGCGCGCCAAGTGATTGCACTTCACTGCATCGGTGCTTCGATAGTATTGGCGAGTACCGTCATGTGCGGAAAATGCTGAATGAATCACAGGCTGCCTAACAGCGTCGCAGTCGTATTGCAATTGGAATAATCGAGCGAAGCAACTCGATGCACCTGCAACAAATAGGGGTGCTTCGCAAAAGCACAGGTTGCGTGTTATAAGCCCAAAGACAGGCTTTAAGTACCGTCACTGAATAATTGTCTTTGGAGACAGGCATTGAAACTAATCGATAAAGCGAAATTCTCTGCAACAGCACTCGCCGTCGCAGGTCTCTTCGCCACATCCGCGGGCTTGCTCGAGTCCGCACCTGCTTACGCGAAGGCACCTTCGCCGCAGCGACCCGTACTCAACGCATCAGCCGTCGCCGTCGCTGACAAGTACAGCGCCGATGCTGCCGAGCAGATCTTCAAGGAAGGCGGCAATGCCGTCGACGCGGCTGTCGCTATCGCGTTCACGCTGGCTGTTACGTACCCTGAGGCAGGCAATATCGGCGGTGGCGGTTTCATGACGCTATACGTGAACGGCAAGCCGTATTTCATGGACTATCGCGAGCGCGCGCCGCTGGCTGCGACGCGCAACATGTTTCTCGACGATCAGGGCAATGTGATCAAGGACAAGAGTCTTTTCGGCTATTACGCAGCGGGTGTGCCGGGAACCGTGGCAGGCATGTGGGAAGCACAGCACCGTTTCGGCAAGCTGAAATGGAAGCAGGTTCTGGCGCCCGCCATCAAATATGCGCGCGACGGTTTCGAAGTCGACGAGCAGCTTGCGAAGCGCCGCGAAGATGCCGAGAAGGACTTCGCAGGCAAGACGAACTTCGACACCTATTTCGGCAATCTGAAACAGGGCGTCAATTTCAGGCAGCCCGAGCTTGCGGCCGTGCTCACACGCATCGCGAATCAGGGCGCGCGCGAGTTTTATAACGGCAAGACGGCCGATCTGATCGCGGCGTCGATGAAGGGGCGTGGCCTCATCACGAAGCGCGATCTACAGGATTACCGTGCTGTGTGGCGTCAACCCATTCAGGCGGACTGGAATGGTTATCACGTGATTACGGCACCGCCGCCGAGCTCGGGCGGCATTGGCCTCGTGCAATTGCTGAAGATGAAGGCGGACCTGAAGGGCGACTTCACTAATGTCGATCTCAACTCGCCGCAGTACATTCACCTGATATCGGAAATCGAAAAGCGCGTCTTTGCCGATCGTGCGCAATACCTGGGTGACCCGGACTTCTATAAGGTACCCGTCGCGCAACTAACGGACGATGCCTACATCGCGAAACGTGCGGCCGAAGTGAATCCGTCCGCGCCGTCGGACACGAAGACCGTGCAGGCAGGCCTCGGCACGTCGATGCCCGAGAAAGCGGAGACGACGCATTTCTCGGTGGTCGACAAGTGGGGCAACGCCGTGTCGAACACATACACGATCAACGGCTATTTCGGTTCCGGCGTCGTTGCGGAAGGCACGGGCATCGTGTTGAACGACGAGATGGACGACTTCGCATCGAAGGCTGGCGTGCCGAACATGTTCGGCGTGGTGGGCAGCGACGCGAACTCGATCGAGCCGAAAAAGCGCCCGTTGTCGTCGATGACGCCGACCATTCTGACGAAGGACGGCAAGGTGTCGCTAGTGATCGGCACGCCGGGCGGATCGCGGATCTTCACGTCGATTTTCCAGGTGGTCAATAACGTGTACGACTTCGATATGCCGTTGAAAGACGCCGTTAGCGCGATGCGTTTCCACCATCAACTCTTGCCGCCGAATACGATCTTCTGGGAGCCGTACGCGCCTATCAACGGCGAACTCGCCAAGCAGGTCGAAGCGAAGGGTTATGCGCTGAAGGCGCAGGACTTCAACGGCGACATTCAGGCGATCAAGATCACCGGCGAGCGGCCGGAGGCCGTATCCGATCCACGCGGACGCGGCGTGTCGCGTGTGATACCGTAATCTCACGGCATGTGCTGGCGTCGCGGCCAATCTCGCGGCGCCTCGTCGATTCGCTTTGCAGCGGACATCGCCGGTGGGCGGTGTCCGCTGTTTTCACTTTCTGGAGCGGGGAGTCAGCGATGAATCAGCCGGAAACACAGAGCCATGCGCAAGAGCCGCGATTCGAAGGGCTTAGTGCTGTCACGCTCGCCACGCATGACATGGAGCCCGCCGTCGCGTTTTACCTGGCGCTTGGCTTTCCGCTTGCCTATGGCGGACCCTTCGAGGCGTTCACGTCGTTTGCGTTCGGCGGCACCTATCTGAACCTGATTCTCGACACGAGAGGACCGGTGCTATGGTGGGGGCGTGTGATCGTTCACGTGTCCGACGTGGACGCCGTTTATCGCAAGGCGCTGGCAGCGGGATATCAGCCCGAGGCCGCGCCCGCCGATGCTTCATGGGGCGAGCGATACTTCCATATCACCGATCCTGACGGCCACGAGATCAGCATTGCCAGGAGGCTTTGAAGGGGCCTTAGAGCGGCCTTGAAAGGGCGTCGGAAAGGTACTTTGAACAGCCACACCCGTTGCGCAAGAGTAATATGACTGACACCGAGAAAGCTGACAATCACACGAGCCCACGCGCCGCGTACACCCTTTTCCGCTCTGCGGAAAAAACAGGAGCCACTGTGATGAAGGAATCCGAACAGGAACTTGACGCCGAGTCGCTCGCCGCACGGCAGCGCCGCTTCGAAGAAGACCTCGTCGATGCGTACGACGAGGAACTCGAAATGGAAGTCGACGACCGTATCCTCGACGGCGGCGAAGGCTTCACACCCGAAGCACGCGAATTGCGCAAGCAATATTTCCGCGAGCTGTTCCGTCTGCAGGGCGAACTCGTCAAGCTGCAGGACTGGATCGTCAAGACCGGGCATCGCCTTGTCGTGATTTTCGAAGGCCGCGACGCGGCTGGCAAGGGCGGTGCGATCAAGCGCATCACGCAACGGCTGAATCCGCGCGTATGCCGGGTCGCGGCACTGCCCGCGCCGAACAACCGCGAACGCACGCAATGGTACTTCCAGCGCTATGTCAGCCACCTGCCCGCGGGCGGCGAAATGGTGCTGTTCGATCGCAGCTGGTACAACCGCGCGGGCGTCGAGCGCGTGATGGGCTTCTGCACCGACGACGAATACGACGAGTTCTTCCGCTCGGTGCCCGAGTTCGAGAAGATGCTCGTGCGCAGCGGTATTCAGATCATCAAGTACTGGTTCTCGATCACCGACGAGGAGCAGGAAATCCGCTTCCAGGCGCGTATCCACGATCCGCTCAAGCAATGGAAGCTCAGCCCGATGGACCTCGAAAGCCGTCGCCGCTGGGAGCGTTATACGCAGGCGAAGGAAGTGATGTTGCAGCGCTCGCATATTCCCGAGGCGCCGTGGTGGGTCGTGCAGGCCGTCGACAAGAAACGCGCGCGGCTGAACTGCATTCATCATCTGTTGAGCCAGGTGCCGTATCACGAGATCGAACATCCGTCCATCGTGTTGCCCGAACGCGTCTTTCACGAGGACTACAGCCGTCATCCCGTGCCGGATACGATGATCGTGCCTGACGTATTTTGATCCCTGTTTGAAGGGCTGAAACAAAAAGCGCGGCATGAAAATGCCGCGCTTTTTGTTTTGCCGCCGCCAGATCGATTCAGCGCGGCGGCAAGGTGCGAGTCGTCAGAACAGGTGACGGAACAACCAGTACAGTCCCCCGGACAGCGCGATCGATGCGGGCAGCGTCAGCACCCACGCGAGCACCAGACTGCGCACGGTGCTCCATTGCAGGCCTGAGCCATTGGCGGCCATCGTGCCTGCCACGCCCGAGGACAGCACATGTGTCGTCGACACGGGCAGGCCGTACATGTCGGCGGCGCCGATCGTGAGCATCGCGACGAGTTCGGCCGATGCGCCCTGTCCATAGGTCAGATGCTGCTTGCCGATCTTCTCGCCCACCGTGACGACGATGCGCTTCCAGCCCACCATCGTGCCGAGACCCAGTGCGATCGCCACGGCGACTTTCACCCACGTCGGGATGAACTTGGTCGCGTGGTCCATCTGCTTCCTGAAGTTATCGATTGCCTTGGCGTCGTCCGCTGCAAACGCAGGCTGCTTCGCCTTTTCCATCAGACGGATCGCTTCCGACGCGACGTACATGTTGTTACGCACGTTATCGACCTTGTCTTGCGGCACGTTCGCCATCGTGCCCGACGAGCTGACCTGCTGACCGATCTGCTCCATCAGCTTCTGCAGCGCGGGCACCGTCGCGGGCGCGAGCTGCCGCGTGCGCACGTAGTTCTCCACCTCGCTGCGCGGCGCGACGACGGGCGGCACGCCTTGCGTCGCATACTTGCCGAGCGCGGCCGAAGCCTGCTGCGAAACGGCGAGGAAGGTTTGCGTTTCGCTTGCCGTGACGGCCTTGTTCAGCGCGTAGGCGGTCGGCACGGTGCCGATCAGGATCAGCATGATGAGACCCATGCCTTTCTGGCCGTCGTTGGAACCATGCGCGAACGACACGCCCGTGCAGGTCAGAATCAGCAGCCCGCGAATCCAGAACGGCGGCGGCGCTTTGCCTTTCGGCTCCGCGTAGAGGGCGGGCACGCGTACGAGCGCCTTGAGGACCAGCAGCAGAAGACCCGCGAGCAGGAAGCCGACCAGCGGCGAAAACAGCAGCGACTTGCCGACCCCGGCGGCTTGCCCCCAATCGACGCCGCTCGTGCCGTCCGCGCCATGCAGCAGCTGGTTCATCAGGCCGACGCCGATGATCGAGCCGATCAGCGTGTGCGAACTCGAAGACGGCAGGCCGAACCACCACGTACCCAGATTCCAGATGATCGCGGCGATCAGCAGTGCGAACACCATCGCAAAGCCTGCGCTGCTGCCCACTTGCAGAATCAGTTCGACGGGCAGCAACTGAAGAATGCCGAATGCGACTGCGCCGCTCGAGGTCAGCACGCCAAGGAAATTCCAAGTGCCCGACCACACGACCGCGACGTTGGGCGAGAGCGAGTGCGTATAGATCACGGTCGCGACGGCGTTTGCCGTGTCGTGAAAACCGTTGACGAACTCAAAGCCGAGCGCGATCAGAAGGGCGACGCCTAGCAGCAGATAAGCGACGATCGAACCGGTGCGAACGGATTCGAGGTCGCCGACCAGCTGAAACGCGCAGTAGATCGCGCCAGCGACCAGCGCAATCACAAAAACGGCGAGTCCTAAATTGCGGTTTTTGGCACTCGCGGTGCCTGACTGCGGGTATGAGAGTTCCGGCATGGCCTGGGCCTCGGGGGATAGTCGGGGGATCTCCGATCCTGCAAGCCCAGCATGTCCATACGATGACAAACGCGTGACCGATATGCCCCTAACATTTGTGCGCCGCGTCACGCGGACTTGAATGCTGCGCGTTGCCCGTTAAATCGGACGCGTGAGAAAGAAGCCGCTGAGGCCCAGACGCTAAAATGAGCGCGTGGCGCCCGAGCGCCGATCCGGAATCGAGACCTCCTTGAAAAGAAAAATGCCAGCGCTCAATGCGCTCAAAGCCTTCGAAGTCGCTGGGCGCACGGGCAGCTTCACGCGCGCGGCGGAATTGCTCAACGTCACGCAAAGCGCGGTGAGCCGCCAGGTGCGGCAACTCGAAGAGCAACTCGGCGAATCGCTATTGCAGCGCAGGCATCATCATCTGGATCTCACGGCATCGGGCCGCGTGCTGCTTCAGGCATTGCAGCATTCGTTCGACAAGATCGAATGGACCGTGCGCTCGATCCAGGAAAAGACGCATCTGAACCGCTTGCGGGTCAATGCGCCGCCGACTTTCGCCAGCCGCTGGTTTTTGCCGCGACTCGGGCGCCTGCACACCGAGCACCCCGAACTGGAATTGAGCCTGTCGACGCGGCTAGAAGACAATCTTGCCGAGTCGAGCGTGCTCGATTGCGCGATTCGCTTCGGCAATGGCGAATGGGAGGGATTCGATAATCTTCTGCTGATGAACGAGCGGCATATCGCCGTGTGCTCGCCCGCGTTGCTTGCGCGCCAGGCGGGCAATGAAGCCATCGATCTCAATCAATTCACTTTGCTGCATGTTTTAGCGGGCGACAACCAGCGTTATCTGACCTGGCAGCATTGGCTAAAGGCGGCGGGCATCGAAGGCGTGGATACGTCGGGCGGTTTCGAATTCGATCTGCTCGATCACGCGATACGCGCTGCCATCGACGGCCTCGGCATCACGATCGCCGATCGTCATATGATTGCGCACGAACTCGCCAATGGGCAGCTCGTGCAGATGCTGAACGTGCATGTCGACGGACACCAGTCGTATTGGCTCGTGACGCGTCCTGAACAGGGCGACCTGCCGCATGTGACGGTGTTTCGCGACTGGCTGCAACAGGAAGTGTGGCTGACGCAGCGCAGCGTCGAAACATCGGCGGCTGCGCGGGTGCCTTTGATCAGTGGCCATTGATTCGTCTGTCGCTTGCGCTGTTTTTGACTCACTTAAGCTGATTCATTTGCTTCACATCACTCTCTTCGAGCAAGCCGAAGCGCTAGCGTCATGACGTTCATTACCGTGCAACGCAAACGTTACACATCCATCGCGGCTTGCGCACAAACACCGAAAAACCACAGAAGCGCTTCCACCGCGTAAATGGACTAATTACCCACTGCGGATACTGGTATCATTTTTTTATACCAATCCATGATGTTGCGCCCGCATCGAAACGCGCAACGTCTGTATCAAAGCTTGGTGCAAACAGGGACCCTGCGGCATGCGGCGCACGAGCGCGCCCGGCCTCATTCTCGCAGTCATTTGCTCGGGGATCGATAAAGTTGGCAACGAAAAGCAGGGCCGGGCAAGGGAAGAGCTTTGTCGAGCGCATTTACCGCTTGCGCATTGCCGGGCTGGGGCTTGGCTTCTTCTGCGTCGCTTCCGTTTTCGCGCTACAGCATCGCGGATTCGTGCTGTGGTCGCTGCTGGTGTTTCATGGTTTCATCTGGCCGCATGTCGCGCGGCGCGCAGCGCTTGCCTGCGAAGTGCCGTTTCGCGGCGAACGCCTGAACCTGATGGCCGATTCGATGCTCGGCGGCTTCTGGGTCGTGGCGATGCAGTTCAACGTGTTGCCCAGCGTGCTGATTCTCGCGATGCTCAGCATGGACAACATCGCTGCGGGCGGCCTGCGGCTCTTCGCACGCGGTGCGGTCGCGCATGTGCTGGGCGTGCTGGCGGGGCTCGTCACGGTCGGCTTCGTGTTTTCGCCGATGTCGCAAATGCCGACTATCCTGGCGTGTCTGCCGTTCCTCATTATTTATCCGCTTGCGTTGGGCTTTACAAGCTACCGGCTGTCGCTCAAGCTCGCCCAGCGCACGCGCGAACTCGAGCACCTGAGTCGCACCGACGGCCTGACCCGCCTTTGGAACCGCCGGCATTGGGAAGGGCTGCTCGCCGGGGAATTCGAGCGCTGCCGCGCGAACCGCTACGCGTCGTGCCTGCTGCTGATCGACCTCGATCACTTCAAGCGGATCAACGACACGCTGGGTCATCCCGCCGGTGACGCGGTGTTGCAGGCGTTTGCCGATCTTTTGCGCAGCCATTTCCGCGCGGGCGACAGCATTGGCCGTTATGGCGGCGAGGAGTTCGGTGTCGTCTTGCCGGGCGCGACATTGCGCGAGGCGCATACGGTCGCGAAGGTGCTGGTGCAGCGCGTGAGGGAGAAGACGAAAGAGGCGTCGACGGAATGCCCGTGCACGATCAGCGTCGGCATTGCCCAATTGACCGACGACTTGCCCGACTATCACACGTGGTTGCAGGAAGTGGACCGCAGTCTTTATCAGGCGAAGGCGACGGGGCGTGACCGGATCGTCGTCGGCGGTCTTGCGCCCGTTCAGGAAGTGGCACGCGGCTAAGGCTGTGAGGTGCGCCTGAGCGGCACGCCTTATATCGCGAAAGCGATCCCGGCGAAAATCGAGCCGAACAGCACCCATTTGACGGCATAGTAAGTCGGCCGATGCCACGCCTTAAGGTGTTTGCCGACGCGGCGAATCGCGTACACATATTTGAATGCGCGGTTCAGGAACCCGGTGCGATCGCCTTCTTCATTCGGCGAACTGGCCGCGCGCATCACGACATTCGAGAACATCCGGTTCAACGCAGCGGCCCAGCGGAAGTACATGGGCCGCTCGACATCGCAGAACAGGCTACATACGTGACGCTTAAGATAAACCAGACGATAAATAGCCAGCGCATACCTTGATCTCCAGGCTTTACCTGAACAATCGGTCTTTAGTAACCGGATCTTGAAATGGAAATCTTAGCGAGAACTGCGCCAGCTTGCTCTTAAGGGGTATCCAGTTGAATGCAGTCCGCCAATATGCTAAAGGCTTAGCCTTAATGGCGCCGAAGCGCGGCTTTTCTTTAGCGTTTGGGTGCTTCGTAATGGGGCAAACGGACGCGTGAGAACACACGCGCCTTAACTGGGGACGGCGCCTTTTGGTGCAATACCGCGCAAGGTAATGCCGCGTTCCTGCGGCAGAGCACGGGTTTTCTCGCGCATGGGCTGCGCCATGTTTTTATTCTGTTCGGTCAAAGGCTCGACGGAGTAGCCGCGCCGTTCCCACGCGTCCAGCCCGCCTCTTAGCGCGCGAATTTGCGTAAAGCCTTTGTCGCGCATCTGCTGCGACAGCGTTCTTGCCGTGACATCGTCGGCACAGACGCAATAGACGACGACATCGCGCGCCAGCAAGGCGGCATCGACCGTGCCGGGCGCATGGACGTCGAGCGGCAGCGCGCCGGGAATGGGCTGCGGCGTCTGTCGTTTCATGTGCTCGGGGCGGGCGTCGAGCACGATGGGCGGCTTGTCGGGACGCATCATCGCGTCGACCTGTTCCTGCGAGATTGCCGCAAGCGACAGCGGCCGCTGCAGACGCCAGCGCTGCACGAAACGGAACACCAGATAACTCGCGGCGATGGCGGTCAGCACATCGATGATCGTCCAGCCGTGCGCCCGCACTTCGTGAATCAGCAGGCTCAGCTGCCGCTCGAAAATCGCGCCGCCGAGCAGCCAGAAGGTTGCCCACGCGAGGATACCGACGGCGTCCCACGAGAAGAAGATGACGATGCCGACGCGCGTCGTGCCCATCAGCGGCGGCGTAATGATGGCAAGTCCCGGTATGAACTTCGAGACCGAGACGATTGCAGGTCCAAAGCGCATGAAGAGGGCACGCGCCTTGCGCACTCGTGTTTCGACGGCGGCCGACAGCCGCGCTAGCGCAAGGATCAGCCGCCGTCCGAGCAGGCGGCCCGCGGTAAACCATATCCCGTCGCCAATCAGCGCGGCGGCGAGTGCGGCCGTCAGCACATGCCAGAAGGACAGATGGCCGTTAGCGATCGCCGTGCCCGCGAGCAGCAGTACAGGGACGGCAGGCACGGGAATGCCGAGGCGCGTGAGCAGCACGTTCAGGAAGACAACGGCTGCGCCCCATGTAGAAATTGCCGACGGATTGAAATCGACCAATTGCAATAGCTCCTTGCGCATTGCATGGCTTCGACGCGCGCTGGCTGCCGTTCATTGTTGCACGGCTTAAGGCGCCGCGTGCTTTGCAAGCGGCTGCAGAACGGGTACAAGCGGTCTAAAAGGCTTAGCGTTCAGTGGATGCGATCAGCGTGACGGGAATGTCGGTGCATCCCATGCTGCTCGACAGTTCGAGTTCTCGCCATTCGTCGTTGACCGACTTTGGGGAAATGAGCGGATCGAGTTGTCTGTCGGTGCGCAGCACATTGAAGGGCCACGAAGGGCGCAGCAGACGCTCATGCACGAGCGAGCCGAGCCAGATCGGCGTGGGTGCCGTGCCGTTGCGACGCGCGACGGCATAGCCCGTGCGCCAGAAACGCAGTACGTCGCGTTCGTCGGTGCGCGCGCGCTGACGGCTGAAAACGAGGGCCGACGGTATGCCGTCATTGAGCTTGGGCAGCACGGGAAGATCCATCACGGGCACGTCGGGCGAGACGAGCGAGAACAGGCTGCGCGCATTGAAACGCGTGCCTTCGAGCCAACCTCTGCTGCGCAATTGCGCGATGATCTGCTGCCGGTCAGCCGTCCATTGCACAGTGATCGGCTCGCGCCGGTCGCCCTTCATGTCGGAGCGATAGCAGGGAAACTGCTTCCACAGCGAATCCGTCCATTGCGCCTGCGTGACGACCACGGGTGGCCGCTGGCGCACCTGCGGCGCCGCGTCCGGCTGATGTCCCAAGGCGAGCTGCAGGCCGACGCTCGCGCACAGCACGACCAGCAGAACGGCGGGCATGTATTCGCGCGAAGGCGGCGTTTCCGGATGCCGCCATACGGCCGTCAACGCGACGACAGCGACCCACATGGCAGCGAATGCTGCGCCGCCCACGGCATCGGAGAACGCGAAGCGCCCGGAAGACAGGCCAGCGAATGCGACGGTGATCACGATCAGGCTCGCGAGCGCAGTGACGGCGATACCCGTCACCAGGCCGACGCGGCGCGCCACGACGAACGCGAGAAAGCCATACACCGTGACGCTCGCGGCGACGTGATTGCTGGGGAACGCATAGAGATCGGATGGCGCGGCGGCGGGCGGCGCGTGCGGCACGATTGCCTGGATCGCGAAGATCAACACCTGCGAGAAGATCACTGCGATGAGCCAATAGATAAGCATGCGCCAGCGTTTCTCGAAGGCGATCATGACGGTCGACGCAACGACCAGCGCGGCGAGAGTCGGAATGCTGCCGAGCGTCGAGGCGCGCGCGAGCGCTTCGCCGATCCACGGCGCCTGCGCGGATTGCAGGAAGCGATAGAACGACATGTCGACCTGAACGAGCGGATCGCCCGACACGACGTCCTGCATGACACCAAAGAAGATGCCCGCGCACACCAGCACGAAAACCGAAATGCCGACCAGCAGGCCGATAGCCGCGCGCTCGGGATCGACGATCCGATAGACCAGCTTGCCATATGGCGCCTCGTGATCGCGCGCCCAATTCACGAGGCCGCTGCGCGACGCACCGGCCCATGCGCGCGCGTGCGAGACGACTACGCGCATCACCCAGAAGCACAGCCATACGATTGCCACGACGATCGCCAGCGCCGCGACGAGACGGAAGGACACCGCGCCCGCCAGCTGGATCGACGCGCCGAATACAACGCCGGGAAGGATATGCGCGGGCGCCCACAGCAACGCGGACAGCACGTTCATTGCGTAGAAGCGCATGGGCGGCATTTCGAGCATGCCCGCGACCACGGGGACGATTGCGCGCAGCGGTGCGGCAAAGCGCGCGAACACGACGCTCTTCGCGCCATGCTTGTCGAAATACTTCTGGCCGCTTTCGAGCAGCACCGGGTGCGTGCTGAACGGCCAGAGCCTGCTGATCCTGTCTTTATAACGACGGCCGAACCAGTAGCTCATGCCATCGCCCGCCACGGCGCCCACAATCGCGCTCGCAAAGAGCCAGCCGAGATTCAGCGTACCCGTGCCGACCAGCGCGCCTGCAATGAACATGGCCGTGCTGCCCGGCACGAAGGTGCCGATGAACGCGACGGCTTCGAGAAACGCAGCAAGAAACACCACGACCAGCGTCCACGCAGTGTGGCCTGCAAGCAGGTGCAGCAGCTGGGCGTACGCGTGCTCCATCAATATCTCCAGGTGTCGAAGCGGCCATTAAAGAGCACGGCAACGCGCATGCGAGCGCAAAGGAAAGGGACCCTGAAAGTTTATCAGTGTCCTCCTGTTGGGCGCTGGCGTGCGGCCATGCAGCAATCGACGGTCAAAGGAATTAAACGTTTGAGAGCGGGTCATTATTCTCGCGGCATGCAATGCAATGGCAAAAGCCACTTCAGCAATTGCGTGTGACGAGCCTTATGCGAGGCTTAGGAGAAATGGCGTATCGATGGGCAACGGTTTTCTTACTCAAGCTTTAAAACGATAGCGCTTCTAAGCAATTCCGTGGCATAGTCCGCGTATGTAATTCAAAGGGAGGCAATAATGGCTACATTGGAAATCATCCAGGCTCGTATAAAGAAACTGCAGACGCAGGCCGAAGCGCTCATCGCTCAAGGCGCGCAAGGTGCGTTGGACCAGATCCGGGAACTGATGATCAAGCACGGTCTCACAACGGAAGATATCGAGCGTCGCGCAAAAGCACGTCGCGAACGCGAGCGCAAAGCGCGTCTTGGCGTTAGCAGCGGCAAGGCGGGAATCACGTCAGCCGTGAAAGGCAAACTGCCCCCAAGTATCGCGATCCCAAGACGGGTGCAACGTGGAGTGGTCACGCGCGACCGCCGGCATGGATCAAGGACGTGAAAGACCGTAGCAAGTTTTTGATCGATGCCGCTGCGGCTGCTGTGTCGGAAACGGTGGTGACGGCAAAGGCCGCGACGAAGAAAGCGACGGCGAAGAAAGCCGTGTCGAAGAAAGCTGTAACGGCGAAGTCGGCGGCTCGCAAGGTTGCGAAAAAGGCATCGGCAGGCGCAAAGGCTGCTGTGAAGAAAGTCGCTGCGAAGAAGGCCGCTGCGAAATCCGCCGGCAAGAAGACGGCCGCCACGAAGGTTGCGGCGAAGTCTGCGGCGCCGACTGCCGGCAAGCGCGTCATTGCGAAGAAAGCCGCCGCTAAGAAGACCGGCGCAAGCAAGGCGCCGGCGAAAAAGGCAGCAGCAAAGAAGGCAGCCGTGAAAAGCGTTGCGCCCGTGGCCGAAACGCCCGTAACGGTGCAGGCGCCGACGCCATCCGCAGGCGAGGCTTGATCCGCTTCGAAGCGGCTTTCATGTAGTTCCGGTTCGGCGACATCCTGCCGGACCGTTCCCACGCGCGGCGCTCAGGTCGCCGCGCCATTCACTCGCAGCCGGTGCAATGCCGGCTCGCGCAAAGGCGGATTCGCTGCCTTGGCGCTCTCCCCGCGCTTCCTCAATAGACGCTTCCACATATCCGCCGCATCCTCTGGCGATTCGTTCGCGTGCCCGTCATATCGCCCACAAACATGAGTTTTATGAATGTTTGACGGTCGAAATACTCGCTTGCGCGTCATAAGGCCGCAGAGAAGAATCCGTGTCATGCGCCGGCTGCATGTTTCGCCTTGCTCTAACTCGCCGCCGGTAATGTGCTTCGCGCACGCGTCACCAGGTAAAACACCATGCGACTCGACCGGAATTTCGTTGGCGGCCAGTTCGTCGAACCCGCAACGGACGAACTCATCTCCGTCTATAACCCCGCTACCGAGGCGCTGATTGCCCAGGTATCGGGTGCGTCCCGCGAAGAGGCTGTAGTAGCCGTCGCCAATGCCGCTGCCGCACAAAAGAGCTGGCGCAAGCTGCCCGCTGCGGAGCGCGCCACGTATCTGCACAAGCTCGCCGACGCACTGACCGACTGCGCGCCCGCCATCGGCGCGGCGCTCGCGCTGGAATCGGGCAAGAGCGTCACCGATGCGACCAACGAAGCCATCTACGCCGGCCAGATCACGCGCTATCACGCCGAGTGGGCGCGCCGTATCGAAGGCGAAGTGATTCCCAGCGACACGCCCGACGAGAACCTCGTCATGCATCGCGAGCCGATCGGCGTCGTCGCATGTCTGATCCCGTTCAATTACCCCGTCTATACGTTCATGCGCAAAATCGCGCCGGCGTTGATCGCGGGTAATACGGTGGTGGTGCGGCCGAGCAATAACACGCCCACTTCCGCATTCGAAATCGCCAAGGCTGTGATTCGCGCCGAATTGCCGCCGGGCGTCGTCAACATTCTCGCGATGAGCCATGCGACGGCGGAAGCCGTTTGCACGCATCCTGCTGTCGGCATGATTACGCTGACGGGCAGCGTCGGTGCGGGCCGCAAGGTGCTCGACTATTGCAAAGAGAACATTGCGAAGCCGTCGCTCGAACTGGGCGGCAAAACGCCTGCCATCATCGAGCCGGATGCCGATCTGGAAAAGGCCGCGCGCGAACTCGTCGGCTCGAAGACGACGCACTGCGGCCAGTTGTGCACGGCGATCGAGCGTGTCTACGTCCACGAGAGCGTGCACGACCAGTTCGTCGCGCTGCTGAAGAAGCACATGAGCGCAGTGAAGAGCGGCGACCGCAGCACGGATGCTTCCTTGATGGGTCCGCTCGTCAACGAAGCTTCGCGCCAGTCGATTCATGCGATGGTCCAGCGCGCGGTGGCTGACGGCGCAACGCTCGAAACGGGCGGCGCGATTCCCGAAGGCAAGGGCTTCTTCTATCCGGCCACGCTGCTGACGAACTGCCGTCAGGACATGGAGATCATCCAGGAAGAAACGTTCGGCCCGATCATGCCCGTCGTGCGCTACAGCACGCTCGACGAAGCGCTGCAGATGGCCAACGACCACCAGTTCGGTCTTTCGTCGGTGCTCTACACCGAGAACTACCGCACCACGATGAAGGTCGCGAACAACATCGAAGCGGGCGAACTCTACGTGAACCGCACGCCCGCCGACCCGTATCAGGGCTTTCACGCAGGCTGGAAACGCTCGGGTCTCGGCGGCGACGACGGCAAGCACGGCATGCTCGAATTCACGCAGACGCGTCTGGTCGTCATGAAGTACTGATCCTGTCAGGGCGCATTTCGCGAGCGAAAAGCAACGCGGGATGCGCTCTCTTTTTTAACCATAAAAAGCACACGCTGCATTCATAACAAAGTAACGGAGACACGACGGCCACGGCGCATGCTGTGCTCCTCGCGCGTCTCTCAGGAGCATTTCAGTGGCAAGCCAACCTCTTCAAACGGACGCTTCGGCGCGCCGTTCCGCCAACGCAACCGACCAGTCCGGCAACAAGGCACAGCGCTATGTGCAACTGTTGCTGCTCGTCATCGCGGCCGGCGCGATTTATCCGATTCTCTATCTGCGCCAGGTCTATCAGCCGACGATGCTGGAAGTGTTCCACATCAGCGAAAGCCAGCTCGGTTATCTGTATTCGATGCTCGGCACGATCTTCCTGCTGAGCTACCTGCCGAGCGGCTGGCTTGCGGACCGCATCGCACCGCGCCTGCTGATCAGTTTCTCGCTCGTCGCGACTGGCCTGCTCGGCCTGGTGTATTCGACCGCGCCGTCGTTCAATCTGCTGCTGATGATCTTCGGCGGCTGGGGCCTGTCGACGGGGCTGACGTTCTGGGCGGCCGTCATCAAGCGCGTGTCGTTGATCGCGGGCGCTGACGAACAGGGCCGCTTCTTCGGCTTTCTCGACGGCGGGCGTGGGCTGATCGAAGCGATGCTCGCGACGATCGCCATCACGCTGTTCGCGTGGCTCACGCAGACGAAGGGCGAACCGGCCGCGGTCGGCTTCAAAGTCGTGGTGTATATGTACGCGTTCCTGTGCATTGGCCTCGGCGTAGTGCTCGCACTGGTGAAAGACCCGTCGTCGAAAGCGGAGCAATCGAGCCGCGCGCAAGCGGCCAGACGCAGCAACGTGATCGCCGATCTGATCACGCTCGCGAAGATTCCCGAACTGTGGCTCGTCGCGGCGATCGTGTTCTGCGGCTATCAGGTGTTCTGGGCGACCTACAGCTTCTCCGCGTATCTGCATGAAGGCGAGATTGGTTTGTCGGTGGTGATGGCGGGCACGATCACGACGCTCAAGCTGTGGATGCGTCCAATCGGCGGCATTGGCGGTGGCTTTCTCGGCGACCGCTTTTCGAAAGTGACCGTGCTGATCATCGCGCTCTTTCTCGCGTCGCTCTCGCTGGTCGGCCTGATCGCCGCGCCGCAGATCAGCAGCCATGTATTGCTGGTGTTTCTGGTGCTTTTCATCGGCGTGCTGACGTACGCAATTCGCGGCTTGTACTGGTCGCTGCTCGATCGCTGCAACGTGCCCGTCGAGACGATGGGTCTCGCGATTGGCCTGATTTCAGTACTCGGCTATTCCCCGATGTTTTCCTGCCGCTCATCAACGGATATCTGACGCAGAACTATCCGGGCGTGCATGGCTATCAAATGTACTTCGGCTACGTGGCCGCCGTATCCGCCGTCGGCGGCTGCGCGGGCCTCGTGCTGCGCAATATGCTTAACAGGAAGGAAGCGTAAATGAAAGTCGTCTCGCTCGAAACGCATATCGTCGCCGTGCCGCCGCCGCATATCGGCGGCATGTACTGGATCTTCGTCAAGCTGAAGACAGATTGCGGCATTGAAGGCGTCGGCGAAATCTATTCGGCCACGTTTCATCCGAATGCGATGGCGCCCATCATCGAAGACGTGTTCTCGCGCTATCTGCTCGATAAGGACCCGCACCACGTCGAACGTCTGTGGCGCGAAGCGTATTCGAGCGGCTTCACGCAGCGCCCCGATCTGACGATGATGGGCGTCGTGAGCGGCCTCGAAATGGCGTGCTGGGACATCATCGGCAAGGCGGCCAACAAGCCGGTGTACGAGCTGCTGGGTGGCCGCGTGCATGAGCGTCTGCGTTCGTACACGTATCTGTATCCGAAGAACCGTCGCGGCGAATACGACTACGACGATCCCGATCTCGCGGCCGAATGCGCGGCGGAAAACGTCAAGCGTGGCTTTACGGCGGTGAAGTTCGATCCTGCTGGCCCTTATACGGCTTATTCGGGCCATCATCTGTCGCTCGAAGTGATGGACCGCTGCGAAACATTCTGCCGCAAGGTGCGCGAAGCCGTGGGCAGCAAGGCCGATCTGCTGTTCGGCACGCATGGACAAATGGTGCCGGCCTCGGCGATCCGCCTTGCGAAGCGCCTCGAAAAATACGATCCGCTGTGGTTCGAAGAGCCCGTGCCGCCGGGGCAGCATGAAGCCATGGCTGAAGTTGCGCGGCACACGAGCATTCCGATTTCTGCCGGTGAGCGCCTCACCACGAAGTACGAATTCCACAAGCTGCTTGAAGCGGGCGGCGCGTCGATCATTCAATTGAACGTGGCGCGCGTCGGTGGCCTGCTCGAAGCGAAAAAAGTGGCGACCCTCGCCGAGGTGTATTACGCGCAGATCGCGCCGCACCTCTACAACGGTCCCGTCGGCGCCGCTGCGAGCATTCAGCTGGCGACCTGCACGCCGAACTTCCTGATTCAGGAAAGCATCGGCACGTGGGGCGGTTTCCATGCGGAAGTGATCAAGACGCCGATCCGCTGGGAAGACGGCTACATCATTCCGTCGACGGAACCGGGCCTCGGCGTCGAACTGAACATGGAAGTCGTCAGGCAGCACACGCCGTACACGGGCGAGCGTCTGCATCTGCAGATGGCGTCGAAGCCAGCCGACGTGAAGGATCTCGCGCCCGCCAAGGGCTGAGTGCGCGAACCTGCCATCACGTACTCCACGTATTCCACGTATTGGACGCCTGCGGGCGAATAGAACATGAATTACGACTACATCATCGTCGGAGCGGGATCTGCGGGCTGCATTCTCGCCAACCGTCTGTCGGCGTCGGGCCAGTACTCGGTGCTGCTGCTCGAGGCCGGGCGCGCCGACGATTCGTTCTGGTTCAAGATTCCAGTTGGTTTCACGAAGACGTACTACAACGAAACCTACAACTGGATGTACTACAGCGAGCCGGAGAAGGAGCTCGACAACCGCTCGCTGTATTGCCCGCGCGGCAAGGTGCAGGGTGGCTCCGGTTCGATCAACGCCATGATCTACGTGCGTGGCCAGGAACAGGATTACGAGGACTGGGCGCAAGCGGGGAACAAGGGCTGGTCGTATCGCGATGTATTGCCGTATTTCCGCAAGCTCGAATCGCATCCGCTGGGCAACACCGACTATCACGGTGCGAATGGCCCGATCGGTATTTCGCCGATGAAGGATCACGCGCATCCCATCTGTCACGTGTTCGTGAAGGGCTGCGAACAGGCTGGCTACAAGCGCACCGACGACTTCAACGGTGCGCAGTTCGAAGGCGCGGGCATTTACGACGTGAACACGCGCAATGGCCAGCGTTCGTCGAGCAGTTTCGAGTACCTGCACCCGGTGCTCAATCGCAAGAACCTGACGGTCGAGCGCGAAGTGCTCGTTACGCAGGTGCTGTTCGACGCGAACCGGCGCGCGACGGGCGTCGTCGTCAAGCAGAACGGCAGTGCGCGTCATTTCACCGCGAAGCGGGAAGTGATTCTTTCGGCGGGTGCAGTCGATACGCCGAAGTTGCTGCAACTGTCGGGCGTTGGCGATAGCGCGCTGCTCGCAGAACATCGCATTCCCCTCGTGCATCATCTGCCTGCTGTCGGCCAGAACCTGCAGGATCATCTTTGCGTGAGCTTCTACTATCGCTCGAACGTGAAGACGCTGAACGATGAAATGCGCCCGTTGCTGGGCAAGCTCAAGCTCGGCTTGCAATACCTGCTGACGCGCAAAGGCCCGCTTGCAATGAGCGTGAATCAGGCCGGTGGCTTCTTCAGAAGCAGCGAGAAAGAGGCATTGCCGAATCTTCAGCTCTATTTCAATCCGCTGTCGTATCGCATTCCGAAGAGCAACAAGGCGAGTCTCGAACCGGAACCGTATTCGGGCTTTCTGCTGTGCTTCAATCCGTGCCGCCCGAGTAGCCGCGGCTCGATCCAGATTGCGTCCGATCGCGCGGAAGATGCCGCGAAGATTCGCATCAACGCCCTGACGACGCACAAGGATATCGACGAAGCCATCGAAGGCTGCGAGCTGGTACGGAAGATCATGTCGACGGCGGCGCTCAAGGACATCACCGTCGAAGAGATTTCCCCCGGCCCGCAGGTGAACGATCGCGATGCCTTCCTGCAGTACTTCCGCGAGCAGTCGGGTTCGATCTATCACCTGTGCGGTTCGTGCGCGATGGGGCCGGACGACGGCAACTCGGTCGTCGACGAACGTCTGCGCGTGCATGGCATGTCGGGCTTGCGGATCGTCGATGCGTCGATCTTTCCGAACATCACATCAGGCAATATCAACGCACCGACGATGATGGTCGCGGAGAAGGGCGCAGAGATGATTCTCGAAGACACGCTGGCATTGGCAGGTGCGCAAGCGAAGGAATCGGCGAAGGTGTTTGCTGCGGCGCATTGATCGCCGGCAAGTTGCAGGTTTTCCAGAGCGGCCGCGTTGCACGGAGTACTCTTCCGGCACGCGGCCGTTTTGCTTTGATTTGCTCAGACGTTGTCGGGGAAAACCGCGCGGCCTTGCGTCATGTCGCGCAAGGCTTCGCGCGCGGCGTCGATGGCCGTGACGGGCATGCGGATCGTCAGTTGCACGTTCATGTCGTACGCACTCGCTTCGAGCGCGTAGTTTTCCTGTTCGATCCAGCGTCGCACGCGGGCCTCGTCGGGATAGCCGATTTCGACCTGCAAGGATGCAAGCGCGATCCGCTCGACACGCGGCGCGTCCTGCAGCGCGGTGGCGATCGCGTCTGTATAGGCGCGCACGAGGCCGCCCGCGCCGAGCTTCACGCCGCCGTAATAGCGCACGACAGCGGCCAGCACGCCGTCCAGATCGTGATGACGCAGTACTTCGAGTATCGGGCGCCCCGCTGTGCCCGACGGCTCGCCGTCGTCGGACATGCCCGACTGCCCACCCGCCAGCAGCGCCCAGCAAACGTGCGTGGCCGTGGGATGTTCTTCGCGCAGGCGGCGCAGTTCTTCCATCGCGGCGTCGCGGTCGGCGACGGGAATCGCGTAGGCGATGAAGCGGCTTTTGCGGATGTCGAGTTCCGCCTGCAGCGCTGAGGGGAGAGTGAAGGTCGGCAAGGCGGCAGGCGTCGGTTGGTTCGGGTGCGGTCAGGGCGCTATCTTAGCGGATGTGCCTGAGCGGTCGGGTTGCCGCTATTTTGACGCATTCGGAAAGAGTCTCTTGTTAACTTGTGTGATGACGCGCTCGGCGCGCGAACCGATAATGCAACGCATGGCGGATCTAGCTCTGGCTGGGGCGACGCCGGACTCCTCATTCGGTGATCCGTCATTCTTCACTTCAATCAGCGAACTGCGGCATCGCTGAGACCGTTGCTGCATAAGGCGTTCCGCCTGAGTTACCCGTCCACGCCGACTGTGCCCAGATTATCCGGAGTCGCGAACGAGCAGTGGGCGGGAATCGGGCCGGTGAATCGCCAGCGGCAGCGCTGCAGCGCGATATTTCGGCCGGTGAGGGGCAACTGATGGCGCTCGCCCATCACACCGGGCCGTCACGCAAACGGCTTGTTCACTTCGTAACCTGTCCGATGTCCGATGTCCGATGCGCGCATTTCGGCCATTGTTGACGTTGGGGCAGGCTGCGCTGTACGTCAGCAATGCGACGGATTGCCGACGGTGGCGGAGTCGAGCAGCCTGACAGCAACTTTCTGCATCAGCGAATTACACTCCCGACCCAAAGCAGTCCCGCAGATAGCGCCACAGCAGCCGTTCACGCCCTCCGAAGAGTGCCCAACGGATCGGCGCACGATCCAGTCTGCGCCGAGCAAATGGCCGCGCGACCTAACGACACCCCTTCACCATCTTTCATTGTCCCGGCACTTATCAACTCCATTCAGCGCTCTGTTCGGTAGACCACATATCGACCGTATTCGGATTCGTCGGAGTGAATCCGGATGACTAATCTCGTATCAAACTCGCGTCGTTGATGCGTGCACCGTCCGACTGTCCGCGGTCCACGCCCCCCTTTGCAGATCACTAGCAATGAATTCCGTATCGCGCGGAAGCCGATAGAAAAACGATCGTATCGATATACAACACGCCTAACTGGTCGGTGAAATCACACCCGCTCTGCGCACGCGGTTTGCGTCTTAACCACCTTTGCGCATCAACCGAGTCGCTTTCGCCGGATATCTAACGACTGGCGAGGTAGCGATGAACTTTCAACGTTTTCTTGCAGCCATTGCCGTCATTATTGTGACGTCCTGCTCCGATCTGTCGACTGTGCTGGACAGACAGGAAAAGAATCTCGCTATCGATGGCGTCTATGAAAGACAGTTTCATACAGCGCTCTACTTTCCTAAGGGCGAAGCACTGCACTACCCCGGTTATCTGGTCGGGATCGAAAAGAGTCCGCGAGATGTCGTGGGCGGCCCGACGCCGGCGAACAGCTTCGCATACCCGGATGCAGACTATATTGTTGGGGATAAAGCGCGATGGCCCTCGAAGACGACCAGCGACATCCTTAAGTTGTATGAAGACCATCGCAAGGCGCTTTTTCTCTCTCATATTGTTCGGTACGGCGCGCCTTTGGTGGTGAAAAAAGGTAGTGAATCGTCAGCATTGATCGACCAATGCTTCGTTTATAACGCTTTTGAATCTCAATTTCCTGGCGACAGTAGCAGTGTGGTCGCGTGGCGCCACTGCGGGCTGCGACCAGGCGAGAGTGACTTGAATCAAGTAAAGGTTCAGATACCTTCCGTCTCAGGTACTGCCAAGGGGGAACGCAACATCACCAGGGACCAGTTCCAGGAAGCAGGAGATACGAAAGAAATCTACAGCGGCGGCCTCAAAGCACTGAAAAAGCTCGAGTGCGGTCTGGTGGCGCACGTGAACGCCGAGCACTATACCCACCTGGTTATCATCGTGATGGGCTGGAACACGTCTCAGGATGAAGCGATCCGGAACTTTAACGACATCGTCGGCAATATGGTTGAAGCCTCGGAGGATCGACAGTTTGCCGCGAGGTTTGCTGGCGCAGGTGATGCAGAGATCGCCGAAGCGCAATTCAAGCCGCTCGTCGTTGGTGTGACGTGGCCATCCTACTGGAACAAGTCGAAGTTGGACTTTTTCAGCTATTTCGACAAAGCCGACGATGCCGACGAGTTGGGACTAACCTGGCTCAATGTCCTCGTGAACCGGACCATCCCTCTCGTTCTGGCACAACCGCAAAAAGACAAATCCGGTAAGTTGACTTCGTCACACTCGCTGCGTGTCGTTTTGATCGGCCACAGTTTCGGTGCACGTGCGGCAATGCGCGCGTTATTTAGTGGACCAGTTCTCACTCCTCATGCCGATCGCAAGAAGCCTCAACCTGCGGGTGGACCCGCGAAACCCACGCCGATGGTCGATCTTGCCGTGGGTCTGGAAGGCGCTGTCAGCGTCAACCGATTCATGCCATCGGAAAGCGCGGAGGGAGCACCGTATCGCGACTATGCATCGATCGGAACGAAGATTGTTCTTACCGCATCCGAATACGACCACGCCACTACACTACCTGTGTGGTACAAGCCGTCCGGTTCGGCGCACGTGTGGCGTGAGGAATGTACAAACGCAACTGACGTTTTCGACTGCTGGAGCGCCGCCGACACCTTTGCTTACGCCAGCAGACCCGATAAGGTCACCGGCAATTTTACAGTGTGCCCGTTCACCGGCGACGGCAAGTGCGTCCCGGTATCGACGCTGCCCGCGAAAACCGACAAGAGCAAGATCCTGTACTTCAACACGAGCGAAGGGATCACGAGGTACAACTCGCCGGACACTGGCGGAGGTGCGCATAGCGACATTTACCGACTTCCGATGGGACGTCTTCTGTACATGTTGACGGAAACGTATGCGCGCCCGTACGCCCAGAACGATCCAGGACGTCAGATTGCCCCGTCAATCATTAAAGACGCCGAGACCGCAGCAAAGGATTGCGCTTCCACTGGATTGACGACCGCCGGGACCGAAGACTCGTTGCGTCAATAATCATACGAGGCTTGAGTCGGCGTTGATCGATCGCGGCGTCTCTGCTCAGCATAGGGGTGCCGGAAAGTATTGGCCGCAAATTGGGCGGAGGTTCGCCCGGCGTTCTCGATTTTCGTCAAATAGTACATCTGAGGCCGGTTGACGTACACAGATTTGAACCGCCCCGAGTTTGGTGGAGGCTCCAACTCTTGAGAGTGATTCATCGGGTTCTGCCCGACCCCGAAGGATGAAGCGCACGACTGCTGCAGGCGGATCTGGGAAGGAATACGATCACGAGGCAGCGGTGGTCGAGGTCGGCCCATTATCTGGTGCACTGAGCCCGTTTGAGAGTTGGACCCGCAACCCTGCGAGCACCCCGAATTGTGACCGAGGGCACATGTCGCCCAGGCGGAGTTCGACCGCCGGTTGAAGTCCTGAAGGCCTTTATCGATCAGCATCGCGACGCCTTCGGGGTCGAGCCGATCTGCAAGGTCTTGCGGATTGCCCCGTCGGGCTACCGGCGTTATTCCGCACAGCTTCGCGATCCGTCGCGGCGCTGTGCCCGCACAAAACACGACGAGTTTCTACGGCCGCAGATCGAGCGCGTCTGGCAGGACAACATGCGGGTCTATGGCGCGGACAAAATCTGGAAGCAGATGAACCGGGAAGGTATCGCAGTGGCACGTTGCACCCGCCGCTCATGCGACGTTCATTGTGTTGCATCGACCGGTTGAATCCGCCAGTTTGAACGGACATCTAGCCTCGATGCGGACCAAGCCGGGCGGAACCGGATCCTTCTCGGCGGCAGACAATCAGCTAAAACTCACTCGCCCCCTCAGTCCGTACATACGCCGACCGCAAAACGGGCTGAGCTACCTATCGTTCGCTTCGGCCGGCCTCAATCCCTGTACGAATACGGTAGCCAGGCACTCACGCAGGCAACGCAAGCCCTTGATCTTTTCGATGCAGTGAAACATCAGCGTGGATCGTCGGATCGTGCCGTTCCAAACATCGCTGTCATCGCCTCCGCTCCTGGAACCCGGACTTCAATGCGTCGACTACCAGTTCAACCGCCCTTGATGACTTGTGGCGGCTCGGATAATAGACACGATGCCCGACGAATTGGATACCAATCTTCGAGAACCCAGGCGAGACGCTTAGCGTCGACGTGTGGCTGCACCAGTTCCTTCGGTACGTAGGCCAGCCCGAAGCCAGCAAGCGACGCCTCGACCATCTGATAGACGTTATTGAAGGTGAGCTGCCCCTCGACGCGGACCTGTAGCTCACGCCGCCCCTTGCTCAACTCCCATGCCAACGGCGAATTCCTCATCGGCAGGCGCAGATTAATGCAATTGTGCCGCGTCAAGTCCTGCGGCCTTTTTGCCTCGATCCTCGACTGAAGGTACTCCGGGGATCCGACGAAAACCATCGTCATATCGGGAGCAATGCGCATTGCGATTATGTCCTTCGCCACCGGATCGCCGAAGCGGACGCCGATGTCATACCGACGGGCGACCGGATCCCAAAGCCCCCGGCCGGGAGCCCGACGCCGTGGGCCGTTCCCAATGATGACGAGGCAGAGCCAGACCTGGCCCACCATCGGGCACGGCTGCGATGAGCTTCCCGCGATCGGTTGGCTTGTCGGCATTAGCATTGATGGTGACTAGCCACGAGCATCCGGAGCGAGACGGTCGGTTGCGGCGAACATACCGAGGGGCTCGAGTTCGTCTGTACGGTAGCGAACGCTTGAAAAAGTTCGCTTCGCCTACCATCGTATCTGACGCGTATTTACATGTTCCCCGGAAGCAATGATGGAAAGCACACCGAGCATGGATCAACAGGAGCCTGGCGCTGACAACACGCGCCAGCGCGAACCCTCCCCTGACCGGCTACTTCAACTGGGCATGGGGTTCTGGGCGTCCAAGACCCTATTGTCCGCAGTCGAACTCGGTGTGTTTTCGCGCCTCGCGACCGGTCCCCACGACGCTGCACAGCTCGCTCAGGCACTCGAACTGCATCCGAGATCGGCCCTTGATTTTCTTGATGCGCTGGTCGCATTGAATCTGCTGGAACGCGAAGATGGGAAATACCGCAATACGCCAGACACCGAGTTTTTTCTCGACATGGCCAAGCCCAGCTACGTAGGTGGATTACTGGAAATGGCCAACGCGCGACTATATCCGTTCTGGGGTTCTCTGACGGAAGCCCTTCGCACAGGGCAGCCACAGAACGAGGCAAAAGGGGGTGGCAACCCCTTCGATGCGATGTATCGCGACGAACACAAACTAAGGGCTTTCCTGCGGGCGATGAGCGGGGTCAGCCTGGGCGCGGCGAAGGCGATTGCGCAGCAATTCCCCTGGCAGAACTACAGCACCTTCATTGACATCGGCGCGGCCCAAGGTGCCTTACCTGTGCAGGTCGCGCTCGCCCATCCCCACTTGCGCGGCGGCGGCTTCGATCTGCCGGTAGTGCGCCCTGTATTTGAAGAATACGTAACGTCGCACGACCTGCAGGACCGGCTGCATTTCTATCCGGGCGACTTCTTCAAGGATCCCTGTCCGGCGGCTGATGTGCTCGTGATGGGACACATTCTCCACGACTGGGACCTCGGGCAGAAACTCGAGCTCCTCGCGAAGTGCTACGCGTCGCTACCTCCCGGCGGTTGCCTGATCGTCTACGACGCGGTAATCGACGATGAGCGCAGGCGCAATGCCTTTGGCTTGCTGATGAGCCTCAACATGCTTATCGAGACACCTGGCGGTTTCGACTATACCGGCGCGCAGTGTCGCGAATGGATGCAGGAAGTCGGCTTCACGCAGGTACGCGTCGAGCCGCTTACCGGTCCCGATTCAATGGTGATTGGCACCAGGTAGAAACTCGCCTGGAAATCCGAAGGCATTCTCATGGGCGCGAACTGACGCCACGGTACCGGTTTGGCGCGGCTGGCGCGTTGCGTGCGACATGCCGTCGCTTGCAACGTCGGATGTCCGATGCGGAGCAGCCGCTCGAATAGCCACGCGACTGCGATCTCGAACGATGGCTCCTGGCCGATAGCACCAATTCGAGAACGCTTTGCGGAGCGATCGTTGAGATCCTCAATTGCTGCTCACTGGCAGTTGATGTGAACGGGTACTACCGGCCAAATGTTGCCGCTCGCACATCCCACAAAGCCGTCATTCGAACGGCTGGTCTGCATTCGACATCTGCCGGATTCCCAGAGAGATCACGCACGTTTGCTCAGGCAGCAGCAAACATGTCGTTGAACTCGTTGACCCATGCGTGCTCGTTAGGGCCCGGACTAGTGATATCGAGCCAAACCGCGCGCGTGCCGGATTCGCAGACGCTCCGCGCGACGGCCCGAGATGATCACCTGATTGCCGAGCTGGTGGAGCGCTTCGGCGAGACCGCGGCCAATGCCCGACCCGCGCCCGTGATAAAGAGCGTATTGCCTGTGAGTCTCACGCGATGCGCAGGATGTCTGCATGCGATCCATGCGACAGGGCAACCATTGCCGGAATGCAGTGGCAGCGCATCAGGCCGTCACGGCCTGAAAAGCGGGGTAGTCGGTATAGCCTTCGGCCGTCGGGCCATAGACCTTCGGCCAGTTGATTTCGGCAAGCGGCGCATTCATGGCGAAGCGCGCCGGCAGGTCCGGATTGGCAATGAAAGGGCGGCCGAACGCGACCATGTCCACCAGCCCGGCTTCGATTAGCCGGTTGCCACGCTCACGATCGGTATCGACGTTGGCGATGACGTTGCCGCGATAAAGCTCGCGGAAATGGCGGAACATGCCGTCGCCCGCGAGCGCCGCGAGCGGCGTTGCCGACAGGTCGGCCATTGCGCCCATCAACAGCAAATGAGAGAGGTCGTAATCGTTGAGCCGTCCGATCACGTATTCGGACGTGGCGAGTGTCTCGTCAGTCGATACGAACGCGCCCGTCTCGGACGTCGCAGGTCCCGTCTTGATCCCAGTGCGTTGCGCGCCAACTGCCCCGACCACTGCTTCCAGCACCTCGAACAGAAAGCGCGCGCGGTTCTCCACCGAACCGCCATATTCGTCCGCGCGGAGATTCGTGCGCACGTTGAGAAACTGGTTGAACAGATAGTGATAGCCTCCCTGGATCTGCACGCCGTCAAAACCCGCTGCGATTGCGTTGTGCGCTGCGCGGCCGAAGTCTGCGACCGTGCGGCGGATGTGGTCCTTTTCCATCGGGCGCGGGACGACGGTGTCCTTGCGGCCCGTCGAAGTCACGCTCTGCTGTTCCGGGTTGACGGCGGAAGCGGACAAAGGCGGCTTGCCGGCGTGGAAATCGGGGTGTCCCAACGAACCCGTGTGCCACAGTTGCGCGACGATCCGGCCACCCGCGCGATGCACCGCGTCCGTTACCACGCTCCAGCCGCGTACCTGCGCGTCGCTCCAGAGTCCCGGCACGTCCGCCCAACCGACCGCCTCCGGGCTCACAAAAACCCCTTCGCTGACGATCAACCCCGCCGCCGCGCGCTGCGCATAGTACTCAGCATGCAGGGCCGTCGGCTCGAACTCGGCGTTGGCGGCGCGCATGCGCGTGAGCGGCGCCATCACGACGCGATTTGGCAATTCGAGGCCCCCGAGCCGGATCGGCGTGAGAAGGGGTTGGCTGCTGTCGATGCTCATGATGATTTCCTGTGAAGTTTTACGGATTTACCGAGAATACGATGGTGATTGGGTTTGGTTGGTCCGCCGGGTCAACTCGAGCGACAAGGCCCAGAGGAAGGTCGAATTCGGATCGTAGGACGCCTGGAATCCAAGTCGCTGCGCGAGCCTGACCATCCCTTGGTTATCTGCGAGCGTCGTACCATACAGACGCGTCAAACCCGATTGCCGTGCAAGCGTGATCAAGCTCGACAGCAGTTGGGTGCCGAGCCCTCTGCCTTGCCACGCGTCGCTGATCACGATCGCGCATTCGGCGGCATCGTGCTGGCCCGGCTCCATTGCGTAGCGTGCGACGCCGATCTGCTGTTCGCGACCGTCGGTCACTACCACCGCGATCACCGCGCCTTCGCGCTGAGGATCGATATGGGTCCACCGATGCATCTCGTCGGAGGTCGGCCGTCGTCCCGACATCAAACGCTTGTACCCGGTCGATCGCGACAGTCCATTGACGAAGTCGCGTTCGAGTTCGAAGTCGTCGGGTACGATTGCACGCAACAGCACCGACGTGCCGTCCTTCGCCTCCCATACGTGCCGGACAGCTTCGGCCGGCACGTCCGAAATCGTTCGGCAAGTCGCGTACGGTTCGAGAGCGCGTGTGGCCATGTCGACTTTCACCTCAGCAGCAGCGCAGGTTATGCCGCCGCCTCTTGTTCAAGCGTCGGGTAGTCGGTGTAGCCGCGGTGGTCGCCGCCCCAGAAGGTGTCGCGGTCATAGGGATTCAGCGCGGCACCGGCACGGATACGTTCCGGTAGATCGGGATTGGCGGCGAAATGGCGGCCGAATGCGACGAGATCTGCGTTGCCTTGCGCGATGATCTGCTCCGCGCCATCGGGTTCAAAACCGCCGGCGGCGATAACCGCACCGTTGAAGCGCTTGCGCAATTGGGCGGCCGCAACGGGCGGCTTTTCGGGCACCGGCGCTTCGACGCCTTCGATGCGCGGCTCGATCACATGCAAATAGGCGAGATCGAAGCGATTCAGCTGTTCGGCCACGTAGCCGAACAACGCTTCCGGATCGCTATCGGACATGGACGCCCACCTGCCGCTCGGGCCGACGCGTACGCCGACACGGCCCGCCCCCCACACCGAGATGACCGCCTCGGTCACTTCGAGCAGCAGACGGGCGCGGTTTTCGATCGATCCGCCATAGGCGTCAGTGCGCTTGTTGCTGCCGTCCTGCAGGAACTGGTCGAGCAGATAGCCGTTTGCGCCGTGAATTTCGACACCGTCGAAACCAGCGGCCCGCGCGCGTTCGGCGCCGCGGCGGTATTCCTCAATGATGCCGGGGATTTCTTCAATGTTGAGTGCGCGGTGTTGTGACACCGGCACCCAGCCGTCCCTGGTGACGACGACCTGCTCGAACGGCACCACCGACGGCGCGACGGGCGGCACGCCGCCGGTCATCTCGACGTGCGATTGGCGCCCCACGTGCCACAGTTGCAGGACGATGCGGCCTCCCTTGGCGTGCACCGCGTCGGTCACCTTCTTCCAGCCGGCGATGTGTTCGTCGGCATAGATACCCGGTGCGCCAAGATAGCCGCGGCCGACGATAGATACCGGTGTTGCCTCGGAGACGATCAGGCCACCCATGGACGCACGCTGGCCGTACATCTCGGCCATCAGATCGCTGGGGATATCGGTCGGTTGCTCGGCGCGAAGGCGCGTCAGTGGCGCCATCACCACGCGGTGCGACAGATCGATCTTGCCGAGCTTGATGGGTGAGAACAGGTGTTTGCGTATCGTGTTCATGTCGCGTTTTCCGAAAAGGACGAAACTCCGAGGCGCTTGCCATGCCCCGTGTCGAAAGACCGTTGGCAGGAATCGGATCCGCCAGGAAAGTGCTCGTCGAATAATATGTACGGTCGTAGTTTGTGCGCTCGCACTAACCCGGTCAAACGATTTTTTGCGGTACCGGCTTGGCGATAGCGATGTCAAAGCAGGGGGAACTACGTCAAATCAAGGCGCTCGGAGATTATTCGAGTTTCCCGAAAACATAATTCGATGGCCCAACGTTGACGCCGCGAGGCTCCGAGGGCATGCCCGACATCGGAGAGCATGCGGCTGCCGCGACCCGAACGCGGAGTTCGACGCGTCTGACGCTCCGCCTGCGCAACGCGCTCCAGCCAAAACTTGTTGCACCAGCCCACAGCCTCGCGTACTCTAATATGTACGTTCGTAGTAGACTGAGAACATGGTCACCAAATCATCGAACCGGGACAAACTCCTGACCGAAGGTCTGCGCGTGGTCCACGAGCGCGGCTACATGGGCGCCAGCGTGCGTGATATCGTCAGCGCCGCGGGTGTGCCACAGGGGTCGTTCACAAATCACTTCACGTCGAAGGAAGCCTTTGGCCTTGAGGTTCTCGATTTGTATTTCGAGGACAATCGCCAGGTGATCCGCGACACGCTGCTCAACGACGCGCTGCCGCCGCTGCAACGGCTCGGTGCCTATATCGACGCCAATCTCGCGCGATTGTCGCGGGACGAGATGCGCTACGGCTGCCTGTACGGCAATTTCTCGGCTGAAGCGAGCGACCACAGCGAAGCGATTCGCCATCGTCTGGTGGAAATTTTCGATGAGGTCCAGGTCGCGGTGACGTATTGTCTGCGTGTGGCGGTAACGCATGGCGACCTGCCGGCGTCGACCGATTGCGATGACTTTGCGGCGTATTTCGTAGCATCGCTGCAGGGTGCCTTCCTGCTGGCCAAGGCGCGTCGCACGTCGGCGCCCGTCGAACGATTCAAGCGGCTGGTGTTCACGAAACTGCTGATCTGAACGAAGCCCTCGTCGTGGTTCACGAGGCCGGCGCTCACAGCCAAGCACTGCCGCCCCGCTATACTGGGTGATTTCAGTTGACGGTCCGGGGTCCATTGATGGCGTCGAAAGTGCGCGACAAAATTGTCGATGCGGCAGCAAGCTGCTTCCATGACCTGGGTTTCAACGGCTGCAGCATCCAGGATATCGTCGACAAGGGCGGCGTTCCGAAAGGCTCCTTCTACAACTATTTCAAGACCAAGGAAGTTCTTGCCGTCGAGGTGCTGGCGCTCTACGCGCAAGGTACCAGGCGCGAAATGCTGGCCGATAGCAGCACGCCGCCGGTCGCCCGCCTACGCGGCCATTTCGAATTCATGGCGTCGCGCTACGCCGCCTTTGGCTACAGCAAGGGCTGCCTGATCGGCAACTTCGCCGCCGAAAGCTCCGACCACACACCGCTGATCCGCGCTCATCTGGCTGACTCGCTCGCGCGCTGGACCGAAGCGGTCGCCAACGCTATCCGTGAGGGGCAGGAGGACGGCAGCATCGTCGCCGGTCTCGACCCGGTCGGCACCGCGCGCTTCCTGATCAACAGTTGGGAAGGCGCCGTCGTACGCATGAAGATTGCCAGCAGCCGCGAACCACTCGAGGACTACTTCACTATCGCGTTTTCGCTGCTTGTCAGCCGCGAAAAGACCGTCGGTACCGGCAAGAAACCCTCCCGCAAAACAGCGGCTTAAACGACTCGCGCCACGGCGGTATTGCCTCATGTCGGTACGATCGGCGGACAGGCAATCCTGCTTCGCCCGATGAGGTCTCCGGCGTCCCTGTACGTCAACACAGGAGCACGCTCAGTCGGCCACTGGCCCGCACATCAAGCGATGCGTCGCAGGACGGATGGATGGTCTGTGTTGCCGATGCGCGGGCCGTCGTAGAATAAATCTCAATCGTATGGGTTGAGCTGCCGATTACGGCGGATTCGCTCGGGGCATGAGCCGCATGGGGAATTGAACCGACAGGCCGGCTGCGTGAATGTCGCTATACCAACTTCAAGCATCAACGATCTCATCCCGCGAATGTCCGATGTAAATCCGGGACGCGCCGCACGGGTCGCAAGATGACGGCCGGCCGCTCAGGGTCGGGTGCCGTCCTCTAGCAGAGCGAAAGTTGACATTCGAAGTGACAGGTCGTCCAACGACCGCAGAGCAATCTATGGCGACCTTTGGCCGGCGATCGACCCAATGACCGCAATGGTTCGGTCCACGATCGGCCGTTGTGCGTCATGACGCGGCTACGCCGCAAACAGAGGGGAAGGCCCGCCAGAAGGGCTTTGGTACCTGGCTTCAAACCCGGTACAGCGGGCTCTGGACCTTGAAGCGTGGTACAGACATGCAGTCAACGGTGTGCCCAAATCTCGCCCATAATCCAGGCGGACCGCCCGGAAACCCTTGTAAAACCGTGATAATCCCGAACTTGACCGGCGCGAGACTATTCCTTGAAAATCATGAGGTTAGGTTTGGTTCCAGTCGAGGTGATTGGACTCCTCATCCGGTGATCCGTCATTCTTCAACTCAATTCAGCGAACTGCGACATCGCTGAGACCATTGCTGCATAAGGCGTTCCGCCTGAGTTACCCGTCCGCGACGGCTGTGCCCAGACTATCCGGAGTCGCGAACGGGCAGTGGGCGGGAATCGGACCGGTGAATCGCCAGCGGCAGCGCTGCAGCGCGATATTTCGGCAGGTGAGGGCGGGCAACGGTTGGCGCTTGCCCACCGCATCGAGCCGTCACCCAAACGGCTTGTTCACTGCGTGACCTGTCCGATGTCCAATGCGCGCATTTCGGCCTTTGCGGTTGTGCGGATCGCCGGCCAAGGGGCGCTACAGGTTCCGCAGCGGGCGTTGCACGACCTGTCACTTCGAATGGCAGCTTCTCGCATCCCTGAGGACGTCACCTGACCCGTTCGAGACAGTCACGAAACATCCGCGAACGCCCGCCTGTTGGGCAGCATGAGACGGTCACGGCGAGCGCACAGGGTAGCGCCTAAAAACCCGAGCCGTCCCCATAGACGGATAATGACATCCGAGACCAGGTGCGAATGGCGCAGCATTGACCATTCACCGCACTGCATGGTGAGACCGGATCGAGTCATAATTAAACCCCCCGATGCTGTCGACCCCCGAACAACGATAGATGACCGAGATCTTCATGCGGGCGTGCTGATCTTCTCAATCTGGAAAACCGGCAATCATGGAAACAGGTATCACCTCTGCGCACTCGACTCGGGAGGGTTCCGCACCGGAGGTTCTCGCGGTTTTCCTCAAATTGGGGCTGACGTGCTTCGGCGGTCCCATTGCCCATCTGGGATACTTTCGCCGGGAATTCGTTGAGAGGCGCCGCTGGCTTGATGACGAAACCTTCACGGATCTGGTCGGGCTCTGTCAGTTCCTTCCGGGACCGGCCAGCAGCCAGGTGGGGTACTCGATCGGTCTCTTGCGAGCGGGGTGGCTTGGGGGACTCGCGGCGTGGTGCGGATTCACACTGCCTTCAGTCCTGTTGTTGCTCGGCTTTGCTGCCATCGCCCCAAGTATTGGCGGCCTGGTCGGTGGCGGCTTGATCCATGGCCTGAAGCTCGTCGCTGTCGCTGTCGTCGCTCAAGCAGTTTGGGATATGGCGCGGCGACTGTGTCCGGATCAACGTCGTGCTGCCATCGCGCTCATCGCCATCGGGGTGCTCAGCATTCTGACGACCGTCTATGCGCAACTCATCGTTATCGCCCTCGGCGCTGTGCTCGGACTCGCGTTTTGCCAGACGACGACATCGTCAGACGCCAGTCGCTTACCACGACACGCGCACCCAATCCGTGTATCCCGCACGGTGGGTGCCGTCGCGTTGATCCTCTTCTGTGTCTTGCTGTTCGGGCTTCCCGCGCTGGTCCGACTCCACACGGGCCACGCACTCGAACTCTTCAATGCGTTCTATCGCTCGGGCGCGCTTGTCTTCGGCGGCGGTCACGTCGTGCTACCGCTTCTTCAGCAGCAAACCGTTGAGGCCGGCCTGGTCTCGTCGAACGATTTTCTCGCAGGCTACGGTGCCGCACAGGCCGTCCCGGGCCCCTTATTCACGTTCGCTGCATTTCTCGGATGGATGATGACGGAAGCGCCGAATCACTGGACCGGCGCGTTGCTCGCCACGGTGGGCATTTTTTTGCCGGGTCTGCTGCTCGTGCTTGCGGCGCTACCTTACTGGCAAGCGCTGCGCGCTCACCCGTCGATGGCTGCACTGCTTGCGGGGGTGAACGCGGCGGTCGTTGGACTGCTGGCCACCGCGCTGTACTCGCCAGTCTGGACCAGCGCGGTTCTCTCGGAGCTCGACTTTGCCATCGCAGCCATCGGTTTTTTCTTGCTGACACGCTGGAAGATTCCACCGCTCGCCGTCGTCGCGTTCTGTGCGCTGGCAGGCATTGCCGAGGCGACCTTGCACTGAATCGATGAGTGCACAGGGGAGGCAACGAGTGTCTGGCATCATGACCGTTGTCCGCTCGAAAGCCGACGGTCACGAGTCTTGTCTCTATGGCAGAAAGTGGCCGAGAGCACCAGTGCAAGGAAGGTGCGGTAGAGCTGCCGTTGAAATCTTCAACGGCAGCCTTCGGGCGGCTTCTGTGAATGAGTACAGTTGGCCAGATTCGGCCCCTCGGATATACCGCTTGCCGGTCGTTTGAAGGTCGGCTTTAACTTCGGAAGCGGCTGGTCAACCGGTTCGAAGTGAACGGCCTGCTCGCCACATCTGCTTCTAGTCCCCGGAAAACGGCGCGTTCGCCAGCGCGTTATGGCTCGCGTCCCTGAACTTCCCGGGCTTGCTCCTGTTCGATCCGTCTGTGCAGGTCAAGCTGGACGGGATGCCAATGCGCTCACTCCTCGAAGGAAAACTCGGCACCGCGCTCTACGGAAGCTCAGCACGATTCCGCTTGGCCTCCAGCAACTGAATCAGCAGTTCATCGCGCTGTCGAAGCATTTCCGGAAAATCGTACGACTCCAGTTCCGCACTAACGCCTGCCGCAATTGACTCGATGTAATCATCCGTCTCGGGATACTTACCCAAGTCTCTGGCCCACTCGCGCTGTGCCGCACCCAGATGCTGCAGCACATGCGTAATCCCACCAGCGCCACCAGAAGCGTGGAGATTGAGAAACGGACCCAGCAGCGCCCATCGAAGGCCAGGACCATGGGAGATCGCCGCGTCGATGTCTTCCACGGAAGCGATCCCGCGCTCCACCAGACTAATCGCCTCCTGCCATATCGCGGCCTGAAGCCGGTTGGCGATATGACCTTTGATCTCCTTGTTGACTCGGATGACCTTCTTGCCCGTCGACGCGTAGAACGCCATCGTCTTCGCGATGTTGTCGGGTGATGTGAGGCTACCCCCGCAGACCTCCACTAAAGGAATGATGTGGGACGGGTTGAATGGATGTCCCAACACAATCCGTTCCGGGTGTTTCGCGCCAGCCTGCATCTCGCTGATCGAAAGACCCGAAGACGACGAAGCGATGATGGTCTCCGCCTTCGCCGCCGATTCGATCTTCGCGATCAGTGCCTGCTTGACGTCCAGACGCTCGGGGCTGCTTTCCTGAATGAAACCGGCATCGCGCACCGCCGCGCCCAGGTCCGTCGTGAACGTCAGATTGTCGCGCGAGGCGCCCTCCGCCAGTCCCAGCCGCTCGACGGCCGGCCAGTTATCGTCGACCCAGTTGCGCAGGCGCGATTCGGCTCCTTCGCCGGGGTCCGTTGCCGTGACGGCGAAACCATGAGCGAGGAAGTGCGTCGCCCAGCCGGCGCCAATCACACCCGTGCCGACAATCGCGATGGTGGTGGGTCGCTTCGTCATTGCCTAAGCCTCCATGCCGACAGCCTGGATCGCTTCGCGCAGCGGCCGCAGGCCGATGATTTCGCGCGCCTCCGACGGCGTTGCCGGCTCGTAACCCATTTCGCGCACGAGGCGAACCAGCCGCTCGACCAGCTGGACGTTGGTCGCGAGTTCGCCCTGCCTGTAGTACAGGTTGTCTTCGAGTCCGACGCGCACATGTCCGCCAAGCAGCAGCGAGTTCATCGCGGCAGGCAACTGCGCCGCGCCAATGGCGCTGACGTTGAAAACGGTGTTGCGGGGCAGGTGGTCGACCATCGTCTGCAACAGCCGCGGCGTGTAGGGCAGCGCGCCCTGGAACGCATTGGCGCCGATAACGATATTGATAAAGTGCGGCGCGTCGTCGAGGCCCTCGTTGATCGCGCGCTGAACGTCCTGAACGATGTCGGCAAGGCCGAACACTTCCCATTCGGGCTTGATGCCGCGCGCTTTCATCATCTCCGCGATCTGCCGGATTCGCGAAGGCGGCGTTGCCACCAGGATTTCCTTGCCGCCGAAACTCGCGATCACCGTCTGCGCGTCGAGCGTGCACATCTCGACGTCATCGCCTTCCATGCCCCTCAGACGCTCTTCCCACTGGATTTCCCACAGGCCGTTGTCGAGTTCGCGAACCATGTCGCCATTGATGCCGCCACCCGTCGAGTTGTTGAGAATGATGTCGCACTTGTCCCGGATCAGGCGGTTGATCTGGCTGTAGATGGCGGGATCGCAGGTGGCCTCGTCGTCGGGACGTCGTGCGTGCACGGCAACCACACTGGCGCCCGCGTTGTAGCAGCGATACGTGTCGTCTGCGATCTCCTGCGGCTGCGTCGGCAGGGCGGGATTCATTTTCTTGCTGGCCATGCCGCCCGTCGGGGCAACGGTCACGATGACTTTGGGCTTGCTCATGTTGATGCTCTCCAGAGAAAAATGGTCTGAATGTTCGTTAGTGCGCGCTGGCGCTTTCGCCTGGGCCGACTCGAAGCGCGCTTTTGGGCAGGCCGAGGAGAATCGTGAGTCCGCCGCAGATGACGAGTGCCGTCAACGCCAGAAGTCCCATTTGAATGCTGCCTGTCGCGCCCTTGATCATGCCGATCAGCGTCGGGCTGACAAAGCCGCCGAGGATGCCCAGTGAACTGATCACCGCGATGCCCGCTGCGGCAGCGTTACGGTCCAGATACGTCGGCGGAATCGACCAGAACAGCGAGCCACCGCCAAAGATAAAAAACGATGCAGCGCAGAGCATGACCATGACGGGAACGACAGCAGTACCGAGATACGAAGTCGACGCCAGTGCAATTGCACCAAGTGCCAACGTTCCACCCACATGCCAGCGGCGCTCCTTGAAGCGGTCCGAACTGCGGCTGATGATGAGCACGCCCAGCGCGCCGAAGATATAGGGCACTGCCGTGTACCAGCCAATCGTCGCGATCGGGGCGATGCCGAGGCCTTTGATCATGGTCGGCAGCCAGAAGGTCAGCGTGTAGACGGCGCAGGCGCAGCAGAAGTAGATGAACGCAAGCACGTACGTCTTCGGGTCCGCCAGCGCCGCGGCGAGGCGTCCATGATGTCCGGCCTTCGCCTCACCACGATGGTCGGCAGCGAGAACTTTCTGCACCATCGACTTCTCGGCGCTGTTCAGCCAGGACGCACGGGCCGGACCGTCCGGAAGCATGCGATACAGCACGAATCCCAGCAGAACAGTCGGCAGCCCTTCGACGAGGAACAGCCATTGCCAGCCGTGCATGCCGCCCAATCCTTCCATGCCGCTCATGATGGCGCCCGACAGCGGGCCACCCAGCACGCCCGTAATCGGCATGCCGAAGAGGAACAGACCCGTGACACGGCCGCGGCGCTGGCTCGGATACCAGTACGTCAGATACAGAATGATTCCGGGGAAGAAGCCGGCTTCGAAGACGCCGAGCAATAGCCTGATCGCGTAGAACTGCCAGGGCGCCGAGACGAACGCGGTCGCCGCGGAGGCCATGCCCCACAGCACCATGATTCTCAGGAAAGTCAGCCGCGCACCGATCTTTTCGAGCAGCAGATTGCTGGGCACCTCGAACAGCAGATACGTCACGAAGAAAATGCCCGCGCCGAGTCCATACACTGCATCGGAAAACGCCAGATCGTGTTTCATCTGCAGCTGCGCATAGCCGATGTTGATCCGGTCGAGGAACGCGCAGACGTAAGCGACGAGGATGAGCGGCATGACGCGCCAGCTTATTTTCCGGAAGACGGCGTCTTCTACCATCTCGTCTGACGAATTCCCGACGAGCGCGGCTGTGGACGATAACGAACGGGCGCGAATCATTGCGTGTCTCCTGACCTTGTATGACACGCATTATTTCGGGCGACTGCCTGCACGACTGTCGATGGCGCGACAGTCGCGGACAGCGTAAACACCAAGTCGTCATGGACGCGGCGCTACCGGCCCAGATCCTGAAGCCCCGGCAGATCCAGCACGACGATGCCGCCGTATTCGGTGCGTACCAGACCCGCGTTCTTGAAGCGGGTCATCGCCTTGTTGCACGTCTGCCGCGAGACGCCGGCGAGGTTGGCGAGTTCTTCCTGGGACAGTTGCAGATGCGCCGCACCGCTCGGATTGGACAGCGGATGCACCATGCCGACGAGCGCTCTGGCGACAAGGCTATCCGTATCGAGCAGGCCGTACGCCGCGACGGCGCCCATGAACCAGTGCAGCCGCTCGTTGACCCGCAACAGCAGAAAATCGTTGAACGACGGATGGTGTTCGCGAAGCCATTCGAAGGTGGCGCGCGGAATCTGCGCGACGCGGCTATCGCGTAACGCGATGAGATCCGACTCGCGCGGCAGGTTGCGAATCAGCGTGCCTTCTCCGAACCAGCTGCCGACAGACTGGCCACCCAGCGTCACCGTTTGTCCGTCGCGGGCCGTGATCGACCATTTGATCAGCCCTTCGAGCACGCCGAACCAGACATGTTGACGCTCGCCATGATGTCCAAGAACCTGACCGGCTGAGACCGCGCGCTCGGATGCTTCAGCGCGCACGCGGGACTTTGCGGCTTCGTCCAGCTCGCCGAACCACGACGACTGCGCGAGCAGTTCGTCGAGGGTGAGCGACACCGTGACCGTCCGCTTTTGCCTCGTCATATCGTCACTCCAAAGGGAGTTGAACGGCTTCGATGCGAACTGTCGCCGCATCGACAGTGTTGCGCAGGCGACCCGCGCACAATGGCTGAACTGAAAGCAGGAGCATGGACCCGTGAGTAAAGAAACTGTCTATCGTATCGACGTGCAATTCGGCGATTGTGACCCGGCCGGAATTGTTTTCTTCCCGAACTTCTCGCGCTGGATGGACGCAGCGTCGCACGATTATTTTATACAGTGTGGCCTGCCGCCATGGCGGGAGATGCAAACGCTGCCGCATTGCATCGGCGCGCCGTTGCTCGAAGTTCATACGCGTTTTCACACCTCGGCAACCTACGGCGAAAGTCTGGTGGTGCATACACGAATCGAGGAATGGCGCGGCAAAGTCTTTATCCAGAGCCATCGGATCATGCGCAACGATACGCTGATCTGCGAAGGGCAGGCGACGCGCGCCTTGTGCGTCAAGCAGGACGATGGACGATTGAAGGCCGTCCCTGTGCCTGAATTTGTCCGCGCTGCCTGCGAATCAGTTGAGAACGTAGCGTATTAGCGAAACGTAACGGAGGTGGAATTTGAGCGTGCAGAAAGTTCTTGTGACGGCAGGTGCGTCAGGCATCGGTCGGGAAATCGTTCGTGCTTTCGCGAACAACGGTGCAAAAGTGTTCGTGATCGACGTCGACGCGAGTGGATTGTCGGCGCTCGCCGCGGAATCGCCGAACATCGACACTGCTGTCTGTGACATGGCCAGTCGTGCCGATATCGAACGCGTAGTGCCGGAAGCCGTTCGAGTTCTGGGCGGACTGGATGTACTGGTCAACAACGCGGGTATCTCGGGACCGACATCACCGGTTGAGAACTACGATCCCGATGCCTGGGATGCCGTCATGCAGATCAACCTGAATGGCACCTTCAACGTCACCCGGCTCGCGATCCCTTATATCAAGCAGTCGCTTGCGGGGTCGATCATCGTAATGTCGTCGGTGGCGGGTCGTTTCGGTTATCCGAATCGAAGCGCGTATTCCGTCAGCAAGTGGGGCTTGATTGGTTTCACGAAAACGCTTTCGCGCGAACTCGGCGAGTCCGGCGTGCGTGTCAATGCAATCCTGCCCGGTGCTGTGGAGGGTGAGCGTATCGAGAGAGTTCTGGCGGGACGCGCGCAGGTGAGCGGGCGGTCCGTGGACGACGAGCGACGGGACGCAATGTCGATCCAGTCGTTGCAACGCTTCGTCGATCCGCGGGATATCGCGGCGATGGCGGTCTTCCTTGCATCGGACGCAGGCAAGTCGATCTCAGGGCAGATGCTGCCCATTGATAACGACATGCAGCAGGCGTCCTGAATCGCTAGTCCGGCAAACGGGACCGTCGCTCGCAGCGGCAAGAAGTGGCACGACGAACGTGAACTTGCACGGTCGGCGCCTTGACGTGAACGCTCGCCCGACTCCCGATCGGGGAACGAGACCACCATTGGCAAAAGTCAGTTTACCTGGCCGCTATTGCGTCATCACCCATTGAATCAACTGATGGGCATCCTCGGCTGAAATTGGCCCGCCGCGTTCCGGCGGCAGCGGCATGGCGGTATCGCCCCAATGCGCACGCCCACCCTTTCTGAGCTTGATTTCGAGCATCTGTGTCGCGTTCGGTACGTTGCGGTAACGGTCGGCAATCTGATGAAACGACGGTGCAAGAAAAGGCGCATCGGATGTGTGACAGAACATACAGTGATGCTGATCGACCAGTTCGCCCGGTTCATTCGATTGTGCCCAGACTGGACTCACACCGGCGACGACAATGCTCGACGCGCACGCAAAGTATATGAGGGGACGTGCATGAATCACGGCAAGAACTCCTTTTGTTTATCCAGGATTTTTTCTGTTTCGATCACCGAAGGACAATTCAGCGACGTCAGTCGACGACATCCGACAAAGCTCGCCGCGGCGAATGCTCCGCATGTGGGCCACGGCCAACGCGCAGCAGCAACTGCGGCACGGCATCGACCTTCAACAGGACCTTGAGCTGTTCGCGCAACGTGGCGACTTCGATGGGCTGATTCAGATACGACGCCGTCAACCCTTTGGACGCTGCAACAAGCAACATACGTTGAAGTGCCTGCCCTGCAGCCAGCCACGCCTCGCTGTCGTCACGCATCGTGGCAATACCTACGAGAAGGGGGGAGCCTTCGACGAGCCGTTGATGCGTGGCGGGTGTCCCGGCACCGACGTCGAATACGCGAACCACTGACGCCATTAGCGGCATTGCAAAATCGAGCAGACCGCCGACGGCCGTTCCGTACGCCGGCATGCCGTCGGCGAGCCGGCGCGGATGAATCCAGCTTGCGAGTTCGCGACGAAAGCGCGGATCGGCAAACTGTATTCTGTCGGCTTCCGCGATCAGCGATGCGATGGACTGGCGGGAAGACTCCTCGTCTACGCAGATTGCAATGGCGCCTTCCGCGTCGCATGCGGCCATCATCTCGTTCTTGAAGGACTCGGCGATGGATTCATTGGCGAAGGGAGCACGGGTCGTCACGCGTTTCGCTACCGCACTGAACAGATTCGCCAGGGAAGCGTCGCGGGCCCCTTTAGTGGTGACCTTGATGCGCGCGACGATATCGGGATCAAAGTCCGATGGGAACACGCTAATCGAATAGGCGAGTCCGAAATGACTCAGCGCGACGCGCAAATTGAATAACGCCGCGCCACAACTGATGAGCATCTCGCGATCGAATGGATCGACGACGGGCAACGCGCGTGTGCGGTCGGCACAGAGCTGGACGGTGTCCTCATCGACAATGAATCGCCAGGGTTGCGCGTTGTGATTCGAAGGGGCAAGCACGGCATATTGCAGTGCGAAGCGGATCTGTTCCTTCATCGGCGCGAGGGCGTCGAACAGGTGCTCGTCGATCTGCCACGCAGACGTGGACACGGGCGCGCTCATGGGAATGTTCCTTTCAATCCTTGATGGACTTTCATTCATCGTGGCACGCAACGTGGCGGAGCATTTGAGGCAGATCAATCGACGTGTTGCAAGTGCTCACCTTTTAGAGATCGTCCTCGTCGTCGCTGAGCTTGTGGCGGATCGCATAGCGTACGAGGGCGTTTTCGCTGGGCATTTCCATCTTCTCGAGTATGTGGGTCTTGTGAGTGCTGACAGTCTTGACGCTCAGGCGGAGTTCATTCGCAATCCCGGTGATGCTTTGACCGGCGACGATACGGTGGAATATTTCGTACTCGCGGTCGGAAAGCCGTGACGGCGCTGACCAGTTCGCTGCTCGCGCATTCTTTTGTGAGGTGGCCTGAGAAAACGTCAGCATGCGCGCCTGCCGTCCGGGCAGCCGTTGACGTGAGTCAATTTCAATTGAGCGCGTTGAACCACACTGTCAATTACCTTCACTCATCGCCTTGACGGGCGACGACAAACTGGACGGAGGTTGACCATGTATGAACGAATCGTCGTCGCACTCGACGACAGCGCCTGCGCGCAGCGCGCGCTAGGAGAGGCCGTGCGGCTGGCACAACTGTCGCACGGGGTCGTGGAGGTGCTGTCCGTCGTGGATAGGGGCAAGTGGCCGGCGGAAGGCGACACGGTATACGCACTCGAACCTGAAACCCGCATCGCTGCGAGCATTGCCGGCCAGATATTGGAAGGGGCGGAGCAAGTCTTGCGCGAAGCCGGCGTGCGCGGAACGGTGCGGGCGATCGACGCATACGATGAGAACGTTTCCGCAGTACTGGCGCGGGCCGCCGACGAATGTGATGCCGACGTCATCGTGATTGGCACGCATGGAAGGCGTGGTACGCGGCGGCTTTTGCTTGGCAGTGTCGCCGAGTCGCTCCTGCGTGCTACGCAACGGCCGGTGTTGGTCGTGCGGCACGATTCGGCCCATCTCGCGTGATGTAAGGCGGCCGATGTTTTCGGCATGGTGCGGGAAGGCGGCTTGATTCAGGTCAATCCGTACCGGTGATGCGCGACTAGATTAGCTAAAAGAGCTTTTGCGATTCACCGACTGTGGAGCATGGATCATGAAGCGGGAAACCCCGTTGCAGAAACTTCCCGGCGTCGAGGCGCCGATCGCCAGCTTGAGTGCGTGGTCGCGCGCCTATCAGGACGCGATCATGCGTGGCGCTGCGCCTTCGCATGATGAGCGTGTCACTCAATCGCCTGCACGTCAGGCCGCTGGAGCGGGAGCCTGACATGGAAAAAGGACGTGTGGCTTTTGTCACGGGCGGCATGGGCGGGCTTGGGGCGGCGATCAGCAGGGCGTTGCACGATGCCGGCATCACCGTGGCCATGTCGTACTCGACACGCAACGATCACGTGGCGACGTGGCTGATGAAGGAACGTGATCAGGGTCGTCACTTTCACGCGTACGAAGCCGATGTCAGCGATTTCGATTCGTGCGAACGCTGCGCGAAGCGCGTACTCGATGAATTGAAGAAGGTGGATATCCTGATCAACAACGCCGGCATCACACGCGATATGACGTTCGCCCGCATGACCAAAGCGGATTGGGATGCCGTGCTGCGCACCGATCTCGATGGACTGTTCAACATGTCCAAGCAGTTTCTGCCAGGGATGATCGAGCGCGGCTATGGACGTATCATCAACGTCAGTTCGGTGAATGGTTCGCGGGGCGCGTTCGGACAGGTTAATTATTCGGCTGCGAAGTCTGGCGTGCATGGCTTCACGAAGTCGTTGGCGCTGGAAGTCGCGAAGCGCGGCATCACCGTGAACACCGTGTCGCCGGGTTATCTGGCAACGGCGATGGTTCAGGCCGTTCCTCACGACATCATGGAATCAAAGATTCTGCCGCAGATACCCGTTGGGCGGCTCGGACGCCCGGAAGAGATCGCAGCACTCGTGGCGTTTCTCTGCTCCGATGAAGCGGCGTTCATGACGGGCGCCAATCTCGCGATAAACGGCGGCATGCACATGGAGTGAATCCGGCGTTGCCGTTATCGCCGATCACCGCCACGACCCATGGAGACCAACGTGTCAGAACCTCGCAGCACGATACTCGTGGTGTACTACTCGCGCACCGGCACGACGCGTCGAATCGCGGAGATGCTGGCGGCGGAACTGGGCGCCGATATCGAGCCTATCTGTGAGCAGGGTGCGAACGTGTCGCGCGCCGGGTCGCGCGGCTACCTGCGTTCGCTGATCGACGCGCTGTGCCGGCGTCGGGTCAGGATCACGCCTGCGATGCATGATCCGTCGTGCTATGAAATGGTCGTGGTGGGTTCTCCTGTGTGGGCGAGTCACGCTTCGGCTCCCGCGTTGGCATGGCTCGCGGAACACGGCGAGCAGATCCGGCACGTCGCGCTGTTCTGCTGTCTGGGCGGCCGCGGTGCGGGGCCGGCGTTGCAGCAGCTGGCCGGCGCGGCGCGAAAAACGCCTGTGGCAACCTGTGCGATCACGACGCATGACTTGCATGAACGTCTTGATGGCGACCTGCGTCAGAGCTTCGCGCGGAAAATCAGGCACAAGCTGGCGACCCGGCTGGAAACGGAATGGGGTGTTTGAAAGGGTGAAGGACGGCACGTGTCGAGCAGTATGGGACAAGGACAGGCGTCGCGGATTCCTGCGCCACGCCTGTCCTGTCCCGCGCGCCGCGCTAGTCGAGCGCCAGCACGACGCGCCCGTCGACGGTTCCCTCACGCAATTGCCCGAGCACGTTGTTGATGTTCTCGAGGCGATCGCGCTGGATATGTGCGCGAACGCTGCCTTGCGCGGCGAAATCGAGCGACTCCTGCAAATCGCGTCGTGTGCCGACAATCGATCCGCGCACCGTAATGCCATTGAGCACGGTCGAGAAGATCGGTAACGGAAAGTCGCCGGGCGGCAGGCCGTTCAACGCGACCGTTCCCCCACGCCGCACCATGCCGAGTGCCTGTGCAAAGGCGCTTCGCGATACGGCTGTCACCAGCACGCCGTGCGCTCCACCGATTTCCTTTTGAATAGTGGCCGCGGGGTCCGTGGTGTTCGCATTGATCGTCAGCTTCGCACCCAGTTTGCGTGCGAGCGCCAGTTTCTCGTCGGAGATGTCGACGGCGACGACGTGCAGGCCCATCGCGATCGCATACTGCACGGCCACGTGACCCAAGCCGCCAATGCCTGAGATGGATAACCACTGGCCAGGGCGCGTGTCCGTCACGCGGATGCCTTTATACACCGTGACACCGGCGCAGAGAATCGGCGCGATTTCGTCGAATGCGATGTTATCGGGCAGATGTCCGACGTAGTTCGGATCGGCGAGCACGTATTCCGCATATCCGCCGTTGACCGAGTAGCCGGTGTTTTGCTGGTCGTGACACAGCGTTTCCCAGCCGCTCAGGCAATGCTCGCAGTAGCCGCAGGCCGTATAGAGCCAGGGCACGCCCACGCGGTCGCCTTCCTTGACGTTCCTCACGCCGCTGCCGACCTCGGCGACATAGCCCACGCCCTCATGACCAGGAATGAACGGCAAGGACGGCTTGACGGGCCAGTCTCCGTCGGCGGCATGCAGATCGGTATGACACACGCCGGACGCCTTGATGTTGACCAGAATCTGGCCCGGCCCGACTTCGGGAACCGGGACTTCCTCGATACTCAGCGGCGCACCGAATTGATGGACGACGGCGGCCTTCATGTAACGCGTCATGTGATCCTCCTTCATAAAGTCACTGCTACAACATGGATCGATAATACTAGTAGCGGCTGGCACGCGGCACGAAGGCGCGTCGTGCGCTCAAACCGCGCTAGACGCGCAGCGAGCCGCGAAATGCACCGAAGTCCGTGCGTGAAGGGCGACGCGCGGGCGAACGGTCGAGGGGCTGGTCTGCATTGGCATGAAACGCTTGCGCGAAGTTGAATAGAATGGACTTCGTCATCGTGCATTGCTCGTGTGAGCCCCATCCTGTCGAGAGTAGAACGGTTGGCGCTCTGTCCGTTGATCCCTGTCAACCCGTTCACGAATAGAACCGGTTTCCAGCGGTATTCGAGGGAATCGGAGGCTCTTTGACCAGGATCAGTTGTGACACGTCGCGGGCCGTTATCTTGAAGGGGTTCATGAATTCGCTGCGGAGCAGAAAACGTGTCGATCCAGCATGGTCAACCCGACGAACTGAACGGACAAGCCGTCGCGGCTGATGAGATCACTTACGAGATCGTCGACCTCGCGACGACAGCAGCACGGGCGCCACTGCAATTGGGCGCGCAGGGGGCGTGATGGCACGGATGAACATCGGGCTGTGCATCGCTCTCGTCGGTTTGGCATGGCTTGCTGCGTGCGCAACGGCCTCGCGCGACACGGCGTTCCGTGCCGAAGAAGTCGAACTCTTCCATGCTCGCCAGGAAGCGAGCATTGTCTGCACCACGGCGCCCGCCTGCGACGAAGCGTGGGCGCGCACGAGAACGTTCATCGCAGCGCATTCGGCGACGCGGATCGTGCAGGCCGACGATGCCGTGATTCAGACCGCGTTTCCGCATGCGTTCGGCTATGTCTATCTGGCCGCGTCGAAAGACGCCGACGGCAACGGCGGGGCGGCCATCCGGCTGAAGGCGATGTGCCGCGGAATGTACGACAGCGACGGTAATGCCGGGCTGCTGTATGCGACATGCGCAAAGTCGGTCATTTCGGTGGAGGCGGGTTTCAGGGCGTGGCTGGAGAAGCGGGGCGAATGATCCCAGTTCTGCCGAAACCAACGTTTCGCGGGCGCCGCCCGCCTTCGCCCGCGATGGGCACACGGCTGTTTCGCAGTTGGGGCGCGACAGGGGCTCCTGATCTGAATCAAGCGATGCATCGGGGCATGGGATAGGCTCACAGATAGGCTCACAAACAGCGACACCGGGATGTTGCTGGCACGCCAGCCTGAAGGCGGCGGCACCCGATGTCAGACAGCGTTATTTCTCACTTTTTTGCGCGATGGTTAGCGGCCTCGACTTTTTCACGATCGGCGGCGCGGATTCGCATGACGGTGCGCGCGCCGTTCACGCGTGGCGCGTTATCCGCTGGCTTCTGTGCGGATGGAGCCTGCTTGCCATCCCCGCGTTCTATGGCGAACTCACGGCGACTTCACCGGGCGCGCTGGCGATTGCGCGAAGCCTGTACCTGTGCATGTTCGCCGGCTTCGCAATCTGCCTGCTGTGGATGTTTCACGCGAGCAGGAAGCCTAAGGCATGGCTCGCGCACAATCGCCTCGACGTGACGATCATGATCGGCGCCGCATTCAGCGCAGGGTGGGGAGCGCCGCCCTGGCAGACGGTCGAATGGGTATTGCGTCTGCTCTTCGCGAGCCTCGTTGCGATCCGCATCGTCCTGTCGTTGAAAGGTTATTTCGCACCCAACCGGCTCATCGGTCTGCTGATCGCGGGTGCCGCCGTGCTCGCCATGGCGGGCGCGGGATTCCTCTGGCTCGAACCGAGGGTCCACAACTACGCCGAGGGTCTCTGGCTCGCGTTCGAAAGCAGCGCGACGGTCGGTTATGGGGATATCGCGCCGACCACGCCCGCATCGCGCGTGTTTGCCGTGTTCGTCGTATTGCTGGGGTACGGCATGCTCTCGCTGGTCTTTGCCAGCATTGCGGCCACGTTGATCGGCAAGGAGGAACGGGCGCTGCGCCACGAAATGCACCGCGACATCAAACATCTGAACGCAGAAATTGATCAACTGCGCGCAGAGCTGCGGGCATTGCGCGAGAGCCTGGTTCCATCAGGCGATGCGATCACTGAAGCAGAAGCGCGCCATCCCGCACTGCGAGATAAGCACTGAACAAGAAGTGGCGCAACGGTCTTCATTCGTCGTCGCGCCGGATGAACCGTTCACACGCCGCGAAACTGCGGAACAGGACGACGCGTGTTGCCGTGTGCCCGGTGCGATAACCGTAGCTTCGGTATCGACTCTAAACCGCGCTTCCCCCTTGTCGCTTGAGGCACATCAAGACCTGGGTTTCGCGCTGGCTTCAGCGTGGCGCGGATAAGGACGTGCACCACGACGACCGTTGATTCAGGTCAATCCCGCAGCCGCTCCAGCATCGAATATAGAAACATCCATGGCGCACACGCCAGCAACGGCATGAGACACGCGATGAACGGAAAAATGGCAAGTGAAACAGAATCGGTCGCGTTTAAACGGGTACTGATTGCCGCGGAAGGCGGCGCGGGCCTCGTCCCATTGACGCGCTTCGCGTTGCGATTTGCAGCGCAGGCCGCGCTGGTGCGGCTGGTCGATGTGATCTGCAACCCCGCCGCGCTCGTCCCAACCCTTCTCCTGTCATACCCGGACTGGAGCGAAGCCCATCGCGCGATGCTGCATGCAGCAAAGACACGTCTCGCTCAGGCTGCACATGAAGCCACAGAATTCGTTGCGCGGCCGGAAACCGATCTGATCGACCTCACCGAACTGCATCGTCAAGCGGCCGACGCGTTAGGCGACGCAGCCCGGAAATGGCACACGGACCTGATCGCCGTCGCTTCGCACCCACGCAGTCATCGTTGGGCGTGCAGGCTCGATCCCGAGGAACTCGTCGCCGTGTCGCATTGCCCGGTGCTGCATGTGCCGACCGCGTGCCTCGCGGGTGCAGACGCGGCCGTGGCGCGCGTGCTCGTGGCTGTCGACGGGTCGGACGCTTCCATGCTGGCGCTGCGTCTTGCGTCGCGGATCGTGCCCACGGGCGCCACGTTCAGGGTGATCTATGTGACGGACGGCCGCGCCCATCTGAGGGACCTGTTGCCGCGCGGCTTTTTCCGTCACGACGGCACGCGCGTGCTGGCCGCCGCCGAAGCAGTGATGAAGAGCGCTTCGCTCCCGGTAGAAGCCACAGTCGCCGAAACGGACCTCGAATATGACGACGTCGCCAGCGTCATTCTGCGCGAAGCGAGACAGTGGCGGGCCGACCTCGTGGTGATGTCGTCCAGCAGCCGACCGATGCTCCGGCATCCTCTGCCGGGACATGTCGTCGCGCACACACTGCGCGATGCCGAGTGTCCCGTGCTTATCTGTCCGCTCTTGACTGAGCAGGCGCTGCGTGCCGACACAAGAAGTGACGGCGGGCAGCCGGCGGAATCGGAGGGCGCCGTGTCGCCACCGCCCATGTTCCTTTGAATTGTGGTTCGTACTGTCATTTAGGAGGAGTTCACCATGTACAAGCGGATTATGGTTGCGCTGGACGGCAGCAAGTCGGGCGAGCGCGTGCTGGAAGAGGCTGTGAAAATGGCGAGTCTCACGCAGGGAACCATTCTCGCCGTCTATGTCGTCGACAAGACACCGCTGTTCGGCTATGCCGGATACTACGACCCGATCGCCCTTGTCGACGCCTTGCGCAAGGATGGCCGCGAGACGCTCCAGAACGCGGAGGCGGCATGCAAGGCAGCGGGCGTTGCATGCGAACCGGAACTGATCGAAACCGAGCGGCTTTCCGAAGACGTCGCCGAAACGCTTCGACATTACGCGGCGCGGACGCGCGTGGAACTGGCCGTGCTCGGCACGCATGGCCGTCGAGGCGTGCGCCGCGTCGTGCTTGGCAGCGTGGCCGAGCGCTTCGTCCGCTTTGCCGAGTGTCCCGTGTTGCTCGTGCGTGGCGCAGAGCCTGAGCACGAGGTCGGGACGGACGCCTGACGCGAGAGCGCGTCGACCTTGCCGGCAATGCAGGATCGTGCTCGCGCTACTGTGAGTAACGCAGATAGCGTTGCCGAACCGGCCGGAACGCATCTGCTTCGCGAGTCATCAATTCCTGTAACACCGCGGGTCCATCCCCGCGCCCGATCGCCTGCCACATTGCGTCTGAGCCGATCGCATCGCGCGTCGCGGCGATATCGAACGCCTGCGGATATAGGGTGTGCAGGGTTGCGACGATCGCCACGCCAAGACTGCCCGGCATGCGTCCGGATAGGGTCCGCGTGATGCGGATACCGTGACAGGGTTGGCCGCGATAGGTGGATTCGGTCGGCACGAAATCGACGGGTTCGAAGCGGGCGTCGTCGCGCGATCCGTTGAGGGCGGCAGCGAGCCTCGCGCCGTCGATCCACGGCGCGCCGACCCATTCGAACGGATGAGGCGTGCCGCGGCCGACGCTCACATTTGCACCTTCGAGCAGCGCGACGTCAGGATAAAGATCGAGCGCGGACAGCGTACGAAGGTTGGGCGAGATGGGCAGCCAACCGAGCCCCGTGTCCGCGAAACGCATCGATCGCAGGTAGCCTTCCATCGGCACGACACGCAGGTCCGCGCCGATATGGCGTGCGTCGTTGAACAGGCCCGCGAGTTCGCCGGACGTCATGCCGTGTTGCAGCGGCAGCGGGAAATAGCCCGTGAAGCTTTCACGCCCGGCGTCCAGTGACGGCCCGCCGAAGCGGTCGGCGCCAAGCGGATTGGGCCGGTCGAGCACGATCAGCGGAATATGCGCGGCGGCGGCCGCTTCGAGCGCGTAGCCCAGCGTCGTTTCGTACGTGAAGAAGCGCACCCCGGCGTCCTGCAGGTCGAACACGAGCGCGTCGAGCCCGTCGAGCGCACCGGGCGGGAAGCGTTTCGTTTGCCCATACAGGCTATGCACGACGAGGCCACTCGACGGATCGATGCTGTCGCGCACAGGCTCGTCTGCGTCGATGTCGAGTCCGTGTTCGGGTGAAAAAAGCCGGACCAGCGTGACACCCGGCGCGTGCAGCAGCACATCGACTGTTCGCTGGCCGTGCGCGTCGAAACCGGTGCGATTCGTGACCAGACCGATTCGCATGCCCGCGAGCATGCCGAACTGTTGTGCGGCAAGCACGTCGATGCCCGTGCGCACCGGACCTGTTGCAGCTGGCGGGCGCACAGCGTGTTCGAGCGCGTTGTGCGTATCCGGCAGCGCGAGTGCGATCTGCCGCGGCGACACCGGCCCAACGCTACTCGACAGCAACGCGAGCGTCTGCGCACGCAACGCTGCGGCATCGCCGCCATTTATCATATGAACGCGGTTCGTCAACACGATCAGAAAGCGCCGTGTCACGAAATCGATCCATAGCGCCGTTCCCGTGAACCCGGTATGACCGATGGCGCCAATAGGCTGCACACGATAACGATTGGCGGCCAGCGGCGCGTCGAGTTCCCAGCCGAGGCCACGCCACGGCGGCGTTGCGTCAGCCGTGAGCGGCACGGCCATCTTATCGATGCTTTCCTGACGGAGAATGCGAGCGTGGCGGGACATGTTGGGCGCCGCACTGTCGCCGTCCGTCAGCAGGAGCATGCGTGCGAAACGCGCCAGGTCGGCAGCCGTGGAAAAAAGTCCCGCGTTGCCCGCGACGCCCCCGAGCGCACTCGCGAGAGGATCGTGGACGCGGCCCTGGCGCATGCCTTGCGGATCGGAAGTCGTCGGCGCGGCGCGCGCGGAGTGCGCGGCATCGGGCGTGAAGCCGGTGTCCGTCATGCCAAGGGGCGCGAATATGAACTTGCGGCAATATGCGTCGAAGGGCATGCCCGACACGCGCGCGACGAGCACGCCGAGTACGACGAAGTTGACGTCGCTATAGAGGGTGCGCTCGTCCGGCGCGGCGACAGGCCGGATACTGGCGATGTCGCGCAGGAGTTCTGCCGGCATCACGCGATGCGATGTTTCTCCGAGGCCGGGCGGTTCGGCGGGCAAGCCTGACGTATGGGTCAGCAGTTGTTGCACCGTGATCTGCGCCTTGCCGTGCGCGCCGAATGCGGGCCAGTAACGTGCGACGGGCGCGGCAAGATCCAGTTCGCCGCGCTCGGCGAGTTGCATGACGGCAGTCGTCGTCGCGACGACTTTGGTCAGCGACGCGAGATCGAACACGGTGTCAGCCGTCATCGGCTCGATGCGCGGACGCAGCATGCGGTTGCCGTGCACCAGTTGCGACGATGCCCCGTCTGCCGTGCCAGCGAGGATAACGGCGCCTGGAATGCGGCCGTTGGCAATCTCACCCGATACGATCTGCAAAAGCACGGCGCGCGCCGGCTCATCGAACAGCGGCATATCGGCTCTTGCATGCGCGGCAGCCGTCAACGCGATGAACGCAAGCGCACCCAGCGGCCTCAGTGCGGCAATTGCGCGGGATCGTAACGATTGCGGGGATTCCATAACATCCACCCATCCGTATGCTCGGCATCGGCGGCATCGATCTGCGCGCGAATCTCGTCCGCATCGAAGTCGCGGCGATCGAATGCGTAGTCGCGAAAAGCCTGCAGCCACGGGCGAAACCTCACCCCCGGCAACCCGGTCCGGCGCTGCGCTTCAGCGAGTGAGCGGCGCACGATCTGTCCCGGATCGGTGGTCGGCTTCGTGCATCCCGGCAGCCCCCAGGTGAAGCCGGACGGATAGAGCATCGGCGAAATATAGTCGAGCGGCGCGCCGAGCGTTTCGAGTTGCTGGCCAATCGCAGTGTCGTCGAGGTTCCAGCATACGTAGCCGAAAATATCGGCGGACACGAAGACGTTGTAGGGCGCGAGACGGGCGCGAGCGGCCTGGAGAAAACCCGCGATCGCGGCAGTGCGGTTCGCTCGCGTGTTCGGCTCGCTGAAAGTCAGCCCCGCTGCGTCCGGGAAGCGCACATAGTCAAACTGGATTTCGTCGAAACCGAGGCGCGCCGCTTCTTCCGCGACGTCGAGGTTGTGCTTCCAGACTTCGCGGCGAAACGGATCGACCCATTGCAGCTTTTCCCGATCCCGCCAGATGTTGCCCTGCGCGTCCCGAACGGCCCATTCGGGATGGGCGGTGACGAGCGGGTCATCCTTGAAAACGACGATGCGCGCGATCAGGTACAGGCCTTCCTGATGCAGATTCTGCAGCAGCGCGGCCATGTCGTGGACGACGGGTGCGGGCGATGGCGCGTTCGCTGCCGCGCCGGCTATCTCGCGCGCTTCGCTCTCATATGAGGTCAGGCCGCGGTCGCCTTTTGCGTCGATCACCAGTGCATTGACGCCATTTGTTTCCTTGAGCGCCACGGCTGCGTTGCGCAGGCTCGCCGTCGCCACGCCGTAGATGGACAGATAGACGCCCCGTACGCGAAACGGCGTCAGCGCAACCACGATCGGCTGGTTGGAAGTCGCGGTCACGGACGCCGAGCGGTAGCCCGGCGCACGCGCTGCGACAACCCGGACATGGTCGGCGCTGACAAAGGCGCCGTTGGCGTCGGCATACTGGGGTTTGCCGTCGAGGGTCACGGTTGCGTGCGGTATCGGCCGATGCGTTGCTTCATCGACGATTACGCCCTGCACCTCGGACGCCGCGCGCGTCGACGAGATGCCGATGCAGACGAGTAGTGCGGCGCAGTACAGAACGATGCGCGCGCGCTTCATCGGCGAACCTCCGCTGCCTGATCGGCTGGCGTCTCGGGCTCGCCGAGCAGGCGGCCGAGTATGCGCGGCGTCACATCGTCGACCATCAGAAAACGGGGTAGCGCCATTAACGGCGAAGAGGGCCTCACACGCTGCGCATTCAGTGTAAAGGCCGCCACATAGCCCAGCTTGCTCGCGATGCGCACCAGATCGTCGTCGTACAGACCGAAAGGCCAGGCGACCATGTCGACCTGTCCGCCCAGTCTGGACTCGATCAGTTCGCGCGAATGTTGCAACTGCGTGCTGGCGAAACGCTCGAATTCGGCGGGCGCCTGGCGCCGCCGCTCAACGTGGAAGTTCGGATGCCACCAGGTGTGCGATTGAACGTCGAACAGTCCCGTGGCCCGCAAGGTCCGCAATTGTTCCCAGGTCAGCGCATACGATGCGTTCGAAATCGCAGACGGATAGACAAACAGGGTGACGGGCAACTGCTCGCGTTGCGCGATTGGCAGCAGCCTTTGATAGACCGATTCATGGCCATCATCGACGGTCAGCGCGACAGCCTTGCGCGGCAGCGTCGCAGCAGGATCGCGCAGCCAGGTCACGATCGCACGCAGGGGCACGATCTCGTACCCGTGCTGTTTCAGGAAGCGAAGCTGCGCTTCGAAGGTCGTGACGCGCACAGTCATCGAATCATCGGCCGTATCCGAGAAGCGGTGATAGACGAGAATCGCGACGGCCGACACGGCCTCATGCGTGCCTTGCTCTGCGAATGCCGTGGGCGAGGCCAGCAGCGAGACGGTCATCAACATGATCGCGACCAGCAGAAGGAGTGCCGCGCTGCGGTGCATCGCGTGCGGCGCATTGCGCGAACGCGTGAGAGTGCGTGCGTGACGAATGACGGGCGTGATGTGCGACACGACGATTCTCCGCGAAAAGCAGGCGCGATCGCGCTTCGTTCGCGCGACTGCAGTGGACTGTCTGCCCATTTAAGTCGTCTTCCGTGGCTGCTGACTTGATCTGTATCAACAGGGCCCGGACAGTGGCGGCGCGGGGATAAGACATCGGCGTGGATGGCACGCGATTGATCGACATCAAAACCTGTGCCGCGTTATCGAGCATGCTGAACATGTCGCGCTACTGCAAACGATATCCTGGTGAGCTTACCTGAAGGAGAGATGCAATGAGCAATCTGACGCGTTTTGACCCGTTCTCACTGGACCCTGTGGTTTCGGATCTGTTTCAGGGTTTTTTCCGGCCTATGCGATCGCTGGCGACGACGCAGGACGCTGAGCTTGCTTCGATGAAAATCGACGTGACGGAGAACGAGGGTGCCTATACGGTGAAAGCCGAACTGCCGGGCATCGACAAGAAGGATATCGACGTCCAGATTGACGGGCGCATCGTCTCGATCAACGCGAAGGTCGAACGGAACAAGGAAGAGAAGGAGGGCGAGCGCGTAATCCGTCGCGAGCGCTATTCGGGTGCGTTCAGCCGCTCGTTCTCGCTGGCGGGCGAAGTCGACGATACAAAAGCGACGGCTGAGTACAAGGATGGCGTGCTGTCGCTGAGCCTTCCGAAACGGGCGCCGAGTGATCAGAAGCGCATTGCGGTCAACTGATTCAGGGGCGTCATACGACTTGTATTCGTGGGGAAAACCAAGTGCCCTGCGGCACGGGACGGACGGGGATGCAACGCGGGCTTGAATGATAAGCCCGCTTTTTTTTGCATCGTTGTTTAGAGGGCAATGGCAACCCGAGGCCTCGGATCTGACTTCAGTCAAGCGCGTCGTGATGCAGTTTGCGGGACCAGAAGACGATGAGCACAACGGCGCCGACCATGCCGCCCAGATGCGCGAAATGTGCGACACCCGGCGCTGCCCGCGACACCCCCAGCAACAGTTCGATTGCTGCATAACCGGTGGCAAAGAGCCACGCGGGCATCGGAATGGGCGGGAACAGCAGCACGACCCGCCGCTGCGGAAAGATCAGGGCATACGCGACAAGCACACCAAACACCCCGGCAGACGCACCTATGGCCGGATATGCATCGCCTGCAAGCATCAGGCTGGTGAGTAGCTGCGCGACCCCGCCGCACACGACGCTTGCCGCATAGAGCATCAGAGTTCTGCGCGCGCCGAGCACACGTTCCACCTCGCTGCCGAACATGAACAGGCCGAGCATGTTGAACACGAGATGCGTGAGATTGGCATGCAACGCGCTGTATGTCAGAAGCTGCCAGAAGTGGAATACGGGAACGTCGCTGTTCGCCGTCTGCAGCGGCCACAGCGCATAGCGGTCGATCGGCGAATCCGGGCTGGCCGCCTCGATCGCGAATGCGAACACGTTGAGTGCAATCAGGAAGAGTGTCATGGTTGAGTGGCCTTGCGGAGCACAGGTGTACGGCTAACACCTCACTCAGGTTAAGCCCACGAAGTTGCGCTGGATTGATCTGCATCAGCCCGCTTGCCCGGTTGCGGGTCGAAGCTTTCTTCTGGTGGCGCGAGCTACGCTTCGTTTCGAGGAGATGCGCGATGAAATCAGACCGGCAGTTGAAGAAAGAAGTCGAGGAAGAACTGGAGTGGGATCCCGCTGTGACGGCGACGGACATCGGGGTTGAGGTGACCGATCGCGTCGTCACGCTATCCGGTCATCCGCCGAGCTACGCCGAAAAGCTCGCTGCGGAAAAGGCGGCACATCGCGTGGCCGGGGTGCGGGCCGTTGTGGTGGAGATGGAGGTGCGGCTGGCTCAGAAGGACGTGCGCACCGACGAAGACATCGGCAGAGCGGTGCACGATATCGTGCACTGGACGGTCGGCCTGCCCGACGATTCAGTGAAGGTGCAGGTCGAGAAAGGCTGGGTGACGTTGACAGGCGTGGTGGATTGGGCGTACCAGGCGCATGTGGTCGCGCGCGCAATCGGCCACATGCGCGGTGTGCGGGGTGTCCACAACCGGATAGAGGTGCGCGGCAAGGTCGCGTCGGAAGACATCGCCTCAAAGATCGCGCAGGCGATGCAACGGCATGCCGAGCGCGAAGTCAGGCACATCGGCATCGACGTAAAGGATGGAACGGTGACGCTGACAGGCAAAGTCGGTTCTTACGCGGAACGGGCTGTCGCAAGAGGGGCCGCGTGGAGTGCGCCCGGCGTGCGAGCGGTTGTCGACGATATCGTCGTCGAATGACGTCGTGTCTGCCGCAGCCGTGCTTTCCGCGCGGCGCGTGGCTGTGATTCAAAAGGAGCATACGATGGCGATGACGGGAAACGTGCAGGACGGCGCATGGTCTGTGAACGTGCAGACGGAACCTGCCGAAACGGGCGGTTATCAGACGACAATCCACGTCAGGCACTCGTCGCCGGAAGGCGACTTCGAGCATACCTTCTGCCACGGGAGGAAATTCAACTCCGAACGGGATGCTGTGCTCGATGGCCTGCGCGAAGGCACGACGTGGATAGGTCTCAAAATGGCGCGAACCATCAAGATGTGAAGGCGTGGTGCGCAGTCGGTTACGTGGGAACCGCCGGCTGCGAGCGATAAGGCGAAGGAAAGGGCGAAGGCGGCAGCCAGAGCTGCCGCTGTCGTTTCTATAGCCCTTCGAGTTCGACCGATTGCTGATAGACGGGCACCTCGCAGGCCCACCCAAACGTCTCTGCAATGCGCCGCCGCATCGCATCCGCTGCCGCCGGCTCGCCGTGCGTCACGTAAGTACGCGCGGGCGGATCCCGCAGACTCGATAGCCATTGCAGCATTTCACGGTAGTCGGCATGCGCCGACAACGACGTGATCGACACGATATTGGCGCGCACGCGCACATATTCGCCATGCAGCTTGATCGCGCTTTCGTGGGCGGCGAGCGCAGCGCCACGCGTGCCGGCCGCCTGGAAGCCGACGAGCGCGATGGTATTGCGTGGATCGGACGCATAGAGCTGCAGATGATGCAGCACCCGGCCACCCGTCGCCATGCCGCTGCCCGCAATGATCACCATCGGACCGTGCCGGGATGCAATCGCCTTCGACTCTTCGACCGTTCGTGTCATGATCGCGACCTTGTCCATCGCATTCGCTTCGGACATCGTCAGCCGATGTTCGTCGAGGTGCTTGCGGTACACATCCGTGACGCTTGTCGCCATTGGGCTGTCGAGATAGACGGGCACGTTCGCCATGCGGCCGGTCTCCTTCAGCTTCGAGATGTAATAGAGAATTTCCTGTGCGCGCCCAACGGCGAAGCAGGGCATCACCACGACACCGCCTTTGGCGAAGGTCTTGCTGAACATCTGCGCGAGTTCGTCTTCGGGGTCCGTGTCCGGGTGCAGGCGGTCGCCGTAGGTCGATTCGACGACGAGATAGTCCGCATGCATCAGCGGTGTGGGCGCGCGCATGATGGGATCTTCCGGCCGTCCCACATCGCCTGAGAAGGCAAGTACCTTGTGGTTGCGGCACACGACGACACTTCCCGCGCCGAGGATGTGGCCCACCGGCAGGAACCGGAACGTGATGCCATGTGGCAACTCGACGGGGGTGTCGAAAGGGCGCGGCATGAACAGATGCAGCGCGCGTTGGGCGTCTTCGAGCGTGTACAGCGGCAGTGCCGGGTGATGTTTCGAGAAACCGTGCCGGTTTGCAAAATCCGCTTCTTCTTCCTGCAGCCTCGCGCTGTCGCGCAGCATGATTTCGCACAGTGCTGCGGTGCCCGGCGTGCAGTACACGGGACCACGAAAGCCGTTGCGAACCAGCAATGGCAGATAGCCGCTGTGATCGAGATGGGCGTGAGTCAGTATCACGGCGTCGATCGAGTCTGCCGAAACGGGCAGCGGCTCCCAGTTGCGCATCCGCAGATTCTTGACGCCCTGGAAAAGCCCGCAATCGACGAGAATCCGCACGCCGGTTTCTTCAAGCAGATACTTCGAGCCGGTCACGGTTTCGCTCGCACCGAGAAAGGTCAGCTTCATTGCGCCTCCGCGTAGGTGGGCATGGTCACAAGCTCAATTGCACCCGATGTCGCCGCTGTGCCATTGATCCAGGTCAGCAACGCGTCGCGCAGCGGGCGAAAGTGAAAACACGGTCGCGCGCTTGTCACGGCTTGACTTGCGTCATGCAGTTATTCGTGTAAACCCGGGCGGGAGAAACGCGTTGCCGTAAGAACCGGGTAAGCGCGTGCTCTTAATGTACTACCCGGCGCACGACAATAACGACGCATCGAAGCCCACGCGCGAAAGCATTGCACCGAATCCCCATCGGGACACGCGGTGCGTAAAGATGCCCCTCGTTACGACCATGGCCGGAAGAGGGCGCTTGTCAGTCAGCGAAAGCTGCCCATGCAGGAGACGAAGATGGATGTGAAACTCGCAGAGAAAGTGAAGTCGAGCGCGGCGTATCGCGAGCTGGTGCGAAAGCGCTCACGGCTTGGGTGGACACTGACCGCCCTCGTGTTGTTCGTCTATTACGGCTACGTTCTGCTGATTGCCTTCAACAAGCAGTTTCTTGCCGCAAAGGTGGGCACGGGTGTGACGACGTGGGGCATGCCGCTTGGACTGTTCGTTATCGTATTCACAGTGGTTATCACGGGTTTCTATGTTCGTCGCGCCAACAGCACATACGACGAACTCACCGAGCAGATCAAGCGGGAGGCAGCATGATCGCACGACGTCTTTGCGCTTTTACTGCGCTGTCTGTCTTCTCATCGTATTGTTTCTCCGCTGGCGCGGACATGGGCCAGACGGTGAAACAGCCGACCAACTGGACGGCAATTTCGATGTTCGTCGTCTTCGTGGTCGCGACGCTTTTCATCACCAAATGGGCTGCGAGACGGACGCGCTCCGCCGCCGAGTTTTACACTGCGGGTGGCGGAATCACGGGTTTCCAGAACGGACTGGCAATCGCCGGAGATTTCATGTCGGCAGCTTCGTTCCTGGGCATCTCGGCAGCCGTCTATGCAAACGGCTATGACGGTCTCATCTATTCGATCGGTTTTCTGGTTGGCTGGCCGATCATCACGTTTCTGATGGCCGAAAGACTGCGCAATCTCGGCCGTTTCACGTTCGCCGACGTGGCTGGATATCGCTTCAAGCAGGCGCCGATCCGCGCATTCGCCGCATCGGGTACGCTCGTGGTCGTGGCGTTCTATCTGATCGCGCAGATGGTCGGTGCCGGACAGTTGATCAAATTGCTGTTTGGACTCGAGTATTGGGTCGCGGTGGTGATCGTGGGTGCGCTCATGATGGTTTACGTGCTGTTTGGCGGTATGACGGCAACAACCTGGGTGCAAATCATCAAGGCGTGTCTGCTGCTTGCGGGCGCCTCGTTCATGGCATTTATGGTGCTGTGGCAATTTCATTTCAGCCCTGAAGCGCTCTTTGCGAAAGCCGTCGAAGTGCATGAGAAGAAGGCGTCCATCATGGGTCCGGGCAATTTCATCAAGGACCCGATCTCGGCAATTTCATTCGGCATTGCACTGATGTTCGGCACGGCTGGGCTGCCGCACATCCTGATGCGATTCTTTACCGTGCCTAACGCCAAGGAAGCACGCAAGTCGGTGTTCTGGGCAACGACATGGATCGGTTACTTCTACATCCTGACCTTCATCATCGGCTTTGGCGCCATCGTTCTTGTCAGCACGAACCCCGTGTTCAAGGATGCAGCGGGCAAGCTGCTGGGCGGCACGAACATGGCTGCCGTGCATCTTGCGAGTGCGGTGGGTGGCAACGTGTTTCTCGGGTTCATTTCAGCGGTGGCGTTCGCAACGATCCTGGCCGTCGTCGCGGGTCTCACGTTGGCCGGGGCATCGGCTGTGTCGCATGATTTGTATGCGACCGTCTTCAAGCATGGCAAGGCAGCGAGTGTGAACGAGCTGTTTGTTTCGCGCGTTACGACTGTCGTGCTGGGTATTGTCGCCGTCGTGCTCGGGATCGTATTCGAGAAGCAGAACATTGCATTCATGGTGTCGCTGGCGTTTGCCGTGGCGGCGTCGGCCAACTTTCCAGTGCTGTTCATGTCGGTTCTGTGGCGCGGTTGTACCACACGTGGTGCGACGATCGGCGGCTTTCTCGGATTGGTTTCCGCTGTATTGCTGACGGTTCTCTCGAAAGCGGTGTGGGTGGACGTGTTCCACTTTGCGACGGCGCCATTCCCCTACGCATCGCCCGCACTCTTTTCGATGGCGATCGGCTTCGCTGGCATCTGGCTTTTCTCGTTGACAGATAGATCCGCTCGTGCGCGCATCGATCAGGCCGGGTTCGAGGCGCAGTCGGTACGCTCGGAAACCGGGATTGGCGCGGTGGAGGGCGCAAGTCACTAAGCCGCGAATTGGGAGAGGCTTTGAGGCGACCTGAATGCGCAGCTAGAGGATGTTGGCCGACTCTAGCTGCTGCATGGGTTATATCCGGGTCGCCATACAACGGAGATCTGGCTTCGCGATCAACTGCGGTCACCCGCCCAATATCAGGCAGCCGCAGGGTCACTGACGAGGTCATAGCCGTTTTCCATCCGCCCCGCGAAGCGCCGCAGAAATGCGGGTTGAACATCAACCGTCACGCTAAGGTCATACCAGTTGCCACTTGCCGACACTGACCATAGGGTATCGACCGAGTGGCCGGCACGAACAGAAAATTTCCATGGGCCGTCCGCACGATATGCGTTCGACGAGATCGAAAATTCGCAGACTGCATTCCCGCGATTGATCAGCGTCAGGCATAAGGTATTGTTCTTCCTGTCGTTGGTCGCTCGAACCTCGGGGTTGGCGTGTGCCAGATCGCGTACAGATGCGACATCGCCCGCGAAAAGCCGCAGAAAGCCGTTCGGTCCGTGTATCGAGAGATGGTATCGGGTCGCGGCTGGCGGGGCATGGCCCCAACGTTCAGATAATTGCGTGCCGGACGCCAGCGCATACCGACGCGGCCGATTGGTGCCGATCGCGAGGTCGTAGCCAGAGAGTGCGACACCGGCTGGCCCAGCATTGATCATATCGAGCCACAACGTTCCACTGACTGCGTCCACATGTGCGTTGACGTGAATCTCATAGGGCAGCGCCCGTGACGCACGAATACCGGGTTCCTGCTTCGGGAGCGATTGCACAGTCGGCACAGTAGGCTCCGGCAGAGTACTGCATTGCCGGTTGGCATCGGAGACATAGGTGCTTGTAGCGGGTAGCAGCGGCCAGGTCGTGTCCCGTGTCCTGAAGTCGAATGCCGATGTGAGGTCGCCGCAAATCGCACGACGCCACGGGCTGATGTTCGGGCAATGCACGCCAAAACGTCGCTCGATGAATTGAATGATCGAGGTGTGATCAAAGACCTCCGAGCATACATAGCCGCCTTTGGACCACGGTGAGATCACTGTCATTGGCACCCGAAAACCCAGACCGAGTGGCAGCCCTTCGAAGATTTCGCCCGTCGTAGCGACTGTCGAGCGGCCTTCCGCGTCGGACGCGGGTGGCGTCGGTGGAGGCTCGTGGTCGAAGAAGCCGCCCTGTTCATCGTAGTTCAGCAGGAATACGGTCCTGGACCAAACCTCGGGGTTCGCGAAAAGTGCTGCAAGCAGACGCGCGGTAAGGTCCTCTCCGGCTTGCGGGTGATAATTCGCATGCTCCGACAACGCGGCTGGCGCGATGATCCACGATACCTGTGGGAGCGCACCCGCTGCGACATCCGCAGCGAATGCCCGTGCTACATTATCGACTCTCGCCATGCCGTTACGGTAGAGTGCGCTCGACGCTGAAGCGGATCGGAAGTTGCGAAACAGTGCAAGCGCGTTATCGTCGAAGTTATCTGCCTGCTGGTAGACGCGCCAGTGCACGCCGGCAGTCTCGAGCGTTTCAGCGACCGTTGGCCACGTGAAGCCCGCCACGGGCTCGACGTTATCGAGCGTGGGAAGAAAGCCTGCCGACAAACCGCTGCTGCCGCTGAATAGATGCAATCTGTTTGGATTGGTCTGGGTCAGCGTCGAGGCATAGTATTGGTCGCAGACGGTAAAGGCGTCGGCCAGCGCGTAATAGAACGGCAGATCGTTTCGGGAAAAGTAGCTCATGCCGAGTCCCGCGAAACGCGCTTTGTTCCATTCGTCGCAAAGGCCGTGGTCCCACATCGCTATGTCGACGGGATAGTTCATCGTTGGCGCCCGCGCACATGTCGCACGTGTGACAGTCATATCCGCGTGGAACGGCAGAATATAGCCAGTATCCGTAGGCTGCTTCCATATGGGGTCGCCATTGGGTAAGGCGATTGCCATCCGGTCATTGAATCCGCGCACCCCGCGCAGCGTGCCGAAGTAATGGTCGAACGAACGGTTTTCTTGCGTGAAGATCACGATATGGCCGACATCGTCAATCGTTCCCGTCATGCGATGCGCCCGAGTTGCCAGTGCCTTACGAATCATCTGAGGCATTAGGCCAGTAACCGCTGACGCTGCAAGCGCACCCGCAGCAATACATAGGAACTTTCGACGCGGCGAGCGAAACGGACGTTTGGCGGTGTCGCCGGTTCCTCCATTGGATGCGCGATTGATTTTCATTGCCGGGACCGCTCCTCGTACATAGATGAAGACGCACGCCGGGAATACGATTGCTTGCTTCTAAACAGGTCGATATTTCCCAATCTACGTGAGCGCACCTTAACGAGACATTAAGAAATCGCAGGCTGCGTGAACCTGTTAATCAAGGCACTTCTTATTTCCTTTCAGGAATAGGACGATCGCTGACGGCTTTCGAAAGTGTCAGTAACACTGGGTAACGCGACCTTAACGTCTTCTTAAGATTGGTCCCGTTAGGATCGTTGGTGCCAGTTGGCCTCGATGTCGAAGCCGTCAGCGTTGTTATCCGAAGGCGCGGATCGGCGACCACCACAGAGCAGGGGACACCGATGAACAGCACAACGGTCATATCCATCCGAACGTATCTCGTGACAGCATCGATCGCGGCAACGGCCATCGATGCGATCGTGCTTGTAGCCATCGAGCTGTTCGGTATCCGCGAATCGGCATTCGAGACGCTGGATTTCAGGTTAGCCGTTGTCACGCTGATCGCCATCGCGTTGGCGTCGACGCGGCTGTTAGCGTTCGCCGCGTACCGTCGTGCGCTAGCGCAGCGGCGCACTTCCGTTCGCACGAACGGTGTTGTCCATCCACAGGATGGATGCAGGCTGCGCTTGCTCGTTCTGCTGCATCTTCGTTTTTCCGGAATGAATGCCGAACGTTACGCCCAGGATGGTCTTCTGATTTGAGTCACCATCAATGGATGGGGTATCCGGAATCGTTTATACGATTCTCGCCACCTGTAACCGCAGGGCCTTTTTCCGAACGATGCTCGCCCGTATGCGAGCGGTAGACCCGTGACTGTCCTGAAGCCGCTTAGGTAACATCGGTGTGCTCGAAGGCGGCTTCGTTGTGATCGGTGGCATACTGGGCATCGTTGCGCCCACCGGCCTCGCGTTGGCAGGCGCTCGGAGATCTATTGTTCTTCGTACCCGGACTCATTTTCTGGCAGGTGGCTGAACGTTCGTTTGGCCTCCCGCGCTCGATGGATGCGAGGCCCGGCAACGCGAATGTGAAGTGATCTCGTAGAAATGGGTACTGCGGTCGTGATTGAATCGAAGCGGCATGCGGCGAAGTCAGATTGGGTCATTGGCGACCGGATGTCGTAATTTTGTGGCGTTGCGTTCAACCTGGAGACATCCAGAATGAATCAACCTCCTTTTGACGGATTCCTTGTTGAACAACTGATACAAGGCTTTCGCCCTCCTGTTTTGCCGCAGCGCAAGCCCGACCAGATGGCCATCGAAGCCGCAGATCGCAACTTCAGGCACTGGACAAGCAATGTTGAGGGCGCGCTGAAGCCGGGCTCCGATGCGCATCGGAGCGAGATGTGCCGAATGTTTCGCGAGACCTTTAATCCGTACCGCCCATCGGTCCTCGACTGGCCGCAGCTTGGGCCCGACGCACTTGCGAGGATTGTTTCCCTGCCGATCTGGGACATCGCGGTGCAGACGGAGGGCAGGGCTCGGCTGCGAATGGCGGCGTATGCAAACATCATCAGCGAGCCAGACGTACGTGAAGCGCTCGCGCTGAACGCGTGGGAAGAGAGCCGTCATAAAGAAGTGCTTTCGCGGATGGTGGCTGCGTACGATATTCCACTCGCGAGTGAAGCGCCCTATGTTCACCCCAAGGATGCCGAATGGGCTTACCTGGTCACAGGTTACAGCGAGTGTATCGACAGCTTCTTCGCTTTCGGTCTGTTCGAGATTGCACGCCGCTCAGGCCTGTTTCCGCCCGAGTTGATCGACACTTTCGAGCCGGTCATTCAAGAGGAGTGTCGCCATATACTGCTTTTTGCAAACTGGGTCGCATGGCATCGTGCAAAGCTCTCCTGGTGGCGGCGCATCCTCTTCGAGGGGAAGGTGGCCGCTGTGTGGGCGTTTTTAGGCTGGGAGCGGATGAGGCTTGCGCGGACGCTCGATGCCGACGGCAACGAGCACAAGCAGGATAACAATTTCACCGTCAACGGTGCGCAGTCTCTTTCGTCGGTGCAGGTCGGGGTGCGCGAACTCATCACGCTGTGTCTTGCCGAGAACGAGCGACGCTTTGCTGGCTATGACCGGCGACTGCTGCGCCCCGAAACGGTCCCGAAGCTCGCCGGTTTTGCGCTGCGCTTCATGCGTGCAGGGAAGCGCAACGAACATGCACCTGAATGAGACGGCCCAGCAGGCCATCCAGATTAATCAGCCAAAAGAGATCGCACTGCCAGTTCGCCGCGTTCTTCCGACGTCCGCGCGTTGTTGAGGGGGACATCCAAGCCACCGTCGTCGGGCACCGGCAAGAAGAGTGAGAAGTGAAGCAGCGCGCTTTTTGCGGACAGTTCAATATTGCAGAGTTTCGTGCCACGATCCGGATTGGTGAAAAGGATGCCCGCGCGGACCGTGCCCGGTGGAATTGGATTCCTGAAGGCAAGTTTGTAGAACGGGTCATCGACTCGCGCGTTAGCTGGTCCACCGCGTAACGGATGCAGGACCCAAACAACTTCGAAAGGTAAAAAGTGGCCGCTGTCAGCGTCTGTCCGAAACAACCATAACGATTGCGCGGTTCTATTCGTTACCTCAAGCCATACAGGCTGCACGTTGACAGCGTATAGATCGGCGCCGAACATGCGCTTGCTTTCCCTCGCGCTGAGTACTGCGGCACTCACGCGTACGCTGTGACTCTCCTCCGTCACGGCACGAGCGCGCAGCGGTGCATCGTCATCAGTCGTTGGGTCATGCCACGACGCGCAAGTGGCTAATGTGAACATTAGGCACACCAAACATAGTGGGTATCCGAGCGAACGCGTCAATCGTTTTGAAGAAAGCATCGTGAGCCGCCCAGCACTCAGTCATGGTGGGTTGTCAAAATCTTCCCGGCGAAAGAAACCGCTCACACTCGCGGCGATGAGATTGGCCGTGACTTGTGATCGCCCGGTCATTTGTATCGCCCTGTGACTAGTAGTCGGCGTTCATGTGACGCGACGACATCGGTTCCGGTGTGCGGTCTTCACGATGTCGTCGGCGTCGAAGGCGTGAGCAGAAGTAGATTGAATTTCACCGATGCGCTCATGAGTAGACCCCGTGGTCCGCGAATAGAGTCCACCGGAGTCGCATCGCGGATCACTGCCACAAGCGGCTATTCGGTCTAGAGATTTAGGGCCTAGTGCATCGTATACCCTCGGCCACTCATGCAGGCGGAATATGCCTGATTGAATGCCGCCATTGCATTCTGATTCTGAGCCTGGGCCGATGCCTGGGCATTACGCTGGTTCTGACGCGCGCGCATTCCTCCACCCATTGTCCCGGCAACCGCGCCAACTGCAGCGCCCTTTCCGGCGTCGCCAGCTATCGCCCCAATGACTGCACCTCCGGCAGCGCCGCGAGCAGCGCCGCCGACTCGCTCCCCGCCGCCTACGGCGGGACCGGACGGTGGCGGAGGTGTGGCAGCTACCGCTGCAGGATCAACGCCAGTTTGCGATTTGGCCCACGATGCGCATGATGACTGATCCTGCTGCTGTTTCTGCGCACTTTGACCTTTGGCCGGATAGGCTACGGGCTGCGCGACTGCTGCAGCCTGCCAGCAGAGCAGCACAGCAATTGCAAAAATTTGACGCTTGCTGAACGTGTGCATGAGAGCCCCCTTGTTTGCGTGCTCCCATTCAGTCTATTCGCTGCGTGGCGCCAGCGAAAGTAGTCGTTACGTCAATCGTAAGCCCGTTGAATCCCGTGAAGGGCAGCGGAGGAACTGCGCACGCCCTGAAAGACAGTGTGACCGCTCCTCAGATTCGAGAGTCGAACTGGCGACCGACGATTTGAAAGTAATTGATTCATTTACTGCCGCTAGTCGCTCGAATTCGCGGTCCAGATGAGCCGGCTCTGTTGCGGATAATGAAGCCATTAACGAATAACACACTCAGTGTCGGGCCTTCGGTTTTCGTCCGGTCCGGTTCCGTTGTGCTTCGTGCGGTTCGTCCAGTCGGGAGCACGAACTGTCGATAGTCCCGGTCTTGACCGGCGCGAGACTATTCTTTAAAAGTCATGGGGTTAGACGGATTTCCAGGCAAGATGATGGACTCATCATCCGGTGATCCGTCATTCTTCACTTTATTCAGCGAACTGCGGCATCGCTGCGACCGTTGCTGCGTAAGGCGTTCCGCCTGAGTGACCCGTCTGCGACGCTCAGAACATCGTATTGGTGTTGTTGGCCGTTTCTGGCACCGGCTGCAAAACATCCCAGTGCTCGACGATCTTTCCATCGGCATCGAAACGGAAGATGTCGACGCCCGCCGTTTCCTTGCCGCCCCAGTCCAGATAGCGCACGTGAATGAAAGCGAGGTCACCGTCGATCGCAGTGCGCTTGACCTCGCACGACACCTTGCCGACCTGCTTGATATAGCCGGAGATGAAATCGGTGCCATCCGGAAACATCGGGTTGTGCTGAATATACGGACCAGCGACGAGGCCCGGTAGCAGTTCGGACTCGCCCTTGTTGAAAACGCGCGCGTAAATGGTATCGATTGCGGCTTGAATCTGTTCTCGGTTCATGGTCTCGCCTTTGGGGGTTGCCTCTCTTCCATTAAAGTCGCTCCGATGAAGACGATCAATATCAGTCCATCCAGATTGCATGTCGATTCGTCTCATTCTGCTATGGTGAAGTCATGGAAGCATTGAACGGGTGGTTGAAAGCGGTCCGCGCTGATGGCCTTGTGCTGGTACGGACGCGCGTGGCTGGGCCGTGGGGATTCGCGGTGAAATCTCGCGATGCCGTGGTGTTCCATTTCGCGGCGGAAGGTCATGCTTTCGTTCGTCAATCTGGCGCGGAAGCGATGGAATTACGCGCAGGTGAATTAGTCCTGTTCCCGCGTGGCAGTGCGCATGAAGTCGTGCATTCGAAGCGAGGCAAGGCCATTCCGCTCGATACGTTTCTGGCCAGGCACGATGGTGTGGTTGACCCTGATCCCAAAGCCACCACGCTCATTTGCGGCCAGTTCAACCTGGATCAGCATTTGGCGCTCCCCGCATTGCGGGCGCTTCCGCAGGCTGTAGTGCTCCGCGCCGGGATGGAACCTGGACATTCCCCACTGAGCGATACGCTGCGCTTGCTACGTAATGAAGTTGAGACACCGAACTTTGGCAACCATATCGTAGTGCGGAATCTGCTGTCTTCCCTGTTCGTCTACTTGATGCGCGAATGGGCGGATGCTGCTTCCCCTGCAGATAATGATTGGTTTTCGGCGTTACGATCGCCGCAAATGACGAGGGTCCTTGCGCGGATACACGAATCACCCGAACGTGCCTGGACACTGGCGGAACTTGCCAAAGAAGCCACGTTGTCGCGCGCTGCATTCGCTCGCAATTTCTGCGCCTTGGTGGGCGAACCGCCTCATCAGTATCTGACGCGTTGGCGCATGGGCATTGCTGCACAGTTGCTGGAGGAAACCGAACTACGCCTTGGTGAAGTCGCGTCGCGCGTTGGCTATGGGTCGGAATTCTCTTTCAGCCGCGCATTCAAGTTGGCACGTGGTGTCTCGCCGATCCAATACCGCCGTGAACGGCACGGCTACATGGCAACTGGCGAGCGCGAGCTTGGATCGGTTGCGCCGTAGTTGATTGGCGCAACGATTGAGTCTCGGTCTTTCAGGCAAAATCAGCAGAAGGTGCCCTACTTGTTTTGCCCCTCCGCCTTTTCGTCGATCCCGTAGTTATCCATGGGTATCGTCAAAGTCTCGACTCGTCGCATGCTGGTCTTGTTGATCAAAAGGCGCGTGACATCCGGGCGGGAATAATGACCGGCAGGATCGGCGGCATTCTTGGCCACGACAATGACACCAAGATCGATGTCCGCGTACAGAATGCCTTCGCTGTCTTCTGGCAGCTTCGGGACCAGAGCGCGGCCGTCAGGCCCATAGATGACCGCATGCCCACCACCGACATGGTTGAGTGCATGCTTATCCGGGGTGTCGCACAGCGCGTCGATCATCGCTTCGGACACGACAGCACACGGCGCCAGGACGAAACACGACCCTTCCACTGCATATATTCTGCTTGCGGCATTGTTGACCTCCCATCCGAGCGCCGGGGCGAAAGGTTCATAGTTAGAAAAGCTTGGCCACGCAGCGATATGCACCTCTTCATTCTGCGCATACATCGCGTATTTGGACAGCGGCTGCAAATGCTCCCAGCAGCACAACGCGCCTATTCTTCCAAGTCCTTCGACCTGATGCACCGCCAGGTCGGAGCCGTCGCCTTCGCCGAATGTGGACCTCTCCACGTGAGTCGGGCGCAGCTTGCGGCGTGCAGCGATGGTCGTCCCCTCGGCGCTGATGATCCACTGCCCCATATAGAGACTGCCGCCGCTTCGCTCAGAAAGACCAATGACCGCCGTGATTCCGGCCTGCCGGACGGCCGAACTGAGTCTTGCAGCCTCCGGGCTGTTGTAGTCCAGCGAGTTATCGAAGTAGCGCTGTACAAAGCCACGGCTTACCTGCCACGCGTGTGCGCCCATCCAGATATGCCAGGGATAGCCAGGTAACCAGGTTTCCGGAAAGGCGATCAGGCTGGCGCCTCGGTCGGCGGCTTCGTTAATCAGCTCAATGGTCTTGTCGATACCGGCATCAAGATCGAGCCAGACGGGAGCAGCCTGAACAACCGCGACTTTGTATTTAGGATGAACAAGGGACATGGGAATCTCTTCCAGAAGGTAGCGAAGCAAACTGATTTCAATTTTTTCAGCGGCTACGGCGGGTCGGAGTCGACCATGCCGGACAGCAGCCCCAGTACCGCTCAATTCAACCCAGACGGATTGGAGACAAGCAGCCTCCACCCACCGTCGCGGCCCTTTTCCATCACCTGCGTAGCGGTGCCGCGTTCCTCGTGCGGCTGGCCGTCCGGTAGCGTCACGTTCAAGGTCCAGTCGAGCAGGACGAGCGCTGTATTGCCGCTCGTCAACACACGACGCACCTGGTTGTGGATGTGTGGGCGCAGTGCCAGCAAGCGAGCGAGGCCGTTGCGCAATGCGGCGGGGCCTTGCACTACCTCGCCGTCCGTCATCCGCATCGTGGCTTGATTGCTAAACGTACCGAGCAGGGCATCGAGATCGCCGGCGTTCAGCGCTGCGTCGAAAGCGGCGGGGACCTGTTCGGGCGTGCTGCACACCGCTGACTTGTCTTCAATCCCTGCGACGAATCGCGCGATGATGTGCGCCAGCTCAACGGGTGCCTCCAGCGGTGACAGGTGCCCCGTTCCGGGCAGGATATGCATCGCCGCGTGTGGAATACGAGGCATCAGCTCCGCCTGCAGCGTTGCGATGCGATCTACCTGATCGAACTCACCGGAGATGACGATGGTGGGCACATCGATTGACGCGACCGCCGCGGTGATGTCTTCTCCCATGGCCACATTGGGCCAGGCTGCCTTGGCCTGCGGTGCGGCCTTCAGGCTGTCCTCGATCACTTGCTCGCGTCGTGCGGCGTCGAGCGACTTTGCGGTCAGAACGTTATCGATGACGAATTCGACCGATTCGCGCGACTGATATGCGCCCGTCAACGTCGCGCGTTGCTCGTCGGAGAGGAGCATGGGCGACGGAGGCGACGGCGCGACCAGCACAAGGCCTTCAAGTCCGGCCGGCCGGCGCGATGCGATGAGTTGGGCCACCTTGCCGCCCATCGAATGACCGACAAGAACGTAGCGCGCGAGACCCAGCGTCTGGATGACGCCTTCGGCGTCGGCGGCAAGATCGGCGCTACCGTAGCCATCGACGGGGGCCTCGGACTCGCCCCAGCCGCGATGATCGGTGGCGACGATCCGATACCGGTCGGATAACTCGCTCGCTACTCCGTCCCATGTGCGGGACGAGCCACCGTAGTAATGCAGAAATACCACTGCCAGTTCGCCGCTGCCCCGCTGCGCGACGTGAATCCGCGTGCCATTCGTCTCGATTTCCATTTCCGTGCCCTTTCCGTGAGGTCATGGCTGGATGGTAGATTCATGTCGCCAGTTTGATAATTGGCGGGATAGTGTATGGAGTCGATAATGTTGTTATCGAATTGGAGGGCAAATGGACCGATTGACGAGCCTTGGCGTGTTTGTCGCGGCTGTCGATGAAGGCAGCTTTGCCGCTGCGGCGCGACGGTTTGGGCTATCGGCAGCGATGGCCGGCAAGCATGTGAGCGCAATCGAGGCTGACCTGAATGTGCGGCTGCTCCAGCGCACAACGCGGCGCCTGAGTCTGACCGAGGCGGGCCAGATTTACTATGAGCGCGCCAGGCGGATTCTCGAAGCGTTCGATGAAGCGAACCGGGAAGCGGGCGATTCGCAAGGTACGGCGCGCGGCGTACTGCGCGTCGCGGCGCCCGTCACGTTCGGCGCGATGCACTTGGGCAATGTTGTTGCCCGCTATCTGGAGGACCATCCGCACGTGAACGTGGAAGTGCAGCTCGCGGATCGCTATGTCGACCTCGTGGATGCCGGCGTTGACGTCGCAATCCGGATCGGACGGTTGCAGGATCCAGGCGTGGTGATGCGCTGGCTTGCGCCGTGCCGAATGGTCGTGTGCGCATCTCCCGCGTATCTGGCGCGCCATGGAACGCCGCGCAAGCCCGAAGACTTACGACGCGCGCCGCGACTTGCCTTCAGCGAGGCTGTGTCGGGCGGCGACTGGACGTTGCTGGATGCGAGAAATCGCGCGCACGTTATCGATGGACCGTGTCGGATGGCAGTCAACAATACTCAAATGCTTCTTGCCGCTGCCCTCGCTGGCGCCGGCATCACGTACGGTCCGACGTTCGTGTTCGGCGAGCACCTCAGGCGGGGTGAACTTGTGGCGCTGCTGCCCGCTTATCGTGCGACTGATCTGGCGATTCAGGCGGTTTATCCGAGCGCGCAACGCATACCGCTCAAAGTGCGCCGCTTCGTCGATTACCTTGCCGAGACGTTTGGCGATCAACCGCCTTGGGATCAGAACACAAGCTCTTAAAGAAGCAGATGGTCGGGCCGTCATTCGCGGCTGCAAACGAAGGCCTGGGGGAAAGGTGTCTGTTATCGATATGGGGCAACTTGTAATCTCGCGTCGCGTGAAGCCAGTCAGTTTTTCCTTACGTCTGAATCAGTAAAGACTGACATCGCGCGGGCTTCAGCTACTTTCGAAAAAACCGTAAACAGGAGCAAAGAAGAACAAGAGGTACATCCGGGGCCACACACGTCGGCTATCGATTTGATGCCGTTTCAGGTACCGCGGAGATTCTGGAAGCAGCATGCACACGTTCATACAAAGCATCAAGTTTAAGATTATCCTCGCGTTCAGTCTTTGCCTTGCGCTCATCATAGCGATCGGTATTTTCGGTCTGTTCGGACTTTCGAGGTTGAATTCGAACATGAACGATTCCTATGCGGGGAACATGGTTCCCGTCATCGTGCTGGGTGACGTGCGCGCAGCGCAGCTCGAGATCCGGCTTCAGATCCGTCGCGCCCAGTCTCTTCATGATCCGGCTCGGACAAAAGCGAGCGTTGACCTGATTCGCGCGGACCAGGACCGCATTAACAAGAGCTGGAACGACTACTATCCGAACCGGGTGTCGAGTGACGCTGAGCGAAAAATTGCCGACGGCGTCAAGACTATCCTGCCGCAGTTCAAAACGGGCGTTGACGAGCAGGTAGCGGCACTGGAGTCCGGTAACTACGATCTTGTCTCGTCGCTCGTTGACAGGAACAGTCAGATGACCAGCGCGCTCAACAAATTGCTGGATGAGGATCTTGCCGAAAATGAGGCGCAGGCCCAGCAATTCGTCAATATCAGCGAGGCTACCTTTGGCACCATTCGCTGGATCGCCATCACGCTGATAGGCGTTGGCATCGTCGGGGCCACTGGTGCGATGTTCTTTCTGTCAGGCGCGATCACGAAGCCGCTCTGCGAAGCTGTGGGCGTTGCTAACCAGATTGCCGGAGGCCAGCTTGACAACGGCATTGCGATCCGGAAGCGCGACGAATTCGGTCAATTGCTCGAAGCCTTGAAGAAAATGGACGGGCAATTGAGCAGCACCGTGCGAGGTATCAAGTCAAGCGCCGAGTCGGTGACCGTGGCGTCCCGGGAAATCGCTGCCGGCAACACCGACCTGTCGGCACGCACCGAAGAGCAGGCAGCGTCGCTTGAGGAAACGGCGTCGAGCATGACCGAGTTGACGGAAACGGTGAAGCAGAATGCCGACAACGCACGGCAAGCCAATGCGTTGGCAAGTCAGGCCACGGATGTGGCCGATGCGGGCAATGATGCCGTGCAAGGCATGGTCGGCACAATCGAGCGGATCAGCGGCAGTTCGACGAAGATCTCGGAGATCACTGGTGTCATTGAAGGCATTGCATTCCAGACAAATATTCTTGCGCTTAATGCTGCCGTGGAAGCTGCGCGTGCCGGTGAGCAGGGGCGAGGTTTTGCGGTCGTTGCCAGTGAAGTGCGCAGCCTGGCACAGCGTTCTGCCGCGGCTGCAAAGGAGATCAAGGAACTGATCGGCTCGTCGGTGGCGATGATCCAGGATGGCGCGAAGCAGGCTACTGAAGTTGGCGCGACAATGGGCGATGTCAAGCGGGCAATCAGGCAGGTGTCCGACATCGTCGGCGAGATTGCTGCGGCATCGGAGGAGCAAAGCCGTGGCATCGAGCAGGTCAATCTGGCTGTTACGCAGATGGATGAAGTTACCCAGCAGAACGCGGCACTCGTCGAGCAGGCAGCAGCGGCCGCGCATTCGCTCGAAGAGCAGGCGATGAGCCTGAAGGAGGCCGTGTCTGTGTTCCGGCTCACCGATACGGGTTTATCGACGTCGCGCTCCTTAGCCTCTCAGAGCACGTTACGCGCACCAAGCGTTACTGCAACTCCAGCAAAGCCGAATGCGCTCATACAATCGGCGAGTTCGCAGAGGCGGACTACCTCGGTGAGATCAGGCTCTGCCGCCGTGGATGCATGGGAGACCTTCTGATCCTGATAATGATCCCGCCGATGTTTCGATATCCATACAATGGGTTGCCGACAACTAGGTCGTGTCAGTCCGGATATGAAAAGGACTGTTTTTACCACGACCGAATAGAATTGGTCGGCAGGATTTCGAGCGATGCCATCGTCTCGCATCGAGAATTCTCTGGGCAAGCGTTGAAGAACCAGGCAGGTGCATGGTGCCGCTGGCAGAAGGGATCAAAGCGAGGCAGCGGCGCTGTCAGGTTAGCGGACGGGCGGCGTGTGGATCTGGCACGCTTGCGCTTTTACGATTTGCTGTGTCAGGATATCTGTGGCGTTGGCCCCTCTTCGGAGCATCACCACTATAGGAGTGCGTTTCATGGAAGCACAGCAACTGGTCTCTGAATTCCTCGCGTCTGAGCACGGAAACCAGGCCGCTCAGGCACTTGCCGATCAAGGCGTCAGTCCCGATGCTGCACAGCAGATGTTGAGTCAGGTGGCGGAGACTGCACATGCTCACGTTGAAGAGCAAAGCGCGGGTCTCCTGGGCGACCATCCGGGAAGGAGCTTTTTTGCTGCATTCGCAGCCGGTCTCGTGAAAGGCGATGGAGTTTTCAAGTCCCTCGAGGAGGGGGGAGAGGGCGTACTAACCGGTCGTGTGGCTGAATCGCTAGCCGAGAAAATGGGCATTGACCCCGCCACTGCGTCAACGGTAGCGGCCGCCGCTACCCCTTACGTGGTTTCCTTTCTCAAAGAAAGATTCGGCTGAGAACGGTGCAGCCGGAAACAGGGGCCTTGCCGAAGCACGGAAGCCCGGACAGTTTTCAAAAGACTTGCAGGAAGCGGTGGCGAGGAAGGCACCCGCAAAGCGGGCGCCGCAGAACCCGGTAGTAGTCGCACCAACCAGGGATAGCGCCTCGGCACCCGTCGCCGCCTGATTGACGCAGCCTGATAGAAGGTGGGGTGACTGGCCATGAGCAGGACTTGTCCGTCCTGCTCGAACCAGTCCACCGCAATGCCATCCAATGCATGGACTCCTGACATGGTAAGCCAAAAAATTTGACCCGCACAACGCAGGTCACCTGTCAGGACGATGTGCGCGCCAGTTAGACTGGCTTGATATTCGCGGCCTGTTTACCCTTCGGTCCCATCTTCACGTCGAAGCTGACTTTCTGATTTTCCTGCCAATCGGCAAGTCCACTCACTGGCGAGCAACAACCCATCACTCATCGAGCAGGCGCTTCACTTGTATCGACAACGCGTGCGGCGCCGACAATATCGCCATCATTGTCCTCAAGAAGAACCACTTGATGTTCGCCGGCGACGGCGTCGGCACGCAACATGAGCGCCGTACCTGACCACTGGCCGATTGCCACCATGCTACGCACGACATTCGATTCAGTGAGCGTATGGCCTGCGTTCTCACCGCGCCCGATCGCCGTGACGTGACGTGCGTCGTAGCCGACCAGCAGCACATGCGCGCGTCCGGTGCCCGGGCCAATCGATACCGAAACACCGCCGTCTACACGCGTAGCGCTAACTGTAGCGGCCGTCACACCGGCGGACCTGGCGTGGTCGATGGCCGCGCTGGCTGCAATGCGATTAGAGCCCACCACCTCGGCCTTGCCGTCGATTACCATTTCCGGCGTGTACTCGAAGTCGCGAAACCGTTGCGCGTACCGGGCCTGACGCGCATCGGCGCCGTCGAACGAAAACGGATCTTTCCAGCCGAGCTGATTCCAGTATGTGACATGAAACGCCAAGGGCAGAACGTCGGCGCGTGAGTCGCTCAGCTCGGACAGAAAGCGATCCGCCGGCGGGCACGACGAACAGCCCTGCGATGTGAACAGTTCAACGACAACCGGGCGCGGCGCGGCAGCGAACGCATGCGAGGTGAGCAGCGCCGCAGCGCTCGCAACGATGGCAGTGATGTAACGGGGCAGCATGTCCTGACTCCAGATAACGACACTCATGGTAATTCGCTCGCCAGCACGATCGGGTTACAGTTGAAGCGGACCCGGCGCGTGCGGTGAGTTCAGTCGATCGCTGTCGCTGATGTCCTCGTCAAAGAAGCCCAGGTATGCCGGGGTGTGCGCCGCGCCGGATGGGTCTTCAGGCCGCCCAACGCTAGCGCCGATCCCGCGAACGCGGCCACCAGCGTCACGGTTACACGTACTGGCAACGTCCCACTATGTGCAGCGAATGAGCGGCGCCTTCGGTGTTGGGCGAACTGGTCAGTGTGTAGCGGCTCTTGGGGCCAGACGATCGCATCGCACAGCAGTTGTACTTCACCACCGTGGGCGATCCAATCGAGCGCTTCATCAATAGTGAGTGGCAGGCGCAGATCATGGCAGCAACGGCCGCACATGGTGCATGAAAAGTGAGTCGACATTAGCAGGATCGACGAACGGTTATTGGCTGGTTAAGTTAGTTCGTCGGGCAGGTGGTGCCGGTTACACGTCGATGGCCTGCCAGGTGAAAATGGGTTGTTCACGGCTTACAAAGTCGACGTCTGAGCAACTTCGGCCAATTTCATTCAATCGACATCATCTCGTGAAACAAGACAATCGAGGTTGTGAATGCAGGCAGCAACCCGGCCGCCGCCTTTTGACGGGACTTGCCGATGGGCCGTGATGAAATGACTCGTTTGCCGTACCGACGTGGCCGACAAGATGCAAAGAGAGGAAGCTTCGAGGGGACGAGGGTGTTACTGAGCGTTTCACGACAGATTCGGAACTGCGGGCGCCTAACGCAATGACCAGGGACCGACAACGCTGGAACTTTCAATTCTATCCGCTTTGCTGCGGCTAGCAAGCCATCCGTTGTTTTGAACCCAACGCTTGCCTTCGTCGCCCTGCAGGTTTGCTCTGGATATGCAACGATGGTCGTGCAACTCGCACCGGTTTGAAGACGCCAGTCAACCCAACGGGGAGGGTAGATGAGAGAAAATGCCGAGACGTTATTCGTTGCATCCGAGGACATTGCAACGGCGTTGAACCTGCTGGAGAGCATTGAGGTCGAGATCGGGTTCGATAGCGATGATCCGGAGAGCGTCGAGCAGGCGATTCTTGCTGTCGAGGAGGCGATCAATGCTCGACTGAGCGGGCATCGCGGCGATGCACGCATCGAATCCGCCATCCTTCGCGTCAAATTGGACTTCCGGTGCGCGATCCTCGATCAAGCCTCATCCGACGAAGACGACGATGGGCCCATCAGCAGCATCCAAACCGTGCATTGAAATGTTCGGGTCCATATCACCCGATCGCCGATTGGGATCGGGTGTAGCGGATAAACTGATCCGTCAGTGATGTCGCGAATGTCGTACGTTTAAGTGGTTGGATGTCATGGGCGTGCAAAACACGCGTGAGAGTCTGTCGAAGGATTTGAAAGGCTAGCGTCGTCGGCGCCGCTAGCAGAATTGCACCGAGCTCGTTGCTGCATCATGTCGACTTGATAAGCTGGCCACCCTGTACAGGAGAATGATTTGACCGAGCGCTCATCTGAATCTCGCGTTACTGGATATCCCGGTGACTCGTTCGAAAGATTGTTTATCGACCTGGGCGAACATTCGGCACACAAAGCGCTTCTTCTACTCACAGACGCGATTCATTGCCAGCAGCGCGACATGAACGCGTACGACTGGCTTTCGGGTGCACTCCCCGGCGCGACCTTGAAACCAGCATTCGCGTTCGGTACCGTTGGCGAGCTTTATCGCTCCTTTGTGAGGCCGACGGAGTTTGCACGTCTGAACGCTCTGCGACGCTCGTAGCAGATTTTCGACCACGGTGGCGCGGTCAAAATTCACGCTTCGATCGTGAATACGACTCGACGGCTTATCCGATCTACGCGATGTGGGCACCCGGTCGCTCAGCGATGCTGACGCTCAACTTTTACCAGTAACGACGTAGAAGTGTAAAACTGGCGGCATCGAAATCGCTCGCTTGCCGCACATAAAAAACGGGCCCGGCATGATAGCCGGGCCTCATAAAGGCAGTCGTGGCAAGCGATCGAACGTATTGATGTACCGTCGATGCCCGCAATTCAACCACCTGCGTGGCTGGTATGCCGCCGAGACAAGGCAAGCTTAACGGTCTATCGCTTAGGGGACTCTTAAGCGTGCGATTCGAACGGTTTCGTATACATCCCTGTTTCAGGTGCTTCGCCCTGATCGCTGCTTCATCAGAACCTGCAGCAGTACGGGCAACAGCAACAGCACAAGCGGGAACTGCACGATGAGTCCGGAGATGATGGCAATCGCGAGCGGCTGTTGCATTGCCGAGCCTTGTCCCAATGCGAAGGCAAGCGGCAGCAGTGCAAGGATCGCAGCGATGGTCGTCATGGCGATGGGGCGCAGACGGTTCCTGCCTGCATCGATAAGCGCGCGCTCGAACGGCAAGCCGTCATCGCGCACGAGACCTTGCAACTCCGACACGTAGAAGATGGCAACCTCCGTTACGATGCCGATGATCATCGTCATGCCCATCATCGCGGAGATGTTCAGTTCGATCCCCGTGAGCCACAACCCAATAAATACAGCGCCCGTCGCGAGCAGTGGCATCGCCATCACCGCGAGCGCGACCCGAAAGCGCTCGTAAAGAAAAAGCAGCAGACCGAAAACGAGCGCGACGGCCGCGCCGAACACAGTAAGCAGACCCTTGAAGGCAATTTGCTGCTGCTGATACAGACCGCCCAGTTCGTAGTAGACGCTCGAAGGCAACAATTGAGGTGCTCCAAGTGCTTTCTGGACTTCCGCGACGGTAGAGCCCAGATCACGCCCGTCGATACGTGCCGTCACGGCGACCATGCGCTTCAGATTGTCGCGGCTGATCTCAGGCTGACCCGTGACCTTGACCATGTCAGCCACGCGTGCAACAGGAAACAGATGACCGTCTGGCGCCCGCACGAGCAACTGGCCGAGTTGCGTGTCGGTGAGACTCAGCGCATCGGCGACACGTACACGCACGCCGATGGTTTTCGGTCCCGTCTGGAATTGTGTCGCGACGCTGCCTTGCACCATGTCGGAAACGGCCTGCGCAACGGACTGTACGTCCATTCCTTCAGCTGCCGCCGCGTCAGGACGGATACGCAGTTCCAGCGCATCACCGGCGGGATTGATGCCATCGTTCACATCGACAATCCCGGGAATTTTGCCGATGCGCGCCGCGACCTTGCGCGCGGTGCTGTCGAGTGTGACCTGATCGTCGGAGTAGATCTTTATCTGAACAGGCTGCGGCACAGCAGTCAGATCGCCAATCAGATCCTCCATCAGCTGGGCGAGTTCGACGCTTACGCCGGGGACCTGGCGCTCGATCTGTGATCGGATTTCCTCCATGACGGTCTCTATCGGCTCGCGATTGCCGGACTTGAGACGCACGAAGAAATCTCCGCGATTCGGTTCGTTGAGGTCGCCGCCCAAGCCCGCACCTGTGCGACGCGAATACGTGGAGACATTCGGATTGGCCTGCACGATGACTTCGATCTGTTGCATCAACCGGTCTGTCTCGGCCACCGATGTGCCAGGCGCGGTGTGATAGTCGAGCACAAAGCCGCCTTCGTCCATGGTTGGCATGAATCCGCTGCCGACCTGCGTGAACGCGAACGCGGCAACGGCAACAAGAGGCACGACGCCGACGAGGACGAGCAAGGGTTTCGAAGTCACATGTACGATCAGATACGCATAGCGACTGTTCATCCAGGTGGCGAGCCGCGTTTCCTTATGTTCTTCCGCATCCTTCGCCTTGAGCCATCGATCGCACAGAATCGGGACGGCCAGCCATGTGATGATGAATGAAATGAGTAGCGCGCTCGCCATCGTCACGGAAAGGGCCTTGAAGAAAGCCCCCGTCACGCCGGAAAGAAACGCGAGCGGCACAAAGATGATCAACGTTGCAGCAGAGGAGCCCGCGAGCGGCCGGGTGAATTCCAGGGCTGCCGCCATCACGCGACCATGAAACCCTTGCGCGCCAGCCTCGCGCATGCGTCGAACGATGTGCTCGATCATGACGATTGCATCGTCGATGACCAGACCGACGGCGGCAGCCATGCCACCTAGTGTCATGATGTTGAAGCCCATGCCAAACACATCGAGCAGGAGGATCGTCGCGGCCATGACAACAGGCACTAGCGCGACTGCGATGGCCGTTATCTTCCAGTTACGCAGAAATACGAACAGCGTGATCGCGGCGAGCACGACACCGATCATGATCGCATCGCGCACGCTTGACGCAGATGCGACCACCAGTTCGCTTTGGTCGTACCAGTTGGCGAGGTGAACGCCGGCGGGGATTTTATGCTGAAAATCCGCAAGCTTCGTATGTATGGCGCGCGCCATCGCGACGCTGTTCGCGCCGGGTTGCTGATAGATGTTGACGAGTACGGCGTCCTTGCCGTCGGCTGTCACGCGCATCCACTGAGGCACAACGCCCTGCTGTACTGTGGCAACGTCACCGAGCAGAACCTGAGTAGAACCAGCAGACGAAACCACTACGTGCTTCAGTTCGGCGATGCGCGTGATTGTCGAGTTCGCGATGACCAGATAAAGCTTGTAGTGATCTTCGATACGACCCGTCGCCATCAGCACATTGCTCGCGCCGATTGCCTTGGACACGTCGGCGAGTGATAGTTTGTATGCCGCGAGACGCGCGGAATCGATGGCAACTTCAAACTCGTCCTGTGCGCCGCCCATTACGTCGACTCGCGCCACGCCTTCAACCGACGACAGCAGGGGACGCAACTGAAATTGCGCGAGATCGCGCAATGCAGTTTGAGACTGCTGCTGCGAGGTGAGGCTATAGGCGAGCACAGGGAACACCGTGGGGTCCATGCGGCGCACCTGCATCGTGGTGCCCTGCGGCAGCGTCGCAAGGATTTCGCTGATGGCCGATTGTGCCTGTAGCGTCGCCTGCGACATGTCCGTACCCCAATCGAAATTGATCGATATTTCTGCGGCGCCACGGCTCGTTTTCGACTCGACGTCGCGCACGTTCGGCACTCGTCGCAGGGCTTCCTCTACGGGCATCGTGACGAGGGTCGTCATCTGTTCGGCCGGACGGTCGCCCGCATCCAGCGAAACAACCGCGCGGGGGAACGCTACGTTCGGAAACAGGGAAATCGGCATGCGAAACGCGGTGAGTGCGCCCGCAATGGCGAGTAACCCGACGACGAACAGCAAGGAACGGCGATGCCTTTGCATCCATTGACCAAAGTTCATCGCGATGTTCCCTGGTCTGGTGTCTGTGCTGCAGGCTGGCTCGCGCCACCCATCCGGATCTGTGCGCCGTCATGTAACTCATAGTTTCCGACGACGACGAGCGGCCGTGTCGCGTCGAGAGCGCCATCGACACCATAGCGGTCGCTGTCTTCGACGACAGTCTTGACGTTCACCCGATGCGCCCGGTTGTCGCTGCCGGTTTGATATACGAAGTCGCCGTGTGCGTCGGTCAGGACGGCGCTGCGAGGAACGATCCAGTGCGTGCCCGATTGAGTTGCGATGTCGGCCTTTACGCGCGTACCCGGAATGAAGGCACTTTGCCCAAATGGCACGCTGGCGCCGATATTCACGAGCTGGCTTTGCGAATCGACAGACGCACCGACCATCGTGATGCGGCCGCTCACATGCGCTGTCTGAAGCGCGGTCGACAGACCGCTGACGGTGATGACGTCGCCGGCACGAATACCTGCCGCATCAGAAGGCTCGACGCCCAGTGTGACGTTAGGCCTTGCATTGTCGCCACGCGTTTCCGACGATAGCTGAAGGACGGGCGCGCCTGCTTGTACCTGATCGCCCTGGGCCGCCGATACTTGCGTGACGACACCATCGTGCGGCGCTACGATTGTTTTGCGTCCGCTGCTGTTTCCGATGCCGAGTTGCAGTTGCGCCTCCAGTGCCTGCGCGGCGTCGAGGGCGGCTTTGCGGGCGGTGGCGAGCTGCGATTGCGTTGCGAGTGACTTCTCGTAGAGCGATTGCGTGCGGGCAAGTTCATCCTTTGCGAGCTGTGCGGCGCTTTTCGCCTGTGCGGCCGCGACGACAGCCGCAGGATCGGCCAGAACCACAAAGAGCGGCGTGCCGCGCGAAACGGCCTGACCGGCCTGCACACGCATCTGCTCTATGCGCGCTATGTAAGGCAAATCTATGGTCGATACATTGGACGCCGAGGCGGCGACCACGCCGTATGCATGCACCGGGCGCGCGATCACGCCGCGGGCGGGCGTAACTGTCTGAACCGTAGTGACAGGCGCATCGTCCGCACTCGCATGCATGCAGACGAGAGCCATGGCAACTGCGATGGATCCGACTGCGGTGTGTCGGAATAGGGGCGTGCGGTTATTTCGCATGGGCTTCAGTAAAGGTTCGTGCGGATGAGAAGGCGTCGGGGATCGTGCTACCAAGCAGCGCCTGTAAGCCGACACGCTGTTCGGCAAGCGACTCCCGTAGCGTCGCGGCGTCAAGACGTTTGGTGACTGCTGCGCTCTGTGCGTCAACATAGGCGCCGAGTGCGAGGTCGTGCTGCATGTAAGCGTCAGCAGCGTGCCGTGCGGCACCGTCGACATCCGGAAGCGCCTGCCTGGTGGTTTGCAACTGGTGGGAGAGAATTGCAGTGTCGGCACGCAGCTGCGCGACGTCTGCGTAGGCCGTGTTCAGTCGATCCTGATACTCGTCGCGCAGACGCTGCCGAGTCGCACGCTCGATTGCTACGTTGCCCTGGTTGCGGTTGAAGATCGGCAGGCTCAGGTTGATCTGGAATCCGCTGGTGTAGATGTTGGAAGTGTCACGCGCGCGCACGAATCCGACAGACAGGCTTGGGAACTGGCTGATGATCGCTGCGCGATATTTCTGTTCCTGCGCCTCGTAGCCCGCCTTAAGCGCGAGCAAATCCGGGCGACGTTCGGGTAAGGCCCGCAGAGCTTCGTCGATCGCTGCGTCCTCGATCGCGACGTCGCTGTCCTCGCCTGTCAACGGAAGTTGCACGTCCTGTGCGAGCCCGAGCAGCGCGTTCAGATCGTGATGCGTCTGCTGTGCAGCACGTTGTGCGTCTGTGTACTGACGGTTTGCATCCGAGTAGGCAGTGAGTGCGGCAGTCGTGGCGTCCTCCGTCAGATTGCCGTCGTGTTGCGCCTGGGCCATCCTCTCGTAACGTACGCGAGTCAGGTCGCGCTGCTGCTGCAAAAGTGGCAACGTCTCCTGCTGAAAGCGCGATTTGATGAAGAGTTGCTTGGCTTGCGCTACGGTCTGCCATTCCTGCCAGAGCAAGCCCAGGTCAGTTTTGGCGACGGTGGCATCGGCCGATTGCCGGTTCGCGCTGCGCGTGACGATCGCCATCACGTCCATGCTGATGCCATAGTTGAACGCGCGTGTTGTGCCGAGCTGGCCCGGATAGTCGCTCGAAATGCTCAATTGCGGATCAGGCAAAAGGCCCGCGGAATATGCCTGTGCGCAGGCGATATGGAGATCGTCCCGCGCGAGCTTCAAGGCAGGATTGTTTGCTACCGCGAGCATCGCGACTTCTTCGATATCAAAACCATCGGATGGGTCGAAGCGATGCGATGCGAGCTCCGGCAATGGCATGCGCGATGTATCGATCTGGATGCGTTCAACCTGCGTGGCTGATGTACTTGTCGAAGATGGGGAGAGCGGGTCGCTGTGGTACCACGCGCAGCCTGAGAGGGAAAGGGTGCAGGTGCCCAGTAGTATGGCGAAGCGCTCTCGCCGTGAACGCGTGTGTTCGCGTGCGTAGCGGATGGCAGAATGAACGGACAAGGTGTGCTCCTGGACAATAGGGCGCTCGTGTGCAGATTGCTTACGAAAGTCGCTGGATTGTCCGGAGCGGGCGCTTAAGACACGCTTAAAGCTATGCGCCTGACGCGCTTAAGCGCGTGTTAAGGAAATGGTCTCCACAATGCGTGGACGTTCGGGAGACGTAGAGCGATACGCTGTCGACTGGTGGCGGATGACGCAATGTAAGAGTGGCGACACGTTATCGATGCGGACAGGCGATCACGTCGCTATCGACGCTCACCAGCACGCGCTCACCAACGTTTGGAGATCGGTGCCCCGGCGCTCTTGCGCGAATGGTAAATTGCGCGGCGCTGGATAGTTGAAGGCAGATATCCGCGTCTCTTTCGTTGTACGTGACGCTCGTGACCAGCGCGTCCTGAACAGTGCTATGGTCCGCGGTCGTTTCGGACGCGGACAGAAGATGATGGTGTCAGGTGTTTAACGCCTCGTTGAGTCCCGGTACGTCAGCTCGCCGACTGGTCACGGACTCCGCTCGACGCTGAAGCGACGTCTTGCGTTCTTCCTCAGCGTGCTTGATGAAGTCAGACAGTTCACGCTCCATGGCTGAATCCTTGGCGCCAGGTTTCCACGTTGCGGCGCCGTGCCGTCGGCGCGTGGTCCGGGCAAGTGCTAGCGCAGCCATTGCAGTCTTTGCACATTCGTATTGAACCAGACCGCAAAGGTCGGTGGGCTCGCCGAATTCCCGGAACGCTTCCACATACTCTCGAGTGGCGTGCACCGCGGCCGGATACTCGCGTAGTTCAGAAACGACTTTGCGGCTCAGGACGTTCCATCGAAGCTTGTCTGGATAGGCAAAGGCCGCGACGGACACGGTCGTGATCGCTTCACGGTTCATCGAGCCGGTCGGCACCGCCGCCGCCCAGGCGGCTTTATGCATCATCGTCCGGCATGTTCGGGCATAGCTCTCCAGCGACAGCGCCAGTTCTAGCGCAGTATCGCGTCGTTGGGACCTGTATTCCCGGACATCTCTTGCATAGATCCATGCGAGCGTGATGACGGAACCGATCGCGCTTGACGCCAACGCCGAAGCAATCGGGGAGTTCCAGCTAAGTCGCTGAAGATATACGAGCCATTCCTGCGGCATACCATGCGCTTCGGACAACGAGGTGCAGAGAGTATAAGCAATCGTTTGCGGACTATTTTGAGCAAAAAAATACGGATTGTGTTTTTGCCACGATTAAGTCGATCTGGCGAGGTTTGCCTTGACAAACCCAGCCGAAACGGGACGTGCGCTCGCACAGCAAAGGGGGAAGAGTGAAGTCAGAGTTCGATCGCACTCGAACCAATTCGCAACCAGACGATTGAATTCTCCTACCTGGGCAACCCCGGAGGCGACCGTTAATCAGTGCTCTTCCAGAACGGAAAGCAACGAATGCACGCCGGCGGAAAGATTGTCACCACGCCACGCCGCGGCAATCTTGAGTTCGAGGTGCTCGGAATCGTTCTCGAGATCCTTGTACACCACTCCCGGATGCGGGCTGTTTCGCACCTGAGCGGGCAGCAACGCTACCCCCATCCCTGCAGCCACCAGACTGACCATACTCGCCATTTGCCACGCCTCGTGGGCAATCCGTGGGCTGAACCCGGCATCGTCGCAGGCCAGCAGAAATTTTGCGTGGAGGCTCGGACTCTTGTCCGCCGGAAAAATCATGAAAGGCGCTTCCGCGAGGTCCTCCAGGCGCAATGATCGGGAAGCCGCAAGCCGATGATCTCGCGGCAGGACCGCGATGAAACGCTCGACCTCGATGGTGCGCATGTTGAGGTCGGCCGCGTTGACGAGTGGCACCCGGACAAGGCCGAGATCGAGCTTGCCGGCGTGCAGGCTCTCTATCTGTTCCACCGAGGTTTGTTCGCGCAGATCCACGTGAATCGCCGGGAACCGGGTCCGGAACTCGCGCAGGATTCGCGGCAGTAGCTCATAGCTCACCGATCCCATAAAACCAATCGCGATTCTGCCCGTGAGCCCTTCGCTTGCGCGCCGGGCGATATCGATCGCCCGCTGTCCTTGCGCGATCAACTCCCGTGCTTCGTCCAGGAATGCTCTCCCAGCCGGTGTCAGCGCAACAGCGTGTTTCGAGCGGGCGAAAAGTTGCACCCCGACCATTTCTTCCAGATTCTTGATCGCCTGACTGAGGGGAGGCTGTGCCATGTGCAGCCGCGCGGCGGCGCGCCCGAAGTGCATCTCTTCGGCGACGGCAATGAACTGGTTGAGCAGGCGGCCAGGAATCATGGTGAGACAAGAATAATATTAAAAACGACAAATTCCATATTGGACGAATCTTACCAGCTATCCCACACTGCAGTTCATCGAAACCCCATCAACGCTTCAAGACGCTTCCCGCACCTTGAGCCAAGGCAGCCGGAAACGACGCGAGCAAAGGAGAGCGTCCATGACATGCAGTTCCATCACCCAGCAATGCATCGAACGGGGGATCAGGCCATGAAGACCGGGCGCGGCGGTCCGCTCGCCGGCATCAGGATTCTCGACCTCACCACGGTGATCATGGGCCCATTCGCCACCCAGATCCTCGCGGCGCTCGGTGCCGATGTCATCAAGATCGAGTCCCCCGAAGGCGACAACATGCGTCATGTCGGGCCGATGAATCACGCGGGCATGGGGCACATCTTCGTGCACGCCAACCAGGGCAAACGCAGCGTCGTGCTGGATCTCAAGCAGCCAGCGGCGCACGAAGCGATGATGAGGCTGATCGATGGCTGCGATGTACTGATCTCGAACATTCGCCCCAAGGCGCTGGCGCGTCTCGGCCTCGACTACGAGTCGGTGCGCGCACACAACCCGCGCCTGATCCACGTGTCGTGCTGCGGCTTCGGGCAGGACGGTCCGTATGCCGCCAGGTCTGCGTATGACGACCTGATACAGGGCGCGACAGGGTTGCCCTGGCTGATGAGCCAGTATGGCGCCGACACGCCTTGCTATGCGCCCGTGACACTGGCGGACCGCGTGACCGGCTTGCATGCCGTCTATGCAGTGACTGCTGCGCTGTACGAGCGCGAACGCTCGGGCATCGGACAGTCGATCGTGGTGCCGATGTTCGAGGCCATGGCGCAGTTCGTACTCGGTGACCACCTTGGAGGGCTCAGCTTCGATCCGTCGAACGGCGACCCCGGTTACGCCAGGCTGCTCACAGCACATCGTCGACCCTACGAGACGAAGGATGGGCATCTTTGCGTGCTGATCTACAACGACAAGCACTGGAAAGCCTTCTTCGCTGCAATCGGCCAGAGTGAACGTTTCGAGCGCGACACCCGTTTCTCGAATCACACGAATCGGGCGCAGCACATCGACGAGATCTATGCGCAGGTGGCCCAGCTGATGCGTACGCGCACGACGGGCGAGTGGCGGCAACTGCTCGACGCCGCGGATATTCCCAACATGCCGATGAATACGCCGCTCGACCTGCTGGACGATCCGCACCTGAACGCGGTGGGATTCATCAAGCGAGTTGAGCATCCGACGGAGGGATGCTTGCGCACCCCCGGCAATCCGACGGCATGGTCGCGCAGCGCGTGCCCCGATGCGTCACCGTCGCCACGCCTTGGCGAGCACTCGATCGAGGTGCTCGAGGAACTGGGCTACTCAGCCGCACAGATTGCCGAGCTTCAGGCCTCCGGAGTGACGGGAGAGCCGACCTCAACCAGGACCTTGGCGTTTGCTGAATCACAGGAACAGAAATGAACTTCGAACTGAATGAAGATCAGGAACAGATCTGCGACGCAGTTCTGCGCGTGTGTGCCCCCTTCGACGCCGACTACTGGCTGCGCAAGGACCGTGAAGGCGGATTCCCCGAAGATTTTCATCGCGCGCTGGCCGAAGCCGGTTGGCTCGGCATCGCGATGCCGCAAGAGTATGGCGGCGCCGGGCTTGGCATCACGGAAGCAGCACTGATGATGCAGACCATCTCGGCGACGGGTGCCGGCCTGTCTGGCGCATCAGCCGTCCATATGAACATCTTCGGCTTGCACCCTGTCGTCGTGTTCGGCACGGACGAGCAGAAGCAGCGCTGGTTGCCGCCACTCATCGAAGGCAGGGACAAGGCCTGCTTTGCGGTGACGGAACCGAACACCGGCCTGAACACGCTCAAGCTCAAGACACGAGCGACGCGGCGCGGCGACCACTATGTCGTGTCCGGTCAAAAGGTGTGGATCTCCACCGCGCAGGTGGCCAACAAGATATTGCTGCTGGCGCGCACGACCCCGATCGAGGAAGCGAGTGGGACACACGGCCTGTCGCTTTTCTATACCGATCTCGATCGTTCTCGCATCGAGGTTCGGGAAATCGAGAAGATGGGCCGCAAGTGCGTCGATTCGAACCAGGTGTTCATCGATGAACTGATCATCCCGGTCGCCGACCGGATCGGCGAGGAAGGCAAGGGATTCGAGTACATCCTGCACGGCATGAATCCCGAGCGCATCCTGATCGCTTCCGAAGCGGTGGGACTCGGCCGTGCCGCTCTTCAGCGGGCGGCGCAGTATGCGAACGAACGCGTTGTGTTCGACCGTCCGATCGGCAAGAACCAGGGCATCCAGCATCCGCTCGCGCGCTCGTGGATCGAGCTTGAAGCAGCGAACCTGATGGTGCTGAAGGCCGCGTCGCGATACGACGCTCACAGGAGCTGCGCCGCCGAAGCTAACGCCGCGAAATTTCTCGCCGGGGAAGCCTGCTTCGACGCTTGCCAGAACGCGATCCTCACGCACGGCGGCATGGGATACGCGAAGGAATATCACGTCGAACGATACATGCGCGAAGCCTGGATTCCGCGCCTTGCGCCCGTCAGCCCGCAACTGATCTTGTGCTTCATTGCCGAGAAGGCATTGGGGCTGCCGAAATCCTACTGAGACCGAATCATGAGCTATAGAACCATCGAAGTGGTAACCCGCGACCGGGTCGCAACTATCTGGCTGAACCGTCCGGAGGTGCGCAACGCACTCAATGAGACCGTGATTGCGGAACTCGACGAGAGTTTGACCGCGCTCGGCGCGAACAGCGATATCCGGGTCGTCGTGTTGGCAGGTCGCGGCAAGGCGTTCTGTGCAGGTGCCGACCTGCAGTGGATGCAGCGCATGGCGACGTATGGCAAACGCGAGAACGAGGCCGATGCAATGCGTCTGGCGACCATGCTTCGGACGCTATACCAGTGTCCGAAGCCGACGGTCGCACGTGTGCACGGTGCCGCGTATGCCGGTGGGATGGGCCTCGCCGCGGCGTGCGACATGGTGGTGGCGGCGAAGCGTGCGGAATTCTGCCTCTCGGAAGTCAGGATCGGGCTCGTGCCCGCAACGATTTCGCCATATGTGGTGCAAGCGCTCGGCGTTCAGGCGGCACGTCGATACATGCTGACGGCGGAGCGCCTTTCTGCGGCCGAAGCCCATCGGATTGGGTTTGTTCACGAGGTTCGTGAACTCGACGAGATTGATTCGGCGATCGACGAGTTTGCTTCGTCGCTGTGTATGGCCGGCCCCGCCGCGCTGGCGCAAAGCAAGGCGCTGATTGACCAGGTGTCGAACCGGCCTATCGAAACCGGCCTGATCGCAGATACGGCCGCACTCATCGCGCGCGTGCGTGCGTCCGCGGAAGGACGCGAGGGCGTCGACGCATTCCTCCAGAAGCGCAGCGCCGAATGGGCTTGTCATTGAACTGGAAGAAAAGGAAATCAAATGAAAGTGTTAGTTCCCGTAAAGCGGGTTGTCGACTTCAGCGTGAAAGTCCGCGTGAAATCGGACAACACGGGTGTCGATATTGCGAGCGTGAAGATGTCGATGAATCCGTTCGACGAAATCGCCGTTGAAGAAGCCGTGCGCCTGAAGGAAACGGGCGTGGCGACGGAAGTGGTCGCTGTGTCGGCGGGCGTCGCGCAATGTCAGGAAACGCTGCGCACGGCGCTGGCGATCGGCGCGGATCGTGCGATCCTGATCGAATCGAACGAAGATCTGCAGCCGCTGGCTGTCGCGAAGCTTTTGAAAGCGATGGTCGACAAGGAACAGCCGCAACTGGTCATTCTCGGCAAACAGGCCATCGACGATGACTCGAACCAGACGGGCCAGATGCTGGCTGCTTTGGCTGGTTTGCCACAGGCGACGTTTGCATCGAAGGTTGTCGTGGCGGACGGCAAGGCGACTGTGTCGCGTGAGGTGGATGGCGGCGCGGAAACGCTGTCGCTGAAGCTGCCCGCCGTCATCACGACCGATCTGCGCCTGAACGAACCGCGCTACGTGACGCTGCCGAACATCATGAAGGCGAAGAAGAAGCCACTCGAAACCGTGAAGCCCGAAGACCTGGGCGTCGATGTCACGCCGCGTCTGAGGACGCTAAAGGTCAGCGAGCCGCCGAAGCGCTCGGCTGGTGTGAAGGTGGCCGACGTGAAGACGCTGGTCGAGAAGCTGAAGGCCGAAGCCAAAGTGCTTTGATCTACGGAGACGAACGAAATGAAGATTCTGGTAATTGCTGAACACGACAACGCGTCGATCAAGGCTGCGACGCTGAATACGGTAGCTGCCGCGCAGAAGATCGGTGGCGACGTTCATGTGCTGGTGGCAGGACACAACGCGCAAGGCGCGGCCGATGCGGCAGCGAAAGTTGCCGGTGTCAGCAAAGTCCTGCTGGCCGATGCGCCACAACTGGCCGAACAGCTGGCGGAGAACGTTGCGGCGACGGTGCTGACCATCGCGGGAAACTATTCGCACATCCTCGCGCCGGCGACCGCCTTCGGCAAGAACGTGGCGCCGCGTGTGGCGGCCATGCTGGATGTCGCGCAGATTAGCGAGATCACGGCGGTCGTGTCCGCCGACACATTCGAGCGGCCAATTTACGCGGGCAACGCAATCGCGACCGTGCAATCAGCCGACCCGATCAAGGTGATGACGGTCCGTGGCACGGCGTTCGAGGCGGCATCGGCCGAGGGCGGCAGCGCTCAACTCGAGCTGATCGAGGCGGCGCCTGACGCGGGCATGGCGCAGTTTGTGAGACGAGAGATAACGAAGCTTGACCGGCCCGAGCTGACGTCGGCGTCGATCGTGGTTTCGGGCGGCCGGGGCCTGGGCAGCGGAGAGAACTTCACGCGGGTTCTCGATCCACTGGCAGACAGGCTGGGCGCAGCACTGGGCGCCTCGCGCGCGGCGGTGGACGCAGGCTACGTGCCGAACGACTACCAGGTCGGACAGACGGGCAAGATCGTGGCGCCGCAGCTCTATGTGGCAGTCGGCATCTCGGGCGCGATCCAGCATCTTGCAGGCATGAAGGACAGCAAAGTCATCGCGGCGATCAACAAGGACGCCGACGCGCCGATCTTCAGCGTGGCCGATTATGGGCTGGTAGGCGACCTGTTTGCCGTGGTCCCTGAACTGACTGCGGCACTCGGGGAGTAACAGGATGCACACGAACGAGACAGTACGGATCGTGGAAGTGGGTCCCCGCGATGGACTGCAGAACGAGCAGCATCGCGTTGATACGGCGATCAAGCTCGAATTGATCGAGCGACTTGGAAACGCGGGCCTGACGTGCATCGAGGCCACGTCGTTCGTATCCCCGAAGTGGGTCCCGCAGATGGCGGACCACGCCGAGCTCATGTTGCGCCTGAAGCGTAAAAGCGGGACGCGATACCCGGTCCTCGTACCCAACATGGAAGGATTCGATGCGGCGCTTGCATGCGGGGCGAAAGAAGTTTCGGTGTTTGCCGCTGCGTCAGAGACATTTTCCCAGCGTAATACCAACTGTTCGACGACCGAATCCTTAAGACGCTTTGGGCCCGTCCTCGACGCCGCCATGCGCGAAGGCGTGCGGGTGCGCGGCTACGTTTCGTGCGTCGTCGGTTGCCCTTACGAGGGCGCGATTGATCCGCTGCGTGTCAGTGAGGTCGCCGGAGAACTCTTTGCGCTGGGCTGTTATGAAGTGTCACTCGGTGACACCATCGGCGTGGGCACGCCGGATTCCGTCGCGCGCATGCTGGAGGCGGTGTCCAGGCGAGTACCCGTGGCGCATCTGGCTGGCCACTACCACGACACCTACGGCATGGCGATCGCTAATGTGCACGCCTCCTATGCGTTTGGCGTGCGCGTCTTCGATGCTTCGATTGCTGGCCTGGGCGGATGCCCCTATGCGACCGGCGCATCAGGCAACGTTGCGACAGAGGACGTGGTTTATCTGATGCAAGGGCTCGGTGTGAGCACCGGGGTTGATCTCGACCGGTTAGTCGAGACCTCCGACTGGATTTCGGGCGTACTGGGCAGGAAACCGGCGTCGAAGGTCGCGCGTGCGGTACTTGCGAAACGCACATCTCACTGAGTGGTTGCGACCTGGGTTCTGAAGTGGTCGCTGTGTGGCAAGTCGTCGCGCCTGCACTCAGATCAATCAACTGAAGCCTCGATCGAGACGAGCTATCGCGGATTGATCGCGACGCGGCGCTTCACCCGCTGATTTAATGGGTGAAACATGGTCCTGAGTTCTGTTCACAATGGAGCAAACTATGTCTGCCCCGCAAAACCGTCCAACGGTTTTCACCAAGGAAGAAAACGACACCCTGTCGATCCGCTCGGCCCAATATTCGGCCGGTCTCAACGGTTCGGGCCCGATAAACAGGTTTCATCACGCTAAGGGGCGCGACCTGACCTGGACCAGGGCGGGCTTGCGAGACTTTTTCCGCTACGCTGATCCGGGCATCCGGGCAGCGACAGGCAACCGGCTCGACGTCCATCTCGTCCGGGCCAACGAGGCGCCGCAATACGGCACCGGCTGGCATCGCCACAAACTCGCCTTCCACGCAATCTACATGGTAAGCGGCTGGGCTCGCTTCATGTACGAGGGCAAGCCAGCGTTGGTGGAGAACGGTGATTTCGTCAATATGCCACCCGGCGTCAACCATTACCTCTACGACTACAGTCCGGACATGTGCTTCCTGGAGATCGCCATGGCCGGCACGCCGGACGGCATGATCCCGGAAGAGGCGGTGGAGCCATTCTGCGAGACCCCGGCACCTATGGCTTGGGAGACGAATTGATTCGCCGGCGCCTATCCGGGGCTGGCGGAACTCAGAACAGAGCGGGCCGCTGCTTGCGCCGGGCGCCCCCCTGGCCCTGCGCCAGCATGCGGGCCTGCTCGATCTTGCGTGCGGTCTGAGTGAGCTCCGTGGTCGCCTTCGTGTTCAATTCGAAGATGAACTTGCCCTTGTCGATGTCGGCGAAATCGACCATGACGATGTTGGGCATGAAGACCTTCAGCGCGATACCGTTCGTGTAGTCGGTCGACAAGACGTAGGTCGGCAGCCGCGATTCGATCGCCTCGCCGAAGCCGGCCATCCACAGCTCGGTGAGCGCGGTCGGACGGTTGTCCGGCCCCCACATGGTCGAGTTGCGCTCGCGGATGCTCCGCTTCAGGCCGGTGGTCGTCCAGTACATCATCCCCATCACCTCGGGGCGGAGTTGCGGGCGCCGATCTTCATCAGCCCACTCTGCTTCTCGATGTTGGACGCGATCTTGCCGATGTCGCTGTCGCCGTTGAGGGCGTTCGTGCCGCCCTTGCCGACGAATTGCAGGCCGTCGTAGCCGCTGTTGTAGCCAGTGCCGTCCTCAAGACGCTTGCAACCCCAGATCCCGGCCGTCGAAAGGTAGCCTTGGCCGGCAACTTCGTCGATGCCCTTCGGGGTGAAAAGCACGACGACGTGCTTCTTCAACTGGTCGAGCGTTTTCTCGTTGAGGCTGCCCGTTCCCGTGAAGAGAAAGGTGCCAAGCTCCCGCACGCAAATCTCAGCGATGATGGCCCAGTTCGTGCATTTGTCGAACTTCAGGAGCAGGAATTCGCTGGTGTTGTATTTCACGAAATCCTTCGCCTGTTGCAGCATGTCCACGAGCCGCATGCCGAACGCGCCGTCCAGCGGCAGCTTGGTGGTGGTGACGTCAGTCTGCCTGCCGCCCAGGTCGAAGACGGCCTTGTTCTTCTTTTCCTTCAGGTGCGTCAGCTTCGGGTCGGCATGGAAGGCCTTCAGCGTCACCGGCGCGGAGGACTTGGTCGAATCCTTGGTTCCCGCGATCCGCAGATCGAACAGCCGCACGCCGGCCTTGGCCTGCGCGAAGATGTCGAGGTCCTGGGTCTGGACGTTGGCGTCGCCGCCCGTGATGCCCGCGTCGTGGCTGCCGGCGAAGACGATGTCGCAGAGCCGCTTGCCACCGCCCAACGTGTAGTAAAGGATCATGGCCGTCGTACCTCCGATAGAGAGAGTGCGTATTCCGCGCAAACCGAACGCTCATTCCATGTGTAAGCGATCATGCAATCCACGGTTTTCCGAACGCGCATTCCACGCGTAAGCGAACGCTGCCGACGTGGCGATGCGGGTCTGAACGTTTTTACTCCGACACTTCCTTGCTGGTCAAACCATTTCGGCGTTTGCGCATCGACTCGCCGGCTGTGCTGAGATATACCTGCGCACTGACGGTTTTGCAGGCGACAAAAGACTTGCGGAACGTCTCTCTATGGCTCGGCCATGCGGGCATGCAGACCACGGAAAATTACACTCGCAACGACCATTCCGTGAAGTTGGAAGCGCTCGAATCTGTCGCGGCGCCAAAGCTGCGTTCCGGCCGCATCAAAGCCACGGACAAGCTGGTTGCGGCGCGGACCTCTGCAACGAACGCGGACACGAGACGAAGCTTCATTGCGAAATTGTGAAAGGAGGTGACATAGACAAACTCTCCGTGCTCCGAGCCGACAGGCGGGCACGCGATGATTCGGTCGATTCCATTACAAGCTCCCTCAGCTCTCTGTATTGCCCGCGCGAAATGCGGGCACGAACCTCGGCTCGCTTAGCGCAGCCGGGGTGTCGTGCCGAATGTTGCGGTTCGCCTTGCCATCGCGCCAGCTGCTTTCTAGTCTGAGCATATAGCCGGGCAGAGCGGATTTTGCGCTGCCGAATCCGTTGACCCGCGCGAGGCCCACGGCGCCAGCCGGCCTCACGGCATTTCAGGGAACCGATCATGCAGACACTCGACGATTACGTGGACGACATCATCGCCGACTCCACGATGCCCACGCCCCGTAAGATTCTCGTGTTGTCTCGTGCGTTTATCGGGTGTAGTTGCTCGGGGTATAAAGCCACCACTCCCTGGTGCGCCTTTTTCGGTATTTCGTCCACGCGCCTGTTTTTGTGGGCTCAATTATTGTAGCGTTGCCGGTGGGTACGCCTTCCTGGTGGCTAGTCCCCACAGCCCGTTCGCGCGAGGTTTTGTCATGACTACCTCTGAGTTCGCGATTAGATGCCTGCAGCCAGAAGAATGGCATTTGTTAAAGGCTCTTCGTCTGAGAGCGCTTGGCTGCGATCCTCAGTCGTACTGGGAGACTGTGGATGAAGCCAGCGCTCGCGACGACGTGTACTGGAAAAATTTCACGAGCAAAGTGACAACGCCGGACGGGTCCCAAATGTTCATCGTTGAGCATTCTGAAAGCGTTGCCGCTTTTGTATTCGGTGTTAAGAAGGATGATGACGAATATAGCGTCGGGGGCCTTTGGGTCGATCCAGTGCACCGACGAAAAGGATTTGGGAGCTTGCTGGTGCAGCAAGTCATAACATGGGCAAGAGCCGATTCGCATACTGCCGTAATCCGCCTGTGGTGCCATACAGGGCAGGCACTGTCGTTCTATCAGCGAAACGGCTTTCAATCTTTGGATAAATTTCGGACCAACGACGTTGATGGCCGTCAGATAGTTGAGATGATGTGGCGGGGCACTTGATGGTTGTGCGGGCAGTCTGTCTGTTGTCTGAGCGAAGCCGACATCTGAATGTCGACCTAAGCCGGGTCGAAGGACTGGTTCTGGCCGATAACCAATTCGAGACCGCGCTGCAGAGCGGTCGTTGAGATCCTCAGTGGCTGCTCATCCGGTCGCGACTACCCCTCCACAAACAAGAAGGCCCGCCAGCGGGGAACGGACTGGCGGGCCTGAAGCCGGCAAGGGACAAGACCTGACGGCATTCCTCTCAGAACGAGCTTCTAGAGCACATCTTCTCGCAATGCTTACCCCGTGCTGTGGTGCTGTCTTGAACTGTTCGACGGGGTCTGGCGAACCCGGCAAACGTTGTTATATGGGGACGGCCGTTTCCTGCCCGGGACTTACAGCAGTCCCTTGAGAAACTGCAGTCCGCCGAAATTCTGCAGCGTCGGCATATCGATCTTCGTGTCGGTCTGGATGACGGGCGCCACCACGATAGCCGGGCTGGCAAAACCACCGCCGAACGCCGCGTTCACGTTGCCAAAATTGAAGTTGCTGCCGCCGCGCACGGCCGACAGCGCGTCGTTGGACAGTGCCTGATGATGCGAAAGATCCGTGATCGTCAGCGAGGCCATGGTAACGCTCCTGGTTTGGCGTGTGGCGGGACGGGAGAGCACGCACTGCCTGCGATCCGGCAGACGCGGCGCGACTCTCCCGTGTGTGGCTTTACTTGACCAGCTGCAGGCCGCCGAAGTTCTGGATCGTCGGGATGATGACCTGCGTGTCGGTCTGGGTGACGGGCGCCACCACGATCGACGGGCTGGCGAAGCCACCGCCGAATGCGGCATTCGTGTTGTAGGCGTTGTAGTTGCTGCCGCCACGCACGGCGGAGAGCGCTGCAACGGAAAGTTCTTCGTTATGCGAAAGGTCTTTGATGGTCAGCGAGCTCATGATCAATCTCCTGGATACGGTATGGGAAAAAGGGCGATGCGTTTGCGATTTACAGCACGGCCTGCAGGCCGCCGAAGTTCTGGATCGTCGGGATGACGACCTTCGTGTCGGTCTGGGTGACGGGTGCCACCACCACGCCCGGGCTGGCGAAGCCGCCACCGAATGCGGCGTTCACGTTACCGACGTTGTAGTTGCTGCCGCCACGCACCGAGGCGAGTGCTTCGACGGAGAGGTCCGCGTTATGCGAAAGGTCTTTGATGGTCAGCGAGGCCATGGTCAATCTCCTGGATAGGGTATGGGAAAAGGGCGATGCGTTTGCGATTTACAGCACGGCCTGCAGGCCGCCGAAGTTCTGGTTCGTCGGGATGACGACCTTCGTGTCGGTCTGCGTGACGGGTGCCACCACAATGCCCGGGCTGGCGAAGCCGCCACCGAATGCGGCGTTCGTGTTGCCGACGTTGTAGTTGCTGCCGCCACGCACCGAGGCGAGTGCTGCGACGGAGAGGTCTTCGTTACGCGAAAGGTCTTTGATGGTCAGCGAGGCCATGGTCAATCTCCTGGATAGGGTGTGGTAAGAGGACGATGTGTTTGCGATTTACAGCACAGCCTGCAGGCCGCCGAAGTTCTGGATCGTCGGGATGACGACCTTCGTGTCGGTCTGGGTGACGGGTGCCACCACCACGCCCGGGCTGGCGAAGCCGCCACCGAATGCGGCGTTCACGTTGCCCACGTTGTAGTTGCTGCCGCCACGCACTGAAGCAAGTGCTGCGACGGAGAGGTCTGCGTTATGCGAAAGGTCTTTGATGGTCAGCGAGCTCATGGTCAATCTCCTGGATAGGGTGTGGTAAGAGGACGATGTGTTTGCGATTTACAGCACAGCCTGCACGCCGCCGAAGTTCTGGATCGTCGGGATGACGACCTTCGTGTCGGTCTGGGTGACGGGCGCCACCACAATGCCCGGGCTGGCGAAGCCGCCACCGAATGCGGCGTTCACGTTGCCGACGTTGTAGTTGCTGCCGCCACGCACTGAAGCGAGCGCTGCGACGGAAAGGTCTTCGTTATGCGAAAGGTCTTTGATGGTCAGCGAGGCCATGGTCAATCTCCTTGGATCAGTTGTTTCGGGTTGGAAGAGCACGATTTGTTTGCGCTCGCTGCTACATACGCATAGGGTGTGCCAGTCGCCTGCAGAACTCCGAAGCATCACGATAACCGTTTGAAAATAAAAGAGATTCGGTCATAGAGATGTCTCTGGAAGCGATTTTTCAAGCGACCCGGTGATAAATGAGGTCTGTTGCCAGCGAACAGAAAACCGTTTAGCTGTCGGTTTCAACCGAACAGCTACGCAATGCAGCCATCTCCATGACGAACACGCTTCGCGCGACGGATCGCAACTTCCCGCAGTGCGTGAGCGCGGCAAACATCGCAAGTGCTGAAAAGAAGCAGCAACCTTGGAAAAGCGCAGCGCGCGTCCGCTGATACGTTGTGTTCTTGCGCACCGAAAAATCGGCGTTACTTCATCTGCTGCTTTAGCTCATCGACGTCGCGCGCAAGCCGGCCGCGTTGGTGCGCGGCCCCAGCCACGCCACGAAAAAGGGAAGAACTCCGGTGCTCGATGCGACCACGGCGCGGCTGCTGCTCGACCACATCGATATGACGACGCTGATCGGTCTCAGGGATCGCGCGCTGATTGCGCTGATGGAGCTTTTCGTTCGCGCGGTTCGGTGCGGCGCTCGCGATGCGGGTCGAGGAGGTTGACGTGCAGCAGCGTCGCCTGTGCGTGCGGCTGCGCGAGAAAGGTGGCAAGGCGCACGAGATGCCGTGTCGCCGTACGTTCGAGGCAGACCTGCACGCGTAACTCGACGGAACCAGCATCGGCATGGCGACCGGTAACCACACGTTCCGCGCCACGGGCATCACCGCCTATCCGAAAAACGGTGGCACGCTCGGAACGCCGCGGCAATGGCCGATCACGCGTGGACGCACATCACGCAGCTGTATGACCGGCGCCATGCCGACATCAGCCTCGACGAGGTCAGGCGGATTCACCTGTAGACCCGAGCGCGGATGGGCATGTTAATCCCGCGCGTGGCTCCGGTCGCGGTCAACGCTCCGCAAACAAGAAGGCCCGCCAGCGGGGAACGGACTGGCGGGCCTGAAGCCGGCAAGGGACAAGACCTGACGGCATTCCTCTCAGAACGAACTTCTAGAGCACATCTTCTCGCAATGCTTACCCCGTGCTGTGGTGCTGTCTTGAACTGTTCGACGGGGTCTGGCGAACCCGGCAAACGTTCTTATATGGGGACGGCCGTTTCCTGCCCGGGACTTACAGCAGTCCCTTGAGAAACTGCAGTCCGCCGAAATTCTGCAGCGTCGGCATATCGATCTTCGTGTCGGTCTGGATGACGGGCGCCACCACGATAGCCGGGCTGGCAAAACCACCGCCGAACGCCGCGTTCACGTTGCCAAAATTGAAGTTGCTGCCGCCGCGCACGGCCGACAGCGCGTCGTTGGACAGTGCCTGATGATGCGAAAGATCCGTGATCGTCAGCGAGGCCATGGTAACGCTCCTGGTTTGGCGTGTGGCGGGACGGGAGAGCATGCACTGCCTGCTATCCGGCAGACGCGGCGCGACTCTCCCGTGTGTGGCTTTACTTGACCAGCTGCAGGCCGCCGAAGTTCTGGATCGTCGGGATGATGACCTGCGTGTCGGTCTGTGTGACGGGCGCCACCACGATGGACGGGCTGGCGAAGCCACCGCCGAATGCGGCATTCGTGTTGTAGGCGTTGTAGTTGCTGCCGCCGCGCACGGCGGAGAGCGCCGCAACGGAAAGTTCTTCGTTATGCGAAAGGTCTTTGATGGTCAGCGAGCTCATGATCAATCTCCTGGATACGGTGTGGGAAAAAGTGCGATGCGTTTGCGACTTACAGCACAGCCTGCAGGCCGCCGAAGTTCTGGATCGTCGGGATGACGACCTTCGTGTCGGTCTGGGTGACGGGTGCCACCACCACGCCCGGGCTGGCGAAGCCGCCACCGAATGCGGCGTTCACGTTGCCCACGTTGTAGTTGCTGCCGCCACGCACTGAAGCAAGTGCTGCGACGGAGAGGTCTGCGTTATGCGAAAGGTCTTTGATGGTCAGCGAGGCCATGGTCAATCTCCTTGGATCAGTTGTTCCGGGTTGGAAGAGCACGATTTGTTTGCGCTCGCTGCTACATACGCATAGGGTGTGCCAGTCGCCTGCAGAACTCCGAGGTATCACGGTAACCATATGAAAATAAAAGAGATTCGGTCGTGGAGATTCTCTTGAGAGCACGTTTTCAAGCGACCAGGTGATAAATGAGGTCTGCTGCCAGCGAACAGAAAGCCGCATAGCTGTCGGTTTGAACCGAACAGCACGCGCGGCCATCTGCATGGGTTCTGCGACCGGCACACGGAGGCGACACTCGAGCCGATCAGTTTGGCCGTTCACGAGCACGCCGCGGAGTAGTCAATTGCGGGCACGGGCGGGGATGTTCCGCGACCACACCACCGGATGTCCGTCGGGAAATCGCCCGGCACGCCCGCCCTGAATGCACCGCTCGCTGAGCGAAGAACGTTTTCCGTCGATGTGCCTTCGTCGCGCGGGATGACGCGCCGGGGAAGTGCGTTCGACGGTCAGGAAAAGACCCTATCGCTCAATGAATCGCGCCTACTGGAAGACGCCTGCGACCGCCCGCAATCCCGAGAAGGTGGCGCTTGTCTACACGTCGGGACGGCCAAGGCGTTCGAAATAGAGTGATGCAGTGGCCTCGCACAGAGGGCCGGTCAGCTCAAGGGAATAACTGGCGACGTTCACGCGTATACGACCGGTTGACCATCGGGTGAACGAAAAAGTGTTAGCGAAGGCCTTACCGTCAAGCACGGAAAGTTGGCGGAATAAACCAGGCGGCCGGAGCGCGGCAGACAAGCAGACACACACGCGCCGAGACGTGCCGCAAGCCAGCCGGCAAGCAGCACGTCAAGAGAAGGAAGGGACTGGAATACCTTGAAGGCAAGCGCTATTTGCGCAACAGACTCTGCGGCGGTATGCGTTCGTCGACAGGTTGGCGCGCGGCCGTCGGGAATCCCACGGGATAGTCGACGACGCGCGTCGCCGCCGGCAGCGCCTGCGCGGTGACGCCGAAGAAGCGCCCTCCCGTTCGCGCCCCGCCGACGATCGCGGTCATCGCCGCGCGATCGAGTTGGACGCTTTCGGGGAGATCCTTGATGACGAGCTTGGACATGGCAGTTCCAGTAGAAATGTCGCGTGGCGCCGTCGCGACGGGTGTTCGCTTCGGTCGATGACGGCAACGCGTATGTCTCGAACAACCAGTATAGGTAATTCAGGCCCGATGCGGTGTGCGCTGGCGAGCATTGCGGGAGGAGGCCCGCGATGCTTTGCGGCGGCACATCACAGTCGTCATACCGGCCCAGAGCTTCGGGCTGTCATCGGGAGAGGAGTGTTGCACTGTTGCCCGGGAGCGCGAGACAAATGGCGCTTCCGGTCCCCGTCGACTGTGTTAGTAGACGTTGTTGTTGTCGCTCGCGTTGCTGATGTTCAAGCATTGCTTTACAAGCTGCGGGGCATTGACCGTCTTGCTGTTGTCGAAGTCGAGCTTGATGCTGGGGAAAGGCGACGAAGCCGTCGCGTGCAGGTTGTTGATCATCAGTGGGCGGATGACCGCTCTCCTAAGAGGGAAGCGAAGATCGCTAAAAGGGTGTTTCGGCTTGGGTTCGAGCATCTTGTTTGCCCAGGCCTAACTACGTATGGGCTGTGCCCGCCGTGCAGACGCAGCGGTGAAAAAACGCTCGGGCCTTTACGTACAGGGCTTCGCGCCAAATGGAGTGAGCGACGAGACACTGTCGGGCCGGACCGGGCGGCCAGGAACCACAGATCGCCCGACGTCTCGCGGGCCAATCCTGGTTTGCGAAAGGCATACGTGCGGGCTACTATCGAACGAGCACATGTAATTGGTTACGACAGGGAAATCCTTAGACCTTCGGGAGCTGCAGCGCTTTGAACACATGGCTAGCCTTGCGCACGTGATTCGGGATTTTCAGAGCGGCGCGCTTACGCAGGACGCGTTCGTCGCTCAACTCGACAGCACGCTCACAACGGAAGGCGTCGGTTCGGCTCGTCTGCTCGAAATACTCGGCGAAGCGCACATCAGGAAGCCGCTGCCTCCTGCCCTCTACGCGGAAGTGCGCCGCCGCATCGAACAGATGCCCGTTTCGAACCTTGCCGCGGCGGGCGGCGAGGAAACGCGCATGCAAACGGTGGCCGAGCCCCCACCCGTGCCGCCGCCGCCCGCGCGTAGCAGCGACGCAGGCGCATCCGGACTCGATCAGGTGAAGGGTACGGGCGACACGCTGAACAACCGCTTCGTGCTCGAAGAGTGTCTTGGCGTAGGCGGCATGGGCACCGTCTACAAGGCGCTCGATATGCGCAAGCTCGAAGCGTCGGACCGCAAGCCATATCTCGCGATCAAGGTGCTGAACACGCAGTTCCGCGGCAACCCGAAGTCGCTGATCGCGTTGCAGCGCGAAGCGCGCAAGGCGCAGGTACTCGCGCACCGCAATATCGTCACCGTCTACGATTTCGACCGCGATGGCGCCATCGTCTATCTGACGATGGAGTATCTCTCCGGCAAGCCGCTCAGCCAGATTCTGCGCACGCAGGATTTCAAAGGCATGCCCGTTCAGTCCGCGTTGCCGATCGTGCGCGGCATGTCGAGCGCGCTGGCGTACGCACATGAGCGCGGCTTCGTGCATTGCGACTTCAAGCCCGCCAACGTGTTTCTGACCGATACGGGCGAAGTCAAGGTGATCGACTTCGGCATCGCGCGCGTCTTTCAGCGCCCCGAAGAAGAAAGCGACGCGACCGTGTTCGATCCCGGCAGCCTCGGCGCATTGACGCCCGCCTATGCAAGCCCGGAGATGCTCGAACATCTCGAACCCGATCCACGCGACGACATCTACGCGCTAGGCTGCATCACGTACGAGCTATTGACGGGCCGTCATCCGTTCGACCGTCAGTCGGCCACCCAGGCGCGCGCATCGAACCGGCAACCGCAGCGGCCCGAGAACCTGAGCAACCGTCAATGGCGCGCATTGCGTGCGACGCTCGCCTTCGACCGCAAGTCGCGCACGCCGACTGTGTCGCGCTTCGTCGAAGAGTTCGGCGCGCAGGAGCGCGCGTCGGCGTCGAAGTCGCAAGGGAGCAATATTGATCGCACCGGCATGCTGATGAAGTCGGGTGTTGCGGGACTCGCGCTCGCTTGCGCGGCAGGCGGCGCGCTGTACTTCTATCGTGCTTCGCGGACGCTGGAGCAGGAAAATGCGGCGCTACAGGTGAGCCCGGCGTCCGAGGCGGGCAGCGCGCGGCCTTTGGCCAGCGCCGCCTCGCCCGTTCTGCCCATCACGCCTGCTACTCCGTCGGCGCCTGCCGTTGCCTCCGCGCCGTCAGCGCCCGTCACGCCGGCCCCGCCGACGCTCGCCGCCGTCACCTCGGCGCTCGCGACGTTGCCGTGCTCGGCGATTGCCGCTTCGATTCAGGATCGCGCGGTACAGGTGCGCGGATTCGTGCCGCAACACGGCGAGGCGCAGGTCAACGAGCGACTTTCAACATTGCCTGGCGTGGCGTCGACCAAGGTCGACGTGCAGCACGTGAGCAGCGACAAATGTGAGGTGCTGAAGGAACTCGGTTCTTACTGGACGCGCAACTGGCAGGCGGGGCATATCGCGTCGCTGACGGCGCGCATGCCGAACGGGGTGCTGACGGAAGGCGATCCTCTCGTCGTCGACGTGCGGACGCCCGGCTACGACTCCTATGTGAACATCGACTACTACGTGCTCGACGGCAGCGTCGTGCACATGGTCCCGGGGCCGCGTGCGAAAGATAACCAGGCGCCCGCGCACTACTCGGCGACCATCGGCAGCGGCGGCGACTGGGTCGTCTCGAAGCCGTTCGGTCAGGAGCTGGTCGTTCTGCTGATCACGCCCGCGCCGCTCTTCGATACACCGCGGCCCGAAAGCGAATCGCGCGCAGACTATCTGCGCGCGCTCGATACGCGGCTCAAGCAGCTTGCCGCGAAATATGGGCAAGACCATATCGTCGCGGACTTCGCTCAGATCACGAGCAAGGCGCGCGCGCATTGAAGCGCGCGCGCTTTGCTGCATGTCAGATCACTTGAGTTCCTTCACCACGCGAAAGCCATCTTGCGACTGGCGCACGCTCTGGCTGTACTTGAAGCGCGTCGAACTCAGCATGTAGTCGTTGCCTTCGCGCCATGAGCCGCCGCGAATCACGCGCGTGTTGCAGGTGGGTGAATCCCACGTGCGTCCGTCGTTCGGCGCGCCCTGGTACGAGTTATGCCAGCAGTCGCTGACCCACTCCCAGACGCCGCCGTTCATGTCGTACAAGCCGTTCGGGTTCGCCGCGAACGCGCCGACGGGCTCGGGCGCTTCCTTGTGATACGGATCGCCGCAGTCCTTGCAGTTCGCCATGCCTTTGCGCATCTGTTCGCCCCACCAGTATTTCGTTGTGGTGCCCGCGCGGTCCGCGTATTCCCATTCGGCTTCAGTAGGCAGTCGGTACGCTTTGCCTGTGACCTTGCTCAGCCACTTCACGTACGCCTGAGCATCGTCCCAACTCAGATCGCGTGCGGGCGCGTTCTTTACGGAATTGCTTTCGGGCGACAGCTTCGGGCATCCGTTGACGTCGGCGCATGCGTTCCATTGCTCGACCGTCACCTCGTATTTACCGATCGCGAATGGCGCTGAAATGGTCACGTGATGCGGCGGCTTTTCGGACGGGTCGAAATTGCTGCCCATCGTGAACGAGCCTGCGGGCAGTGAAATCATCACGGGGCATGCCGCGCAGTCCTTGCTCTCGCTGCCTGTCGCGACATGCACGGGTGCGGGCGTGGGGGCAGGTGATGGTGCAGGCGTTGCGGCTGCTTTCGGCGCGGGCGCAGGTGCAGGCGCAGGTTGCGGCGCAGGCGCGGCAGCGGCGGCAGGACGCGACGGCGCTGCTGGTGGCGCTGCATGCGTGCCGGCGGGCGGCGCTGTCTGCCCGGAAGCCTTGAGCCTGTCGATCCGAGCCTTCGCGAGCGTCGCAAAGCGGCCATTCGGATACGCCTTCAGATAGGCCTCGTAATCGCTCGCGTAATTGCTGTCCTTGATCGATTCCCAGAACGTCAGCTCGTATTGCTCGTTGCTATCCTTCGGCAGAATGCCGCGGCTATTCAATGCGACGACTACGTTCGGCTCATCTTCCACCTGTTCCGATGCATGACGTGAAGCGAAAAGTCGCACCGGCTCCGTCAACGACGACAAGTGCCACGGCCTTTGCGCGCCATGCGTTGCGCCCGCGACCTGTCGTGCCACACGAGCGAACATCGTATCGACGGGCGCATCGGGCGCGCGGTGCATCTCGCGTAGCCACGCGCCCGTGAAGATGCCATGACGGGTGCCGTCGGCGGCTTGCGCGCCTTGCGTCGTCGCGTAGGCAATCATTGTTTGCGGGGGCAACGGCATCGCGAGACGGGCCGCCTCGAACGGTTGCGTGAGGCATGCATCCAGCACGACGAGGTTGAGCGCGTTCTTGCGCGGCGCCGCGAGCGTGTCGAGCACGTTCGACAGATCGATGCTCGCCGTCATCAAGGAAGCAGGCGCACGCGGATCGGCACCGGCGGAAGCGAGCAGCGTGGTGCGTCCCGCCTGCAGGCCGTGCCCAGCGAAATAGAACAGCGCTGTGCCGCCAGGCTGCAGGCGTCGGCCGAAATCGGCAAGCGCATCGCGCATCTGCGGCGCGGTCGCATCGGTGCGCAGGACGACATCGAAGCCTTGCGCGCGCAACAACCCTGCGACGCTCTGTGCATCGCGCGCGGCGTTCGGCAGCGAGCCGGCCGGATAGCTGGCGTTGCCGATCACGAGCGCGACCTTGCGGTTGGCCGTTTCGACGGGAAGCGCAAAGAGACTATTCGCGGCGGCTTGAGAAGTGGCATCGCTCGCGCCGCCCGGCATCGGTTGAGCGTCGGCTTCTCGCATCTGGAGTGCCCCGATCATGCATACCAGCAGGAGTTTTCGCCACATTTTCAGATCCTGGTTGTTCTGGAAGTTCTAATAGAACCTCGTCATCGGACGAACCGGCCCGAGCAGGACAGTCGCCGCTCGCCATGCCGCCCGATACCCACGTAACGTATTTACCTGGACCACCCTTACAAACGATAGCACGCAGTTAGAACGTCAGAACGTTAACGAGCGTGGCGTTTCTTTTTAACAAGTTACGTCCTAAGCTAAAACGGAAGCAAGCAGCACTGACCCTCCCTGGGAGAATGCGCAATGCAAAGAAGAATAAGGCTCGCGGCTATTGGCGCGCTCTTTCTGGCTTCCGCGCAGGTGTTCGCTGGACCGACGCCTGCGCCGCCCGGCGCCGAGGTCTACATCATCTGGCCGGCGGACGGCACCGTGATCACAGGCGGCAAGCTCTGGGTGCGAATGGGCTTGCGCAACATGGGCGTCTGCCCTAAAGGCGTCAATGTTCCGAACACAGGGCATCACCATCTGCTGATCGACACGGACCTGCCGTCGATGGATCAGGAAATTCCCTCTGACCGGAATCACCTGCATTTTGGCGCAGGCGAAACGGATGCGCGCATCGAGCTGCCGCCCGGCAAGCACACGCTGCAACTGCTGCTCGGCGACTACAACCACGTGCCGCACAATCCGCCCGTCTATTCGAAGAAGATCACCATCATCGTGAAGTGAGCACGCGCGAGCGTTGCGCCGGCGCAAGGGCGCACCAGACGCACGACGCAAGACGGAGAGCATCAGCCATGATCAGGATCGTTGTTGCCGCTGCGGCACTTGCCGCCCTCACCGCCCTCACTTCGATGAACGTGGCATTCGCCGGGCCGACACCCGCGCCCAAGGATGCCTATGCGTACATCGGTTATCCGAACGACGGACAGGTCGTACCCGCCAACAAGCCGTTTCGCGTGTGGTTCGGCTTGCGCTACATGGGCGTCGCGCCCAAGGGCGTGAAGTATCCGAACACGGGGCATCATCATCTGCTGATCGACACCGACTTGCCTCCAGCGGATCAGGAGATTCCTTCCGACCGCCAGCACCTGCATTTCGGCGCGGGCGAAACGGAAACGATGGTCACCTTGCCGCCCGGCAAGCACACGCTCCAGTTGCTGATGGGCGACGAGAATCATATTCCGCACAATCCGCCCGTCTACTCGAAGAAGATCACGGTGATCGCGAAGTGAACGAACGTGTGTGCTCAACTTTCTTCTTCAGTGCTGTCTTTTTCGAACCAACAGTTTTTAGTCGAATGTTGGCCACGCAGCGGCACCCTGGAACGGGATCGACGCGCATCGAATTCGTATGCGCAAAATCGCTCTGATACGTCATCCAATGGCAGCAAGGCTTTGCAGGTTTTTCGCGGCGCGGGCAGTGCAATTGGCACAGCCTATGCGTTGTCAGGCTCGAGCAGACAAGATGCTTGAACCAAACCGAAACACCATGGCGAAGCTTCGCTTCCCTCTTAGGAGAACTGTCATGAGCGCACTGATGATCAAAGACCTGCCCGTTGCCGAAGAACTCGACGGCAAGGCCATGAAGGCCCTTCGCGGCGGCTTCGCTGGCTTTCCGAACTTCCCGGGCATCAATTTCGACTTCAGCAAGCAGATCGGCGACGTGCAGCAGATGATCCAGCAGCAAATGAACATCAGCAACGTGAGCGGCGGCAACGCGTTCGCGTCGGGCCTGAGCACGACGATCACGCCGACGATGCTGGCCAACAACAGCGTCACCATGCGCTAGCCACACGGCGATGCCCGCGGAGGCCGGACCGGCCTCTGCGCTCCGGGAAAATCCCGAAGCTCGCCGCGTAATCTGCTTCACCGCGCATCGTCAAAAAGATCCAGAAGCCAATCGTCCTGTCCACACGACCGCCGCGTCACCGCACGCACTCCACGCCGAACGAAATCCGCCGACATCGATAGAGATGCCGCGCTGGACGTGCTTTACTTGAAAGGCGCGCTCTGCACGTGCAGTACACCCGGGAATGATCGGAGAATATCGTGTCTGCGTTGCCTGATTCGTTCGTCGCCGTCGCTCGCGTCATCTCTGCCGCCGCTGTTTGCACAGCCATGCTGGCCGGTTGCGTCGATGTTCACATGGCCGACTACAAGCGCCCCGATACGCCCGCCAAGGCGTCGTGGTCCGACAAGACGGGTACGCTCGTTTCACCCGCCGACACCATCGTGCCCGACTGGTGGAAAGGCTTCCAGGACCCGTATCTGAATACGCTGATCGCCAAAGCAATCGAAGGCAACTTCGACATCAAGGTGCTCGCCGCACGCATCGACGTAGCGGGCGCGCAGATCGGTGAAGCGAAGGCGGGTGCATTGCCGACGGCCGATCTCGGCGCAGGTGCGAATTTCCAGAAGACCACAGGGCAACCGTTCACGCGGCAGTACAACGTAGCCGCCCAGGTGAACTGGGACATCGACATCTGGGGCAAGGTCGAAAAGGGCGTGCAGGCGCAAAAGGCCGAGTTCCGCGCGACGGAAGCCGACTGGCGCGCGGGTTATCTTGAACTCGTGTCGAACGTGGCGACCACGTATTTCCAGATTCTCCAGTTCGACGATCAGATCGACGCGCAACAGAAGATGGTCGACGAAAACAAGACGATTCTCTCGATCTTCGAAGGCATGAGCCGCAATGGCCTCGTTCCAAAGACGCAGGTGATGCGTCAACAGGCAGAGGTCAATCGTCTAACCAAGGATCTGCTCGATCTGCGCCGTTCACGGAGCATTGCGAACAACGCGCTGTGCACGCTGATCGGTGTGCCGGCCGGTGAATTCACCGTGCCCGTCGGCCATCTGCAGCAGCGCGTGCAACAGCCGCCCGTGCCGGGCGGGCTGCCTTCGCAACTGCTGTCGCGCCGGCCTGATATCGTCGCATCGGAATTGCGCGTGCTCGAAGCGTATAACCTGGTCGGCGAAGCCAAGCTGGCGCAATTGCCGACCATCAGCCTGACGGGACATGGCGGCACCGCGAGCTTCGCGCTGTCCGATCTTTTGAAGTCGTTCACGTTCGGCTTCATGCCGAGCATCAACATTCCGCTACTCGATCCTGGCGTGCGCGCGCACGTCAAGACCACCGAGGCGCAAACCACCGTCGCCGAGCAGCAGTACCGGCAAACCGTGATGGGCGCATTCGAGGAAGTGGAGAACGCACTCGTCAATCTGGATTCGCACAAGCAGCAGCGCGTCGAATTGCAACAGGAAGTGGAGCGTCTGAGCGTCGTCAACGTGCAGATGCAGTCGCAATTGCGCGAAGGCGTGGTGTCACAACTGGACGTGTTCGAAACGGACCGCACGCTGCTGCAGGCGCAACTCGATCTGCTGACGAATCACCAGCAAATACTGTCCGACACGGTACTGCTTTACAAGGCGCTCGGCGGCGGCTGGCCGGCTGTCGACGTGCAGACACAAGTCAAGCAATGAGCTGAAGCAATGAAGCGCTAGTGCTGCGTGCGCGACGCGGGCGAATAGAGGAATAGCTGGCACGGTTCTTAAAACGACGTCTGTGAAAATCGTTGCCTGAATATAGACCGCATTAGCCGTACCCATAATTGACTAACACCATGCGTGACTTAAAATTCCTGATTAGCCGCTCATACGGTCAGCATGACGGCTGCGTCGAATATGCTTTAATCGCCGCGTCTGTCGAACGCTCCGTTCGTGTCCACGCTTAGTGATGCAAAGAGATGAATCCCGGCGAAGCTCCGATTGCTGAGATGCGGGCGGCTCTGGACAAGGAGTTCGACGTCCTGCTGCTGCCCGTCTCGCATCCTTCTCTAGGCCCCATTCGCATCGTCGACGATCTGTTTGCGATCGGCCGCAGCGAGGCGCCGTTCGTCGACTATCCGCGCGATCGGGTCATCAGGCTTTCGCGGCGTCATGCGCGCATCTTTAGCGAGCATGGTGCGGTGTATGTGGCGGATCTCGACAGCAAGAACGGCACGACCGTCAACGGCGTTGCCGTGCGGATGACCCCTTCGCGTGTGCGCGCCGGCGACGAACTGTGCTTTGGCGGTGATCTGACGTATCGCGTCGCGATCGAGCCGCGTCCATTCAGTTCGGCATCCGCGCGCGGCGTGCAGCATCTGACTGTCACGCTGCAGCCGGAGCGCCCGGATCTGGGGCTCGAACCCATCGACCTCATTGCGTTTCCGTTTCTCGTCAGCAAGACGGACGAACTGTTCTCGCGCTACAAGGACCGTTATCCGCATCAGGTCAATTACATTTCGCGGCGCCACGCTCATATCTTCATGAAGGGCGGCGAACCCTGGATTGAAGATCTCGGCAGCACGAACGGCACATTCCTCAATCGCAAGCGTCTCGGCGAATCGGCTGTCGCATTGCAAAACGGCGATGTCGTTGGATTCGGCGGCGATCATTTCGTCTATCAGGTAGCGCTGCAAAAGTCATTCGAAGTCGAGCCTACCGTGACTCAGATGGTGCCGCCTGCCGCCGCGCTGGGTGTTCCCGCAGCGGCTGCGCCCGCGGCAACGACGCCCGCGGCTGCTGCGCCCGTGGCGGCAATGCCTGCGGAAGATCCCGACAAGACTACCTTTGTCGGCGCGGCGCATTCGTTTCTCGACATCTTCTGCGTCGACCGCGCATTGCAGCGCGAAGACGAGGTGAATGAAAACGCTCCGCCCTTGACGCCGGACGAAGGGACGGAAGCCCAATCACGCCGTCCGCGCCGCCGCTGGCAACTGTTGATGCGCGAACTGACGCGCACCTTCGCGGCCGGCGACGGCACGACGATGCGGCGTATCGGCTGGGGCGGTCTGGTGGTGCTGGTTGTCGTTGTGGGACTGGCCGTCACGCTGTACATGCGGGGCGCGGCGGAGCGCGATATCAAGAGCCTGCTTGCGGCGGGAGAATACGAAGCGGCGGCGGAAGTTGGCACGTCGTCCTTGCAGCGTCACCCCGCGAGCGATGCGATCCGCTCGCTTGCAAGTGAAGCGCTGATGAAAGCGCGTGTGCCCGGCTGGCTGTCGGCGTTGCAGGTGAAACAGTTCGATCGTGCCGATGCATTGATCGAAGGCATGCGCGCGACGAGCCAGAACAATCCCGATGCGCTCGCGCTGGTCAATCAGTTGAAATGGGTTGGAGATCTGGAGCGTTTTGTCGTCGGCCGGGGCGGCCCCGATGCGCCGATTCGCATCTATAGCGACGAAAGCCATATCGGCAATCTGCTCAAGCGTTGGGAAGACGACGCAAAAGGGCATCAGCGGATTCTGGACCGCATTGCGTCGTACGTGCCTGAATTCACTGAGCCGTATGCGCTCGCGATGAGCCATCTGCGCAGGCTGCAAAGTGACGACTCCGTGTACCTCGCGGCGATCGACCGGCTCAATTCGACCGTCGCGACGGAGCTGGGACGCGACAAGCCAGATGCGCTGCCCGCCGTGCTGGACGATTACGCGCAACGCTATCCGCGGCTCGCCGGGCTGGATACCTTGCGTAGCGACTTGCGGCAGTACACGGACATCTTCAACGAAATGACGGCAAGGCGCCTCGTCCCGCTGCTCGCATTGATGAAAAAGGCGAGCTTCAGGACGCCGCCGTTCAAGTCGCAGTACGCGCAATTGAGCGCGAGCCGTCTGCCTTCCGCGGAAGTCGTGGCGAAGCACGACGCGGCAAGCGCCGCCTGGCAAAGCGGCGACAGCCAGCAGGCGCTGGCCGGCTTGCAGGCGATGCCCGCTGGCCCGTGGTCCGATGTGATCACAGCGGAGTTCGCGCACAAGAAGGCGTTGCTCGACCAGTTCGCCGATCTGCAGAAAAGCCGTGGTTCGGGAGATCGCAACGACAAGCTGCTGTCGTTTTACGCCAGTCTCGATCCCGTAGAAGACGTGTACTTCGTGCGGGCCGTTCAGGGCGACGTCAACGCGCTGCGCGACACGGCACTGGCGCGCGCGCAAGATCAGATCGATCGCGCGCAGGGATTGTGGCGGCAGTATCGCGCGAATGGTTCGATCGGCGGCACGCAGCGGCTGGAATCCGGCATCTCGGGCGGCTTCCGCAGTCAGGCGCTGCTGTTGTCGGGCGCGAATACGGCGGCACAACAGGGCATGCGCGTTTATACGCAACTGAAGGCGCCGCATCCGGCAGGCTCGGACCAGTTGCTCGAAGATATCGAAGCGGAAACGCAATTGCAGCGCCGCTCGCTGCAGGAATTGCGCATGGTGCTCGAACCCGGCTTGCTGAAATCGAAGCTTGCGTTGATTGGAGGCAGTGACGAAAGTGAAGCGCGACAATCACCCTAAGCCGCTTTACGAAGCGCTCGAAGATCACAGCGCCGAAGGCGTTGCGATTCTCACATCGGAACCCGTGCGGATCGCGCAGGCGCTCGTGCTGACCATGGTCGCGCTCGTTGTCGCCGGCTTGATGTGGTCGTTCTTCGGGCGCGCTGACGTGATCGTCACGGCGCAAGGCACGCTCGCGCCGGAATCGGATGTGCGGCGCATTTATGCACCGATCGACGGCGAACTCACCGACCTCTATATCGCCGAAGGCCAACCCGTATCGAAGGGCGACGTGCTCGCGCGGCTCAATGCGCGCGGCGCAATCGAAGCGGCGACCAACGCCCTGCAGGCACAGTTGAAACTCGACGACGCCGAGCGCGAATGGAAAGAATTTCCGCAGAAGAAGGAATTGATGGAGCGCAAGGCGGCCGCGCTGAAAGATCAGCTCGAAGTGGAAGAGCGTCTGCACGAGAACCGCATTTCGGAAGGCACGAGCAAGCTTGCGGAAGGCCAGAAGGCGCAACTCGAAGAAGCGCGCAGCACGCTCGACAATGCACGCCGTGCTCGCGATGCGGCGCGCCAGGAAGCGGACAAGTACGCGCGCCTGTTCGCGCAGCCGGGTGGCGGCGGCGTCGCCGAGTTGCAGGTGGAAGCGAAGCGCAACACCTCGCTGGAAGCGGAAAATGCGTACCGTGTCGCGCAATCGCGGCTCGCCGAACTCGATTTCAAACTGAGTCACGAATACGCGGAAGCCAACGCGCAACTCGAAACGAGCGGCCAGCAGTCGACGAACCTGCAGATTCAATACGACGATCTGATCCGCGACATCACCAGCACCGAAGAGAAGCTGCGCCTGCAATTGCAGACGGCGCGCCTCGTCGCCGACGCGGCTGCGCGCATCCGCTTCGAGAACATCGACAAGGACAACTTTTTGCTGATACTCGCGCCGACTTCTGGCGTGATTACCGACGTGACGTCGACGCAAACGGGCGACAAGATCCAGGCGAATGCGCCGCTCGGCGGCATCGCGCCGAAGGACGCGCGCCCCGTGCTGAAGATCGAGATCGCCGAGCGCGACCGCGCGTTCCTGCACGAAGGCATGGCCGTCAAGATGAAATTCAATGCGTTCCCGTATCAGCGTTATGGGCTGATCAACGGCACGCTCGCGTACATCTCGCCGGCAACCAAGCCGTCGGCGCAGGACAAGCAGCCTGTCTACGAAGGCCGCGTGCAACTCGACAGGAATTATTACCAGATCGCGGAAAACCGCTATCCGCTTCGGTACGGCATGACGGCAAGCGCCGAAATCGTCGTACGCGAGCGGCGGCTGATCGATCTTGGTCTGGACCCGTTCAGGCAACTGGCCGGATAGCTTCAAAAGAACTCATTGCAACGCAAGCGTAGCCGAAAGTACAACCGCCAGCCCGCCCGTTTGTTCGGGCCGTCACTAGAGGAGCGGACGAGATGACCGCGATCGTACGAATCGATGATGAAGTCGTGGATGTCGGCGAATTCATACGTCTACTGAAACTCACAGGCCAGTTCGAAAGCCTGATCGAACAGATGGTGCGCGACAAGCTGACCGTGCACGCCGCGAAGAAGCACGGCGTGACGGTGAGCGCCGACGAGATACAGGAGCGCGCCGACCAGTTCCGGCGGGTGCGCGGGCTGCATCGCGCCGCAGACATGAACCAGTATCTCGACACACTGAAGGTCGGTCTCGACGAGTTCGAGACGTTTATCACCGACAGCCTGTATCAGGAAAAGATGCTCGACAAGGTGGGCAGCGAAGGCGAGATCGAAGAGTACTTTTCGCTGAATTCGCCGAAGTTCGATGCCATCGAGGTCAGCCACATTCTGCTCGACGACGAAGGCAAGGCGAAGGAAATGATCTCGTATCTGCGCGACGATCCCGATGCGTTCGCGGAAATGGCGCGTGAGCATTCGATTGCCGATACGAAAGACTCGGGCGGCGTGATCGGAAAAGTACTGCGCGGGTCGCTGAAGCCCGATATCGAGGCGAAGATCTTCAACGCGGCAGTCGGCGATCTGCTCGGGCCGTTCGCGTCGCTGGACCGCTCGTGCTTCGAGATCTTTGCGGTGACGGCGAAGTATCCGGCACAACTCGACGCGGACGTCGCGTCGGAAATCAAGCGGCTGTTGCGCGAACAGTGGCTGATAACGCGCGCGCAGGAACATATCATCGAAGCGCTCTGATTGACGCGCGCTGCTGACGGGGACCCCAAGCATCATGGATGCACCGCAAACCACGCCTTCCATCGCCGACTTTCTTTCGACGGTCGAGATTCTGTCGCCGTTTACGCGCGAAGAACTCGAACGTCTCGCGGAGCACGTGCAATCGCGCTTCTATTCGTTTGGTGAGACGGTGTGCAACGCGGGCGATCCCGCCGATGGGCTCTGCGTGATCAAGTCCGGCTCGGTGCGCATCTTCACCGAAGAGCATGGCAAAGAGATCAGCATGGGCGTGCGCAAGGCGGGCGAAGTATTCGCCGACATTGCGATGCTGCGCGCGTACGCGCATGAATCGTCGGTACGCTCTTCGGGCAAGACCGAGTTGCTGTTCATTCCGCGCGCCACCACGGAGCCGATCATTGCCGGCAATCAGGCGGCGCTGGCGTTCGTCGCGAGTTATGTGGCAATCAATTCGGCGGGCGGTTTCGTCGCGCAGTTGTTCGATTTGCGCGGCAAGCTGAACAAGCAGGAACTCGAAGAATACGTGCGCAGCGTCGGTGTCAAGAAAGTCAGCGCGGGCAAGGAGATTCTCAAGCAGGACGCGCGCGACGACCGCCGGCTGTATGTCGTGCGGCAAGGCGAAGTGCGCATCGTACGCAATGAGGACGGTACCGACTACACGCTCGCCACGCTGCGTGAAGGCGAAATTTTCGGCGAGAAAGCCTGCCTGATGCGGCAGGAGCAGACGGCATCGGCCATTGCAACGACGGACACGCGGCTGCTCGTGATACCCGAGCGTACGGTGCATTTCATCCTCGAGCGCAATCCGAAATTGCGCGAGGTGCTCGACGATCGCATCAAATACGCCGACCGCGAACTCGACCGGCAAAAACGCATCGAGCAGCGCCGCAAGCGGCCTCTGAGGCTCGACCTGCATACGAAGCCCGAACTCGGCGAGCGCGTGATCCGGCGCTTCGGACTAGTCGAGCAGGCCGAGGAAATGGATTGCGGCGCCGCGTGCCTTGCGATGATCTGCAAGCACTACGGCATTCCGATGACACTCGGCAAGCTGCGCGAACTCGCGAACGTCACGACGCAGGGCGCGACGCTGGACAGTCTGGCGCGCGCGGGTGAGTCGCTCGGCTTCACGGCGCGCGGCGTGCAGTGCACGTTCGACTCGCTGCGCGGCTTCGACCTGCCGTTCATCGTGCACTGGGAAGGCTATCACTACATCATCGTGTACGGCGTGTCGAAAGATCACGTATGGCTCGCCGATCCCGCGCTGGGGTTCCGCAAGCTGAATCTCGAAGACTTCGAGCGCGGCTGGAGCGGCACGTGCCTGCTGTTTGCGCCGGGGCCGAACCTCGTGCAGCTCTCCGCGTCGCGTTCGCCGTGGCTGCGTTTCGTCGGCTATCTGACGCCGTACAAAAAGATTCTCATGTACCTGTTCCTCGCGACCTTCGTGATCCAGGTACTGGGTGTGATTCCGCCATTGATCATTCAGAACATCCTTGACGGCGTCATCGTGCATCAGAACATCAGTCTGCTGCATCTGCTGATACTCGGTCTGATCATTTCGAATGTGTTCTCGCAGTTGATGTCGATGGTGCGCGCGTATTTGTCGAACTTCATGGTGCGCAACATGGACTTCGCAATGATGTCGCAGTTCTTCAGGCACACGATGTCGCTGCCGTTCTCGTTCTTCGCCAAGCGCAAGACAGGCGACATTTTTGCGCGCTTCCAGGAGAACCAGACGATCCGCGCGTTCCTCACCGAATCGACGGTGACGACGGCACTCAATCTGCTGATGGTGTTCATCTACTTCGCGATCATGTTCTTCTATAACGCGAAGATGACATTCGTACTGATCGCTTTCGTCATTCCCATCATGGCGCTCACGCTGATCGCTACGCCGAAGATCAAGAACTATGCGCGCGAATCGTTTGCGGCCGGGACAGATTCGAAATCGTTCCTGATGGAAGCGTTGTCCGGTGTCGAAACGGTGAAGGGCATGGGCATCGAGCGGCCCGTGCGCCTGCGCTGGGAAAAGAAATACGCCAAGGCACTCGAAGTCCAATACCGCGCACATGCATTCAATATCGTGATCGGCTTTATCAGCCAGTTGCTGAATGCCGCGACGACGATCGCGATTCTCTGGGTCGGTGCAAATCTCGTGCTCGCCCGCGAAATGACGATCGGACAGCTGATCGCGTTCAACGCGTTCATGGGTAGCGTGCTGACGCCGTTGATGGGACTCGTCGGCTTGTGGAGCATGCTCAACGACGCGGGCGTGGCGATGGAACGTCTGGGCGACGTGCTCGATATCGAACCGGAGCAGAAGCCCCAGGACCTGCCGTCGCGCGTGATGCTGCCCGACCTGCAAGGCGCGATCAGCCTGAACGGCGTGTACTTCCGCTATGGCGAGGACGAGAGCGCCTATGTGCTGGAGAACATCAGCTTCGACATCAAACCGGGCGAGCTGGTGGCGATTGTCGGACGCAGCGGTTCGGGCAAGACCACGCTCGCGAAGCTGCTGGTCGGCTTTTATGCGCCGAGCGACGGCAAGATGACCGTTGACGGTTACGACATGAACGTGATCGACAAGGCATTCTTCCGCGCGCAGATCGGTTATGTGATGCAATCGAATCTCCTGTTTTCCGGCACGATCGCGGAGAACATCGCGAGCGGCGACGATACGCCGGATCGCCGCCGTATCGAAGAAGTGGCCAGGATGGCCGACGCGCACGCGTTCATCGCCAAGCTGCCGCTCGGCTACGAACAGGTGGTCGGCGAGCGCGGCATCGGGTTGTCGGGCGGGCAGATTCAGCGGCTGTGCATTGCCCGCGCGCTGTATCACGATCCGCGCCTGCTCGTATTCGACGAGGCGACTTCCGCACTCGATACGCAATCGGAGAGCAATATTCTCGGCAACATGCAGGAAATCCTCAAGGGACGCACGGCCGTCATCATCGCGCACCGGCTGAGTACGATCATGCGCGCCGACAAGATTCTCGTGCTCTATGAAGGCGCGATCGTCGAGCAGGGGCGTCACGAGGAACTGGTCAACCGGAAGGGCATGTACTACCAGCTCGTCCAGAAACAGTTGAGCGCCTGATGAAAATACTTGACCAGCAACCTGACGAAGCCGGCTCCGCCATCTCTTACGCGGGGTTGATCGAGAAGATCGAAATCCTGCGCTCGACGCTGCGCTGGTCGTCGCGGCTCGAACGCGCGGATATCGAAAAACTCCTGAAACAGGCAAGTTCATTGCGCGACGAAGTGATGCAGATGTCGCACAAGGAGCGCTTCGTGCAGGCGGCCGTGGTCGAGCCGATGCGCGGCGACCTGTCGCGCGGCGCGCGGCGGCAGGCGTTGCTCGCGCGAAGCTTCATTTTCGAGGGCACCTTCGGCGATAACCCGAAACTGCTGGAATCGCTCGAAATCGCGGAGAAAGCGGCGCCGACCGATCTGCCCGTTCTGATCGACGGCGAAAGCGGCACGGGCAAGGAGCTGATGGCGAAGGTCATCCATGCGAACGGCAGCCGCTCGGACAAGCCGTTCATCTCCGTGAACTGCGGTGCGATCCCCGACAACCTGCTGGAGTCGGAACTGTTCGGTCACAGAAAAGGCGCCTTCACGGGCGCGACAAATGACCGTAAAGGCAAATTCGAAAGCGCCCATACGGGGACGATCTTTCTCGATGAAATCGGCGAATTGCCTTTGACGGGGCAGGTAAAACTGCTGCGCGTGCTGGAGGCGCATGAAATACAGCGTGTGGGTTCGGACGAGCCGATCGGCGTCGATACGCGGATCGTCGCCGCGACCAACCGCAACCTGCGCAAGCTGAGCGAGCAGGGCACGTTCCGTGAAGATCTCTTTTACCGGCTGAGCGTCATTCACGTGACCTTACCGCCGCTGCGCGAAAGGCGCGATGAAATTCCGCTTCTGATCCAGTACTTCGGCGACGAGGCGGCGGGCGCGCTCAAGCGCCGTCCCGTGAGAATCACCCCTAAATTGCGGGACTTTCTGCTGACGTATGCGTATCCGGGCAATATCCGCGAATTGCGCAACGTGATGTACCGCATCTCATGCCTGGCGGGCGACATCGCGGATGTAGATCATTTGCCGGTGGATATGCGGCCCACGGCACCCGTTTCGACGTCGATATTCGGCGTGGCGAACGAGGCCGCGAACGGCACGACGAGCGTGACCAATCTGTTGTCGCTCAGCGATGCGAAGCGCGCCGCCAGCGACGAAGCCGAAAAGGCGTTCTTGCAACGCGGCTTGCAGGAAGTGGGCGGCACGGTCGCCGAACTGGCGCGCCGCGTCGACATGAACCGGTCGCATCTTCAGATGTTGCTGAAGAAGCACGGACTGCATTCGAAGGACTTTCGCCGTGCACATGCGCAAGCGAATGCGCGCAAGGACGATACGGAAGAGGACGACGAAGCCGAGATGCATTGAAGCAAGGGCTACGGGATTTTGTCAGGGCGACGGGTTCAACAAGGTCTTGTCGGTTGCTTGCGGGTCCTCTGCCTGCACGACCACCGCCGTGATGTTGTCGCGGCCGCCGCGCGAGAGCGCGATATCGACGAGTTCATCGGGCGCATGCAGACAATCCACGCTCGCGAGCGTCTGCTGGATTTCTTCGTCGGTCAGTTCATTGCTGAGGCCGTCGCTGCACAACAGGAACACGTCGCCGTCCGCGACTTCAATTGCGTCTTCGTCGAGTTCGAGTTGATCCGTTGCACCGACCGCACGCGTGATGATGTTGTGCGCGGGATGATGGCGGGCCTCTTCTTCCGTCAGATAACCGGACTGCCGAAGCGCTTCCACCTGGCTGTGGTCACGCGTCAACTGTCGCAATTGCCCTTGCCGCAGCAGATAAATGCGGCTGTCGCCCGCCCATAGATAGCCGCAGAAACGGTCGCACGCAAGCAGCACGACGACGGTCGTGCCGATGCGCTGCACCTGCCTGCGGCTCGCTTCGTCGCGCAACTGGCGGTTCGCATCCTGCAGACGCGTGCGCGCCTCGGCGATGCAATGCTTGATACCCGCCTGTTCCGGCAACTGGCCGAGCGTTTCGACCACGAGCTGGCTCGCGAGATCGCCGACGTCGTGCCCGCCCATGCCGTCGGCCACGGCCCAGCGGCCGCGCTGCGGTTGATCGAGACAGGCGTCCTCATTGATCTCGCGCACCCGGCCCGTGTCGGTGCGCGCCGCCGACGCCCACCGGAATTGACTGGTACAGGCCACGGCATCTAAGCCCGGTTCGTACTGCGCGCGTCAGGAGAAACGTTGATGTTCGAGTTGTTGCCCGTGTTGTTCACATCGACCGTCTGGAACTGATTGATCATCTGGTTAGCATAGAAGTTGTTCGTGACGTCGTACAGGTTTACGACGGGGCCGACGCTCGGTGTGTCGTGCACATACGGCGTGATCCAGCCGAATACCCACGGTGCACCGCCGCCGCCGCTGATCGCGGACATCGCCTTGCGATCGAGAGCGAGGTTGTGCGAAAGATCGCTGATGGTGATGGAAGCCATGGCGTGTCTCCAGAATGGCCGCCTGTCTCGCGCGGCCGGAAGTCAATGGAAGTTGCGACATGACGTGCAAGGGCTGTGCCAATGTTCGGCGGATCGGTGCGCTTTTTCCTGCGTCCTTGCTGGGCGCGGGATAGAGCGGATACGCGCGTGCGTGCGTCGCGCGCGAGCGCGTTGGGACGTTGGCGGTGGTCCAACAGCGGGCCGCAGCGAGAGACGGGCCAACCAACACATTTTCGCCGCGTGATGCACCGGCGCGCGGAGTGAAAAGTGATGGTGTTCGTGCAACACAATGGCCTGAAATTCTGTTGGGTGTGTCCCTACACAGGCTCCCGAAAAGTGCTTCGTCTATGTGAAATATCGCTATAAATCAATGGCTTATATAGCCTGGTCCGAATGATGCGAAAGAGCCAGCAACAGTGTTGGCCCTTTGAATCGGATACCAGAGCAAAGCCATGAACCGCAACCTCCAACAATCTCGCAATGAACAAGGTGCAAACCGTGCGGCTGCTTACGCATCGGCGGATGTGGTGCTCGACGGTTCCAGCGACGAACCCGCCCTCGGTGCCCATCTGATCACCCAACGCCGCGGCTACGAACATCACGGCATTTACGTCGGTGGCGGCAAGGTCATTCACTACGCAGGTTTCGCGAAGTCCGCGCATCGCGGCCCCGTCGAAGAAGTGGCGCTCGAAGCCTTCGCCGACGGTCATGCCGTCGCCGTGCGCCCGCATCCGTTCCCGAAGTACACCGCCGAACAAACCGTGCTGCGCGCCCGTTCGCGCCTCGGCGAAAACCACTATCGCCTGCTGACGAACAACTGCGAGCACTTCTGCGCGTGGTGCCTGCTCGGCGAAAGCCGCAGCGAACAGGTCCATGCATGCCTTACGCATCCGCGCACCGGCATGCACGCGCTGCTGTGCCTCGCCAGCGCTTTTGTCGGTAACCGGATGAAAATCGGCCGCTCCGTTGTTAACGCAGTATGAGCGTCGCAATTGAACAGCGACGATTGAAGTTCGAAACGTTTAGTGCCGTAAAAGCAGTCAGCAAAGCGAAGGAGACCATCATGAGCCCGACCGGAAAAACACTGCACTGGGCCGTCGACAAATGGCTTGCACCGACACCCGCGATGCCCGCGCGCGTGGTGCGCTTCTGCCGCACCCAGATGCATCGCCGCTGCGTGTGCGTCGAGGCGGCGCGCCCCAACGGGCTGCTGTCGATCTTCTTTTTCCGTCACGACGATGGGTCGTGGAATGTGTTTCCGCCCGCCAAAACAGGGCCGGCGATGTCTGCGTGGAGGACTGCGTGATGAAAAACGGCAACCCGGCGTCCAGCGCCCGCGGCAAGCGTATCGAACGGCTTGCGCTGTGCGGCGCGCAAGCTATCCGCCAGGCTGGCAGAAGCGCCGCCCCGGCACGTGCGACATCACGGCTTCGGCAATCTGACGAGGCGTGCTCTCGGCAGGCACGACGCGCCGGAAGGATTCAACGTCGTGCCTGAAGGTCCATTCGACGAGCCGGAACGACCGGCCCCACGGGTGCTGCATCGGCGGCGAAACGGTGCAGCTGCGGATGGTCAGCGTCTGCGCATTGCCGTGCAGCGCGCGTAAATGTTCGAACACCGTGTCTTCAACCATCGTGTGTCTCCTGTCGGGGAGGCCCCACTGGTGGATAAAAAAACGCCGCCGGTACGCAAGCGGCACAACAGGGGATGTCGAGCCGCATCATCACAGGCAAGTATTAAACGAGACTTAAGACACATAGCCCCGTGACTGGCGTTTAGTCAACGTGGCTCGCCGGGACCAACCCATCAGTGTTGCTGCTCGCCGTAACAGTCGGGTGCAAGGCGGCATTAGTGAAGTTATTGACAGGTATCGCGGTGTTGCACCGCATCCGCCTTGAGAAGATCACTGCGCAGCGGGAACTGAAGACCCGTTCGCGGGCTGCCCCGTTCGCACCGATTCGACATGCACAGCAGGCAAGCGGACGCCCTGCGAATCGGCGCGCGTGATCGTGCCGTGCACAGTCACCTGCTGGTTCTGCAGCGACAGCGCGTCTTCGCGCGTGATGCCTTCGAGTTCGAATACGCCGCGGGCATCGTAGACGACGGGATAGATGAACGGCTCGTTGCCGCGCAGCGGGAGCCGCCCCGACAGATCGACGGCGTCGCCGCTTTGCAGCGGCGCGGCGCAGGCCGCTTGTATCAGCGCGAGCGCGCATAGCGCGATGTTTCGTTTTGACGATCACGGCCGCACCTTGTGATGGACGCACTGCATTGAAGCACGCACTTCAGTCGACCACAACCGACAGCGTCGCGCCCACGGGCACGCGCACGGCCTCGCTATACGTGCCGCTCACGCGCGAACGCACGACGGGGAACGTGCCGGGCACGGCGAGCGTCGCGGGCACGGCGCCCGGCAGATCGCGCGTGACGCCGTTGTAGAGCGAAGTAGGATCGATCGCGGGCAGCGTAAAGCAGTTCTCGCTGCGCGCGGGCAACGAGAAGCCCGCGACATTCGTCGACAACGGAACCAGCCCACTTGCGGCCGCCGCGAAATCGCGCAGCATCGACGGCGCGGTAGCGCCTGCCTGCGCATTGCCGATCACTTCGTTGAGGATATCGATTGAAGCGGTGTGGTTCTTGTTGGTCAGCAGCGGCTGATAGAACGACATCCCGAACCGCCGGTTCAGATAGCCGCCAAACGAGCCGTTCACCGCATAGCTTTCGCAATCCGTGCTGTAGGGCGTCCACGTCGTCAGACCGCAGTTGTAGCTGCCGTGGCCCGCATACGTCATATACGTGACGAAGCGCGCGTCGCGGATCGTGTTGTAGCCGGGCACGATCGTGCCGCTTGCCCAGTCTTCCATCATCATCGCCGACATCTCTTCGAGCCAGGGCTCGAATGCGTATTGCGCGCCCATCTGCACCGAGCGGCGATAGAAGTTCTGCATGTGCATGCTCTCGTGCACCATCGTCGTCAGCATCTGGTTCATGCCATACGTGCCGCCCAGATAGAGCGTTTCGGAGTCGAGATAGAGCGAGATCGATTCGTTGCTGTACGCGAGTTCGCCTGCGCCTTTCTTGAAGTCGTTGAGCGCCCAGAAGTAACCGAGCAGGCCGTACGGCTGCCCGTTGTTGTCGAAGTTCATCACGACGAGATCGATCGGCTGATGCGTGCCGTCGATCAGGCTCGACTGGCTATTCGGGCCATACAGTGGGCCGCCGACACGCACCAGCATGTGGTAGATCCCGCCCGCCTGCGCGTCCTGCGTAATCAACGAAGTGACGATCTGCGGCGAGATCTTCGTCGCGCCGAGTTCGCCTGATTCGACCCACAGGTTGACGACGGTGCCGTCGGACGTGGTTGCCGTCTGCGCGAGCGTCGTCGTGCGCGGCGAGTTGTCGGCGTAGTTGAACGTGCGCGTGTCGCCGATCCGATAGCTCGTCGTCGTCGCGCCGTTCGTCGAATAGCGAGCGATGGCGGCGACCTGGTTCGTCGCGAGCGACGTCCAGCCCTGATAGTTGAAGTCGCGGATGGCGGCGAGCGTAGGGCTTTCGCTGGTCACGGGAGATGCAGCGACTTGCGATTGCGCGCGCATGATCGACGCCGACCTGTTCGCGCTCAGCGCAATCGACGACATGGTTTGCGTGCTCGTGCTTTCGTTCGTGAAGACGAGCGTTACGTTCTGCCCGGAAAGGCCCTTGATGCTGACGGGCACGTCGAGCGCCGATGCGCTGGGGTTGATCGCCTGCCAGATGCCCGCGCAGCTGCCGGAGTAAGTGGAATCGTCGGCGGCCGAACAGGCCTGGCAGGCGGCGTGCAGCTTGCCGTCGGCGGCGACGTTCGACGGACTGCTCGCGGTTGGCGTGCCTTTGGCCGTGTTCGACACGGGCGCGCTGCCGCCGCCTCCGCCGCATGCCGCGAGCGACAGGGCGAGCGTCCATGTTGCGAGATATGCCGCTGTCGATGTCGTGCGCTGGCTGCCCATCGCAGGTTCCTTTCCGGGCGCGCCGGTGTGTCGGTCGGTGATGTGCGTGAAGCGGACTCGCGAGGTCGACGCACAAGGCGAGGCTGACTACGGGAACGCTGGAGCAACGGGCGAGGCGCTTGCCTCTGCTGGAATATCGGCGGGGTAGGACGCGACTTTAGATGCGATTGCCGTTTAAAACAGAGGGCAAACGGGGTGGGATCGGGTTGGGCAAGGGATCGATGGGATGGCCTTAAACGCGATGCGACAACTCGTTGGCAAAGCGATGCATGCTGCCCCACAACGCATGGTCAGGCGTGACGTCTTTTTACAGAATTGGGTGGGACGCTGGTTACGCTCATGAGAGTCACTGCTTCAGTGACTGTCCGATTCTTGGGAGACGAACTCATGTCAGAAAAGCGCTACTCCGAAACGGCGTTGCTTGTTGCAACGCGAGGCACGCGCATCGCTTGCGGGTCTTGCTCTACGTGCGTATCCGGTCACCTCGAAACTGAACTCGGGGCCGCTGCTCCCGGCAGCAAAGCGGCCATGCCAATTGGCACCGAATGCTCGCCCTGTTGGTACGGAACGCCAATGGGGCTGTTCTATGAGTTCATCGGCACGGCAACGCCGCGCTTTTATCAGGGAGGAACGGAATAATGCCAAATCAAAGATCCGTTATCAGGACAAATCCGACGCCGGGTTCCATCAAGGAAGTCCAATTGAGGGTATTGACGTTTCAAGAGCTGTGGATTTCTTATCCCACGGGTAATCCATACGACGATCCGAGCGGCGACTATGGCAATCAGTGCGCTATTCGCATGAGCGAAGTATTTCATCGCATCGGCAGCGACATGAAGTCATTCTCACAGAAGCTTGTCAAGCCGATGCCGGGTAAGCCAACCTTGGGTCGCATCCTGATCGACGGCAAAGCGACTGCCACACGCGCCTATGAATTGGCAGAATGGCTTCAAAATCGGCCGTTTGCCGGCGTTTCAGCCGCAGAGAATATTACCGGCCCGGACTGGCAGAGCAAGATCAAGCTGCGCACAGGAATTATCTTTTTCTACGGCTATTGGCGGCAGGAGGGTGATTCGCAAAACGACCTGAGCGGGGGCACATCGATTTGTGGAATAGAGATACCCTGACCCCTTCGGCGGAATCGTTTCTACGCTTTCGTGTCGGGGTGCCCAGTATTCCCAATCCACTATCGTGGCTTCGAGGACGTAGCGACAACATATACTCGGACCTCGGGAAATCCAGGCAAATTCTATTCTGGGAGGTACAGTGAAGCGGCTGTCTGTCGCGATACTGGGGCTTGTGTGGGGGCTGCTGTTGACATGGTTCCTGCTTTACGCGTTCAGTCATATCACTTGGACGCATACAAACGCACTAGTATCTGGCTGCTCTGACATGGAGCATTGCAGCCCGCGAGTTCACACGCTTTTTGTTCTTACGAGTGTGCTGCTCGGACCCGGTATTGTTTTTGCGGCCCTTAATGCGACCGCTTACCGGCGCTGGACAACGCGACGATGGACGTCCGCATTTTGCATTGGCACTGTTCTTGTCGTTCTGTTCTACGTGGCTCCCTATGCTGTCACCTAGGTTGGAGTGTTTTGAATCCGTCCGCGCCAATGCGGTGGCGATGCGATGGTTTTGCGGTAGTGCATTCCTTTCGATTCAACCGATCGCGATGGCTTTAAACGAAGCGTGAACGACCGCGCACGGCGCATCCATCAGTCGCGATTGCTCACCACTTGACGATTCTTTACGACACGCCGCGCCGTTAGCCAGAGAATGTCTGACTCGGCGCGCCTGGCGCGTGTCGACGCAATGCATCGTTCAACTCCTCACTTCGCTTATATGCCGCCAACCTTCGATCCGTTCCTGAGCTTCCTTCGCCGTGCGTTCGCTGCGCAGTCCGAAGGCGATGTGCGCGCGCATGCGTTGTGGCTCGAAGCGGCGTCTTATCTGTACCCGACGGATAGCGCGTCGATCGACCGGTTGATGCTTGAACTGCTCGAACAGCAAGACATCGCGCAAGCCATTGCGCTCGTCGAAACGGCCGCGCAACTCGAACCGCACAGCGCGGCAGCGAGCGTGCGTCTCGGCTACGCGCTGCAGATGGCGAACCGGCATCGCGATGCGCTTGCGCCGTATCGCCACGCGCTTGCAATCGAGCCCGCGTTCCCGCAATTGCGCAAGAACCTCGCGATTGCGCTGAACCGCACGGGCGGCAGTTCCGAAGAAGAGCGGCAATTGCTCGAAGCAGCCGTCGCGGCGGACCCATCGGACTTCGCACTGTGGATCCACCTGATGGGCGCGCGGCGCGCCTGCTTCGATCTCGACGGTGCGCTTGCGGCCGCGAGTCGCGCGGTCGAGATCGATCCGAACAGCGCCGTCGCGCATAGCAATCTCGCGCAGGCGCTAAAGGAAGCGCAACGTTGGGACGACGCGCTGACGCATGCGGCGACAGCATGTGAACTCGCGCCCGACAACGCATCGCTGCGCACGGGGCTTGGCGTGCTGCATCTGCTGCGCGGCAACTACGCCGAAGGCTGGCCCGCTCACGAAGCGCGCTGGAACGATCCCGCCAGCATGCTGACGAACGGGCGTCCCCAGTTCGGCAAGCCGCAGTGGCGCGGCGAATCGCTCAAGGGCAAGACCTTGCTCGTGTGGGGGGCGAGCAGGGCATGGGCGACGTGCTGCAGTTTTGCCGCTTCATGCCGCTGCTCGCGCAGCGTGTGCATCGCGAGGGCGGACGTATCGTGTGGAATTCGTTTGCGCAGATGGGCGCGCTGTTGCCGCGCAGTTTCGGCGAACATGTCGACGCGTATTCCGCCGCGCGTGAAGTCGAAGCACTGCCGCCGTTCGACTTCGAATTGTCGCTCGTCAGCGCGCCGCTGATGCTGGGCACGCGCATCGAATCGATTCCGCCCGTGGTGCCGTACCTGCGCGCGGACGCGGATTTGCGCGACGCATGGCGGGCGCGTCTCGCCAACGAAAAGCGCCTGAAGGTCGGGCTTGCGTGGACGGGCAGCCTGAATCACGGACGCAACCGCTTCCGGCGCGTCGGTGCGGAGCGCTATGCGCAGGCGTTTCGCGAGATCGACAGCGTGGCGTTTTATTCGCTGCAGCCCAGTGCAATGGCCGACGTCGAAGCGGCTCGTGCATCCGGCCTTCCGATGCACGACTTCACGCACGAATGGCGCAGCTTCGACGATACGGCCGCGTTCGTCAGCGAACTGGATCTGGTGATCAGCGTGTGCACGTCGGCGGCACATCTGGCGGGTGCGCTCGGTCAGCGGACGTGGGTGTTGCTCGACGTGAATCCGTACTGGACGTGGATGATCGACAGACGCGACAGTCCGTGGTATCCAACCGCCACGCTGTATCGACAGCGGCAGTTCGCGCAATGGCAGCCGGTGCTGGACGACGTCGCGCGCGATCTGCATGCGCTGGCAAAGCGCAGCTCATGAGTTGCCGCGCTACACGCCGGGCGCGTGGGCCACTTCCGAAGCAGGTGTCTTCACAGGCGCATCGGGCGGCACGCCGAGCAGTTGCAACGAGCCGCCCGTCACCGCGCTGAATACGGGACCCGCCACCGTGCCGCCATAGAACGCGCGTCCCGCAGGATCGTCGATCATCACGGCAACGACCAGGCGCGGATCGCTCATCGGCGCCATGCCGACGAACAGCGACCGGTAGCGGCCCTTCGCATACCCCGCGCCGACCTGCTTGCGCGCCGTGCCCGTCTTGCCGCCAATCCGATAACCGTCGACATTCGCCGCGCGCCCCGTGCCGCCTTCGCTCGTCGCCATTTCGAGCATCGAGCGGATTGCGGCGGCCGTGGCCGGCGTCGTCACGCGCTGACCGTCCGAAGCGGCGCGCGTGGGGTCGATCAGCAGCGCAGCGGGATGCAGCGTGCCGTCGCCCGCGTAGGCCGTGTACACCTGCGCGATCTGCAGCAGCGACGCCGACAGGCCGTAGCCGTAGGCCATCGTCGCCTGCTCGATGGGCCGCCAGCGCGCGAACGGACGCACGCGGCCAGCCGCGACGCCCGGAAACGTCAGATCCGGTGCGCGGCCCAGTCCGTACTCCTGATACTTGTTCCAGATGGTTTCGGCGGGCAGGTTCAGCGCGAGCTTGGCGAGCGCGATATTGCTCGACTTCTGCAAAGCCTCCGCAATCGTCATGCGTCCGTGGTTCGACGTGTCGTGGATCACGCTCGGGCCGATCTTGTACCAGCCGGGCGCCGTGTCGATCATCGTGCCGGGCCGCACCAGACCGCGATCGAGCGACAGCGCGACCACCAGCGGCTTGATCGTCGAGCCTGGCTCGAACGTATCGACGACCGCACGGTTGCGCAACTGGCGGCCCGTGAGCCGCGAGCGGTCGTTCGGGTCGAAGCTCGGATAGTTCGCGAGCGCGAGAATCTCGCCGTTGCGCGCGTCGAGCACGACGACGCTGCCCGCCTGCGCGCTGTGCTTCGCAACGGCCGCCTTGAGTTGCGCATAGGCAAGCTGCTGGATGCGGCGGTCGACGGTCAGATGCACGGTCGCGCCGTGTTGCGCCGGCGTGAGCGGGCGCGTGTCCGATACTACGCGGCCCAGCCGGTCGCGGATCACCTCGCGCTCACCCGGTTCGCCCGTGAGCAGGTCGTTGGCGGCGAGCTCGATGCCTTCCTGGCCGTTGTCCTCGATGTCGGTGAAGCCGACCACGTGCGCCGCCGATTCGCCCTCGGGATAAAAGCGCTTCGAATCCGCAATGCGCGTGATGCCCGCGAGATTGAGCTTGTCGATATGCGTGGCCGTTTCCGCATCGACCTGGCGCTTGAGCAGCACGAAGCTCTTGTCGCCGGATACGCGGTGCGTGAGTTCGGCAAGCGGCATGTCGAGGAGCTTCGCCAGTGGCGGATGAGCCGCTTCGTCGAGCAGCTTCGGGGATGCCCAGATTTCGTAAGTGGCGAGACTGACGGCCAGCATCGCGCCATTGCAGTCGACGATGCGCCCGCGCGTCGCGTCGAGCTCGATGGTGCGCTGATAGCGCTTTTGCCCCTGTTCGACGTAGAAGTCCTGATTGACGATCTGCACCCAGAACGCGCGGCCGATCAGAGCCGCGAACGCCGCGAACACGAGGATCACGATCAGCTTCGAGCGCCACATCGGCAGACGCGCGACGAGAACGGGATTCTTCGCGACGGGCGCGTACGGATCGTTATTTTTCTTGCGGATCATGAGGGCGAAGCCGGCCGTTCTAACAACCGGTCCACAGTGAACGTGGATCAGATTGTAATAAAAACGTAATCTCGGCGCGAGCTTCGCGCGAGGTTTTTGCGTCGCGGGCGGCGTTCAGTCACTGTGCCGAATGTGGCCCGGCGCACGCAGCCCGCAGGGCCGCATTGAAAAAGCCATCGCCGTCGCCCGTTCAACTGATGCGTCGTCTCCGACGCGGCGTGTTAACGAGGCGCTCGATGAGCGCCTTCTTTTTATTGTTTGCCGCGCGGAGCAGCGCGATCAGGCGGGCAGCGAGAAGCTCGAAATCGCCTCGCGCAGTCCGCCGACCTGGTCTTTCAGCGAGTGCGCGGCGGCGGCTGCCTGCTCGACGAGCGCCGCGTTCTGCTGCGTGACCTGATCCATTTCGCCGACGGCGCGGTTCACCTGCTCGATGCCCGCGCTCTGCTCGCGCGACGCATGGCTGATTTCCTCGAGAATCTCGTTTACGCGGCGCACGGAGGCGACGATCTCGCCCATCGTCGAACCGGCGTTCGCGACAAGCGCTGCGCCTTCCTCGACGCTGCCCGTCGACGTTTCGATCAACGCCTTGATTTCCTTCGCCGCCGTTGCCGAGCGCTGCGCGAGACTGCGCACTTCCGCTGCGACGACCGCGAAGCCGCGGCCCTGTTCGCCCGCGCGGGCCGCTTCGACGGCGGCATTAAGCGCGAGGATGTTCGTCTGGAACGCGATGCCGTCGATCACGCCGATGATGTCGCCGATCTGCTTCGAGCTGCTCGTGATGTCGCCCATCGTGCGGACCACGTCGTCGACCACCCGGCTGCCGCGCTTCGCGATATCGGCGGCTTCGCTCGCGAGCCCGGCGGCTGTCGCGGCGCTTTCGGCGTTCTGCTTCACGTTCGACGTCATCTCGTCCATGCTCGACGCCGTCTGCACCAGCGCGGCCGCCTGTTCTTCCGTGCGTTGCGACAGATCGGTGTTGCCCGCGGCGATTTCGCTGGCGCCCACGTTGATGTTCTCGGTGCCGGCGCGCACGCGCGAGACGGTATCGACGAGTCCTCGTTGCATCGTGTGCAGTGCGTGCAGAAGGCTCGCGCGGTCGTTGTGCGCGAGCGGCACGGGTGTCGCGAGATCGCCGCGCGCGATCCGCTGGGTCGCTTCGACAGCCACTTCGAGGTCGCCGCCGAGCGTGCGCTTCACGCTGCGCAGCACGAGCACCATCACGAGCGTCGCGATGCCGCCCAGCACGAAGGTGATGACGAGCCAGCGCCCGAGATCGACGTAGAAGGCTTTTTGCACGTCGTCCATGTACATGCCGGTGACGAGCACCCAGTCCCACGGTGTGAAGCGCGTCGCGTAGCTGGTCTTCGGGACGGGCGTGTCGCTGCCCGGCTTCGACCACAGGTAATCGACGAAACCGCCTTTGCCCTGGTTCGCCGCGTTGACGATATCGACGAACAGATGGTTGCCCGCCGGGTCCGTGAAGCCCGACAGGTTCTTGCCGACCAGCGCCGGCTTGAACGGATGCATCAGCATGACGGGCTGCGAATCGTTGACGGACAGATAACCGTCGGTACCGTAACGCAGTGCGGACAGCGTGTCGAGCGCCTGCTTCTTCGCGTCGGCTTCGCTCATCGCGTGCTGCTGCGACAGCGTGTAGTAGCGGTTGACGATCGAATTGGCCTGCTCGACGAGCGATGTCAGCTGATCGCGGCGGTCGGCGATCATCGACGAGCGGCTTTGCCACGCGCCGAACGCGCCGATGAGAACGAGGCCGATCCACAGGATCGCGATCATCGAGGCGAGTTTCTTGTTCAGGGTCATGGTGTGTTTGGCTTGCAGCGGCTGGGGGTTGCGTGTGGCGGTCTTCGGTTTTTTGCGGGATCGATGGCGGCAGATACAGGCGATGCCTGACAGGGTTTACGGCCGCCGCAAACGGTTGCAGCAGGCGGGGAAACCCCTAATGAGCACGGCGTGTATTGGTATGACGAGAGGACGGGCGCGAGCGCGCCCGGCATGAGGCAGGCGTTGCGTGGGATCAGAAGGGCCGGTCGCGTTTGAGCGCTTTCAACCAGGTTTTCGTTTTCTTGATGTCGTCGAACGTGTGCAGATCTTTTTCGATTTCGCGCACCATATGCTGACGGTGTTCGAGTTCTGCGTCGAGATCCTGCATGGCGCGTTCAGGTATCGTGAGCGGGCCGTACGGAAAGCCGTAAGTTCCTCGGAACCGGTCGCCTATGTCCGAGAGTTCGCGGTCCAGTTCACCCAATTGCTCTCTCAACACACTGTTGTAGTGGTTGAGTCTTGCTTCGCTGAGGCCGTCGATGGTTTTCTGATCGATATGTTCGAGTTCCAGTTGCAACTCGAGCAATTGCAGAAGATTGCGTTTCGCGTACGCCTCGTTGACCCGCTGCATCAGCGCGGTTTTGCGGGTGCGTTCTTCAGCGTCGGGTTCGCGATCGGGATGCAGCGCGCTCGCCAGCTTGCGATAGACCTCGCGCACCGACTGGCTGATCTCTGCCTGCGCCGCTTCCTTGCGCGCTTCGGCGGCAAGCTGCTTCGGCGTCTTTTTGCGTTTTGCGCGGCGCTCTTCGCGTGCCTGCGCTCTCGCGTCTGCCTCGTCACGCAGTTTCTCGAATTTCTCCGACGCGTGCTTCAAGAACTCTTCTGGCGAACTCGTGTCGAGGTCGTCAACGAATTCGGCGCCGAGCATCTCCTGCATCATCACTTTCATGCCTTCCATGTCGACCTCGGCTTGCCTGTCGTACGCCGTGTCGGCATGCCGGTCGTGAATCGGCTTCAGCATGGGGTCGCCGTGCGCGCCGATCAACTGTTGCGTCAGCTCGAGGATCAGTTGCGAAATCATGCGGCGCTCGATGGCATTGAAATTTTTGTCGCCATGCAACGCGTCGAGGCGGTGAACGAGTTTGACCTGCGCATCCATCGAAGCCTGCTTCAGCGGGAGCAGCTCATCGACATACCGCTTCTGGAAAATGGGCGTAAAGGCTTCCCACTGCGCGAGCCAGCCACGCCGGTTCTCTATCTGCTTGACGAGCGAATTGAAATACCTCTGGCCTTTCGATCGGTGCGCCTGATGTTTGTCCGGCGCGATGGTCACAGACCGGCCCGCTGCTTTGCTCATAAAACCCGTGCCTCCCATTAACTGAAAAAGCAGCATACCGTTTCATCGTCCGAATCAGGCGGATCTGCGTCCTTTTCAATCAAAATCACCACATTTTTCAAACTAATTCCATCAATTGCCAAAAGCGGCGCGGCTGATCTGCAATCCGTTCTCAATTCCGATATAGTCGCCATTTTTGGCTCGCCGGGACGCCTTCGCGCGCAGCGCGGAAGCCATTTCGAATGCCAGATTAAAAGAGTCAATAAACCATTAATCCTTTCCCTGGAAATCGAATGCGAGCAATCATTCTTGCCGCAGGCCTCGGCTTGCGACTCCAGCAACCGCCGGGGGAGCAGTTTCCAAAATGTCTGTTGCGCTTTGACGGCGTCACGCTGCTGGAGCGCCATCTGCAGATGCTCGAAGCCGTCGGCGTCGATGAGGTCGTCCTCGCGCTCGGCTTCCAGCCGGAACAGGTCGAAGCCGAACTGACGCGCGCCGGCCGCAAGGTGCCCGAGATCAAGCTCAATCCGCGTTTCGATCTGGGCAGCGTGCTGACCGTGCACACCGTCGCCGATGCCCTCACGCGTGGCGGAGACGTGCTGCTGATGGACGCCGACGTGCTGTACGACGAGCGCATGCTGGCCGCGCTCGTAGCCGGCGCGCACGCGAATCGCCTGCTGATCGACCGCGACTTCGAAGCGGGCGACGAACCCGTCAAGCTGTGCCTGAAACAGGGCGTGCCCATCGAGTTGCGCAAACAACTGGCCGTCGGCCTCGACTACGACACGGTCGGCGAATCGGTCGGCTTTTTCCGTTTCACCGAGGCCGCTGCGCGGCGCTTCGCGGAGATCGTGGCGGGCTATGTCGATAGCGGCCGCGCGAACCTGCCGCATGAAGAGGCCGTGCGCGACCTGCTGCTCGAACGCAGCCACGCATTCGATACGGCCGATGTCACCGGCCTGCCCTGGATTGAAATCGATTTTCCCAACGACGTTGCGCGAGCAACTAAAGAAGTCTTGCCGCAACTGCAGCGGCCGGCTTTACAAGAAGCGCTGAAGCGCTAACTCGGGCCGACCTAGGAGCCAAACAATGAACGCACGCGAACCCTCTTTTGTTTCTACTCTGTCGCGCAGCGCACGACTGCGCCAGATGCTCACCAGCAACGAGCTGGAATTTTTGATGGAAGCGCACAACGGCATGTCCGCACGCATTGCGCGCGAAGCCGGCTTCAAGGGCATCTGGGGCTCGGGCCTCGCGATCTCGGCGCAATACGGCGTGCGCGACAACAACGAAGCGAGCTGGACGCAAGTTGTCGATACGCTCGAATTTATGGCTGACGCGAGCGATCTGCCCATTCTGCTCGATGGCGACACCGGCTACGGCAACTTCAACAACGTGCGCCGCCTCGTGCGCAAGTTGGAGCAGCGCGGCATTGCGGGCGTCTGCATCGAAGACAAGGTGTTCCCGAAGACGAACAGCTTCATCAGGGGCGAAGCGCAGCCGCTCGCCGATATCGACGAGTTCTGCGGCAAGATCAAGGCGGGCAAGGACTCGCAGACGGACGAGCATTTCTCGATCGTCGCGCGCGTCGAAGCGTTGATCGCCGGCTGGGGCATGGACGAAGCGCTGAAGCGCGCCGAAGCGTATCGCCAGGCGGGCGCGGACGCGATCCTGATTCACAGCAAGCTGTCGCGCCCCGATGAGATTCTCGAATTCGCGCGTGAATGGGCGGGTCGCGGGCCGCTCGTGATCGTGCCGACCAAGTACTACAGCACGCCGACGGAAGTGTTCCGCAAGGCGGGCATCAGCACGGTGATCTGGGCGAACCATCAGATTCGCGCGGCGACTTCCGCGATGCAGGCTGTCGTTAAGGAAATCTACGAAAGCCAGACGCTCGTCAATGTCGAAGACCGCATTGCGACTGTCAACGAGATCTTTCGTTTGCAGGATGCCGACGAGTACTCGGTAGCGGAAGAGCGCTATCTGTCGTCCTCGCGCGTGGCGGGATCGGCTGTCGTGCTCGCCGCGAGCCGCGGCAAGGGCCTCGAAGCCGTGACGACGGACCGTCCGAAGGTCATGCTGCCCATCGCGGGCAAGCCGCTGCTGCGCTGGCTCGTCGACGCGTTCAAGAAGCAGGGCGTCAACGACATCACGGTGGTGGGCGGCTATCGCGCCGACGCGATCGACACGGCGGGTATCAAGCTCGTGGTCAACGAGCGTCACGAGCAAACGGGTGAACTGGCGTCGCTCGCGTGCGCCGTCGACGGCTTGCAGAACGACACGGTGATCTCGTACGGCGACCTGCTGTTCCGCAGCTACATCGTGCGCGATCTGGTGGATAGCGAAGCGCCGTTCAGCGTGGTCGTCGATTCGACGACGGTTGCCGAAGCGGGCGCGACGAACCAGAGCGTGCGCGATTTCGCGTGGTGCTCGGCCGCCGACGATCGCGGCCTGTTCGGCAACAAGGTGCTGCTGCGCCGTGTGGCGAACAACGAAGCCGACGTGAAGGGCGAAGTGCCGAATGGCCGCTGGATCGGTCTGCTGAACGTTCGGGGCGCGGGCCGCGAGCGTCTGCAAGCCGTGATGAACACGCTGCGCGCGCGCCCCGATTTCGATTCGCTCGACATGCCTGCGCTGTTGAACGCGCTGATCGAAGCCGGTGAAGAAATCGAAGTGCAATACGTGCATGGCCACTGGCGTGGTGTGAACGACCTCGAAGACTTCCGTCGTGCGGGCGACTTCGCGCACGAAGCAACGCCGCTCGCGAAGAGCGAGGCAGCGGGAGGCGCGGCGCAATGATCGAGGCAGCACAGTTTGTCGAGGCGGCGCGCGAGCGCGGCTTCGACTGGTATGCGGGCGTGCCGTGCTCGTATCTGACGCCGTTCATCAACTACGTGCTGCAGGATTCGAAGCTGCATTACGTATCGGCGGCTAACGAAGGCGATGCCGTTGCGTTCATCGCGGGCGTGACGCTCGGCGCGCAGCATGGTCGTCGAGGCGTGACGATGATGCAGAACTCGGGCCTCGGCAATGCAGTGAGTCCGCTGACGTCGCTGACCTGGACGTTCCGTTTGCCGCAACTGCTGATCGTTACGTGGCGCGGCCAGCCTGGCGTCGCGGACGAGCCGCAGCATCAATTGATGGGACCCATTACGCCGGCGATGCTCGACACGATGGAGATTCCGTGGGAGACGTTCCCGACGGAACCGGAAGCGATCGGCCCCGCGCTGGACCGCGCGATTGCGCACATGGACGCGACGGGCCGCCCGTATGCGCTCGTGATGCAGAAGGGCAGCGTTGCGCCGTACGAACTGAAGGACTCGGGCCGCGCGACAAAGCGCGAAGAGCGTGCTGCGCGTGATGTTTCGCGTGCGGTCGCTGCCGACGCCTTGCCCACGCGTAACGAAGCCTTGCAGCGCGTGATTGCGCATACGCCGGTGAACTCGACGGTCGTGCTGGCATCGACTGGTTTTTGCGGCCGCGAGCTTTACGCAATCGACGACCGGCCGAACCAGTTGTACATGGTCGGCTCGATGGGCTGTATTACGCCGTTCGCGCTGGGCCTCGCACTGACACGGCCGGACCTGCATGTTGTCGCGCTCGACGGCGACGGCGCGGCGCTGATGCGCATGGGCGTGTTTGCGACGCTGGGCGCGTATGGTCCGTCGAATCTCACGCACATTCTGCTCGACAATGGCGCGCACGATTCGACGGGTGGTCAGTCGACGGTCTCGCCGCAGGTGTCGTTCGCGGGTGTAGCGGCGGCGTGCGGCTATGCGTCCGCTGTCGAAGGCGACGACGTGGGGTTGATCGACGAACTGTTCGCGTCGCCGCTGCTTGACGGCCCGCGCTTCGTGCGCGTCGCGATTCGCCGTGGCACGCCCGACGGCTTGCCGCGCCCAACCATTACGCCGCCCGATGTGAAGACGCGCCTGATGCGCCACATTGCCACCGCCGGTACGAACGAAGGAGCACGTTGATGCTGCTAATGAATCCAGGCCCCGTCACGCTGACCGAGCGCGTGCGAAATAGCCTGCTGCAAACGGACTTGTGTCATCGCGAGAGCGAGTTTTTCGACTTGCAGGACGAAGCACGCGCGCGTCTGGTCAAGCTGTACGATCTCGATCCCGCGCAATGGAGCGCCGTGCTGATGACGGGCTCGGGGACGGCGGCTGTCGAAAGCATGATTGCGGCGCTCGTGCCGGAGAACGGCAAGTTGCTGATCGTCGAGAATGGTGTGTACGGCGAGCGTATTTCGCAGATTGCGGCGCAGTATCGCATTGCGCATAGCGTCGTGAAGCATGAGTGGATGCAGGCGCCTGATCTCGCGCGTATCGCGGCTGCGCTCGATGCCGATCAGGCGATTACGCATGTTGCTGTGATTCACCATGAGACGACGACCGGGCGTCTGAACGATCTCAAGGCGCTGGCAGCGGTTTGCCGCGAGCGCAATGCGAAGATGCTGGTTGATGGTGTGAGCAGCTTTGGCGCTGAAGAGATCGACTTCGCTGAAGGCACGATTGTGGCTGTTGCGGCGACGGCGAATAAGTGTCTGCATGGCGTGCCGGGTGCCGCTTTTGTTATCGTGCGGCGGGATGCTTTGGCGGTTGCTGCGAGCCGGACTTATTACCTCGGGCTTGTGCGGCTTGCCAGTTTGCAGGATCAGCGGAATACGCCGTTTACGCCTTCTGTTCATGCTTACTATGCGCTTGTGGAGGCGCTGCGCGAGCTTGATGAGGAAGGGGGGTGGCGGGCGCGGCATGCGCGGTATATGGCTCTGGCCGAGCAGGCTCGTGAGGGGCTTTTGGCGCGTGGGATTGGGAGTGCTCTGTCGGCGGATGAGTCTTCTGTAGTGTTGCGGGCTTATAAGTTGCCGGACGGCGTTTCTTATGAGCGGTTGCATGATGCGCTTAAAGCGCGCGGCTTTGTTATTTATGCCGGGCAGGGGGGGCTGTCTAAAGAGCTTTTCCGGATTTCCACTATGGGCGATATTCATTCTGCCAATATTGAGCGGCTGCTTGTGAGTTTTGATGAGTTGATGCGGTAGGCACTGGTTTGGTTTTTTGCCTTTGCAGTGCAGTTGGGGTGGTTTGCCTGTGTTTGTGCTGGCATCCGGCTCGGTTGTTTTGGCCTTTGCGCTGGCATCCGCGTTTTGTTATCTGGCTTCACGCGTCGCCCCTGTGCGGGGCGGCACCTACTTTTCTTTGCCGCCGCAAAGAAAAGTAGGCAAAAGAAAGCGACTAACACCGCCAGTTCTTGTGTTTGCCTGAGGGCCCCCACAGGGTCTTACGCTTCACATGGCAATCACGTGACCCATGTTCGTTGCCAACGCTCTTGCGATACGCCTCACCCGCTTCACGCACCCGCGCTGCATCATGCCGTGCCAGACATTCCACAGCCGCCCAGGTGGCAAACTGTGTGTAGGTAGTCGCGTCGTATAGCGTGGCGCTCTTACAGGCAGCCCTTTCAAGGTCTTGATCAAGATGTCCCGCCTTTGGCGCGTTTAAGCAGGCGAGCGGTACTGTGATGGGCGCGGGCTACCGCACCTTCGACATAGGGTGCGGGTTTGCGGGTCTTGGGGCCACGCGTGCGTGTGCGCACCTGAATCGGGTCGACGCAGCGGGCCAGCTCGAGCAGTTTGCCGGCAATCACGTCGGGCGTGGCATCGCTCCAGTGCGACCATTCATTTGGCGGCAGCGCGATGAGCATGCCCTCATACTGGCTGCGAATCTGCACGGCGAGGTAGTACGTCGAGACGTCCGGCGGCGCTGCACCTGTTTCATCGGCGGCAGCATGCGCAGCTTCAACACTGCGCTTGAGCGTGGCCAGCACGTTGTACGCCAGCACCGCGACGGTAAAGCCCAGCAGCGCGGCACGTGGATGACCCAAGGTGCGGATCTCGCTGTGCAGGACCGACTCGAGTCGCTGGAACATGCCCTCGATACGCCAGCGCTTGCGGTACAGCCGGGCAATCTCGTGTGCGCCCACCGCGGCAGGCAGGTTGCTCCACAACAGAATCACGGTATCGCCTGCATCAGTCGGCTTGTCCAGCGTCAGCTCGATGCGACGCCAGACGAAGCCAGCCTTCAGGTCAATGCGTTGCTCTCGCACCTGACCTGTCTCGATACGTGCACCGTCCACCCATGGCCCACTGCTGGCAAGAGCCGGGCTGTTGCGGCCGTGTTCGCGCACGATGAAGCAGGCCTGTGCCTGATGCCAGCCCTGCAGGATGGTCCCGGTGCAGAAGTTCCGGTCAGCCAGCCACAATTCGCCCGCGCCGGCACATTCAATCAGCGGGGCCATGGCCGAGCGCTCCTGCGCGTGCGCATCCTCGATGGCGACCAGATCTGTGACCAGACCCAGATCCGGCTCGTAGACCACCAGCGCGTGCCCCGGCAACGCCGCGCCACGCTGCTCGCGCAACGCCGCCAGCACCGGCCCCAGACGCTGTGCGCTGCCCTGTACCAGGGCACGCAGGATCGCGGGTTCGGTGCGGTTGACCTTCTCGTAGAGCGCGGCCAGCGACACCGGCAGGGGCTTCGTCTGTGTCGCTGCAGCGTGCAGCGACGGACTCAGTCCCAGCGACACCAGCGTCATCAGTTCAACCACCGTCGAGAACAGCAATTCACGTGGATATTGCCGCTGCCGGTGCTCGGCGAACACCTCGTCGATCCATTGCGGCGCGATGGCTCTCTGCAGTGCCAGGCGTGCCATCACGCATACCGGTGCCTGCTGCTCGAAACGCTTCATCACCTCGTCGAACATCCCTTCGTACCCGTCGTTCCTTAACATCTCGCCAGGTTACCAGGTTTGCAGCGCAAAGACCTTGAAAGGGCTGGCTCTTACAAGGTGGAACGCGTGCACTATCGGGGCCGAAGTGAGGCGTGTGTGGCGCTACGGCCTACACACAGTTTGCCACCTGGGCGGCACATACCATTCGCTGCCGCTTGCCCGTGCACGGGTATTCGAAGCGGGTGAGGCGTTCATTCGAAGCGTTGGCAACACGCGCGAACAAGGACGTTGCCGTGTGAAGCGTAAGACCCTTGGAGGGCCCTCAGGCAGGAAGAAATGTTGGCGGTGTGAGCCGCTTTCTTTTGCCTACTTTTCTTTGCGGCGGCAAAGAAAAGTAGGTGCCGCCCGCACAGGGGCGACGCGTGAAGCACGAAGGCAAATCGCGGATGCCAGCGCAACCACAGGCAGACCACCATAACGCCGATGCCAGCGCAAACACCAGCAAACCACCCCCGCGCCACCGACTACAAAAAAAACTCAGAAATTGTGCTTCAGCCCAACAGTCACAGACACCTGCTTATCCGTAGTGGAATTCGGCAGATTAGGAATCTGCGCATAATTCACACTCTGTCCTGTGACGGGATCAGTCCCAATCCCACTGCCAGCGGCTTTCTGGAAAATCCCAACCGCATACAACGTCGTCCGTTTGGACAAACTATACGTGGCCCCAAGGTTGACCTGATGAAATTTCGGCGACCCGCTGACATCGGTCTTCATTGAGTTATAGATATACGCGGCCCCAAGCGTAAAGGCAGGCGACAACGCATAAGTCGCATTCACCTCAACGATATCGAATCGCACATCCGCGCCTTGCGGTAGTGTGGCGCTCGCAAAATACTGGCTATCGTCGAGCTTCGTGTGGGTATAAACGAGGCCGAAAGTTGCCGGTCCGAACGCGTACGAACCGCCAACACCAACTGCCTTCAACGAATGCGCATTCTGCAACTCGCAATACATCGCAGTCGGATTCGAACACGCGAAATCGCCGATATAACCCTGCTCACCACCCAACGCAGCATCGAGCGGATTGTTCAGATCGAGATAACCGACGCCGAACGAGAACGGCGCGTTGTTATAGCTCGCTGAAACAGCCCAGCCGCGCTTCTGCGAAAAATCACCCGCAACGCCGCCCAGCGAATACGTGCCGCTCACAGAAAAGCCCGCAATCGTAGGACTCACATACTGCACTGCATTGTTCAGATTAAGCGCGGCGTTAAGATTATCGACGTCGCCGATATGCGAGCCATACAACGTAGCCCACGCATTGCTCGAAGCATACGGCGCGAGCGCATTCGTGTACGAGTCGAATTGGCGGCCAAACGTCAGCGTGCCGTATTGCTCATTGGTCAGCCCAACCCACGCGTTCTGATTGAAGAGCGTGCCGCCCTGCACGAAACTGCCGCTCCCCGTAAAGAAGCTGTTCTCGAGCTTGAAGACCACCGACGTGCCGCCGCCAAGATCTTCACTCCCAGTCAACCCAAAACGCGAAGGCGCAGAATTGCCGCCCGTGAACTGAAAATTGTGTCCGCCGCCGACACTGCCATCCGCATGCGTGAACTGCTGGTTGTTCGTGTATGTGATGCCCGCGTCGACATCGCCGTATAGCGTGATGCTGCTCTCCGCATGCGCGATGCCGGGCGCGGCGATCGCAGCCATTGCGCCGGCGAGCGCGGCCACCGCCGCCGCGATTGCGCGCGGCGTCGTCCGATGTGTCATGTCACTTTCCCCTTTGTCTTATCCGTCTGCTTCGTGAGCGTGCGATCCGCCGCCTTGCCGATGCGTGAAACCCAAAGCTAAACGTGCTTCGGCAAGGCAGCGAGCGAACGCTTACGCGTAATTGATCATCACGGACTTGCTTTCCGTGTACTGTTCGATGACAGCGCGTCCCAGCTCGCGGCCAAAGCCCGATTGCTTCATGCCGCCGAACGGCAGCGCGTTGTCGAGCAGCGAGTGGCAATTGACCCACACCGTGCCCGCCGCGATGCGCGGAATCAGCTTGTGAACGGCCGACATGTCGTTCGACCAGATGCTCGCGCCGAGACCATACGGGGTGTCGTTGGCAAGCTGCACGGCGCTGTCGATATCGTCGAAAGGCATCGCGACCAGCACCGGCCCGAAGATCTCTTCGCGCACCACGCGCATCGTGTGGTTCGTGTCGACCATCACAGTCGGCTCGACGAAGAAGCCCGGCTTGTCGATGATCTTGCCGCCCGCAGCGGCGCGCGCGCCTTCAGCGAAGCCCGAATCGATGTAGCCGCACACGCGCTCGCGCTGTTTCGCGGAGACGAGCGGGCCAATCAGCGTCGACGGGTCCATGCCTGCGCCGACTTTCAGGCTCTTGGCGATCTGCGCGACGCCGTCGATCACCTTGTCGAACACCTTGCTGTGGATATAGACGCGCGAGCCCGCCGTGCACACCTGGCCCGAGTTGAAGAAGATCGCGTTTGCGACGCCTTGCGCAGCCTTGTCGATATCGACGTCGGGCAGCACGATCACAGGCGACTTGCCGCCGAGTTCGAGCGACATGCGCGTCATGTTGTCGAGCGCCGCATGGCCGATCAGCTTGCCCGTCTGCGTCGAGCCCGTGAAGGCGATCTTGTCGATGCGCGGATCGCGCGACAGCGCCGCGCCCGCCGTATGCCCGTAACCCGTGACGATGTTGACGACGCCTTCCGGATAGCCTGCCTCGCGGATCAGTTCGCCAAGGCGCAGCGCGGTAAGCGGTGTATCTTCGGCGGGTTTCAGCACGACGGTGCAGCCCGTCGCGAGCGCGGGCGCGAGTTTCCATGCGGCCATCAGCAGCGGGAAATTCCACGGGATGATCGCGGCGACCACGCCGACGGGTTCCTTGCGCGTGTACGAGAATATTTCGCTATCCGGCATGTACGGCATGCCCGCATCGATCACGCTGCCTTCGATCTTCGTCGCCCAGCCGGCCATGTAGCGGAAGCACTGCGCGGCCATCGACACGTCGAGACCTTGCGCGACCATCACCGGTTTGCCGTTGTCGAGCGATTCGATTTCCGCCAGCTCGCGCGCGTTCGCTTCGACGAGATCGGCGAGCTTCAGCAGCAGACGTTCGCGGTCAGTGGTTTTCATCGTGCGCCACGGGCCGGCATCGAATGCGCGGCGTGCGGCGGCGACGGCTTGCTGCACTTCATGCTCGTTCGCTTCGGGCACGCGCGTGAGCACGCTGCCGTCGGCGGGATTCACGACGTCGATCGTGCGGCCTGACGATGCTTCCGTCCACTCCGCGCCGATCAGCATCTTCTTCGGCTTCGCGATGAATGCTTGCGTTGCGGCGAGCAGCGGGAAGGTGTTGTTCGTCTCCATGTTCGATTCCTTTGATTGGGGGTGTTCAGTAGCGGTCCGCGACACCCTTGATGCCGCGCTCGTGCAGATCGCGGATCAGTCGGGCGCGCACGGTCGCGACATCGGAGTAAGCGGGGCGGCGGTGTGCGGAGACTTCAGCCGCTGTGTAGGGCTTGAAGTCTTTCGGCAGCGCTTCGGGGTTCTTCGTCGTGAGCAGCCAGTTCAGCACGTCGGCCAGTTCCTGATCGGAGAGCGCCGAATTCGATGCGCCAGGCACGCGCATCACGTACTCGCGTCCAGCGGGCAGATGTTCGAAATAGCCAAGCGAGTGCGCGAGCGGCGGCACCTTGCCTGCTATGCCGCCGCCCGTTGCCGTGTGACAGCCCATGCAGTTGAGCACCCAATGCTGCTGCGCGAGCGACGCGTCGGCGCTGCTTTGCGCATTGGCAGGGGAGGGCGGCACGTAAGTCGCGGCGCACGCGATGAGCAACATCGACATGCGCCGCGCTGCGTCGATCCAGAATGCCACCGCTGAAGCCGCGCGCGCGCCGCGCGCGGGCTGCAGCGTGGACACGCGGTCGCCGGCACGAGACACGCGGGCGGCGTTCATAGGCCGAGTCCCTTCGTGACGACGGCGCGTTGCGCGTGGACGGCTGCGCTGTCCATCGTCTGCGCGCGTGCCGCCTTGATGTCGGCAGCCGTGAACGGCTTCGCGTCGCCGTGCTGCGCGTTCAGATCGAACACGACGTAGTTCAACACCTGCGCCAGGTCTTCGTCGCTTGCGCTTGCGAAGCTCGGCATCTTGAAGTTGTAGCTCTTGTCGTGGACCGTGATCTCGCCGAACATGCCGTGCACCACGGTCGACGTCAGTTGCGCGCGGCCAGGCGCCGTCGTCGAGTACTTGCCCGGGTACTCGGTGAGCGGCGGCGCGAGTCCATCCTGGCCCTTGCCGCCTGCCTGATGGCACACCGCGCACTGTGCGTCGAACATGCTCTTGCCGGCGGGGTAGTGCACGTTCTGCGCGAACGAGACGCCCGGCATCGTCAACGACGCAGCCGCCGCAAGGCAGGCGGCCGCGATTTTTCCAGCGTGATTCACTTTCATTGCTTTGCTGCTCCGAGCAGGACCGAAACCGAACAGTGATAGTTCGAATTGCCGTTCGCCATGCACCAGTTGATGTCGTTGTCGAGCGACAGCTTGTAGAGCGGCTTCTCGCGTTCGTTGCGGTTGCAGAAGCACTTGCCGCACGAGGTTTTGCCGCAGCAGTCGTTGTACGAGACGATGTAGTCGGTGCCGTCGTGCGGATTGCGGCAGGTGCCGATCCACGTAATCGGCGAAGGCGTCGTGCCCGGCGGGCAACTGCTCGACGTGCCGCCGCAGCAGCTGCAGAGCCAGCCGTCGATCGCGCAATACTTCCAGTAATCGCAGCTCATCGGATCGTCGCTGGCGCCCGTTGCCGCAGCGCCTGAAGCGCCCGATGCTGCCGAGGCTGCATCGGCTGCATACGCCGTGCGATCGACGGGCAGCAGCGGCAGCATCGCCGAGCCGACCAGCACGCGGCCGAGCTTCGCCATCGCGCTGCGCCGCGAACTGTGCTGCGCGACGCCGCGCGCCGACTTCTCGAACCATGAATCAAAAACGCCCATGTGATTGTTCTCCGCTCAGGTTGTCAGTGGGTTCGATGAATCAGGCGTGCTGTTCGTGTTGCTCGTGGCGATGATCGCCATGCACGAACTCCTGCAGCGACGCGACGCCGCGTTCCTTCGCTTCGAACAGGCTTTCCAGATGCTCGCGCGTGTTGACGAGACCCTTCGCGCGCACCTTGCCGCTGTCGTCGAGCAGTACGGCATACGGCAGCTTGCCGATCTGGTACGCCATGCCCAGTTCCTGCGAGAGCACATACGGGAAGCGATCGAGATTCTGCTTCTGCGCGAAGCGCTGGTGTTCGACGAGATCGCCGTCGCTGGCGAGCACGATGTTGACGGGCGTGGTTTCGCTCGATTGCAGCGACGGCAACAGCGGCAGCAGCTTCTTGCAGACGGGGCAGGTCGGCGACAGGAAGAACAGCAGCGTGGCCTTGCCTTGCGCGTCGATGCCGCCCACCTTCACGTTCTGGCCGCGAATGTCGGCCAGTTCGAAGGTCGGTGCGATCGCGCCGACAGCGGGGCCCTTGTCGATCATCAATGCGCCTGCGGGCATGATGCGTTCGTACAGAATGCCGACCTGGCGAACCAGCGCGAGACAGATCGCGCCGAGCGCGAGAACGGCGATCCACAGCAGCGCGGTGGAAACGGTGAGAGCGGTTTGCATCATGAATTCCTCAAGTGAGAGAGGCGCGGCACGTTGGCCAGCAGCACATCGAAAGTGAGCAGTGCGCAGACGATCAGCAGCACGGCGAAGAAGAGCGTCAGGTAGTCGAACCACACGATCGAACGCGTCGCGGGTTCGATGAACGCGGTCGCGGCGAGCGCAGCGAGCAGCACGGCGCGTGCGACATGAAACCAGCCGATGCCGCGCGGCGCGTTCGCCTGGCTTGCCGCTTGCGTCGCGGCGAAACCCGAGCAGCCGCAGTCGATATCGGTGTGGCCGCGCAGGATGTTGAACGCGAGCCCCGCCGCGAACGCGAGCAGCAGCGCGACCAGCACGATCGCGCCGAGCACGCGCGTGTCGGGGAACAGCAGCGCGGCGGCGCCCACCGTTTCCGCTGCGGTGATCGCGATGGCGGCGGGCGCCGTCAACGCTTCGGGCAACAGGCGGTAATCGCCCACCGCCTGACGGAACGCGGCAGGACGCCGCCATTTGGCGACGGCGCCGAGCAGCACGACAATCGCCGTGCTGGCTTGCGCGCCCGTCGCGAGTACAGGATCGAGCATCATGTCGGCCTCACGGATTGACGAGCAGTGACGACGTATTGCCGACCTGCTTTTCGACGTGCTGCAGCTTGCCCGTGCGCGCATCCATCACGACGAGATCCGACGTGCCCGTGATGCCGTAGAACAGCGGCTTGTCGTCCTCGCTGACCTGGATCGAAGCGATCGGGTCGATCTTCTGCTGCGACAGATCCCAGCGCGCGATGCGCTTTTTCGTCTGCAGGTCGTACACCCAGACTTCCGTGCCGGGGTCCTTGTGCGTGCCTTCGCCGCCCTTGTGCATCGCGACGTAATAGCGATGCAGCTTCGCGTGCACGGCCGTCTGCTGCATGCCGCCAGGACGCCAGCCTTCGGCGCGCTCGGCGTCCGTCAGCAGCGACCACGGCTTGCCGAACACGGGCTTGTCGCCGCGGAAGTCGGCGGTGCGCACCATGCCGTGGAAAGTCGTGAACAGATAGCCGCCCTGATACGGCGACGCGTTGATGTACGCGGGGTCCTTGTCGACGTCGATGAACGCGTCGGACATCGTGCGCTTCGCTTCCTTGCCGTTCGCGTCGAGCGTGATGGTGAGCGCCTTGCCGCTTTCACACAGGCCCGTGAAGCGGTCGTTGCCCGACGGAAACGCGAGCACGCAGGCTGCCATGTCCACTTCCGACAACACCTTCTTCGATGCGACGTCGATCACCGTCACCGATGCGGCGGGCGTGATGTTGGTCACATAAAGACGCTTGCCGTCCGCGCTGAACGTCGTGTTGTACGGCGACGGCACATGCTGGCCGTGCTTCGGCGGAATCACGATTTCGCCCGTGTGATCGAGCGTCGCGTTGTCGGTCATTTCGACGACGTCGGTGCGCGTGCCGTGCGAGCCGCGCGCGAAGTACGTGGTCGAGACGATGCTCGTCTTGTGATCCGGCGAGATCGCGAAGCCCGGCGCGAAGCCGGCGTCGATCTGGCCGAGCAGCTTTTTCGCATCGGCGTCGTATAGATAGACGCGCGCATCCGTCATCGACGGCATCGAAATATCGACGACGAACACCTCATGCGGATGCCACGCTGGTAGCTTCTGCACGGTCAGTTCTTCGGGCTTTTCGATTGCGTGCGCGCTGCCGATGCATGCAGCCGCAAATGACAGCGTCGCCGCGATAGACGCGGTTCGTCGCCTTATTCTCATGTCGCCTCCAGTAGGGATTCACGTTGTGTGAGGCGACTGTAGATCGACGAAAAATCGGGCCAACGCCGAAACCGGCAAGGCGTGCGTGCCGATTTGGGATATTGGTAGCCTTGCTGAAAGGGATGTAGGGCGGGTGTTGGGTTACGCGCGGTGCGGCTGTTGGGGATTAGGGTTTGTTTCTAGGCGCAAAAATGTGCTTGCTTTCGCGAAAACGCGGGATGTCGACAAAGAGTCGGCCTGTTACCCGCGCTGCGTCCCGACGCGATATTCAGCCCGATATCGATACGAGAATTCGCGACCAGCAGTCACATGATCGCGAAGTGCCCGACAAGCTGGCGGTAAGCGGCGAGGAATGTTTCCTTACTGGCCAGACCGCTGCGCCGCCTGTTCGATCAGTGCGGCGACTTCCCGCGGATGGGACTCGAACACCGCATGGCTTGCGCCATTGATCTCGACCGTATTGGCGTGAGCGCGCTCTGCGTACATGCGTTCGAGGTCCGGACTGATGATCTTGTCGGCCTTCGCGACTATATACCAGCTGGGCTTCGTCTTCCATGCCGGATCGGAAACCTGCGCCGAGAACTCGGATGCTGCAAGCGGTATCTGCGCATGCGCTTCGAAATCGGCCTGCGCGCGTCGCAGGTCGGGGGCGAACTGCGACGGATAGTCGGTGGGTTTCAGGTAAACAAAATGATCCGGCGTTCCGACGATCGATAGGGGGCCGACCGGATACTTCTTGCCGTTGTCCCCGATGGTTTCACCGGCGTCGAGCGCATGCGCGGCTATGTAGACCAGCGACGTCACGTGGTCGTCGTTCCCGGCTTCACTAATGATCGCGCCGGCATAGCTGTGGCCGACGAGTACACACGGACCGTCGAGGCTATCAAGCACGCGCTTCGTGGCAGTCACGTCGTCGCTGAACGACGTCAGAGGTTGCTGCACCAGTGTTACGTGGTAGCCGTCCTTCGTCAGAATGTTGTAGACGGGACGCCAACCTGCGGCGTCGGCGAATGCGCCGTGGACCACCACGATGTTCTTCACCGGTGCGGCAACAGCAGGCGCGGCGGCAGTGGCAAGCAGGCAAAGTGCGGCGGTGGCGTGCGCCGCTGCAGATCGTAACGTGAGAAAACGCATGGTCAATCCTTTGAATAAGGTGAACGTCAAATGTGATTAGGATTATTGAATGAGTGGAAAAAGAAAACTGCAATATCGCAGAATGGTCCGCCCGCGCTTTCCGCCAATGCGGCAGATCATGTGTTAGAACTGCGGCGCGATACCGTCTTTTTCAACGAATAGCACGTGCGCGTCATAAACGCCGCTCGCACCCGGTGTCACCACGAGGAAGACCTTCTTCCCTGCCGTCAGATCCGTTCTGCTCGCCGGAACCGGCGTCACGACGGGCACGTTCTCCGGCACTGTCACCGTGCTGGAACCGCCCTTATATGAAAGGTTCAATTCACGGCCGCGAGTGCCGGTGACAACCGACACCACGTTTGCATTTGTCATCGTGCTGTTGGGGCCGAAGTCATAGGCGAAATGCCCTTCCGCTGTACCGCGCGCTGCCTCGGGAAAAACGATCATCGAAGTGGCCGTCAATTTTCCATCGCTGCCCGTAATCGCCGGCGTCCCCACGTACGAACCGATTTTGGCGTCGGAAAGCGCGGCGGGCTTGAGAGCCGAGACGCCGACGTCCGGTTTGACATCGATCGATACGGTGTCGCCGCTCTTCCGGTGCACGGTCAGCAATTCGCCTTTGAACGACACGATATCGCCGCGAATCCGTTCCGGTTTGACGTCGGGCGTTTGGGCGAAAGACGCGCTCGAAAACGCAAGGGCAGTGAACAAAGCGCCTAGTTTGAAATGAATCGACACGAACTACTCCATCTATATGAACGGGATTGAATCAGAACGCCACGCGCGGGATTGCACCGCGTTTGTTCGAGACGGTCTCCAACGGCATGACCTGTGTGCTGTCGGGGCGCAAACGGCTCACGCCAGCACGTTCTTCATGCCAAGGACGTCGATCGATTCGATCGACGGGGGACTTGCCAGCATCTCGTCGGCGCTGGCCATCAGGGCGCTGGCAATATTGCCGCTCAAGTGTGCCTGGCGATCCTCGTCACTCGCAAACGCGTCGAATACGCCGAACGTCGTCGGCGACAGCTTGAGGGCGAACCAGATTGGCGTGGTCGACTCCCGATTGGCCATTTCGAGCCCATCGACGAGGAAGTCTGCTACCGCCTGCTCCTTTCCCGGTTTGGCTTCAAGTCGGACAAACAAGGCGTGCTTGATCATCTTTGCTCTCCAGTGCTCCGCATGAAGGGGTCATGCGGTGATCGACACTGTACAAACGGAGCGCGCTGGAGAATACTGTCCCGATCGACAATTTTGGTATCAATTCTGCCATGCGAATTTTTGTCCTCGCGCTCGAAGGGGTGTTCGATACGGGCCTCACCACTGTGCTCGACAGCTTGACGATGGCCAACAGCCTTGCGCGCACGACAGGGGTGGCCACGGCGGGCTTCGACATCACCGTGGTAGGAATGCGGCCCCAGGTACGGACCGAGCTGGGGTTGCAAGTGCCCGTGCGCGAAGTGCCTGACGCGCCTGCGCCGGATTGGGTCGTCTTGCCCGCGCTCAACCGCACGTCGCCCGAGGCGCTCGTGCCTGCGCTCGCTCGCGATGATGTGGTCGATGCGCTTGGTGCTTTGCGCTCGTGGCGAAGTGGCGGCGCGCGGGTTGCAGCTGCATGCACGGGTACGTTCGTGCTGGCTGAAAGCGGTTTGCTCGACGGTTACGATGCCACGACCACCTGGTGGCTTTCGCCGCTGTTCCGCCAGCGCTACCCGAACGTGCACCTCGACGCGCACCGGATTGTCGTGCCCAGCGGCGGTGCTATCACGGCAGGGGCGGCGCTGAGCCACCTCGACCTTGCGCTCTGGTTGATCCGCAATCACAGCCCCGAGCTTGCGGCGCTCGTTGCGAGGTATCTCGTATTCGACTCGCGACTTTCGCAGTCTGCCTATGCGATCTCCGATCAGCTCTCGCACTCGGATGTGCTCGTCGAACGGTTCGACCGATGGGTGCGCCAGCACCTCGGCATGGCAATCTCACTCGACGTCGTTGCCGATGAACTGGCGACCAGCAAGCGGACATTGACGCGGCGTCTGAACGCGGTGCTCGGTAAAACGCCCGTCGAGTACATTCAGGATCTTCGGATCGAGCGCGCCGTCCATCTGCTCAGGACGAGCGAACTCCCCGTCGAACGCATTGCCGAGCAGGTTGGGTATGCGGATGGCCACACGTTGCGAACGTTGCTGCGGCGGCGGATAGGAAAGGGGGTGCGTGAGTTGCGGGCGTCGTGAGTCGCCGTGGTTTGCACGGTCGCGTTTGCACCCAGGAAAGACTGCTTTGCGCGAGTGGAACAAGTCGATCGCAGATCGATGATTTTGGCAGCACGCCTTGTGCTCGCTCGATGTCATCCCTTGTGCGCAAATGCGAGCACGATCGCGTTGCCTAGTTCGTCCGCGATGCTGGCCGATGTGCCCGGCACCGAGAACATAGTGAACTCGACATCGGGCAGTGCCGGCAGGCCGGCATCCGGCGCGACCGCACGCAAGCCATGCACGAGTTGCGTATGCACGACCGGCGTCACCGCAAAGCCAGCCTGGGCGGCGGCGCACAGACCGGCGCCGCTCGAGCACACCAGTACGATCCGGTAATCGAGGCCGGCGCGGGCGAGGGCGGAGAGTGCGGCCTCACGATACGGGCACGGTTCCGGAAACAACGCGAGCGGCACCGGCGCGCCGGACGTAAGCGAAGCCCACTCCGCGCCAGCCCACACGAGCGGCTCTCGCCATAGCACGCGTCCGGGGCGCGAATCGTGGCAGCGTCCCACGATCACCATGTCGAATTCGCCCCGATCCATCGCCTGCAGCAGTTCGGCAGTAATGCCGACCCTGACGCTGAAGGCAATGCGCGGATAGCGAACCGCGAACGCCTGCATGACGTTCATCAGTCGTACGTTGGCGAGGTCTTCGGACAGGCCAACCCGGATCGCACCTTCACTGGGCCCGCGAAGCAGTTGTGCATGTGCATCATGGTTGAGCGCGAGGATGGCGCGCGCGTAGCCCAGCAGAAGTTCACCGTCAGGCGTGAGCGTCACCGAGCGCGTGGTACGCACGAGCAGGTCCCGGCCGGTCTGTTTTTCGAGACGTCGCAGATGCGCGCTAACCGCGGACTGCGTCAGATTGAGACGGGCGGCGGCGTGCGTGAACCCGCCTTCCTGGACGACGGCCACGAAAGAGCGCAGCAGAACGGTATCGAACATGGTCCTTCCAATACAGTGCGAATTGAACTGAATAAGGCCGCAATACTTCGTTTATATTTTAGAATGAAATATGTTGTGATGGCGGCAGTCAACTCACGTGGAGTATTGCCATGCCGACCTTGCTGCATATCGAATCGTCGCCACGCAAGACGCGATCTGCTTCCCTCGACGTTGCGCGCGCTTATCTGGAGGCTTATCGCGGCGCTCATCCTGATCATTCGATCGACGTGCTCGACCTGTGGTCGATCAGGTTGCCGGAATTCGACGGCGATGCGCTCGATGCGAAATATGCGGACCTGAGCGGCACGCCGCTCAGCGAAGCCCAGCAGCAGGCGTGGGCTGACATCCGGCGTCTCGCGCAGCGGTTGCACGACGCGGATACGTTGTTGCTCTCCGTGCCACTGTGGAATTTTTCTATTCCATACAAGCTCAAGCATTTCATCGATGTCGTGTCGCAGCGGGACATCCTGTTCTCGTTCGATGAGCGTGGGCTCCAGGGACTGCTGAAAGACAAGAAGGCGGTGGTGATCTACGCGAGAGGACTCGACTATTCGATCGACTCGAGCACACCCGCCCATTCGTTCGATTTTCAGCGGCCCTATATCGAAGCGTGGCTGCGATCGGTCGGCATCACCGACGTCGAATCGGTTGTCGTCGAGAAAACGCTATTTGGACCCGAAGTCGATCACGCGGCAAGACTGGCTGCGCGCGAGCGGGCCGTGGCGTTGGTGGGAGTGGCTTCTGTTTCGGTGGATAGTTGAATTGTCCGAAGCTACTAATGCGTGGGCCAGGGCATCGAAGCAAAGGCCCATGAAAAAAAAGCGCACCTCTGAGAGCGTGCGCCGCGACAACAGAAGGGCAGGGTAGGAGGATCGACCCTTCATGTGGTCAATGGCCGTCTCCTGCCTAGTCCGCCTTCACGCCTTCAACTTGAATCTGCAAGCGAGTCAGCGTCCTGAAACCGTAATTGGTGCCCCAGGTCACGCCGTAGTCGGCGCGGTCGAATTGCGCGCTGGCTTCCGCACCACACACTTCGCGCTTGATCAGCGGGTTGATGAAGCACTTGAACGAATCGATCTTCAACGTCAGCGGTTTGGTGACCCCGTGAAAGGTGAAGTCGCCCGATACTTCGATTGGTGTGTCGCCGTCGAAGCGCAGCGCACTACCTTTGAACGTCGCGGTCGGATACTTGCTCACATCGAAGAATTCATCCGATTTCACACGCGTATCGAGTTGCGCATTACCTGTATCAATCGATGCGGTATCGATCGACACGTCGATCATGCCAGTCTTTGCAGAGCGATCAAGTGTCACGACGCCGCTGCTTTTCGTGAACTTGCCCCGCCACACCGAAATGCCGCCAAAGTGGTCGGCTTCGAAACTTGGATAAGTGTGCCTCGGGTCAAGGTTATAAGTGGTCGTGGCCGCCACCGCTGATCCCGCGATCAACGCGAGTGCGCAAGATGCAATCAGGTGCTTGTTCAAATCAGATTCCTTAAGTGTCGGTGATGAACTGCGGCGCGACTGGACCCGCCACGCGGCGCCGCACTACGTAGCGGTAACCAGCTCACGAATGGCGATGCAGGAAGTCGACGACAAGTTTTGTCGCCGCAGCCGGCTGTTCTTCCGTGATCCAGTGCCCGCAATCAGGGATGGTCACGTGTTCGACGTCATCGGCGGCGCACCGCATCACCGCGCCGATCATCGGGCCGAATGTCGCTTCGCCACCCAAGGCCAGGACGGGCATCTGAAGCTTGCGCTGCGTGAGGAATCTCCTGTTGTCGGCAGCATCCTGGCTGAACGCGAGGAACTGGGCAAAGCTCGCTCGCATTGCGCCGGGTTGCGCATAGAGTGCCGCGTAATGCTGGCGCTTCGCTTCATCAAAGCGCTTAGGGTTCCGGGAGAGTTCGTTCCAGAAGCGGTCGAGATAGATGCGCTCGCGGCCTGCGACGAGGCGCTCCATGTCCTTGCCAGCGAAGCCAAAGTGCCACATGGCTGGATACTGTGTGATCTGATCCCAGGGGCCGACGCCGGGCAGCGGCGCATCGATCGCTACCCATCGGTTCACGCGCTCGGGGTGCGTGGCGGCAACTGCGAAGCCGACCATGATGCCGATGTCGTGCGTCACCAACTCGGCCGTATGCACACCCAGAGCGTCCAGGACGCCCAGCACGTCCGCCGCCTGATTCTTCTTGTCGTAGCCGCCGTCAGGCTTCGACGAAAGGCCCAGGCCGCGCAGGTCGGGCACGACGATCATGTGGTCTTCGATGAGTGCGCTCGCCAGATGCCCCCACATGTCGCCCGTTGTGCCGAAGCCATGCAGCATGACCACTGCCGGACCCTGACCGCCGACCCGCACATGGATGGATGTACCGTTGGTTTCGATCGTCCGCGTCTGCATCACAGCCGGGAAGGGATAAATCCCATCTACGTGGGCATGCTGGTTCATCTGTGTACTCCAGGTTTGCTTGTGGTGTGAGGATTGGCGGCTAGCCTTTGTTCTCCGGGCCGCGTGAGCGCTCATGCGGTGATCGACACTCTACAAACGTAACGCGCCCGAAAATACTGTCTCAATCGACAATTTTGGTATCAATTCGGCCATGCGAATTTTCGTCGTCGCGTTGGAGGGGGCGACACGGGTGACGGGTGTGCTCGACGCGAGTGGCGGGACTTCGCGTCCTGCCGTGACGTATCAGGCATTCAGCGATTCTTCTGCTGTCGTTGCCGTTCGAGTCCGTTGCGCAACTGGCCGGCAACGAATGCGCTGATCGTCACCACGAGGTAGAGGGCGACGAGATCGTGACGCCAGCCGTCCAGAGCGAGTTGATGGGTAGCCAGCTTCGGATCAGGTGCCGGGAGTATGAAGTTCTTTGTCTCGACGGCTCGCATCATGCGGATGAAGCCTCCCGCAGACAGCACCGGCAAGAGGATGGCGAACGTCATCAATGCGGTTTTCATGCGTTGCGTCGATGGATGCTGGCGCAACCGGAACCACAATCCAAGGCATCCATGTACCCAGCCGGGCGCGAGCAGCGCAAGCTGCAGTCCCTGCGTGCCACTCGTGAGCAGTGTGATGACGACGCGCTCATAGTTCGGCTCGAAGCCGTAGAGCGTCGAGGCCAATCGGGTCGTCACCGCGTGGCGGATGAGCAGCAGCGGCAGGCTGAGGCCCGCCCAGAGGCGTATCCATTCTGCCGGCTGCAGTGTCCATTGGCGGCGCGTGTAAATCGTATGCAACGCGAGCGAAAAGTGCAGTGATGCAGCGCCGTACAGCAAGAACGTGCCCGGGATGCTACGCCAGAGCCACAACGCCACCAGCAGACCGCGCCCGGCGAGTTCCAGTGACCAGATGCCGAGCGCGTGATTGATCAGATGGAGGAAGAGATAGGTCAGCAACACGATGCCCGACCCGAGCTGAAGACGGCGCAGAACGGATTGCACCCGAAACCTCAATTCGCGAATGTGCGGGACATACCATCGACGCTACTCACGTCGGACTGCGGCGAGCGCTGCGTGGCACATGGTGGGCAGCGACGTATGGCACCCGACGTTTCCGCACGTCCGCCATGACGACGGCGTGCCTGACCGGACGCGTTGGTCGCCGATGACAGACGCGAGGCGCGGTCATCTGGGTTCGCTGTCTGCTGACATACCGATTCGGCGAATCGCGATAACGCCGAGATCGAACCGCATACGCTGTGATATTCCTCGCGGCCGATTCTGCCATCGAGGATGACTGTCAATCCCGATTCACGGGCCAGGTCGATGATGTCCATTTCGATTCCCCATTTCGTGTGTCCTGCCTGCTAGACCGTCCACACGCGCCGGATATTCCGCGCTAAATGGACAACCAACTCTGCGGCCACGTTTATCAAGCGCGTGCGGGGTTGCAGCAGCGCCGCGAAAGGTCAGCGGATGACAGGGCGCCAGCAACAGGCGTTCATGTTTTGGGAATAGAACGGACGACACAGCAGTCTAGTGCTTGAACCCAGCCGGCGGAGGTCCACTGGGTGATTCGGCGGTCTATACCTTCTGAACCCCCAATCGAGAGCACATCATGTCATCAGATACGCCTTCCAATCCGTCGCGCCGCAGCGCACTGAAATGCCTCGCCTACGGTGGCGCCGGCACGCTGTTCGTTCTGGCCGGCGGCATTCTCACACCAGTCGAATTAGCGCTCGCCGCCGGTACGGCTGACAAGTCGGCACCGTCAGGCGTGCCTCTGTTCCTTCAGATCAGTGACACGCATATCGGCTTCAACAAGGAAGCCAATCCGGATGTCGCCGGTACGCTCAAGGAGACGATTGACTTCGTCAACGCGATGCCCGTCAAGCCGGCACTGACGATACACACGGGCGATATCACCCATCTCTCGAAGGCAGCGGAATTCGACCTCGCGGCTCAATTGCTGTCGGGGTTGAATATCACCGAACTGCACACTGTGCCCGGAGAACATGATGTGACAGACGGACCGGGAACCGAGTACTTCCAGCGCTTCGGCAAGGCCTCGGACAACAAGGGGTACTACAGTTTCGACCACAATGGCGTGCATTTCATCGGGCTCGTCAATGTGATGCATTTCAAGCCGAATGGTCTGGGGAGTCTCGGCGACGACCAGCTTGAATGGTTGGAAAACGATCTGAAAGGGCGCTCATCCAGCACGCCGATCGTTGTGTTCGCGCACATGCCGATGTGGACGATATACGAACCGTGGGGATGGGGCACGGGCGACGCCGGCCGGGCGATGGACTATCTGAAGCGGTTCGGCTCGGTCACCGTACTGAATGGACATATCCATCAGATCGTGTCCAAGGTGGAGGGGAACATTACTTTCCATACCGCGCGCTCGACCGCCTATCCACAACCGACGGCCGGAAATGGCCCTGGGCCGATGCCGCTCAAGGTCGCGAGCGATCAGCTTGCCAGCATGCTTGGCGTGACCAGCATCAAGATCTCGCGTCACCCGCTCAAGGCGACGCTTTCCGACGCGACGCTCGTCTGATTGCCATCACCATCCACTCATCAAGCAAGGAACCGGATCATGCTATCTGCTATTTTTCGTCGTACGCGGGTTGTCGCTGTTGGAGTCGGGATGATCGTGGCGGCATTAACTTCAGGGATGACTGTCGCGCAGGCGCAAGACGCCAATGCGGTGGTTATCAAGAATTTTATGTTTTCACCTATGTCTACCACGATTAAAGCGGGGTCGACGGTGACCTGGAAAAATCTGGATGGCGAACCGCATACCGTGGTTAGCGACTCCGGCCTGTTTCGCTCCGCCGCTCTGGATCAGAACGACACCTATCAGTTCAAGTTCGACAAGCCCGGCGTCTACAACGTGTTTTGCGGGATACATCCGAACATGAAGGAAGTCATCACTGTGCAGTAGATGTAGTCTGATCGACGTTGACCGGTTCGAACTCTCGCAATTCCGGAGTTCGATCTGGTCAAGCTATGAATGTGTGTCGACGCTATGGTAGCGATGGCTTATCTACGCGCAGTCCTGCTAACGTGACCCGAAGACCACGCTGTTCGAGATTGTTTTGCATCTGGAGCGATGCATGGTGACGCTGCGCAATTTTTAGCGCAATCGCCAGCCCGAGACCGCTGCCTTGCTCCTTGGTACCTGCACTGCGATAAAAGCGATCGAATACGCGCTCCCGTTCCTCGTCGGGTATGCCCGGGCCGCTGTCGGATACGCAAACGCTGACCGTCCCGGCTTCGCGCGCGAGAATGACATCGACTTTACCGCCGTACGGTGTATAGCGAATCGCATTGTCGATCAGGTTGCTGAGCAACACTTCAATTCCAGGGGGTTCGACAGTAGCCTTGTAGGTGTCATCTGCCTGCGCGGCTGAAACGCATACGAGGCCGAGGTCGATCTGCTTTTCCTCTGCGAGCAGTGAAAAGTCGGCGACGACACGCTCGCACAACCGGCGCAGGCTTACCGACTGGAAATGGGCGCCTATCTGCGCTTCTTCGCGGGCGAGCGTGAGCAACTGGTGCACAAGATGGATGAGCCGATTGAGGCGACCTTCGATGCGCTCGAACGTCGTCTTGTTTCCAACCAGTGATCCATCGCGCTCGGCGGACTGCAATTGAAGCTTCAATGCCGCCAGCGGCGATCGCAATTCATGCGCGGCATCCGCGACAAACGTCCGTTGCGTTTGTGACGCCACGTCCAGTCGATACAGCAGATCATTCAATGCATTGACGAGTGGCCTGACTTCGACGGGTGTAGCAGCGTCGAGGTGCAGTGGTTCGAGAGAATCGAAAGAACGCGTAGTCAATGCACGGGAGATTTCTGCTAGCGGAGCAAGCCCGCGCCCGACAACGAAAAGAACGATCGCGATGATGACCGGGAAGAACAGTGCTAGCGGCGCCAGCGTGCGTAATGCAAGGCGAAGTGCGAGATTCTCGCGCACGGAGACGGGTTGCGCGATCTGTACGAAGCGCGTGCCCTGCTGAACGCCGTATACGCGCCAGTGATACTCGTCGCGTTCGATTGTGCGCAGACCCGCCGGGAAGCGTGCAAGATCAATTCCACCCAGCGATCTGTAGACGCTCCCGCCTGCCTGATCCCACACCTCGATGAAAAGACGATCTTCCGACAAACCTTCGAAATCAGGCTTGCTTTGCAGGACTGCGTCGGTGGTGCTGATGTTTGCGGGAATCGATTCGGCGACCGTGCGGAGCTCGAAATCAAATAGCTCGCTGGCTTCTTCGCGCGCGGTGTGGAAGATGCCATAGCCCGCTGTCAACGCCGAGACTGCGAGGCCTGCAATTAACCATCCCAGCAGCCAGCGCCGGATCGACGTCATTCGCATCGCTTGAGCCGGTAGCCGGCACCACGCACGGTCGCTATCAGGCCAGCACCAATCTTGCGCCGCAGACCCTGTACATGCATTTCGATCGCGTTGCTGGCGGTTCCTTCGCCACATCCGTGCAACTTGTCTTCGAGTTCCGAACGGGTATAGAGTCGGCTCGCGACAGGCTCACCGATCATCTCGTCAACTTCTAACAGCAACAGGCGCATGGTGCGATTTCTCCCGAATGACAGGATTGTCGCGGCCTGTTGCTTATCAAAGGCTTAAGAGGAGGAACCTGATGTCGACCTCAAACCTTGCCGCTCATCCGATCCATCAACGCGAGCAAATCCGCGAGCGTCTTTTTGCACCTGGCCTGGCTGGGTGAACTTTCGCGAAGGGCCTCGAGCGCGTCGTCGATTGACTTGTCGAGTTTGTGCCAGTCTGCGGCGGCGCGTGGTTTCAATCCCGCTTCGGCCTCGTCCCACGACGTTTCCAGGTCCTTGATCCGCTTTTTCGCGCCGGCGAGATCGTTGGCGTCGACCAGCTTCGAGGTGTCGACAACGATCACGCGGAACTTCGAAAGATCGCCGAGCTTTGATGCCTCTGTGGCTGCGTTTGCGGACGAGATGGGTGACAGTGCTGCAAGCCATTGCGGCGCATGCACGGCCGATGCGTGACTGGCCGCGACGGCGGTGGCTGTTACGAACGAGAGTGCGGAACTGACGATGGCACGCTTCATTGTTGATCCTCCGGTTGAAAGATGACGGTGAACGGGTATAAGAGGGGCGTGCAACTAGGTACTGCTGATCCTGCTTTGCCGGACTCTCGCAGCGGTATGCAGGAATACCAGGACGACAATGATGGAGAGAAAGGCAATACTGGTGACGACGGTACCCAATCCAAGTCCGCCGTACTCAGTTGCCTGGGATAGGAGATCGCCCAGTGACGCGCCAAAAGGTCGGGTCAGAATGTAGGCAAGCCAGAAGATCAGTACGCGATCGGCGCCGAGGTAGGCCGCAACGCCCATCATGACAAGCATGACACCGAATATGACGACGCCGAGACTGAAACCGAGCCCTAACGCTTCGGTTGCAAGGTCTCCAGCTGCCGTGCCCAGTGCGAACGTGACGAGAATCGCAGTCCAGTAAAAGAGTTCGCGATTGCGGGTGACGATTGTGTGAATGGAGAGCGTTCTTTCTCTGTAGTACCAGGTCCCGAAAATAACGCAGAGCAGTACCGCGAATGCGGCCGTGCTCGTGTAAAGGCTGACTCCGAGAACATCCGTGAGAACGTCCGTCAGTTGCGTGCCGACCACGCTTACCAGCACGACAGTTAGCCAGTAGATCCACGGCACATAGGCTCGTTTCATCAACTGTGTAACGAGCGATGCAGCGAGCATGGAAAGCGTGATTGCTATCGTCAACGTGGCGCCCAGGCCGACATGGACAGCGAGATAATCGGCACCCGTTTCACCGACCGTGGTGGACAAGATCTTGATTGTCCAGAAGGCGATCGTGACCTCTGGAACCTTGTTTTGCGTCGGTGCGACGTGGCGATGTGACATTCCCTTTCCCCAATTTTTCACGATACCCGGCTCGGTAATCGAGGTGCAGATCAGAACCTCAGGCTGCACTATGAGGGCGCATTGCTTATCGAATGCTTAGGTGATTACAGAATGCTTTTTTCTTCTTTCAAACATGCCAATTTGCTGTCGCGCGACCTTTTGAAAAGATCGATATTTCCTTATGCGATGCTTAAGAGATCGAGAAGCAGTCAACTGTTCGCGCATATATCGAGAAAAAGATAACAGGTTCGTAATCGGATTGACGGAAACGCGCAAGCGTGCCTCTGTACCCTTCCGATACCTATCGGTCGAAACCTGTTGCAACTCCGCTCCATTCCAATGAACAAGCTCGCTTCCATCCGTATATTTGTGACGGTCGCCCACTGTCTAAGTTTTGCTGAAGCCGCAAAGCAGCTAAGGGTGTCAAGTTCAGTCGTTACGCGCGGCGTCGCGATGCTTGAGAAGGACCTCGATGTTCGTCTCGTGAATCGAACGACAAGACACGTTTCGCTGACGCCCGTGGGAAAGCAATATCTGGAATATGCCATTGATCTCATGAAGCTTCTGGAATCAATGGACGAGTGCGTCGCAGATGCGACGCAGCAACCTGCCGGCTGTCTCCGTATTTCTGCATCGGCGTCGTTTGCGTCGACAGATCTCCCGCATCTACTCACCGGATACAGAAGCCTCCAGCCGCGAATGAGTTTCGAACTATCCGTTTTCGAGACTATGTCGGATATAGATCCGGCAGGCTTCGACATTTGCTTCAACGCCGCGCGGCGACTCAAGGACTCATCGCTCATATGCAAGCCAATCGCGCAAACGTGCGACGTGATTGTCGCGAGTCCATCTTATCTGGAGCGGAATGCCGCGCCCCGAACACTTGCTGATCTGGCATCGCACGACGTGCTCCTTTCGTCCGATGCTCCGAGCCGATACTGGGAGTTTCGCGATCGAAACGGAACGCAGCGTGTCGTGGTTCGGCCAATCATGAATCTGCAAAGTCCACTCATGGTGAAGAGGGCCGCGTGTGCTGGACTGGGAATCGCCCGACTTCCGAGGTCTGTCGTCACGGACGAGTTGTCGGACGGAAGATTGCGGATGGTCCTTAACGATGCTGAGCTTTGCGAGAGCCAATGGACGGTGTGGCTTTTATATTCCAGTCATCGACATATGCCAATCGTCCTTCGCACCTTTATAGACTTTGTGGCGGAATTCTACGAGAAGAGGTCCTTACGGCACGCTCAGCGGTCGACGGCAAACCTTATGCAGATGCATCCAGATCTGGTGTGGAGCGGGGTCTAGGAGACCTTGCTGATTACGAGCCGGCTCGATAAAGTTGGTGTCGTGTCCTGGCCGTGGAATGGACGCAACAGAATTTCAGCAATATTGAATTGCTGAGAGAGTGGAATTTTAACGCTCCTAGAGTGTGGCCTTCTTCGGTCCGGGGTTCGCTGTGCGGGATGTCGAGAGGCGCTGGCGATGGACAGAAGACTGGTCAACATATCAAGGAATCGATGAAATGAAGAAGCTCCTGATCGCCGGTGCGGCGCTCGGCTGTGTTGCTGTCCCGACGGTAGCAATGGCGCAAACCAGCGTAACGCTGTATGGCTTGATCGACGAAGGTTTGAACTATACGAATAACACAGGCGGACATTCCGCAGTTCAGATGCAGAGCGGCTTTGCACAGGGGAGCCGGTGGGGGCTGCGCGGTTCCGAGGATCTTGGCGGAGGGTTGAAGGCTATTTTCACGCTCGAAAATGGCTTTGACGTGAACTCCGGCAAACTGGGACAGTCGGGGCGCATGTTTGGCCGTCAGGCATACGTCGGTGTGAATTCAGATCGGTTTGGCGCAGTCACGCTGGGTCGTCAGTACGACTCCGTCGTAGACTACCTTGCACCGTTGACGGCGAATGGTAACTGGGCCGGTTATCTGCTTTCGCACCCCTACGACAATGACAACACCGACAACTCATTCCGGCTCAACAATTCCGTGAAGTACACGAGTCCCGTTCTCGGTGGCTTTACATTCGGCGGTCTTTATGGGTTCAGCAACCAGCCGGGCGGCTTTGCGAACAATCGAGCCTATAGCCTCGGTGCGCAATACGTAGGGGGCCCTGTTGCAATCGCTGCGGCATATATGCAGATCAACAATCCGGGTGCAAACGCTGGAGGCTCGCTTGCGACGGACGATACGAACTTCTTCGCAGGCCGGCAACAGGTGTGGGGTGCAGGCATCAACTACACACTTGGATCCACGATACTGGGCTTCGTCTATAGCCATACGAGCCTTAACGATGCGACGGGCTCGGTCTACACGGGGAATTTTGCGAACACCGCGACCAGTCTGAAGTTCGATAACTTCGAGGTCAACGCGAAGTATCAGTTCGTGAAGAATACCTTTGTAGGCGCCATGTACAGCTACACGCTGGGTCATTTCGACAGTACGGCCGGCAACTCGAAGCCCAAATGGCATCAGGTCGGCTTGATGGCAGACTACAATCTGTCATCGCGAACAGATGTTTATGTTCAAGGGATGTATCAGCACGCGAGCGGTGGAACCGGTGCTGCAGCACCTCTGAATACCGCATTCATCACGGGCACGGATGCGCCATCGACGACGGCCAATCAGTTCGCCGCGCGAGTGGGGATTCGACACGTGTTCTGAGTACCCCGGGGGCGATTCTATCGCCGCACTGTTTCGCCAGATTGAGGCTTCTTTATAGCGGGAATCGCGACGGGCGTGATGCCCGTCGCGGTAACGATGATCTCTTCGCCCACACGCGGTCAATCGGAGGCAGCGCGCGGGGCGTCCATGTTCCCGGTTGCGGATGCGGTATCGCTAGCGGATTGGTGATGCTGGATCGCATACAGTTCCTTGTTCCGTGCGATGGTATCGGCGGAAGGCGGATAGTCGTTCTTGGGAGCAGGCACTAACCCATCGGCCTGTGCCTCGACAAGTTGTGCATGCACTTCGGCACGCGTGATGCCGTGCGGAGTTGCTTGTGCAAAGGCATTCGCACCGAATGCAAGACCGAGCACGGTGGCCGCGAACAAGGCTGGCAGCTTCATGATGACCCTCCTAAGTATTGAGGAAGTGGTTGTTTCCACGAAGACCATTCTAGTGACGTGAGTTATCGCAGCACTGACCGTCTAATTACGAATTCGTTATCCTTTTATTGACGCTCCGTCTATTGAGATATTCAGTGGGCAACATTAGCGAGTTCGATGACATGCGCATATCCGATGTACTTTGCGGCATGACTCGGCGCTACAGTTTTCTTTGTGGATCGTGATTTTCATTCTCATGAATTGGGCAAAACGAAAGGGAAAGGTCATCCTGACGACGTATTAAACGAGCACATTACCTCGCTGTAATAACTTCGAATTCAAAACATTCAGTGAGGTGGAGATGAGTCGTCTAATCAGGCAAATGGGAGCAGGCATCCTGGCTGCAACGATTGCGGTTCCGATGGTCGTTCATGCTGGCGATGATAAGGAGCACGGTCACGATCACGAACGGCGCGACACCGACGTGCGGCATGTTTTGCTGATCAGTGTGGACGGTCTCCACGAGCAGGATGTGGCGCGATGCATCGCCGCTAACACGTGTCGGAATATGGCTTTGCTGGCGAAGTCCGGCGTAACGTACTCCAATGCTTATACACCCGGGCTCTCCGACTCGTTTCCTGGCCTGGCGGCACTCGTGACGGGCGGCTCGCCGAAATCGGCGGGACTGTTCTATGACGTATCGTACGATCGCACGCTTTATGCGCCGTCAGACCCGACGTGCCAGGGCAATCAGGGTTGGAATGTCGTATTCGACGAAACGACGGGCATCGACGCAGAGAACGGCGGGGCGCTTACGCATCTCGATGGAGGAGGCGCCTTTAATCCGCAAGCGATTCCACACGCAAAGACAAATGGCGTGTGCGTGCCTGTTTATCCACATAACTATGTGAAGACCAACACGATCTTCGAGGCAGTCAAGCAACATTTGCATGGTGCCCGGACGGCATGGGCCGACAAGCACGCGTGGGGCTATGACTGGCTTAATGGTCCGTCAGGCAAGGGCGTCGACGATCTGTCACGTACCGAGATCAACTCGATCGATCCGGTGACGGGCACGAACTACACCGACGCGTACGCGCATACTGAACAGTTCGATAACCTGCATGTTCAGTCCATCATCAATGAGATCGACGGCAAGGATTCGACGGGCCAGCAAAACGCCGCTGTGCCGACCTTGTTCGGTACAAACTTTCAGACATTGAGTGTTGCGCAGAAGGCGCCCGTCACGTCTGGCGGCGGCTATCTCGACGCGAGCTTTACGCCGGGCAAGCAGGTGGCGGCTGCAATCGCCTATGTTGACGATGCGCTCGGAAAGATGGTCGATGCGCTGAAGTCGAAAGATCTCGCGAAGTCGACGATGGTAGTTGTCACCGCCAAGCACGGCCAGTCGCCCAGCGACCACACCAAGCTGGTCAAGAACGGCGACACGCTGGTGGGCCTGCTCGAAGCGCATAACTACCTCGATCCGAACGGCCACTTTGGACAAAACAGCACGACGACGGGGAACCTGAATGACGGGACGGGTCTGGTCGGCACAGGCTTCGCGCAAACCGACGACGTCGGTCTCATCTGGCTGCGGGATCAGAGCCAGGTTCAAGCTGTCGTGTCGACGCTGAAGGCCAACCTGGGTTGTAACGCGCCAGGCATCTGCGCGGACGGGCCGCAGGCGTATATCCTTTCGGGACCGCAGCTCGCGGCGCAATTTGGTGACCCGGCATCCGGACGCACACCCGATATCATCGTGCAACCCAACCCCGGTGTTATCTACACATCGAGCAAAGCGAAAGACGAGGAGCATGGCGGGAACGCGCCGGACGACAGTCATCTCGGCTTGATCGTGTCGTATCCCGATGGACATCACCATGAGCGGCATGTCGATCGCCGTGTAACCACCACGCAGGTTGCACCCACTATCTTGCGCGCACTCGGCGTGGACCCGGCATCGTTGCAGTCCGTTCGTTTGGAGGGCACCCGGCCTCTTCCGGGCCTGGGAGAGGATGACTGACCGGGATGGCTGATGCCTTTCGACGGCTCCTTGCATGCAGTTGAATACCTGGTTTCTCCCATGCGCGCTTGACTTCGACCCAGTCGCGTGGCGCGTCGTGTCGCCGACAAGGCGGCGTTCCGGGTATCGGTTCAATAAATAGAATAGGGGCCGCCCATGAGGGTGGCCCCGTCCCTGATGCCAGATAAAAGCGTGCCGGTGTCCCGCACGTTCCCCGCAGAAACCCTCCAGTACCTTTCATCCCCCGACGCAAGTTCCGCCACGCGCGCGACCTGAACGCATCGCGGGCGGCTCTCCTGTGCATCTCGAAAACCCTGGTCCGGCCGGCCTTTTTGATCCATTGACATATGACGTCTCACCTAATACCTTGGTAAACATACGGTCGGGTTTCGAAACGTGGCCGGTGGTTCGCACCGAGCTGGGGCGGGCGTGCCCAGACCTGACACCTCTTTTTCAACCTGTCGAAATTCGCAGAGGAATCAGATGAACATCCCGTATCAACTCAAAAGTATCGTGTTCGCCGCGAGCCTGGCCGCCGGGGCATTGCTCGTCGCCCCGGCCGCTCACGCGGCGGACGTGACGATCGGCTTCGCCGCCCCGTTGACGGGGGCATCCGCTCACTACGGGGTCGATCTGAAGCGCGGCGTCGAGCTTGCAATCGACGACGCGAACGCGAAGAAACTCGTCATTGGCGGGCAGCCGGTGCATTTCGCAATCGATGCGGAAGATGACCAGGGTGACCCTCGCATGGGCTCGCAAGTCGCGCAGAAAATGGTCGACTCGAAGGTCGCGGGGATCGTGGGTCACTTCAATTCAGGCACGAGCATTCCCGCTTCGCGGATCTACTACAACGCGGGTATCCCGATGGTGTCGCCCACGGCAACGAATCCGATGCTCACATCGCAGGGTTTCAAGACGGTATTTCGTGTCACCAACTCCGATTCGCAGATGGGCCAGCTCGCGGGCCATTCAGCCGTTCAGGCGTTGAAGGGCAAGAGCATTGCTGTAATCGACGACCGCACGGCGTTCGGGCAGGGCATGGCAGACGAGTTCGTCAAAGGCGTGGAAGCGGCTGGCGGGAAAGTCGTCGATCGCGAGTTTTCGACTGATAAGGCCGTTGATTTCAAGTCCCAGCTCACGCGGATGAAGTCCTTCAACCCGGATGTCATTTTCTGGGGCGGGCTAGATCAACAGGCGGGCATGCTGATCAAGCAGATGCGGCAGCTCGGCATCAAGGCGACCTTGCTCGGCGGCGGCAGCTTCGAAAACGACACGTTCCTGAAGGTCGCGGGCGATAGCGCCGAGGGTGCCGTTTCATGGGACTACGGCGTACCGTTGTCGAGGCTGAAGGCCGGCAAGGAGTTCGATAACAAGATGAAGGCGAAGTACAACGAGGGCGTCGTGGCGTACTCGCCTTCCGCGTATGACGCGACGTGGGTTCTGATCAACGCGATGCAGAAAGCGAACTCGACCGACCCGAAAGTGTACGGCCCACTCATCAAATCGGTTGCGTTCGAGGGGGTGTCGGGCAATATCGCTTTCATGCAAAACGGCGATATGAAAGATCCCGCAGCGACGTTCTACAAGGTGATTGGCGGGAAGTGGGTGCCGCAAGCGGTCGCGTACGGCGACAAGGTTCAGGCCTTGCAGAACTGACGGGTCGCCGTGCTGGAATCAGAACGCCGGATGAGCGGCAGCGTCACACGACGCGCCGTTCATCCGGCGTTTGTTCTTGAAGAAGCCGCGAGTACGTCGCGCCGGACTACTCGCTGCGCGTACTCGAAAGATGGTGATAGCGCTCCAGACTCTCGTTCAGATGACGCCGCATCGCGCGCCGCGCTGCCGTCTCATCCTGCCGTTCAATCGCGTCGAGGATATCGGCGTGCTCACGCTGAATGCGCCTGATGTAGGTCTTTCGTTCCTTGGCGTTCGCTTTTCCATGCTTGAGACGCAGGTCGATGATGATCTCCTGGCCTAGCGAGCGAAGAATCGAAGTGAAGTGCGGGTTTTCGGAGCAGGTGGCGACAGCGAGATGAAATTCGAAGTCCGCGCGCGCGCATTCAGCATCATCGTCCGCGGCAACGATTTCCATGCGTGCATACACTTCCTTGAGCGCCCGGAGATGATGCTCTGACCGGCGCAACGCCGCATAGGCCGCGCATTCCGTCTCGACGCCGATACGCAGTTCGAGCACATGCATCGAGTTGTTCAGCGTCGTGGTGTCGATAAAGCCCATTTCACCCGATTGACCGGGTGTCTCCGAAACGAACACACCCACGCCGTGGCGGGCAATGAGCCGGCGTCCCAGTTTCAGCGATGCAACGGCTTCGCGCACGACGGTGCGGCTGACGCTAAATTCATTGCAGAGTTCGGGTTCGGTTGGGAGCTTGGCACCGGGCGCATACTCGCCGCGGTCGATCTTGTCGTTCAGTGCCTGGATGACCAGTTCGGTCAGGCTGCGGCGCTTGCCAGTGCTTGCCGCATTCTTGAGGAGGGTTTCAGCGTCCAGAGTCATTCCGTGTACTCACACCGGATCAGGAGTGCTCTGCAATTCTCGGCTGCAGGCGTACCGCGCCGGCGTGGGTGGAACGGGTCTGACCTGCGCCGTATGACATATTATGACTCTACCACAGTCGCGGCCGCGCCGTTGCCCGCCCGCGAACGGGGCGGGGGAATCCTTGATGTGACTCAAGCGTAGATATAACCGCCGCTGACGATGACGTTTTCGCCCGTCGCATAGGTGTTGCGCGCGCTTGCCATCATGACGACCCATTGCGCGATTTCTTCGGGTTCGGCCGCGCGGCCCAGCGGATTGGCGGCGGCGAGTTCGCCGAGGAAGCCTGCCTTCTTCGCCTTGTCGGTCGCAAAGCCGGCGGGCGCGACGGAGTTCACGAGAATGCCGTCCTTCGCCACTTCCTGCGCGAACGATTTCGTCAGGCTCACGACAGCGGCTTTCGTCGCCGCGTAATGCGCATTCTGCGGATGCGCCTTGAACGCATCGACAGATGTGATATTGACGATGCGGCCCGCGACATGCGGCTCGACCTTCGCACGGCTGCGCATATGTTCGATGGCAGCGACCATCATGTGATAGGTGCCCTTGATATTGACGGCGTTTTCCAGGTCCCACTCGTCGTCGGAGATATCGAGGATAGGACGGCGCGGATAGATTGCCGCGCTGTTGATCAGGCAATCGACACGGCCCAGCGCTTCGAGCGCCGTGCGAAACACTTCCTGCGCGGAGTCCTTGCGCGTGATGTCGCCGACCGCGCCAAACACCGTGTGACCTTGCGCCTTCAGCGCGCCCACGGTTTCGTCGAGCAGCGGACCGTTCTTGTCGATCAGCGCAATGCTGTGCGCGCCGTCCGCGAGCATCAGCTTTGCGACGGACAGGCCAAGGCCAGAAGCGCCGCCGACGATAACGACTCGTTGATTCTTCATGATTCGAATATGTCCTGTAGAGCAGTACGTGGATTACTTGACTGAGACGATCTGCGAGCCGCCTGCTGCCTGATCGGTCGGAAACACCTCCATGCGCGACACGTCAACGGCTTCTGGCAGCGCGATGGCCGTCGCGATCAGTTCGGCGATGTTTTCAGGCTGAATCGAGCGATAGGCGTCGTACAGCTTTTCATTTGCGCCTTCCGTGCCGAGCGCCGTGCGATAGAGGCTCGTTTGCACGCGGCCTGGTGCGATTTCCGTAACGCGGACCTTCGTGCCGAGCAGATCGCAACGCAGCGAATCGCAGAACATGCTGATGCCGGCCTTCGTTGCGCCATAGACAGCGGTGTTCGGGTGCGGGAATCGCCCGGCACTGGAGCCGACGAAGAACAGATGTCCGCGCCCGCGTAGGATCATGCCGTCGAGCGCCATATGCGCGAGGCGCAGCGGCGCGCGCAGATTGATATCGATCATGCGGTCGATATCCGCAAGCTCGCTCTCAGCGAACTTTGCAAGCGCCGGTAGCAGCCCCGCGTTATTGACGACGACATCGATTTCGGTACGCGCAAACAGATCGCGCAAAGGCGTCGTGTCCTGCAGATCGAGCGCGATCGGCGTGACGTCGCACTCGCTCGCAAGCGCATCGAGCGCTTTGGCGTCGCGGCCGAGCGCGTAGACCTTGAGCCCGTCGTTGACGAGCCGTTGTGCAATCGCGCGCCCGATGCCGCTGGACGCGCCAGTGACCAGCGCGGTCTGATAGGAATGGGAAGTCATGTTATCTGCCTTTGATCAATGGGCGACGCACTCAGATCACGCCTTCTTCGAGGAAAGGTTTGTTCTCGACCACGCGTTCATAGCCGAGCGGTGCGAGATCGAGCGACCGGTATTGGCCGTACGTGATCAGTTCGCTCAGGCCACGTCCGATGGCGGGTGACTGTTGCAAACCATGTCCGCTGAATCCGTTGGCGAACAGGAAGTTCTCCACCTGCGGATGCCGTCCGACAATCGCATTGTGGTCCAGCATGCAGAAGTCGTAGTGGCCGGCCCACGCGTTGACGACCTTGATCGCCTCGAACGCGGGTACGCGCTCGGCTAGCGCGGGCCAGATGACGTCTTCGAACTCGGAATGGATCACGTCGAAGTCGTTCACATCCGCCAGCGGGTCGGGGTCCGGATAGCAGCCCGTCAGGTAGTACTGTCCTTCGGGACGAAAGAAGATGCCCGTCGTGTCGATGGTGAGCGGCACCGTGCCTTGCAGTGGCGTGCGGCAGTCGAACACGAACAGACAGCGCTTTCGCGGCTCGACGGGAATCTCGAGTCCGGCAAGCCGCGCCATCGCGGGGCCGCGCGTGCCTGCGGCATTCACCATCAGACCGCAACCGATGGTTTCGCCGCTCTTGAGCGTCACGCCCGTGATCCCGTCGCCTTCGCGCACCACGTCGACCACTTCGTTTTCGATGTATTCGATACCCATCGAACGGGCTTTGCGCCGCATGCCTTGAAGCAGCCCGTAGCTGTCGAACCAGCCTTCGCCGCTTTGTCCATAGACGCCGTTGACCAGCCCATCCGTATTCAGCCACGGGAAGCGCGCCTTCAACTTTTCCTGGTCGAGCAACACGACATCGGCGCCGTTTTCGCGCTGGGTCGCGTAGTTGCGCTCGAACATCGGCGCGCCTTTCGCATCGCCGAGGTACAGGTAGCCGTTTTCCTTGAACCCGAGTTCGGGTGCGTCGCCCTCGACGGCAACGAGTTCGTGGAAGTTGCGGATGAACTCGGTGCCGAACTGCGAAATCCTGATGTTCAGCGGGTTCGAGAACTGATGGCGGATCGACGCACTCGACAGGGCCGTCGCGGATTGTGCATAGGTCCAGTCCCGCTCGATAACCAGAACCGAACCGTTGAAGTCCGGGTTCTTCGCCAGGAAATACGCGGTCGCGCTGCCGACGACCGCGCCGCCCACGATCACGACGTCGTAGTGCTGCTTTGATGCTTGCTGTGCCATCTCAGTGTTTCCAGAAAGTCGGTCAGGTAGCGGGCTCACTTCGTCTTCGGGTCTTCGAAGTGGCCGTCGGCAGCGAACTGACCGCCCTGGCAGCGCACGGCGGGATGTCGCGGGTCGCCTACAGGCGTGTTCGCATAGACTTCGGCGCGATACGCATCGGCGGAGTCCTTCGGACGATAGCCCAGATAGCCCGCCTGCGTGTTGTCCCAGAAGTTCGCGCTGTTGTTCGAATTGCCATACACGATCATGTGACCGACGCTCGGCGTCATGATCGACTGGATGCACAGATGCGAAAAATCGTCGTAGGAGAGCCACGTCGCCAGCATGCGGCGGTCGACCGGTTTCGGAAAGCACGAGCCGATGCGCAGACAGACGGATTCGATGCCGAACTTGTCGAAGTAATAGCGCGACAGGTTCTCGACGAAGGTCTTGCTGACACCATACAGGCTGTCCGGTCGTTGCGGCGAGTTGGCGTCGATGGTTTGCGTGCATTCGTAAAAGCCGATTGCATGCACCGAGCTCGCATAGATGACACGCTTCACGCCTGCTTGCCGTGCGCCTTCGTAGATGTTGTAGCTGCCGACGATGTTCGAATCCAGAATCACCTGGAAGGTGTTCTCGCGCGGCGCGCCGCCCAGATGGATCACCATGTCGACGCCCTTGAGCATGTCGAACACGGCATCGCGGTCGGCAAGATCGCAGATGAAGTGCTTTTCGTTCTTGCGTACTTCGCCCAATGACTGGCGATCACTCAGACTGAGCGTCTCCGCATACGGCCGCAGCGACTCGCGCAGCACGGAACCGAGCGCGCCGCTGGCACCCGTGATCAGGATGTTCTTGAACGGAGGCTTGGTAATGTCGGTCATGTGCGGGGCTCCTTACTGGTTGTTCGATGCGCTGAGGGCGTCGGGCGTGACACCGTAGTCGTCCCGCAACTGAGCTTCAGAGATGTATTCGTTGCGGATGTCGCGAAGCAGGGCTTCACGTTCGCGTTCGGCGGGCGAGCCGACGCCGCCGCCGCCAGGCAGCGACAGCACGACGCGTTCATGTTCGGCGACTGTCTGCGTGCCTTTGCCCTTCATCTTCGTGCCGTCCGATAGCGTGACCTGACCCGGCGCGCCCGACTTGCCGCCGGACTGTCCACGCGCGGGATGATCGATGCGATCGAACATCGCGTTGAAGCGGAAGTGGTAGCCGGCGCGTGGACCAATCTCGACGATCTGGCCAAGACCGCCGCGCAGTTTGCCGGCGCCGCCCGAGCCCGAGCGCATTTCCTTGCGCCACACGACAATCGGCCCGACCTGTTCCGTCGCTTCAACCGACATCGCGTGCACGCCGCTCGGGAACGCCGTGGCCGACAGGCCATCCAGTTCAGCGCGCGCACCCGTGCCGCCGCTGTTGAACATCAGGATTTCGCTTCCTTTCAGGCCCGAATCTTCGCGCACGGGACGCGCGCTGACGTGCAGGTTCCAGAGCGCGCCCGAACCTTCAGCAGGCACGCGGTCCGGCAGGATCTTGTGCAACGCGCCCAGCACCAGATCGGGCACGAAGTGGCCCAGCACGTGACGCACGGCAACGGGGCTGGGACGTTGCGCGTTGAGGATGCAGCCTTCGGGTGCCTGAACGCGGAACGGTTCGAGCGACGCGGCATTGTTCGGCACTTCCGGCGCGATGATGCATTTAAGGCCATAGCACGCGTAGGCTTTGGCGTACAGCAACGGAACGTTGATGCCGAACGGGCTCGCGGGAGACGTACCCGCAAAGTCCGCCAGCAGATGATCGTCGGCGACGGTGAGCGTGACGTTGAGCTTGACAGGTGTGTCGTACCCGTCGAGCGTCATATCGTTGGTCTCGACGCCCTTGGGCAGTGCGGCGATACGTTCGAGAGTCGCTTCGCGGCTGCGCGCAAGAATGAACTCGCCAATGCCTTCGACATCCTTCAGATCGAATTCCTTGAGCATCTCCAGCAGACGCTTGTGCCCCGTCTCATTGCACGAGGCAAGCGCGTAAAGATCGCCCACCACCTTGTCGGCTTCGCGCACATTGTTGCGCACGATATTGATCAGGTCGCGGTTGACTTCGCCGCGCTCGATCAGCTTCATGATCGGAACGAAAAGACCTTCCTCATAGATTTCGCGCGAGTCTGGACCAAAGCCGCGTCCGCCGATATCCACCACGTGTGCGGTGCTCGCGAAATAGCCGATCAGTTCGCCGTTGACAAACGACGGCGACACGACTGTGAAGTCATGCAGATGGCCAGTACCTTTCCAGGGATCATTGGTCAGATAGACGTCGCCTTCGTACATCCGGTCAACGCCGATTGCATTCATGAAATGCTCGACGGCTTCGGCCATCGTATTCACGTGACCGGGCGTGCCCGTGACCGCTTGCGCGAGCATGCGGCCGCGCTTGTCGAAAATACCGGCGGAAAGATCGCCTGCCTCGCGCACGCTGGTGCTGAACGCCGTGCGGATCAGAGCCATCGCCTGTTCTTCGACGACGGAGATCAGGCGGTTCCACATCACCTGCATGTGGATGGTGTCGAGATTGCTGAGAGACATGGTTCTACTCCTGATTACTGGGCGGCGTTCAGTTCTTTGGCGACCACGAGCAGGCAGCCGTCGGGCTGCACCGTCGCATCGAAGGAGGACGTGACCAGCGTCGACGTTTCGGGTTCGACGATGATCGCGGGGCCCGTCACGCTTTCGCCGACCTTCAGCGACGCACGTTCGACAATGGCGGCATCGACGAAGCGATGCAGCGCTGCATCGAAGATCCTGCGAGACTTCGGCGCGACCACCGCGTCGCGTGACGTCACGAGTTGCAGGCGTTCGACAGGCGGCAGCGGCGAGCTTGCCTTGACTGCCCAGCTGACGATTTCAATGTCGAGACCATCGATGGGACGGCCGAAGTACTGCGTATAAGCCTTGGTGAACGATTCCGTGAAGGTCGTGCGATCGTCGGCAGTGAAACGGCGGTGCGCAATGGTCACGGGAATTTCCCAGCCTTGACCGACGTAGCGCATGAAGGCCTTGATTTCGACCACGGGCTCGGCTTCCCCCGAGCCCTGACGCGCGAAATGCACGGGTTCCGTGCTCAACTGATCGATGATCCTGTTGATCGCGTCGGCGTCGAACGCATTGAAGCGCATGCTGGCGCTACGCACGCTTTCGTAGCCGAACGGCGCGCGCAAAAAGCCGATCGCCGAGCCAACGCCCGCGCCGGGCGGGACGATGAACTTTTTGATGCCGCTCTTTTCGCACAGACGCGCGGCGTGAAGCGGGCCTGCGCCGCCGAACGTAATCATCGTGTAGCCGCTGATGTCCTTGCCGCTTTCGACGGCATGCACGCGGGCCGCGTTGCTCATGTTCTCGTCGACGACTTCGGCTACGCCGTAGGCCGCTTCCTCGGCATTGAGGTTGATCGAGCCGCCTACCTCGCTGAGCATCGCGCTCGCGGCGTTGTCGGTGGAAAGCTGGATCGAACCGCCTGCGAAGTTTGAAGGATCGAGGCGGCCCAGCAACAGGTCGGCATCGGTGACGGTCGGCTGCGTGCCGCCGCGCTGATAACAGGCAGGGCCGGGTTCGGATGCGGCACTGTGCGGGCCGACACGGATCTGACGCATCACATCGAGCGATGCAATTGAACCGCCGCCCGCGCCGATCTCCACCATTTCCACCACGGGGATCGAGATCGGCATGCCGCTGCCTTTCTTGAAACGGTACGTGCGGGCCACTTCGAAGGTGTTGGCCGTCTTCGGCGTCAGGTCGTCGATCAGGCAGATTTTCGCAGTCGTGCCGCCCATGTCGAACGAGAGAACGGTATTCAGATCGTAGCGCGCAGCGATATGCGCGGCGAAAATCGCGCCGCCAGCCGGGCCCGACTCCACGAGACGGACGGGAAACTCGGAGGCGCTTTCAATCGAGACGATGCCGCCACCCGAATGAATGATGAAGATCGGGCACAGCGCGCCGGCTTCACGGACCTTACCGAGCAGGCGGTCCAGGTAGGACTTCATGATCGGGCGCACATACGCGTTCGCGCAGACCGTGTTGAAACGTTCGAACTCGCGAATCTGTGGCGATACCTCGCTCGAAATCGATACGGAGACATGCGGCAGGCGTCGTTCGATCGCTTCGCGCACCATACGCTCGTGCGCGCCATTCACGTACGCATGAATGAAGCCGACGGCGACACTTTCATAGCCGCCCCGTTCGATGCGATCGACGATGGTCTCGATCTCGGCTTCCGTCGGCGCGAGCAGGACGCCGCCTTGCGCGTCGATACGTTCGCCGAGCGTAAAACGATCGCAGCGTTCGATCAGCGGAGGCGGGAGCTTGATATTCAGATCATATTGTTCGAAGCGGTTTTCGGTCCGCATTTCGATCGTGTCGCGGAACCCTTGCGTGGTGACGAAGGCCGTTCTAGCGCCGCGCCGTTCGATGAGCGCGTTGGTGGCGAGCGTGGTGCCGTGGATGATGACGCCGATGTCCTTCAGCGCGATGCCAGCCTTGTCGGCGACGATGCCGACGCCTTTGATGATGGCGCGCTCGGGCGCCGTGTAATCCGTGAGGATCTTCGTGGAAAACAGTTCTCCACCAAGTTCCAGCGCAACGTCGGTGAAGGTTCCACCGATATCAACACCCACTCGCGCCTTGTCGTGACTGGCCACCATGACTCTCCTGTTTAAAACCATGACATGCGCCGGGGCGTGCCCGGCGAAACACTTCCCGTGAAGCACTCTGGATGGCGTTTTGGCCTCCCAGTCCGGGTCTTCGCCATCCGTCTCCAACAGCGTCGAACCGGTTAATTTTTGATCGTTGACATATGATGAGTGACGTCCTACAGTGCTGTCAACACGAACAAATTAACTTTGTGCTTCCGGACCGCCGTCGATCCTTGTTTGTGCATGCTATTTCATTGATTTATAAGGGGTTGTGCGGTTTATGCCTGGATCGGGTGAAGCGGCTTTCGGTGCGCGCGAGTGACTATACCTATAGGCGAAAAATTTTCTAAGTTCCAATTTTTCACCATTTTTGTGTGATGCGGACTAACGGAGTTGCAAGGGATGAAGATTCTTGTGCCAGTCAAGAGAGTGGTTGACTACAACGTGAAGGTCCGCGTGAAGTCGGATAACACGGGTGTCGATATTGCGAACGTGAAGATGTCGATGAATCCGTTCGATGAAATCGCTGTTGAAGAAGCGGTGCGGTTGAAGGAGGCGGGTGTTGTCAGTGAGGTTGTTGCTGTGTCTTGCGGTGTCGCGCAGTGTCAGGAAACGCTGCGTACGGCACTGGCGATCGGCGCGGATCGCGCTGTGTTGATCGAGTCGAATGAGGAACTTCAACCGCTGGCGGTTGCGAAGCTTTTGAAAGCACTGGTCGGCAAGGAACAGCCTTCGCTCGTGATTCTCGGCAAGCAAGCTATCGACGACGACTCCAATCAGACGGGCCAGATGCTCGCTGCGCTGGCCAATCTGCCGCAGGCGACATTTGCATCGAAAGTTGTCGTGGTGGACGGCAAGGCGACGGTGTCGCGTGAAGTCGATGGCGGCGCGGAAACGTTGTCGCTGACGTTGCCGGCAGTTATCACAACCGATCTGCGTCTGAACGAACCGCGCTACGTGACGCTGCCCAACATCATGAAGGCAAAGAAGAAGCCGCTCGAAATCGTGACGCCTGAAGACCTGGGCGTCGATGTTACGCCGCGGCTGAAGACGCTGAAAGTCAGCGAGCCGCCGAAGCGCTCGGCTGGCGTGAAGGTGGCCGACGTAAAGACGCTGGTCGAGAAGCTCAAGACCGAAGCCAAAGTTCTCTGAAGCACGGAAAAGAACATGACGATTCTGGTAATTGCCGAACACGACAACGCGGCGCTGAAGTCCGCGACGCTGAATACGGTTGCTGCCGCGCAGAAGATCGGTGGCGACGTTCATGTGCTGGTGGCGGGTCACAACGCACAAGTTGCGGCCGATGCCGCTGCAAAGGTGGCGTGCGTGTCGAAAGTGCTGCTCGCCGATGCACCGCAACTGGCGGCTGGCCTCGCGGAAAACGTCGAGACGACGGTGCTGAATATCGCGAAGGATTATTCTCACATCCTCGCGCCGGCGACGGCTTACGGCAAGAACATCGCGCCGCGCATCGCGGCAAAGCTCGACGTCGCGCAGATCAGCGACATCACCGCCGTGGTCAGCGCCGATACATTCGAGCGCCCGATCTATGCTGGCAACGCAATCGCTACGGTTCAATCTCAAGACCCGATCAAGGTCATCACAGTGCGCGCAACAGGCTTCGAGCCCGTTGCAGCGGAAGGCGGCAGTGCATCCATCGAGAAGATCGACGCAGCGGCAGACGCAGGCATCTCGCAGTTCGTGAGCCGCGAAGTCACGAAGCTGGATCGTCCGGAACTGACGAGCGCGAAGATCATTGTTTCGGGCGGTCGTGGTCTGGGCAGCGGCGAGAACTACACGAAAGTGCTGGAGCCGTTGGCAGACACACTACAGGCCGCGTTGGGCGCATCGCGTGCAGCCGTCGATGCTGGCTACGTGCCGAACGACTATCAGGTCGGTCAAACTGGCAAGATCGTCGCGCCGCAACTGTACATCGCAGTCGGCATCTCCGGCGCGATCCAGCATCTGGCGGGCATGAAGGACTCGAAGGTCATCGTCGCAATCAACAAGGACGAAGAAGCACCGATTTTCAGCGTCGCGGACTACGGGCTGGTTGGCGATCTGTTCGGCGCCGTGCCGTCACTCGTTGCCGAACTGTAGGTTCTCTTTCACCCGACAACCATGCAAACAACGGTTGACCATGCATCCAGCCGATGTGCAGCCTGACAACGTTCTTGCAATCTATAAACCTGGAGAGAATTCAGCATGATTTCCACCACTGATCCGCACATCAACCGCAAGCCACGGAATATTTCGCAGGTGGAATGGGATACGCGTGTTCAGCTTGCCGCTGCCTATCGGCTCGCAGCGAAGTTCGAATTGACCGATCTGATCTACACGCATATCTCGGCGCGGGTGCCCGGCACCAATGACCAGTTTCTGATCAATCCGCACGGCTGGTTCTTCGATGAAATCACCGCGTCGTCGCTGGTGAAGATCGACGTGAATGGCAATCCGATCGGAGACGACCGTTTCGAAGTGAACGCGGCCGGTTTTACGATTCATAGCGCGCTGCATCAGGCGCGACACGACGTCGAGTGCGTCGTTCATTTGCACACGACATACGGCATGGCAGTGGCGGCGATGGAATGCGGTCTGCTGCCGCTGAACCAGATCAGCATGCAGTTCTATAACCGTGTTGCCTATCACGAGTATGAAGGCATCTCGCTCGAACTCGATGAGCGTGAACGGATTGTCGCGTCGATCGGCAAAAAGGACTATCTGATTCTGCGCAATCACGGCTTGCTGACGACGGGGCGTTCGGTCGCCGAAGCGTTCACGCGTATGTACTACCTCAACAAGGCATGCGAAATCCAGGTTGCGACGCTGTCGGCGGGGCAGAAGGTCGTGATTCCCTCTCCCGAAGTATGTGAGCACGCCGCCAAACAGCACGACGACTATGCCTACCTCGATACGGTGCATCTGGACCGCGAATGGACGGCGCTGTTGCGACTGCTCGATCGGGATGGCGGGAACTACCGGGTTTGATCTTTTCGATGCACAGTGACGGCTCGCAGTGTTGGCATACGAATTCTTCGCAACTCGCAGCGTCGAACTAAGGGGGCTGCGATTTCCTTTCTCACTGCGTTGGCGCGCTGAACGCGGGGTGCACCGTTTGTCGAAGAGTCGCCGCGAAACTTGCTGCAGGCACGGTGCGGAAGTCCGCGTTTGTCTGGAAGAGATGTTTGACGTCAGCATGATGCCGGACGAGACGGGCGCAGTCACCGGGCGACTCGAAATCGACCTGGACGTTAGCGATGCGGAGGCGGAGCCAGACTGGAATGCTCTCGCGGCAGCGCTTTCTTCAAATGTGCGCGGCGTTGGCCTGGCGCTGACTCAAACCATGTTCCGGTTTCCGTGGCACGGTTGGAAGCTGGAGGCCGTTGCAGCGCGACTGGATACGACGCCTCGTATGTTGCAGATGGCGCTGTTTCGTGAGGCGTACAGTTTCGACGCGACGCTCAGACGCTGCCGACGGTTGAACTCGCTGCTTCAGATCGGTCACGCACACTGCACATTCTCACCAGCCAGAAAAGACCAAAGGGGATGTGTTCCATTTCTCGCCCCGAATCTAACCGATGCGATCCACAGATCGCACATGGAGTTGAGACGCTTCAGCGCAACCCAATCGTGAGTCTTCCACTGCGATGTCGACTGCAGTTCTCCACACGAGAAGGCCGAAGACGCGCGGTTGCTTGCGCTTTAGACGATGGCTTAAAGCGGACGCGAGTGCTCGCTTCCACGTACAAGGAATTCAGGAAGACACATGCAAGAAACCCCACGAAACGCGCTCGCTCATAGTCTGAAGCAACGACATGTCGTGATGCTCTCGATTGGAGGGAGTATCGGAGCAGGCCTCTTTGTCGGATCGGGGCATGCAATAGCGGAGGCCGGTCCGGCCGCGATCATTGCCTATGTACTGGCAAGTCTGCTGGTGGTGCTCGTCATGCGCATGCTGGGTGAAATGGCTTGCGCAATGCCTGACTCCGGATCGTTCTCGACATACGCCGGCAAAGCAATTGGTCCTTGGGCCGGCTTTATGATCGGCTGGATGTACTGGTGGTTTTGGGTGCTGGTGCTGCCACTGGAGGCGACAGCTGCAGCAAACATTCTGAATAGCTGGTTTCCGCAGGTTGAGATGTGGAAATTCTGCCTTGCTGTCACCTTCGTTTTGACTGTCGCGAATCTTGTAAGCGTCAAGAACTATGGCGAGCTGGAGTTCTGGTTTTCAGTCGTCAAAGTCACCGCGATCGTGATCTTTATCGCGTGCGGTTTCGCTGCGATTGCCGGTTTCATACCGAACGTGCATGTCGATGCAGCGTCGAATATTCTCGGGCACGGCGGGTTCGCACCTAAAGGACTCGAACCCGTGGCAGGTGCGATGTTGACGACGATGTTCACGTTTCTCGGCACTGAAGTGGTGACGATTGCGGCGGCGGAATCGGCGAACCCGGAAAAGGAAATTGCTCGTGCCATTACGTCCGTCGTCTGGCGTATTTCCTTGTTTTACATTGGTTCGATCTTGGTCATCATTTCGATTCTTCCATGGAGCGATCCTGCGTTGACGCAGATCGGTTCCTATCAAGCCGTGTTGCAGGTGCTGCATGTACCTTACGCCAAATTGCTCATCGATTTGCTGATTCTGGTCGCAGTATGCAGTTGCCTGAATTCCGGCTTGTACACTGCATCGCGCATGATCTTTTCTCTCTCGGCTCGCGGACTGGCGCCGTCGGTGGTGAGGCGCACCAGCCGCAACGGCGTACCCGTGGTGGCTGTCCTTCTATCCACGACGGCGGCGTTTGCAGGCGTTGCAGCTAACTATCTCGCGCCGAAGTATGTGTTCGAAGCGTTGCTGTCGACGACGGGCTCCATGGCACTTCTCGTCTACCTTGTCGTCGCTGTCAGTCAGATCAGGTTACGCGCTCAACTCGAGCGGGACGGAAAGCTCAAGGTGCGAATGTGGATGCATCCGTTCCTTGGACTCTTCGTCATTTTGCTGATCATCGGCGCATTTGCCGTGATGGTGAGCGGTCACGCGCATCGCGGCGAGGTCGTGGCTACGCTAGGTCTAAGCGCTTTGCTTGCATGTATGGGATGGTTCCACCAAAGGCGAGTCGGAATGCGTCGCCAAGATCCAGTGCTGGACGACGGGGCAGACAGGATGTCTCTCGATGCTGTTGAGCGGGTTTGAAATGTCACTGGCCCACTGGGCCAGTGACGTTGCACTGATCGAGGGTGTGCTTACGTTCTTTGCATCGTCGAAGACAATTTGCTTTCCAGGCTTGTCTCTTACTGATGGCCGTGAAGCGGGCTCACCAGCCGGCCGTCACCATATTCCCGAATCACACGCGCAATGATGACCCGATAGCCGTCCAGCCAGCGACTTTGCTTCGCTTTCGCCTCGACGTGGACGGGATGCCTGATCAGCTGTAGCAATGCCTCTTCCGACTTCCAGTAGTAGACGTTCTGGATCAATCCTTCTCCGGCGTTTTCCCACGTCTCCTCGCTCACATATCCCGGTATGGATCGCGCCACTTCGGCAATCCGCTGATCGAGTTCATGGAACGCCTCGTCGTATTGACCGGCCCGAAAAATGAAGGTGGAAGAGTACATTGCGCCTTCTGATGAATGTTGAGTGACGCCGACCACGCTCTATGGCTGCTTCGTCGGAACCCCGGCGAGCATTGCATCGGCAAGCTGGGATTCGCCACTCGACTTGAGTGCTTCAGCTGCACCCTGGATATCCCGAGCTTCCTTGTTCTGGCTGAGCTTGCTCTTGCCAACAAGACGCGTGATCTCAATCTGAACACCGACGATCGCCTTTACCATCGCATCCACGTAGTCCTTCGGTGCGTCGCCCATCTTCCACGGTTTCGGTTCCGATGCCTCATGTGTGCGAGTGAGCCGACCCACTACGCCTCGCACGTAGCGCTCGTCGTCGAGAATGGTCATGCGGCCGTGCGCATGCACGACCATGTAATTCCAGGTCGGCACCTGTTTGTGCAGTTCATGCTTGCTCGGATACCAGTTCGGAGAAATATAGGCGTCGCCCGCATGGAAGACGACAAGGACCTCGTCGCCGTTCGCCACCTCCTGCCATACCGGGTTGGCCCGCGCCACATGTCCGCGCAGCACGCCCAGTTCGCCGTCCTCTGCCGCAAGTTCAAACGGAATGTGATTGGCGTCTAGTCCGCCGCTCCCGTGCGTGATCAACGTGCCAAACGGGTGCTGAACGATACGGGAATGTAAGACTTCTTTTCGGGTTTCGGCAAAGTGGGCTGGTATGTACATGCGCTATCTCTGGCTGCCAGGGGCGATTGGTGGGATTGGTGGGTACCAATGCGAAGCTTCCAGTTTGCTGTAAAACTGGTTTATCCTGAAGTACCAGTTTATTCAATTTCTAGTGAACCAGAATTATGGCGAGAACTGCGCGAGCCGCGGACATGCCGTCGCTTGGGGCGCTCGATCGCACGGCGGGCAATCTGAGCCGTCAAATTGCCGAGGCGCTGCGGGAGGCGGTGCGCAAGGGAGACATCAGAGCGGGAGACCTGGTGCCGTCATCGCGTTCGCTCGCTGCCTCGCTTCACGTTGCGAGAGGGACAGTGATCGAGGCCTACGAGCAGTTGCTCGCCGAGGGCTTTCTGGAATCGAAAGCGGGAGCGGGAACCCATGTCGCGCAAGCCCTGGCGGAGTCGCAGCCGGTCAGCGCACCCGAGCCGATACCGGAGCTGACACTGGAGCCGGCGCCGAAGTCCGGGTTACCTGGGCGCGCCCTGGCGTTCGCGCAGATTGCACGAGAATTCCGTCCGCTTGCGCCAATACCCTTCGCGATATCTGTCCCGATCGGTTTGACGGCGCCCGGCGATATCTGGCGTCGCTTGGGTAACCGGTTGCGCGCAAGGGGCCCGGGCGCGCCCACGGGATATGCCGATCCGTTGGGCGCGTTACCCCTGCGCGAAGCGATCGCAGCCTATGTGCGAAGGTCCCGTTCCGTGCGGTGTGAGGCAGACCAGGTCATCGTGACGAGCGGTACCCAACAGGGACTTTTTCTCGCGAGTCAGGTTCTGCTGGGTCCCGGCGATCAGGTGTGGGTCGAGAACCCCGCTTACCGTGGCGTCACCGCCATACTGGAAAACATCGGCTATCGCGAGGGCGTGATCCGTGTGCCTGTCGACGCCGATGGTCTCGATGTCGAGGCTGGCATAGATAGGGCGCCGCATGCACGCGCGGCATTCGTTACGCCGTCCCATCAGTATCCATTGGGGATGCCCTTGAGCATGGCGCGGCGCACGGCCTTGCTCGCGTGGGCACGTAGCTGGGATGCCTGGGTGGTCGAGGACGACTATGACAGCGAGTTGCGCTATGAGGGCTATCCGTTTCCGGCCCTTCAAGGATTGGCTCCGGACCGCGTGATCTATCTTGGTACGTTCAGCAAGATTCTGTTTCCGTCCCTCAGACTGGGTTATCTGATCGTCCCGCGCAATCTCGTCGATGCGTTCTGCGGCGCACGCGTGCTCATGGATCGCCACCCGCCAACTGCCGATCAGCACGTGCTGGCCGCCTTCATGGCGGAAGGACATCTGGAGCGGCACATACGCAAGGTTCGAAATGTCTACTCCGAACATAGGCGTCAACTGATCGATACGATCGAAGCGTTGCTCCCCGCTGATCTCGCGTGGATCGAGCCCGGCGATCAGGGGATGCACCTCGTACTCTGGCTCGCAGACGCGCTGGACGACCGGGAGGTTGTCGAGCGCGCCGCCAGGGAGGGCGTCGCGGTACGTGCCGTGTCGCCCATGTTCGCGCCGGGACGGGACGCCCGGGTCTTGTTCTTGGCTTTGGAGGGTTCAGCAGCGAGCAGATGAAAGCTGCCGCTCAACGCCTGGCGGCTGTTATCGCGGGTTCACCGCGGCATGGAAAAGCAGGCAAAGGAAAGCCTCGTCATGCGGTGTCGGGCGCCGGGTGATCGCCGTGAATGCGAACCGCAGCTTCACTTTACCTGGGCCTGTTGGCATTCATCGTGGTACCAGCGATCGACCTGACTCTGCGCGGCCTGCAGATCTTCCGGATAGTACGGATCGAACCACCGGGACGGGTCGTAACCCGCTTGCCTGAGCGCTGCCAGTTCGCTGAGGTTGCGCTCGCGGGTGAGGGGCGCATTGTTCCGAAGCTCGGACAGATCGCGGCACTGGGTGGCGCTCAGATGCGTTGCGCCTCCCGCTCCCGGCATGCCCCCTGCGGCACAGCCAGCGAGCAGGAGCGCCAACGCCGGCAGCGACGTGTGGATCCTTGAATTCCTCATGTGCTTTTCCCTTGGGCGAATCAACCGTGTGAGCAGATAGACGGGGGCTTGCAGGGCATGCCACGCGAGTGGCTTGCTGCTGAATGGCGATGGCTGATTGTCCCCGAAATAGCCCGCGATGCAACGCAGACGCTGCGGAATAAAGTTTTTCTGGTGGCAGCCGTAAAGCAGACGGGTCTATTTCTCACAGGGAGTCTCCGAATGTTCAACGCCAAACGCACCGCCATGCTGATCGGAGCGGCCAGCCTTGCCTTGTCTCTTTCCGCGTGCATGACGCCGCACTCCTATGTCGATGCGAAGCTGGGTGATACGGACTACGCGACCCTGAAAAAGTCCACGGCGCCACAGCCCGTGCAACTGCTCGTCGAGTTCCAGACGAAGGGTGTGCCGAACGCGCGCGCCACCGATTACGTGCGATCGCATGTCTTCGAGCAGGTGGTCCAGTCGGGCCTGTTCAGCCAGGTCTCGTACGACCCCGTTCCGTCCGGCCGCAAGCTGTCGGTCCAGATCAACAACGTTCCCCTCACGGACAATCTGGCGGCCAAGGGCTTTGGTGTGGGCCTGACGTTCGGTGCGATCGGCACGATGGTGACCGACGGCTATGAGTGCACGGCGAGCTACGTCGAGCCCGGCCATGAGCCTGTCACGAAGGTCGTCAAGCATGTGCTTTACACGACGATCGGCAACGCTTCCGGCCCGGAAGGTCTCCAGTCGATGCCGCTTCAACAGGCCAGCGACAAGGTGCTGCGTCAGATCGTCGGCAGGAGTCTGGCGGAACTCGACCAGTCGACGGACATCGCGCAATGACGCTTCGACGTGCTCCGCGCCGCCGCGCTGGCGTGAAAGCGGTGCTCGCGACACTGATAGCGACGATGCTGATCAGCGGGTGCGTGACGCAACAAGTGCTGCCGTATCAGGCGAGTGTGGCCAACCAGATGAAGCTGGGCAGCCTGCCGCGCGCCGCCCGTTTCCAGGTAACGACGGCGGGTAGCGATCCATCGGATGTTCAGACGACCGTCCGCTCGCTGCGCATCGCCGCACCGGGCGATGGTTCGTGGACGTCCTACCTGGGGCAGGCGCTTCGCACGGAGCTCGCGACGTCCGGCAACTATGACGCGAACGCGGCGGCGCGCATCGAGGCGACGCTATCTGAAGTCCGTATTGCCGATGGTCAGGCGCAGGTGACGGGCCACTTCGTTATCCGCCAGGGGCAGTCGGTGCGTTACGACAAGGTGCTCCGCGCCGACGTTCACTGGGACTCGGCATTTCTCGGGGCGATTGCCGCGTCGAACGGTCTGAACCAGTCCACGGCGATTTTTCAGGCGCTGTTGCGCAAGCTGTTCGAAGATCCCGACTTCGCGGTTGCGTCGACGTAGTACGCGGCAAAGACGATGGCGGAAAAGCATGAGGTCGGGTGCTCAAGATCGGGCGCGCGGTCGCGGCGCGCATCGTCCGCAGCAAGAGCAAGATCGGCGACAAGACCGTGCTCGATGCGCTGGTGCCGAGCCTCGATGTGCTTGAAGCGTCGAACGGGAGCGCGCGTGAGATTCTGGCTGAGATGATTGCGACCGCGCGGGGGCAGGTTGAAATCATGGCCGCGCTGCAATCGCAGAAGGGGCGTGGGTGCAAGCGTGCCGCATCGGTCACGCCGATCCGGGTGCAACGGCGTATTTGCGATTTCTGGAAGCGCTTCTGGCGGCGCTCGACTAAACGGCCTCTCGTTGCAAAACCCGTATGAACGTAGTCATTCACCCAACCACGAAACATAGGATCGAGTAGACAGTTACCGTTAGACCCGAGGTAACAACTGTCCCTCCAGCACCGGCGAAGCCCTCTGCCGCGCGTCGCGGCGCAACGGGTTCCCTTGCTGGCGTCACGCCGCCGCCCGATCACGCACGCGTCTACCCGGGCTAGCCCTGGGGTGCGTCAGAAGCGCCACGCGACCGCCTTCGATTTCATCGCCAATCCTTGTCCGACATGCCTCGCAAGGTATGTCGCGGCCATTGTTTGCATTTCGCGAATGACGTATTCGGTCGTCGTCGCATTCTTTCCACGTTGCACCTGGATCATTCTTCGTCCGTCGGCGCTGTGTACGCCGCGGGCTGCTTGCACTGCGTGCGGTCGCCGTCGAATTTGTCATAGGAGACAAGGATGAGATCGAACCAGTGGGACGTGTCCTACGAATGGAAAGCGGTGACGCTGCTCGCGCTCGGATTCGGGCTGGTGGGCCTGGACCGGTGGCTGATCGCGCCGCTTTTTCCGTCCATCATGAAGGACCTGCATCTGACGGCACAGGACGTCGGCAACTGTATCGGCATCCTCGGTCTTTCATGGGGTGTCTTCGCTGCGTTGATGGGCGGCATCTCCGACAAGTTTGGACGCCGCAAGGTTCTGATTCCCGCTATCGTCGTGTTCTCGCTCTTGTCGGGATTCTCGGGTGTTGCGGGTGGACTCGCGAGCCTGATGGCCGTGCGGGCCCTGATGGGCGTCGCCGAAGGGTCGTTCTGCCCGACGAGTTTCGCCGCGACTGCCGACGCCTCGCATCCGAAACGCCGTGGCTTCAATCTCGGGCTCCAGCAAAGCGGATTCGCACTGTTCGGACTGGCGCTTTCGCCCATCATCGCCACGCAGTTGCTCAACGTGATGTCGTGGCGCTGGGTGTTCGCCCTGGTTTCCATTCCCGGGCTGATCCTCGGCCTGCTGATGTTCCGCGTGATTCGGGAGCCGAAGCCCACGCCTGTATCGACGCTGTCCGAGTCGTCGGCGCAGGCGCCGACGCAACCTCGGCACGGCAACTGGCGCGACGTGCTGAAGAGCGGGAATATCCGTGTCGCGATGGTCGCGCTGTTCTGTGCGATGACGGGCGTCTTCGTGCTGGGGGCGATGCTGCCTCTCTATCTCACCGAGTACCTGGCTCTTGACACGCAACGCATGGGTATCGTGGTCTCGGCGATCGGCTTTGGCGGGTTCGTCGGTCAGTTCGGCTTGCCGGGGCTTTCCGATCTGGTGGGGCGGCGTCTTGCGAGCGTGGTCGGTTTCGCGGGGACGGCGGTGATGCTGTACGTGTTTCGCGGGCTCGGCGCGCAGCCGGTCGCCTTGTTCGTTGTGCTGTTCGTGGCGGCGTTTTTCACGCTTGGTCTCGTTTCGCTGCTCTCCGGACCGGTCGCGACGGAGGCTGCGCCTATCGGCATGGTCTCCACGGCAATCGGGATCGTGGTTGGCGCCGGCGAGATCTTTGGCGGCGGGGTGGCACCTGCGCTGGCTGGTTTCGTCGCGACTCGCTTTGGCATTCAGAATATTCTGTGGCTGCCAATTTGCGCGGTTTTGCTTGGCATCGGCGTGAGCATGTTGCTCAAGGAGACTGCACCTGCCAGATTGCGCCGGCGCAATGCATCGACGGGCGAATTTCCTGCGGCCGAGCAATTCGAATAAAGTCGCCAATACCGCGGGCACGGCGTGCTCCTTCGAGAAGAAGCAGCACGCCGTGCCCGCTTTCATGTGTGCTCGAGGCGATGTTCACACACGCCACTGTCACCGGCGTCAGCGCGTATAAACTGACGTGCTGTACACGATGACAGGGAAGCGGCATGGATCGTTTTCTGAGTATCGAGGCTTTCGTGCGGGTTGCGGAAACGAGCAGCTTCGCCGAGGCATCCCGGCAACTCGGCGTGACCAGTTCGGTCGTGACGAACCGCATCCAGCAACTGGAGCGCTTCGTCAACGCTCCGTTGTTTCACCGCAGCACGCGGCACGTGCGCCTCTCTGAAGTCGGCGAGGCGTTCTACCGGGAATGTGCGGAGGTGGTGGGGCGCGTCAACGATCTGACCGACCAGATGCGCGAATTGCGCGCCACGCCCACAGGGCGGCTGCGTATCCAGATGCTGCCGGGTTTCGCGTTGGGCCATTTCGGCGCGGTGCTAGGGGAATTCAACCGGCGCTATCCTGGCATCCAGCTCGACATCATCGTGAACGACCGCGTAGTCGATCCCATCGAAGAGGGCTTCGATGTCGCGTTCCAGGTCTTTCCTGCTATTTCGGAATCGTTGATCGAGCGGCGGCTCTTTACCGTGAGACGGCTCTTTTGCGCTGCGCCGTCGTACCTCGAAGCGCACGGCGCGCCTCAGCATCCTCGCGAATTGCTGCAGCACACGACGGCGCTCTATTCGGGCTATCCATCGCGCAATCACTGGACGATGACGCGCGGCGACGAGGTCTTCGAAATGGAACTGCCCGGCATGATCCGCTCGAACTCGGTGCATCTGCTGCGCGACTATGCGCTGACGGGCGGCGGTGTCGTGTGTTTGCCCACTCTGGTGGCGAGCGCGCCGCTGCTCGACGGCTCGCTCGTGCCCGTTCTGTCCGACTATGCGCTATCGCCATTGAACTTCGCGGCCGTGTACCCGGCCACGCAACGCCAGGCGCTCAAGGTGAAGGCGCTGGTCGAGTTTCTGGTGGACTGGCTCGGCACTGAGCCTGGCTGGGATGTGCCGTTGATCGAGCGTGGCTGGGTGAGCTAGAGGATGGCACGCTCCATGTGTCGCGCGTGCGGCTGGCCCGGACAGCACCTCGGGGCCGCCGCACTTACTTCGATTGCTCAACGCGCGAGCCGTCCAGGTCGCGACATGGTCTTATCCAAGGATCAGTTTCGGATAACGCTTCGGCGGCTTGTCTTCCAGAATGTCGCGTCCTCGCGCAGTGTCGGCGTAGAGGCGTCCGTGAACGATCCGGCCGTCCCGGACCTTGAACAGAAACAGATGTTCGTTTTCCATCAGATAACCATTGAGCGCTTTTGCCCGCGTGAGGACAGGGACGATGATGTAATCGTCTGCTTCGAGGACTGCTCTGGCGTCGTAAGTGAAAGTCTCCCACTTCTCATAAACGTGCTTCCAGAAGGCTAGAAACTCCTGCTTTCCCTCGTAGGTCCCGCCATAAGGCAGCGAATCGGAGAACTCGAAGACGACATCGTCGTCAAGTAAGGCAACGAGGTCGGTCTTGTCGTTGAGCTCGAATCCGCTGAACGCTTTCCGGCATGCCTCGACGATATGGGGATGTTTCATACGTGTCTCCTGTTTCCATTTCGGATGATGTGTGCAACGTTGTGCATATGCACATAATTCGGCAGCGTACCGCTGATGAAGGCTGCCGAATGGGCGGCATGCGCCGCCAACTCCTGCCCGATCGACGCGTGTCTAGTCTTTAGCGCTAGCGCCTTCGCCGTCAGTCCAGGGACTGAATCCACTATTCAACACGTTGCGCAACGCGTTGCGCAACGCGACTGCACGCTTTTCGCCGTAGTTTCCTTCGAATTCCTGCTGAACCGCCTGCCACATCGGAAGCGCCGTGCGATAGCGCGCTACGCCTGCGTCTGTAATCACGACCATCTTCACGCGGCGATCCTGTCCGGGGACCATTTCGATGAGCCCGTCCCGTTCCAGCGGTTTCAGGTTCGTGGAAAGCGTCGTGCGATCCATCGCCATGGCGGCGGCCAGATCGCCAATCGTGAGCGGTCCGTCCTTGGCGAGCTTGTAGAGAATCGAGAACTGCGTGGCGCGCAGATCGGCGGGCGCGAGAGCCTGGTCATATGCCGCTGTCAAATACCGGGACGCTTTGCGCGCGGCAAGACAGTTGCAACGCCCATCGATATCTTCCAGCTGTTCCTTTTGGATTGCCATGTCGTATTCGCTCGGGGTTCGTCGAACTCGGAAATATACGCGAGGCTCAGCGGCTTTCGTCAGAGGCACTGACGTAGTCGTGCCGTGACGCTTGCGCGGACGTAGCCGGCTTGAGCGTTGCCCATCCAAGGTGTCGCGCGAGGAGTTGTGCCGTTTGCGCCGTTTGCTCCAGATGCGGCCAGTGGCCGGAGTGAGCGACGATCCGGAAACTCGCTGCCGGGAAGCGCTCGCGGCATTCGGCGGCGATCTGCTCGACCGTGATCACAGGATCGTCCTGGGCGCCGATCACCATGGTCGGGCCACGAAACGCACACGGCGCATTGCCTCGCGGATCACCGAGCGTGAACGCATCGTAATACTGGCGAACGGTGGCCTTGTTCATCAAGACGTGGGGCGCGGTCAGCGAATCGAGTTGATTGCTATTGAGATGGGTCGAGAATGAAACGCGGATCTGACGCTGGACGGCGGGAGCGTCACCGCTTTCTCGCAGCAGATCGCGTACTTCGTCCGGCAATGTGTTTCCACGCAAAGGCGTGGGCGTGATCAGCGTCAACGACGCAACCTGCGCGGCACGTTCACTGGCGACGAGTTCCGCGATCTGCGCACCCATGCTGTGTCCGACCAGCGCCACGCGCGACAACCTCATGTCGTCGAACACTTGCACGATATCGGCGACCGCCTGCGCCAGCGTACACGCGTCGTCTTCATCGCGGCGATCACCTGCACCACGAAGATCGCGCGCGATCACGGGCACCGAAGAGGGCGCAAGCGCCTCGATCAGATCGTCCCACACGGTGCGGTTGTCGAGGAAACCATGAATGAAGATCAGCGCGTCGTACGGCGGCTGAACCGGATCATTCGTCAGATCGGATACTACTGTCATGCTCGTCTCCTCGACAAAGAGGCTTGTCAAATGCTGGTGTCGAACATAATATGCGCATATCAACGTATTGTAAAGACGGAGTACGGCATGATCAGCAGGACTGAAATAGAGTTCGCCGGAGAAGGCGGCGTCACGTTGCGCGGCTGGCTGTTTGTGCCCGCCGCGACGGAACGTCGGCCAGCGATATCGATGTGTCATGGATTCGCCGCCGTGAAGGAACACGGTCTTGAACGTTTCGCGACTGCTTTCGCGGAGGCCGGCTTCGTTGTCCTCGTCCATGATCATCGAAACTTTGGTTCGAGCGACGGCACGCCGCGCCAGGATATCGACCCGTGGGCGCAGATCGCCGATTGGCGTAGGGCCATCACCTGGCTCGAGAGCCGGCCCGAAGTGGACCCCTCGCACATCGGAATCTGGGGCAGCAGTTTTAGCGGCGGACACGCACTGGTGCTCGCCGCGACGGACCGTCGCGTCAAATGCGTCGTTTCGCAGGTTCCGACCATCAGCGGCTTCGAGCAGGTTCGACGCCGCGTCGCGCCCGATGCGATGCCCGCCTGGATCGCCACGGTGACTGAGGATTTGCGTGAGCAGCATCGGGGGCACGCTCCGCGTGTTCAGGCGGTTGTCAGCGCAGACGCGAGCGTGCCTGCCGCTTATCGATCGCCTGAAGCGATCGCGTTCTATTCGCAGCAGCTGGCGGGTGCATCGTGGGAAAACCGCGTCACGCTGCGCTCGTCGTTTGCCGCGAGCATGTATGAGCCAGGCGTATGGGTAAGCCGCATCTCGCCGACGCCGCTTCTGATGGTCATTGCGAACGACGATCGCGTGACCATGACCGACCTCGAACTCGAAGCCTACGAACGCGCGCTCGAACCCAAGCGGCTCGTGTTGGTGCCGGGCCATCACTTCGATCCGTACGATGCGGCATTCGATCTCGCGAGCGGCGCGGCCGTGGACTGGTTCACGCTGCATCTCACTGGTACCGATGCGGCCAGGCGCGAGCAGATTTAACGGGCAGACTTTTACGCCAATCACTTGAGGCAAATGGAGAACATACATGCCGGTATTTCATGCACACATTCCCAAAGGGCGCTTCACTCGCGAACAGAAGATCGCGATGGGTAACGCACTCAACATGTCGCTGGTTGAAGCGCTGGGCATTCCTAAGGGAGACCGGTTCATCATGATCAGCGAACACGGCGACGATGAACTGTTCATCGATCCCACCTTCATGGAGATGGAGCGAAGCAGGAACGCCATGATCGTGACGGTCATGCTAGGCGCGCATCGGCCTGCGTCGGACAAGGCAGCGTTGATGGCGACGATCACGCGCCTGCTGGAGCGGGACGTCGGCGTGTCGCCCGACGATGTCTTCATCGCGCTCGTGCCCGTCCCAAATGAGAATTTCTCGTTTGGCCGGGGAGTCGCGCAACTGGCCGATATCGCGCCGAGGTGGTAGTCAGGAAGCCGGCTTGCCGGTTATTTGTTGCTGCCCGCGCCCGCGCCCGCGCCCGCGCCATAAAGACCGTTGTCGAAACCGCCCGCGCCTTCGGTCTTGTGCGCGGATTTGCCCTTCGCCTTGTCGCGTTGCCCAGGCTTTGCTTCGGCGGCTTGCGGCGTGTGCGATTCGAGCGTGTGCGCAGGCGGTGGGTCGGACTTCGTCCCCATCGGCGCGCTGCGGTTTTCCTGCGAGCCCGCGCCGCCTGACATCGCGGCGCAGAATGCGCCCGTCGATGAAATCAGGCGGCGAGAGACGGATGAGATAAGAGTCGCGTGCATGGCCAGTTGTCCTTACGAAGTGATGACAAAGGAGCAGTCGGCGTGCCTGGGGTCTTAAATTAAGCGCGTGCCGGATAGCGTTACGCGCGGCGCGATGAAGTCATCGCAACGAGCCAGCGGTAACGAGCACTGCGCGTGCGAGTGGTGACGATTGACGCGCTTGCGGGCTTGTCCGCTTGCGCGATCCGTCGTGCCGGAAGAAAGCGCCACACGAGCAGAATCAGCGCGAGCAGCGCGGGCGCCCAGCGGACATCGGTGGCGACGGGTATCGGGTGCGCGTAACGCGCGTCCATCAGCGGCGCGCGCAGCGAAGTCGGGCTGACGAGCCGCCTGTAACCAAAGCCGAGATGCCCGGCCAGGGCTTCCAGATACGTTTCCCTGAGTTGCGACAGTTCTTCGTGACTCTCTGCGACGGCGGGCGCGCCGGGCTCGGGCCGCACCTGCCTCACTTCATCCGCTTGCCAGAAACCGGTGCGCACGCCGTCGGCATTGGTCTTCGGAATCGGCGCGGGCTGGTCGCCGCCGACACCGATCAGCCAGCCATGCACGAGCCCTTGCGGTATGTCGCGCACCGTCGTTTCGTTCGGCGCGACGGGCGGCGCTTCCTGGCCATCGGTGATGAACACGACGTCGGTGTTGTGGCCAAGATCGGTGGCGGCGCGGACGGCCGAATAGATTCCGCCTTGCGCGATCACGCTGCTGTTGACCCAGCGCATGTTTCCGCCGATCTGATCGAGCGACGAGAGCAGCGCATCGTAGTTGCCGCAGACTTCGACGGGTGCAACCAGCAGCAGCGAGCGCTGATTCGTGAACACGCTCCAGCCGATTTCCGACCCGCACGGCAGATGCTGCAACACGTCGCTCATCGCTGCCTTCGCGAGGTCGATCCGGCTAACGGGCTTGCCGCCGATTGCAACGTCCTCGACGTCCATGCTCTGCGTGATATCGAACGTGACGACATAACGGAACACCGGGCGTTTGAATTCGACGGGCGGCATCAGGACGGCTGCCGCGAGCAGCAGCGAGGCGAGTGGGAGTTGCCACCAGCGTCCGCGCACGTAGCGCATCCATGGCCGCGCGTCGCGCTTCACGGCAGCTCCTCCGGCTCCGCGCCGCGAACGTTGATGTTGTGCTGCTCCTTGACGTCGTTGATGTCGTCGGCGGTATCCTGCGCTTCGGGCGCGAGGCGCAGCGCGCGCTCGAGGTTGTAGCGTGCATCCCAGTTGCCGGGTTCGAGGCGCAGCAGTTCCCGATAGCGCGCCTTCGCGGTTTCGAGCATCGGCGGCGAGCGCACGGGGCCTTGCGCGCTGTCGCCGGCAGCTTCGCGCAGATACATGTTGGCGAGATCGTAGAGCGCGAGGCGGCCCGTTTCACTCGAAGGCGCGAGCCGCGACAGATCGTAGTAGAGCTTGCCCGCTTCCGCTTGCTGCCCGGCGCGCGCGAGCGCGACAGCTTGCGCGAGCCGCACGGCGGGCGCGTTGCTGTCCGTCGCGGACTTGCTCCATTGCTCGCGCTGTTGGGTGTCGATAGCGGCGATCTCGGCGTTCGCTTGCACGACGTGCTGAAGACGCACCGCGTAATAGCCAGCGACGCCGACGCAGCACAGCGTCGCCACGCCGAACATCAGATGGATGGGCAGCCGCTTCATCGCAGGCTCCGCTTTTGCATGAACCACACGCCGATCAGCAGCGCGCAGCAGACGAGCGCCGTCGCGTAACACCAGGCGCTGCGATCCTGCCTCGGCAGACGCTCGACGAACGACACAGGCGCGTTTTCATTGCGCGCGATATCGCTCATTGCGCGCGCAACCTGTTGCGGGCTGTCGGCCTGATAGAGGCGATAGGGCGTCGGCAGCGACAGGAAAAAGCGGTGCAATTCGGCTTCCGGCGAATGGTCAGTATCGGCGGGGCGTACGTGCAGGTCGGGACTGTAAATGCCGCTGCGCAGATAGACGAAGTAAAACGCGACACCGTTGCGCGACAGGCCCGCGCGGATGCGCTCGCGTGCCACGTCGTCGAGTCGCGCGCCGCCGTCCGAGACCAGCACGATCGCGCGGCTGCTCGTGCGCGCGCGGCCATCGAACAGTTCGACGGCGTACTGGATGCCGCGGTCGAGCAAGGTATCCGGCGTGCCGCGCCCGATGCCCGTTGCGGCAATCGCAGCGTCGATCACCGTGCGGTCGCGCGTGAAGGGCACGGCCAGCATCGGATGCGTGCCGAACAGCATGAACGCGAAGCGATCGTTCACGCGTTGCGCGACGAACGCGGTGATCGCATCGCGCGCCATCTGGTTCTTCGTTTCGCCTGCGGTGGGCGCATCGGCGATATTGATCGATCCGGTGCTGATCGCCTGGTACATGCTGCCGCTGCCGTCCATCAGAATCAGGATCTCCGCGCCCGTTCCCGTGATGCGCGTCTGCTCGCCGGACCAGCCTGGCCCCGCGAGCCCGACGATCACGGCCGCGAGCGCGATCATCGCGGCGGCGCGCCAGATAAACGCGACCACCCGGCCCGCGCGATCGTGCGGCAGCCACGCGACCCACGAATACGGCAGCGTATCGATGCTTCGGCGCAGCAGCGGCAAAGCGGCGAGCGGCAGAAAAACGAGCGCCCACGGATAGAGGAAGTCGGGCGGCGTGCTCATCGGTGATGGCGCTTTTCCGCGCGATACAGCGCGCGATACAACTCGCGCAATGAAAATGGCGTGGCTACCGGCAACTGACTGAAGAACCGGTCTGACGAACGCTGGAAGAACTGTTCGAGTTGCGGCTGAAGTTCGCGCAGATGGGGTGCTTTTGCCGTCAGGTCCGGCACCGAGCCGGCCAGCACGACACGTCCGGCCGCTTCGTCGAGCGCGCGGTGCAGACCGCGCCACGCATCGGGATTCGCTTCGAGTGCGGCGTCGTTCTGCCGGCCGAAGCGCGACCATGCCTTCGCAAACGGAAGCTGCCGCGCGTCGCGCTGGTTGCGCCATAGCCACCAGCCCAGCCACGCGATCATCACCGCGACGGCGAGCGCGATCCACACGGTCAACGCGCGACGCAGCGGCGCCGTCGATTCCGGCGCGACCAGCCGGTCGGGCTGAAGTCCCGCGAGGCGTCCGGCGTCGGCGAGACCCAACGGCGCGAGCGGACCGATCGACAGCGGGCTTGCCGCGACATCGAGCGTCTTGCCCGACGCGAGCCGCAATTGCAGCGGCGGCGTCGAGGTCACGGCGGGCGCACGCGGCGAGTTCATCACCTGATAGTCGAGCACGAGCCAGCGGCGGCCGTCGGCATCCGTGGTGATCGACGGTGGCCGGCGTTCGAGCCACGCGTTGACGCGGCCCGTCGAAGGCATCGCCGACAACTCGGCGGCGCGATCGTCCGGGCCGAGCAGGACCTGTTGCGTCACGATGTCGCCGAGCACATGGCCGAAGGCGCGCGGCTGCTGCACGATCGCAGGTTCTGCATTCACGCTTGCGCTCGCGATCATCAAGATGCATGCGAGAGCCGTCGCACAGGTGCCGATGCACGTCATGCCGTCATCTCGAGAAAGTAGCGGCTGAGCGCTTCGGGCTCGAACGTGCCTTGATTGAAGAACGGGCGGATACCGTGACGCGCGAACAGCGCATTGATCTGCGCGCGCCGCTCCGCAACGGCGCTGCGCCAGCGCTCGCGAACGGAATCGCGCATCCACATCGAGCGCATTTCGCCCGATTCGATATCGACGAGCGACATCCAGCCGTTGTGCGACGGCGGCTCGACTTCCGCGCGGTCCCACAGCACGACGGGCACGACCCACGCGTGAGTCAATGTGTCGAGAAGTCCCGGCAGCGCGGCAAGCGGCCAATGAAAATCGGATACGAGAAAGACGAGACACGCGCGGCCGGCAAGCCGCGTCGCGATATCACGCAAGCCGCGTTCGCGCGACTGCGCGCGCGTTTGCCGCGGCGCGCAATCGCGCAGCAACTCCGCCATCAACGGACCCATGCCGCGCGCGTGCCGCGTCGGCACGAAAAGATCCTCGCGCGCTTCGTCGTCGAATGCGAGCATGCCTACGGGGTCGCCGATGCGAAACGCGCTATGTCCGAGCGCTTCGACGAATGCGGCTGCCACTTCCAGCTTCGTGCTCGCGGCGCCGAAGCGCATCGACGCTGACACATCGACGACGGCATGCACGGGCACGGCCACGCGCTGCCGGTGCACGCGGACGAGCCATTCGCGCTGCACGCTGCGAATGCTTGCGCGCACATCGATCCGGCGTGGATCGGGATGATCGAACAGCCGCGTGTGCGCGGCGAACTCCTGGCCGATGCCGACGCTCGACCCGCGATGCCCGCCGGGACGCGCGCCCGACACCCGCACGGGGAGCCGGTACTGGAACTCCGCCAACGTGTTCACGGCGCCGCGATCCTCGAAACGATCTGCGTCATCAGCGCATCGGAGAGTTCCTGGCGGCGCAATTCGTAGATGGGCGTGAAGTACACGCGATGGCCCAGGGTCGGCAGCAGTACGCGGTGGATGTCTTCGGGCATCAGATACGTGCGCCCGTCGAGCCACGCGACCACGCGCGCCGCCCGCAGCAGCGCGCTCATGCCGCGCGGGCTCGCGCCGGCGAGAATCAGGCGCTGCATGTCCACGTCGTCGAGCGTGATATCGAACTGCAACGGGTTTTCGGTCGCGCGCCAGATGTCGAGCGCGTAGCGTTCGATCGCCTCGCTCGCGTGGATCGTCCGTTGAATGCTTGCGCCAATCGCGTTCAGTCGTTGCCACGGCAGCACGTCGGTCGTGACGCGTGCGAGCAGCGCTTCCGTGTCGTGAAAGTCGGGATCGAAGACGAGCGCGCGCCGGGCGGTCGCGTCATCGGGCGTCGACATATTCAGTTCGAACATGAATCGGTCGCGTGCCGCCGCCGCGAGTTCGAACGTTTCTTCCTTCTCGACCTTGTTGCGATCGGCGAACACGGTCATATAAGGAAAGCGGTATTCGCGATCGAATGCGAACACCGAGCGCTCGGCCATCGCGCGCAACAGCAGCGATTGCACCTGCGGGCGCGCACGGTTGATCTCGTTGAAGAAGAAAGTGGCGAGCCGTTCGCCGTGCTTGATGAGCGGTCCGGGCTCGATGCGCGGCTTGCCCTCGGCATCGACGTACGTGTGATAGACGAGATCGCCAGGCATCAGGTCGATCGTGCCTTCGACGCGCTCGAAATCGCCGCCGATCGCCCGTGCGAACGCGCGCAGGATCGTCGTCTTGCCGACGCCGACACCGCCTTCGAGCAGCACATGGCCGCGCGCGAACAGCGCGACGTTGATCAGCCGGATGGTCTCGGGCTGCCCGATGACTGCGTTTTCCACCTGATGCTCGATATCGAGCGCGAGCGTGCGCCAGTCTTCGAGTAGCTCTTCGCGGTCCATCGGATTCGCCTCTGCGGTCGGCCAGTGTCGGAAGGGCGACACGTACGCCCGCGGATTCGACGGATTGCGGCGACGAAGCGTGGCTGGGACGGCGTGCGTATCGGCGACTGCGTGGCGCGCACGGTTCGTGCCAGATTGGTGCATCTTTGGATGCGCGGCGCGGGAGCCGGACAACTAGCGGCAGGATGAGCGCAGTGTGTCACGCCCGCTGCTACAAAGTGCGCCAGGAATGGCGTGCGAGAGCGGTCGTGCTCAAGGGCTTCCGGAACGACGGATGCCCGTCGCGCGCTGGCAAACGGGCATCCTGACAACCTCAAAACACGTGCTGCCGATTAGCCTCCTTCAGCCGAAATACGCGCCGAGTCGCTGATTCGCGTCGACGAACCGTACGGCGTTTCCAGCGACGCCTCTGAATGCTGCAACGTATAAGCGCGCCGTATCGGCTTGAGCACGAAGAGCGCCAGAAACGCGGCGACGGCGGCCATGCCCGACGCCAGCATGAACACCGCGTGCCAGCTGCCCGTCGCCGCCGTGACGATGCTCGTGAACGGCACCAGCAACGCCGCCGTGCCCTTCGCCGTGTACAGCAAGCCGGCGTTGGTGGCCGCGAACTTCGGCCCGAACGTGTCGCCGCAGGTGGCGGGGAACAGACTGTAGATTTCGCCCCACGCAAAGAACACGATGCCCGTCAGCACGACGAACGCCACCGGGCTCTGGCCGAACTTCGACAGCGCGAGAATGCCGACGGCCTCGATGGCGAATGCGATGAACATGGTGTTTTCGCGGCCGATACGATCCGAGATCCAGCCGAAGAACGGACGCGTCAGGCCGTTGAGCACGCGGTCGATCGTCAGTGCAAAGGTCAGCGCGGGCAACGTCAGGCCGAGCAGCGAAACGGGCGAGTCGTGCAGGCCGAAGTCCTTCGCGATCGGACCGAGCTGCGCCGTCGCCATCAGGCCGCCCGCCGCCATCATCACGAACATCAGGTACATGACCCAGAAGACGGGCGCGGACACCACTTCGCGCGGTGTCGCGTTGTGCACGAGGCGCTTGGCACTGGACAGCGCGCTCTTCGCGGACGCCAGCACGCTGGCGGACGGCGCGAGCAGGAACATGCCCAGCAGGAACACGACGATGCCCTGACCGAGGCCGAACCACAGGAAAGTCGCCTCGTAACCGCTGCTCTTGATCATGTTGGCGATCGGCACGACGGTCGCCGCCGAACCCGCACCGAAGCCGGCTGCCGTGATCCCGGCGGCGAGCCCGCGGCGGGTCGGAAACCACTTCAGCGCATTACCGACGCAGGTGCCGTAGACCGCGCCCGCGCCGATCCCGCCGATGGCGGCCGCGAGGTACAGCAGCGGCAGCGACGACGCCATCGAGTTGATCACCCAGGCGACGGCGCACAGCAGCCCGCCGCCGACCACGACAGGCTTCGGCCCGTACTTGTCGACGAGGTAGCCTTCAATCGGCACGAGCCATGTTTCCGTCACGACGAAGATTGTGAATGCAACCTGAATGGCCGCGCGGCCCCAGTGATACTTCTCGTCGATCGGGTTGACGAACAGTGTCCAGCCGTACTGCATGTTGGCGATCATCGCCATGCAGACCACGCCGAATACGAGCTGTACCCACGGTGATGCGTACCACGACGACGGCCCTTCCTGATGCTCTGTCTTCATCGCTGTCTCCTTTGTCGACGGGAGTGGGCGCCTGGGCGCCGCTCACGTCGCGTGCACGATAGTGGCGAAACTTGCCTGTTGAGTTTTGCGGGGGCCTGAGCGGCTCTTCCGATCACCGGCGCTAAAAATGCGACGCTGATAGATTCCATACGATATGTGATATATCAAGTAAGTCAAGTGAAAGAGTGGAGGGGTTTTCACCGAGAGATATGGACTGATGAAAGGAATTTGTATGTAGCCTGCGATTAAGCGAATACACCAAAAAAAAGCCCACCGGCTAGCACGGGTGGGCTGAGGACATGTGCGAGACAGGCGTGTTCGCGACATGCCCTGTCGTTATATATGAAAGTAAAAAGTAAGGAAAGTTTTTTGTTTGTAAGTATGTGGGAGTGGTCAAAACGCGTCGATTGGCGTCGAAATGCGACGGCAACTGCGCTCCACGCTCGACGGTTTGGCAGGCGGCGCGTTCTCTGTCGCCACTTTTGTGAAGGGAATCTATAGGGCGGACGCTGTCTTTTTTGTGACGTGAACACGCATTTGATAAGGCATCCAAATCTATTGACGATTCAGTTTTTGCCTTGTTTTTCAGGCTAAAACGTCACAGAACATGCCCGATGCAAAGTCGAGGGCGCGTGAAGCACGTTCGTTGCCGCGACATGCCCGACGTGCTGCATCTGCCGTCCCAACATCGATCCATCAGTAATAACCCTTCATTGACGCTCGCCGATGCAAAACGCTAAAGTGTTCGCAATTTGAAAGATTGTGCGATATGCGAACAACGACGCGTGACGTCGTCTTCGGTATCGAGCAGCGTGTTCGTCACGAGCATGAGTATCGCGCCTCGCTTCTGAGGCAATATAGGATCACAGGCGCAGCATTGCGTCGTGCGTAGCAGGAGACAGTCGATGAACCGCACTTCCGTCGTGAACGTCCAGACGTTCATCAACGAGCAGCCATTTGGCGGCTTTCAATGGCTCGTGTTTTTCATGTGCTTCGTGATCGTCCTGCTGGACGGTTTCGACACGGCGGCGATCGGCTTTATCGCGCCATCGCTCTTGACCGAGTGGGGCCTGTCGCGGCCCGATCTGGCGCCCGTGCTGAGCGCCGCGCTGTTCGGCCTCGCGTGCGGCGCGCTCGGCTCGGGTCCGCTGTCCGACCGGCTAGGCCGCCGCTCGCTGCTGGTCACCTCCGTCTTCCTGTTCGGCATTGCGTGTCTCGCGTCGGCGTTCTCGTCGAGCATCGGGCAATTGACCGTGCTGCGCTTCATCACGGGCGTCGGTCTCGGCGCCGCGATGCCGAACGCCGTGACCATGATGGGCGAGTTCTGCCCGGACCGCCGGCGCGCGACGGTGATCAACCTGATGTTCTGCGGCTTTCCGCTGGGCGCGGCATTCGGTGGCTTTCTCGCCGCGTGGATGATCCCGCATTTCGGCTGGCGCAGCGTGCTGATGCTCGGCGGCGTGACGCCGTTGTTGCTCGGCGTGGTGCTGCTGCTCAAGATGCCCGAGTCGGTGCGCTTCATGGTGGCGAACAGTCAGCCCGTCGAACGGATTCGCGCGACGCTCGCGCGCATCTCGCAGCAGGCGATGAACGCCGGCTCGTTCGTGATGACGGAGACGGCGCCGCAAACGGGCAGCAAGGGCATCGGCGTCGTGCTGTCGCGCTCGTACATCGCCGGTTCGGTGATGCTGTGGCTCACGTATTTCATGGGCCTCGTGATCTTCTATGCGTCGATCAACTGGATGCCGATTCTGCTGAAGGACGCGGGCCTCACGCCGAAAAGCGCCACGCTGATCTCGGCGCTGTTCCCGCTCGGCGGCGTCGGCGCGGTGCTGGCGGGCGTGCTGATGGACCGCTTCAATGCGAACCGCGTGATCGCCGTGTGCTATGCGCTGACGGCCGTCAGCGTGTACTGCATCGGGCAGGCGGCGGGCAATGTTGGCGCGCTCGTGGCGATCGTGTTCATCGCCGGCGTGCTGATGAACACCGCGCAATCGTCGATGCCCGCCCTCGCCGCTGCGTTCTATCCGACGGAAGGGCGCGGCACGGGTGTCGCGTGGATGCTCGGCGTCGGGCGTTTCGGCGGCATTGCGGGCTCGTTCCTCGTCGCGGAACTGACGCGCCGGCACTTCACGTTCTCCGGCGTGTTCGCGACGATCGCGATTGCCGGTCTGATTGCATGCGTCGCGCTGCTGATCAAGCAAATGGCGAGGCCGCAGGTCAGCCAGGTGGCGGGGGCAAAGCTGGAATCGCTGGGCCACTAAGCAGGCGGATTTTCTTCGTCCGCAGCGGGTTCGGGCTTCGCTTCGCGCCCACGATCATCACGATCGTGGGCGCGTTGCTTTTGAGCCTTTGAATTCGAATTGTCAAACGGCTCATCAACCGATAACTCCGCCTTTTGGCGCTTCTAAAGTTTCCGTGACTCGTTGCCGTAAGCATGTTCGAGCGACATGCCGTTGTTGCGGGTGATGGCCAGCGCCACGCATCGCGCGGACGGGTTCTGCGAGACAAGAGTCATGTACAACTATCTGAGAGAGGCCGGGACGCCACGGTCCTGGCTTATTTCGTTTCTGTCTGCTGCCGCGTGCGCAGGCGCGTCGGCGTTCGCCAATCTCTTAGCACCGCGCATACCCATTCAGGCATGCTGTCGACCTGCACGCGCGAAGAGTTGAAACGTCTGTATGTCACACTCAATACCGTCGAGAACTGCTCGCGGTCGACGTGCGGTTCCAATAACAAGGCTCGTGTGCCGTTAGCGAAATGAAATTGCCGGGCAGGTGAGGCTGCGCTGTCGAGCGGTTCAGTCATCCTCGCAAAACACCAGGCAAACCCCGGGTCAAGTCAGCCGTCTTTTTGCCGTTAACCCGAATGGTCCGTTTTCGCGTAGGCTCGCCATCGTCTCGCGAGCGAGCCATCCGCGCGCAGCGGACGCAGGCACCACCCACCACCGAACAACGGGGAGCATCAGCGTGATTCACCGCGGACTCATAGGCTTGCTAGTCGTGCTCGCGACACTGGGTGCCACCAGCACCCGCGCATGGGCTGGCGGCCCCGACTGCACGCGCCCATTCACACTCGCGCTGCACGACCATGGCCTGCTGTATTCGCAGGACACCAACGCGGGCATCGACAAGGATTTCGCCGACGAACTGAGCCGCCGCAGCGGCTGCGATATCCGCGTGAGCCTGATGTCGCGGGCGCGCATCTGGAAGCTGATCGAGTCCGGCGCGCTCGATTTCAGCCTGTCCGGCATCACGAATGACGAGCGCGACGGCTACGCGCAATTCGCGTGGTACTTCAGCGACAAGTTCTATCTGCTGGTGCGCAAGGACGCCGGCATCCGGCAGCTGTCCGATTTCGAACACAACGACCAGTTTCAACTCGGCGTCATAAGAAGCTTCCGGTATAGTCAGTCCGCCAACGAACTGGTCGATACGCTCGCCGCAGCCAATCGCGTCAGTCAGGCGGGCGGGCTGGAGCCGCTCTACCAGGCGCTGATGCGCGGCAGCATTCAGGGGATGATCATCGAGCCGTTCGACTATCCGGCGCTGGATGAGAAGCGCATCCGCGACATCACCACCATCATCGAATTCCACGACGCCGCCGTGCCGCACGGTCTCATCATGTCGAAGCGGGCGCTGTCGCCGCAGGAGCGGGAGAAATGGCGCGCCCTGGTCGAGGAGATGCGCGCGGACGGCACGGTGCGCCGAATTTTCAGGAAGTACTTCAAACCTGAACTCGCGGACTCGATGGTCGACTTCACCCTACCGCGATGAACCGCGCGCGCCTCGTCCTGCTGCCGCTGCTGATTCTCCTGATCGGGTTGAGCATCACCTGGTCAGTGTGGGATCACGAGCGCCAGGCCGCGCGGCGCGAACTGCTTTCCGAATTCAATTTCGCACTGGGCGATGCCGTCAGCCGCATCGAGCAGCGGATGGCGACCTACGAGCAGATGCTGCGCGGCGTGCAGGGCATGTTCGCGGCGCGCGGTTCGCTCGATCTCGACGCGTTTCACGGCTACCTCGGCGCAATCAACGCGGACGGGAACTTCGCGGGCGTGCAGGCCATCGGCGTCGTGCAATGGGTGCCCGCAGAACGGCGCGACGCGCACATGGCCGACATGCGTGTCCGCACGAGCCGCCACTACGCGATCAATCCACCCGGCGAGCGTGACGGCTATGCGCCCTTGATCGGGCGTGAGGCGATCTCCGGCTCGGGCAATACGCTGCTTGGCTTCGACTCGTGGGCAAGTCCCGTGCGGCGGCTGGCGATGGAAAAGTCGCGCGATTCCGGCCTTGCCGTCGTGTCGGGCAAGGTGCAACTGGCGTCGGACGCGGGTGCGCCGCCTGTCGCCGGCTTCGTGATGTATCTGCCCATCTACGCGCGCGGCGAGCCGCAGGACAACGTCGCTGACCGCCGCGCGCATCTGCTCGGCTGGGTGTACGCGGCGTTCCGCATGCGCGACGTGCTGGCGAGCCTTTACGGCGAGCAGCCGCCCGGCCTCTACCTGTCGATCTACGACGGCACGCAGCCGTCGACGGAAGCGCTGCTGTATCGTTCGTCGGAGCCGAAGAACCTCGAGGTGATCTCCGCGAACGAATACCTCGTGGTGGGCGGCCACGACTGGACGCTGTCGATGACAGCGCAGCCCGATTTCAAGGCCCGCTTCGGCCGCAACGCGAAGCTGCTGATCGCCTGCACGGGCGCGGGCCTGAGCTTGCTGCTCGCGTTGCTCGCGTGGAGCCTCGCGAGCGGGCGCAGCCGCGCGATGCGGCTCGCGTCGAAGATGACGGCCGAAGTACGCGAAAGCGAGGCCGAACTGCGCATCGCCGCCGTCGCGTTTGATTCGCTCGAAGGGATGATGGTGACGGACGCAGACGGCACGATCCTGCGCGTCAATTCGGCGTTCACCAAGTGCACCGGCTATACGGCCGAAGACGTGATCGGCAGGAACCCGCGCATTCTCAGCTCGGGCCGTCACGATGCCGCGTTCTTTCGCGACATGTGGGACACGATCCGGCGCGTGGGTGGATGGCAGGGCGAGATCTGGGACCGCCGCAAGAACGGCGAGATCTATCCGAAGTGGCTGACCATCACGGCCGTGAAGGCGGACGACGGCCGCGTCACGCATTATGTCGGCACGCACTACGACATCACCGAGCGCAAGCTTGCGGAAGAGCAGATCAAGGAACTGGCGTTCTTCGACGCGCTCACGCATCTGCCGAACCGCACGCTGCTGCGTGACCGGCTCAGGCAGGTGATCGCGCTGAGCGCGCAGAACCATACGCACGGCGCGCTGCTGTTCGTCGATCTCGACAACTTCAAGACGCTCAACGACACGCTCGGTCACGACAAGGGCGATCTGCTGCTGAGCCAGGTCGCGCGACGCCTGCTGGCGAGCGTGCGCGAAGGCGACACCGTCGCGCGGATGGGCGGCGACGAGTTCGTGATCGTGCTGGGCGACCTGAGCCGCGTCCGCGAAGAAGCGGCGAGCGAGACCGAGGGCGCCGCCGAAAAGGTGCTGGCCGCGCTGTCCTGCCCGTACTACCTCGAAGGCACGGACTTCCGCACGACCGCGAGCATCGGCGCGACGCTGTTCACGGGCCACGGAACGTCGATCGACGAGTTGCTGAAGCAGTCGGATCTCGCGATGTACAAGTCGAAGGAAAGCGGGCGCAACGCGATCTGCTTCTTCGATCCGGCCATGCAGACGGTGGTGATGGAGCGCGCAGCGCTGGAGGCGGCGCTGCGCCGCGCGATCGACGAAGACCAGTTGCTCGTGCATTACCAGGCGCAGGTGTTCAATGGCGCTCGCGTGACGGGCGCCGAGGCGCTGGTGCGCTGGCAGCATCCCGAGCATGGCCTCGTGCCGCCGGCTGAATTCATTCCGCTCGCCGAAGAGACGGGACTGATTCTGGCCGTCGGCGACAAGGTGCTCGATACGGCCTGCCGGCAGCTCGCGCAGTGGGCGACGCGCGCGGACCGGGCGCATCTGTCGATTGCCGTCAACGTGAGCGCGCAGCAGCTACGCGAGGAAAACTTCGTTGCCAGCGTGCTCGACGCGCTCGCGCGCACGGGCGCCGAACCGAGCCGTCTGAAGCTCGAACTGACCGAGAGCGTGCTGGTCGACAACGTCGAGGACATCATCGGCAAGATGATGTTGCTGCGCACGAAAGGCGTGGTGTTCTCGCTCGATGATTTCGGCGTCGGGTATTCGTCGCTGTCCTATCTGAAGCGCTTGCCGCTGGGGCAATTGAAGATCGACAGATCGTTCGTGCGCGACGTGCTCGACGATCCGAACGATGCCGTGATCGCGCGCGCGATCGTCACGCTCGCGCAGAGTCTCGGCCTGGGTGTTATCGCGGAAGGCGTGGAGACGGAAGCGCAACGGCAGTTCCTGGCCGATGCGGGGTGTCAGGCGTATCAGGGCTATCTGTTCTGCCGGCCGCTGCCGATCGAAGACTTCGAGGTGTTCGCGGATACGTTCGATTCGAAGGAGTGGGCGCTCGAGACGCCTTGAGTCGGAGTTGATAAACTTGCGGATTCAATCGCGCGCTTCACGCGTCGTGCCGTGTACGTGGAGCGCCCCGTCATCCTCGAGGAAAAGCACATGATCGATTTGCGCAGCGATACCGTGACCCGTCCGACCAAGAACATGCTCGCGGCGATGACAGCCGCCGAAGTGGGCGACGACGTCTGGGGCGACGATCCGACGGTCCTGCGGCTGCAAGCCATCGTCGCCGAGCGCGCGGGCAAGGAGGCCGGGCTGTTTTTCCCGAGCGGCACGCAGAGCAATCTCGCCGCGCTGATGGCGCATTGCGCGCGCGGCGACGAATACATCGTTGGCCAGGCGGCGCACACGTACAAGTACGAAGGCGGCGGCGCGGCCGTGCTGGGCAGCATCCAGCCGCAGCCTATCGAGAACGCGCTCGACGGCTCGCTTCCCCTCGACAAGATCGCCGCCGCGATCAAGCCCATCGACAATCACTTCGCGCGCACGCGCCTGCTGGCATTGGAAAATACCATCGGCGGCAAGGTGCTGCTGGCGGGTTACGTCGCCGAGGCCACGCAGCTGGCGCGCGATCGCGGACTGTCGACACACCTCGACGGCGCGCGCGTCTGCAATGCGGCCGTCGCGTCGAAGCAGCCCGTCGAAGCGCTGTGCGCGCCTTTCGATACGGTATCGATCTGTTTCTCGAAGGGGCTCGGCGCGCCTGTGGGCTCGGTGCTGGTGGGCAGCAAGGCGCTGGTCGACGTTGCGCACCGCTGGCGCAAGGTGCTGGGCGGCGGCATGCGGCAGGCGGGCGTGCTGGCGGCCGCGTGTCTATATTCGCTGGATCATAACGTCGAACGGCTTGCTGAAGATCACGACAACGCTGCGCATCTGGCGGCGGCGCTTGCGCAGATCGATCAGGTGAAGGTGCAGTCGCAGGCCACCAACATGGTATTCGCGCAGTTTCCGCAAGAGCATTGCGCGCCGCTTGAAGCGTGGCTCAAGGAGCGCGGCATCCTTACGCAGATGTTGTACGCGTCGCGGTTCGTCACGCATATGGACGTGTCGCGTGCGGATATCGATACGTTCGTGACGGCGGTGAAGGAGTATTTTGCGCGGTGAGTGACGTGCATCGCTTCACGCCAGGTTCGCGTGAAGCGCAGTGGCGGCGAGCGCAATACTCGCCCCCGCTACTTATTGTTCTTTCGCCGCAACCGTCGTCACCGTCACGCTTGCCTGTCCCCGATGCGACGGCGCAAACAGCCGTAACCCACTTGCGATACTCGCAGCCCCAGCGAACACGGCGCCCGTCGCCAGCGAAAGTGTCGGGCCATGACGTCCAGCAATACTAAAGCTCAACGCAACCAGCGCCGCGCCCGTCGTCTGCCCAATCAGCCGCGACGTGGCGATGATCCCGCTTGCGCCGCCACTGCGATTGGGCGGCGCGCTCGCCATCAGGGCCTTCAGATTCGGCGACTGGAAAAATCCGAAGCCCGCGCCGCAGATCGCCATGCGGATCGAGATGTCGATCACACTCGGATGCGGCGGCAGCATCGCGAGCGCCGCCATGCCGGCGCACAGAATCGCAAGGCCGATTGCGCCGAGCAGTCCCGGCGGATAGCGATCCGACAACCGTCCCGCGAACGGCGCCGCAAGCGCGACGATCACCGGCCAGGGCGTCATCAGAAAGCCGGTTTCGACCTGGCTGCGATGCAGGACATCTTCGAAGTAGAACGGCAGCGACACGAATGCGAGCCCTTGCGCGGCGAACGAGCACACGGCCGTGACGGCCGACAAAGCGAACACGGGCAGCTTGAACAGATCGACGGGCAGCATCGGCGCGGGGTGGCCGGCCTCGCGGCGCATCAGCAGCGCGCCGAAGACGATCGCGACAGCCGCCGCGCCGAGCACGACATCGGTTGACGCGCGCTGTGCCGCTTCGCCGAGCGCGAACACCAGCGCGGCGAACGTGATTACGTTCAAGAGCGCCGCGACCCGGTCGAAGTGGTGCGTGCCGCGCGGCGTGCGCGGCAGTCCCGGCAACGCGAACGACAGCGCCAGCACACCGAGCGGCACATTCACTGCGAACAGCCACGGCCAACTGGCCACCGACAGAATCAGCGACGCGACCGTCGGCCCCACGGCAAACGACACACCCACCACCAGCGCATTCAACCCGACGCCCGCCCCGAGCCGATGCGGCGGATACAGATGTTTGATGAGCGCCGTGTTCACGCTCATGATGGCCGCCGCGCCGAGGCCCTGTACGACGCGCGCGCCCGCCAGCCACGGCAGCGTCGGCGATAGCGCGCAGGCCAGCGAGGCCGCCGTGAACACGATGATCCCGCTGATATAGATACGCCGGTGCCCAACGATATCGCCGAGTGCGGCGAGCGGCAGCAGCGTCGCGACCATCGCCAGCTGATAGGCGTTGATGATCCATACCGACACCGCCGGCCTCGCGTGCAGATCCGCAGCCATGGCGGGCAGCGCGGTATTGGCGATAGCGGTATCGAGCGAGGCGAGAGCGACCGACAGCATGATCGCCGCCATCGCGAAACGGTGACCGGCGGACATCGGCGTGTCGGCGACGCGGGCCGGATTGGGTGTGTTCTCGGACAAGGACAGGCTCTGCAGAGGACTGAGCGGGGCGCATATCGGCATCGGCCGCATCATGGGGCGACGGGCGTGCTCGAAGCGAATGAAGCGATTGTTACAGAGCGGCGCGGATCGTGCTGGGAGCCGCGCAAAAACGGGCCTTCTGAAAGCTGTCTGGAAGCTAAGCCTCACACACCGTCGTCGCAACTAACTGTCAGTTCCCGAGCGCGCCGGCGCGGCGAAATGCGCCCGCTGCGACACGACGTCAGTTACACGAAGCCAGCAGAATCGACAGCTTGCGAATATGCGCCTTGAATGCGTCGGTCATCTCGCGATCGTGACCGGCGCTCAGATGGGGCGCTTCGGCCAGTTCGACCTGATCCTGGAATTCGTCGGACACTTTGCGCCGTTCGCTGGGCGGAAGCGCGCGGATCAGAGACACAATGAGCAGTTCCTGCGCATGGATGATACCGAGCACGGATTGTGCGTTCATTTCGACCTCCGTCGGAGCACGACGACGCTAGCGGCTTTTACAGCAGGACCCGGCGGGACGCGGCACGGCGATACTGTCTCCGATCCGCCTTGTTACTCATCCATACTAGTGCAAGGAACAGCGCCGTCTGCACCGGCATCGTGCCAGATGCAAAGACTTCAGCGCTACGCCAGGCAAAATCCAACCCAGCAGTCGTGGAACTGCGCAACGGTAGGCGTTGTCTGCTTGGATTAGCGGGCTTTTGATAACGCAATGGCCGCAGACGCGGGATTACGCAAATTGTCCTACTCTGCTTATTTATCCACCAGACCGGCTCGCGCCGCCCGCATCCAATACGCAAGCAATCAAGCGCGTGCCGCGTCGTTTTACCGGAGGTTTCGATGACAGCGGTGGATCTGGAATTCGACCAGCTCAACAGTACCGTCGATGCGCTGCGGCGCTCGATTTCCAACCGCATGATGTACGGCGTCGGCAAGGACGCCGTGACGGCGCGCCCGCAAGACTGGCTGCACGCCGCGGCGCTCGCCGTGCGTGACCGGCTCGTCGCGCGCTGGATGAAGACCACGCGCCTGCAGTACGAGCAGGATGTGAAGCGCGTGTATTACCTGTCGATGGAATTTCTGATCGGGCGCACGTTCACCAACGCGCTGCTCGCGCTCGGCATCTACGATCAGATGAAGGAAGCGCTCTCGGGTCTTGGTGTCGATATGGAAGCGCTCACCGATCTCGAGCCCGATGCCGCGCTTGGCAACGGCGGCCTCGGGCGCCTCGCCGCATGCTTCCTGGATTCGATGGCGACGCTCGGCATTCCGGGCTTCGGCTATGGCATCCGCTATGAATACGGGATGTTCAAGCAGCAGATCGTCGACGGCGAGCAGCTCGAAACACCCGATTACTGGCTGCGCGCGGGCAACCCGTGGGAATTTCCGCGTCCCGAAGTGCAGTACATCGTTCATTTCGGCGGACGCACGGTGCAGCGAGACGGTCACGTCGAATGGATCGAAACGCAGCACGTGAACGCGATGGCGTATGACACCGTGATCCCAGGTTTCGCGACGAGCGCGACGAACACGCTGCGTCTGTGGTCCGCTCGCGCGACGGAAGAACTCGATCTGTCCGCGTTCAATCAGGGTGACTATCGTCGTGCCGTCGATGCGAAGAACATGTCGGAGAACGTCTCGCGTCTGCTGTATCCCGACGATTCGACACCCGCCGGCCGCGAGTTGCGCTTGCGGCAGGAATACTTCTTCGTCTCGGCGACGATGCAGGACCTGATTCGCCGCTATCAGCGCACGCACAGCACGTTCGGCCGTTTCTCCGAAAAGGTCGCGGTGCATCTGAACGACACGCACCCGGTGCTCGCGATTCCCGAGCTGATGCGTCTGCTCGTCGATGTGCATCATGTGCCGTGGGCGAAAGCGTGGAAAGACATCCAGCAGATGTTCTCGTACACGAACCACACGTTGATGCCCGAAGCGCTCGAAACGTGGGACGTGGAAACGCTCGCGCGCCTGTTGCCGCGCCACCTCGAAATCATCTTCGAGATCAACGCGGAGTTTCTGAAGCACGTCAGCGAGCATTCGGGCCATGACGTCGACATGATCCGGCGCATCTCGCTGGTCGATGAATATGGGCAGCGGCGCGTGCGCATGGCGCATCTGGCGATCGTCGCAAGCCAGAAGGTCAACGGCGTATCGAAGCTGCACTCGCAACTGATGACGCGTGACATCTTCTCCGACTTCGCGAAAATCTGGCCCGAGCGCTTCACGAATGTCACGAACGGTGTGACGCCGCGCCGCTGGCTCGCGCAGTCGAGCCCGTCGATGTCGCACCTGATCGACGAGCAGATCGGCACGCACTGGCGGCGCGATCTGTTCGAACTCGGCAAGCTGCGCGATCTGCGCGACGACCCGTCGTTTATCCACGCCTTTCATGAAGCCAAGCGGCAGAACAAGCTGCGTCTGATCCAGCGCCTGCAGCATCACACGAAGATGACGTTCGATCCCGATGCGCTGTTTGATCTGCAGGTCAAACGCATCCACGAATACAAGCGGCAATTGCTGAACGTGCTGCATGTGATCGTGCGCTACAACCAGATTCGCGCGAACCCGGAGCGTGACTGGGTGCCGCGCGTCGTGATGTTCGCGGGCAAGGCGGCATCCGCGTACCGGATGGCGAAGACGATCATCAAGCTGATCGGCGACGTCAGCAAGGCGGTGAATGAAGATCCCGTCATCGGCGACAAACTGAAGGTCCTGTTCGTGCCGAACTACGGCGTGAGCGTGGCCGAACTGATCATTCCCGCCGCCGATCTGTCGGAGCAGATTTCGATGGCGGGCACGGAAGCGTCGGGCACGGGCAACATGAAGCTCGCGCTGAACGGCGCGCTGACGATCGGCACGATGGACGGCGCGAACATCGAGATTTGCGATGCCGTGGGACGCGAGAACATTTTCATCTTCGGGCACACGGCGGATCAGGTCGACGAATTGCGCGCGACGGGGTATCGACCGCGCGAAATCTACGAGCACAACGCCGAACTGAAGGTCGCGCTCGACCAGATTCGCACAGGCTTCTTCTCACCCGACGATCCGCTGCGTTTCTCGGACATCTTCCATACGCTGGTCGATTGGGGCGATCACTACATGGTGCTCGCCGATTTCGCCGCGTTCGCGAAGGCGCAGGACGAAGTCGACAAGCGCTATCTCGACCGGCGCGGCTGGACCCGGAGTGCGATCGAGAACGTCGCGGGCATGGGGCAGTTCTCGTCGGACCGCACGATCGCCGAGTATGCGCGCGATATCTGGAAGGTGAAGCCGCTCGAACTCGAGTGACGCGATGTGATGTGCGCATGATAAAAAGCCGCCGCGCGATTGAACATCGCGCGGCGGCTTTCTGTTTTGTGCCGGTTGAGTGAGGGACGTTGCGTCAGATGCCCATGCGCTCGTTGTTGCGCGGCGCGCGCAGTCCGAGCTGGCCATGCGCGAAATCGAAGTACAAGTCGATGTTCTGCAGTGCCATCAACCCGATCACGATGCGATTCCCGCCAGGCGCGGCTTTCGCGATGGTCGTTTGCGCGTCGTTGAAGCGGTGCGCCCAGTCGCCCACGCCCAGCACAACGTCATAGTTGCCTTGCGCGAGCGGCTTGTGCTCGTCGACGTCGTCGGCCCAGTCGGGCGCCTTGTCGGTTTCGACGCGGATCATGTCGGTGCCGCCCGTCGAGAACACGACGGGCGCGCAGATGCGCATCTTGCTGCCGACCTGCACGCAACCGGTCGGCCATTGCGCGGAGCCGTCCTTGTCCATCGTGAGCGGGACGAGCGTGAAGTCTTTCGTCAGCGCGTTCGACGGACTCAACACGAGCAGCGGACGATCGAGATTGGCGCGCACCAGATAGCGCTGGCCGATCTTCGCGGGCAGCGCGCGCAGCGGCTGCGTACAGCAGGCGTCGTGCGGATCGTCGGCGCCGAGGCCCAGAGTGCCCGAGAACGCCCAGCCGAACTCGCCCGTATAGCCGTCCTGCGCAACGCAGCGCTTGTTGATCTTCAGACAGCTGACTTCGTCGACGGCCTGGACGGCGAGATCGACGGGCTTCGTGCCGACCATGCTGAACGGCACCGTGACGGTGGCGCCGGAAACCTGCGCGTCTGTCGCGAACGTGTACGAGGTCCGCATGCCCGCAGTTGGATAGCTCGAACGCGGCAAGACCTTCGACAGCACGCGCACGCCGGTCGTGCCCGTATCGAGCATCAGATAGACGGCCTTGCCGTCGATCTGCACGGGCAGCCCGATCGACGCGCGGCCGCGCGTGTCGCTGCGTTCCGCGGACAGCATCACCAGCAGGCCGTCGCGTCCTTCGTTGATGAGGCTCGCCTTCGTTTCGGGCGGGGCGGGCGTGGAGATCGGCGTTGAACAGGCAACAAGCGAGGCCACGAGCGAGGCCGCGAGCGCGAGCACGATCGACGCGCCCGCAAAGCCGGCCAGGCGCCGGAAGAAATGGACAGACATCGCACACACCTTGCAGAAGTGCGTGACCTGCGATGACAGCTGTACCCGCCGTTCAGGCTTCGGCGGGTGCAGTCGATCCGGCTCGGCGGTGTGCGCGGGCCTGGCGCGAGGACACGCGAGATGACAGGAGCGCCGACTCTACGCGCGCAAGCATCGCGACCTGCAAAAATGTGTGAAGGTGAAGGGTGTTGCTTCAGTGCTGCCGCGCGGCCTGCTGCGGGAGAGCGATCGCGCGCACGCGGCCAATGGTCGCGCGGTGCAGCACGCCCGCGAGTGCACCGATCACATCGCCGACGCTGCGCGCCATCACCTCGACGCGAAACGTGATGGCATCGTTGCGTTTGTCGACAGTCATCACGAACAGGCGCGAGCCCTCGCCGAGCGCCGCGAGCAGCGCGCGGCGGCCAGCAGCCGACGAGGTGCCGGGCACGGTCACGTCGATCGTCACGAGTGACAGGGCGGGTTGTGTGGAGCGTTCGATGGCAGGTGCGCGGCGCGGCGTGCGCGATGAAGCGAAAGCGGTATGCATCGTCGATGCGCCGACGCGAAGTGGGCGGCGCGGCTGTGGAGACGCGTTCACTGTAGCGGGCGGCGTCTCAAGCGGATGCAAAAAGGGGCTATGTGGGCCGTCAATTTTGTATAAAGACGGCACGGTAGCGTGCGCGTGCTACTGGCTCTTCGGCGCGGTGGCGGTGGCGGCAGTGGCCGACGCGAGCGCGTCGCGGACCGTTTGCGCGACGCGTTCGACGAACGACAGATCGATGCTCGACAGGGCTTCGCGTTCGCTGCCCGCCGTCTGAACCATCAGGCGATGCGTGACGTCCTGCGTGATCCACGTGAGCCAGCCGACGACGATCAGCATCACGCCCGCCACGATACCCACCGGCGACGCAAACACCCCGCCGACCACCGCGCCCACGGCGCCGATCAGCGAAATCGCCCAGGGCACGACTTTGTTCTTCTGCACGGTGACGACGCGCACGTCCTTGATCTCGCGCAACGGAAAGACCTGGCCGGCCGCCGACAGCGCATTGCGCGTGACCGACACGCCGCGTTCGTTGAAAGGGGTATCCATCTTTACGGGTTCAAGCTGGGAGAAAGGGCGCAGGGTAACAGAACTTCGGCTGACTAACATGATGGGATTTTACCGCGCGGCGATTCTCGCAGGACAGGGCTGCAGATCAAGGTAACTAAAGCGAGCTAGTTATCGTTTTTTTCGGACACGGCAGCATATTCCTCTGGCGCGGAGCCGGATCGCCGACAGCTTCACACGTGATCGTTCTGAGAGACGGCGGCTCGCAAGGCGAGCAGATAGCTCTCAATCCCAAAGCCGCAGATTTGCCCATCGACAATCTCGGCGAATACCGAGTGATGTCGGAACGATTCCCGGGCGTGAATGTTGGACATATGCAATTCCACGACGGGGCAGGTAAGAATAGCCAGCGCATCGCGTATCCCGTAGCTGTAGTGTGTCCACGCCCCGGCGTTGATCAGCACGGCGTCACAGCGCTCCTCGAAGGCGCGATGAATGCGCTCGCACATTGCCCCTTCACTATTCGTCTGGAACGACTCCACCCGCACGCCAAGCTCGCCGCCGAGAGCCTGCAGTCTGGCGTCGATCTCGGCCAGCGTGATGGTTCCGTACTGCGCCGGGTCGCGCTTGCCAAACATATTGTGGTTGATTCCGTGAAGCATCAGGATCGTTTTCATTCCGCACTCCGTTGCATTCTCAGTCGAGCGGCACAGTAAGCCGATCGATCACGACGCGGGTCTGGGGCCGCACGCCGCGCCACCACGCGAACGCTTCTGCCGCCTGCTCCACCAGCATGCCCACACCATCCGCGATACCTTGTACGCCCGCGTTTCGAGCGAGTCTCAGGAACGGCGTCAGCCGCTTGCCGTAGGCCAGTTCATAGGCCGCGCCCGTCGGGCTGAAAACGCTCGGTGGAACGGGCGGGAGGTCGCCCGTCAAGCTGGCCGACGTCGCGTTGACCACGAGGTCGAACTGTCCCATCGCCTCGAGATTGGCGTAGCCGCAGGCAGCAAGCGGCCCGCTCGTGGTGACCTGCTCGACCAGAGCCCGCACCTTCGCGATGTCCCGATTGGCGAGGACCAGTTCGGCGGGTCGCGCGGCGAGGAAAGGCAGCAATGCGCCACGCACTGCGCCGCCCGCGCCGAGGACTAGCACGCGTTTGCCGGCCATCGGCAAGTTCAGATTGACCTCGATGTCGCGCAGCAGGCCGACGCCATCGAAGTTCTCAGCGATGATCCGTCCGTCCTTAAAGCTCAGCGCGTTAGCGGCGCCAGCCAGTTCGGCGCGCTCGCTGCGCACGTCGGCCATCGCGAACGCTTTCAGCTTGAATGGCGCGGTCACGTTCATGCCTTTGCCGCCCGCTGCGATGAATGCGTGCACGGTCGCAGCGAACGCGTCCTGCGGCTCCAGCGGACCTTCGATCGCCGTATAGGACATGTCCTGTTGCGTCTCTTCTGCAAAGAGACCGTGGATCAACGGGGACTTCGTATGGCCGATCGGATTGCCGATCACCGCGTATTGGTCAGTCATCATGGCCTCACCTTTGAATACAACACACCATCCGTCTGCATCGCGTCGATTTCGGCAGCGCCGAAGCCCAGCGATTGCGCCACTTCCGCGTTGTGCTGACCGAGATCGGGCGCGACTTCGCGGATCGTCGTGTCGCAGTCCGAAAAGCGGAAGGGCAGATTCGGCAGACGCAGTTTCCCGTAGCGCGGGTGCACCTGCTCGACCACCATGCCGCGCGCGACGATCTGCGGATCGGCAAGTACTTCGTCAATACGTTGCACTTTCGCGCACGGCACATCGATGCCGTCGAGCAGTTCAAGCACCTGCGCAACCGGTCGGCTCGCCACCCACGGTTTCACGACGGACAGAATGTCCAGCCGGTTCGCATTGCGTCCCGCGAGGGTGTGAAAGCGTGTGTCGGTGCCAAAACCGTCCGGTCCGCCATGCGCCTCGATCAGAGCCGCGAAGCGCTTCCAGGCGTCGTCCACCTGAGCCGCGATCACGAGGTCCCCGTCGGCGGCACGGAACACGCCATAGAGCGTCGATGTGGGCATATCGTGGCCGGTCTGCTCCGGCACGATGCCTTGCATCGTGTAGCACTGCACGGCGTATTCATGCATCGACACCAGCGTGTCGTACAGCGCCATATCGATGTGTTGCCCGCGCCCGCTTTTCACGCGGCCGAGCAATGCGGCATTGATCGCCGCTACCGCGTGAATGCCCGTGTACATGTCGCCCAGCGAGATGCGCATCAATGGTGGCGGTTCACCGGGCGTGCCGATCATTTGCATGATCCCGCTCTTCGCTTCGGCAATCAGACCGAAACCTGCGCGATGTGCGTCCGGTCCCGTATGGCCGTAGGCGGAAATCGAGCAGTAGACGAGGCCCGGATTGCGCGCGGACAGTTCGTCATAGCCCAGCCCGAGTTTGTTCAGTGCACCCGGCCGGTAGTTTTCGACGAAGACATCCGCCGAGTCGCACAGCCGCTGCATGAACGCCTTGCCGCGCGCGTCGCGCATGTTGACGCTGACGCCGCGCTTGCCCATGTTCAGTTGCAGGAAATAGCCGCTCTGCTCGTCGTCGAGCACAGTGGCGTGCTGACGTCCGGCGTCGCCGCTGCCTGGGCGTTCGACCTTGATGACTTCGGCACCGAGCGCCGCGAGGCAGCGTCCCACATACGGACCGGCCAGAAAATGGCTGTAATCGACGACGCGAATCCCTTCGAGAGGACGTGCTTGCATCAGAATGCTCCCGGTCGGCGCGGCACCATCAGACGATGCTCGCCATGCTGGACGACAAGGCCGTCCTGATTGATCAGTTCGGACGGCAGTACGACGATTCCCCAGCCGGGACGGCTCTTGCTCGCGCGCATCGTGCCTACTCTGAATTTCACGTGCAGCACGTCATTGACCTTGATCGGCAGGTTGAAGTCCCACGTCCAGCCGAGCGACATGCCGGGCAGGAAGCGGTAGTCGCTCTGGGTCTTGAGCCCATCGGCGATAGACAGGCCAAACAGACCGTGCGCGACGATCGAACCGAAGTGGCTCGCGTTCGCGTATTCCTCGTCCACGTGAACCGGCGTGTGATCGCCGGTGAGGTCGGCGTAGGCGAGAATGCGTTGCTTCGTCACCGTGTAGGTCGGGCTCACGCACACGTCGCCCTCGTTGGCATCGTCCCAGTACTTATCGATGATCGTCATCTCAAACCTCCGCACGCGGATTGATGTCCAGTGCCCGCGCCACGCATGAAGCGGGCTTGGCCTGAATCAGTTCGACGGCGAGGCCGTCCGGCAGGCGCAACCAGTTGCGTCCTTGCGGCATTTCGCTGACGTCATACTGTTGCGCGGCGGCGAGCGCCGCTTCCATGTCTTCGCACATCACGCCGAGATGACCAAGGCGGCCTTCGGGCGCGTCATGGTGCGGGTTATGAATGAATTGCAGACCGCCGAGCGTCCAGTACTGCCGCGGTTCCTCGACGGTGCCGTCGACCTCGCGCATCGTCATGCCGAAGACGTCTTCGAAAAAGCGGATGTGCCAGTGGATGTCCGTCACCCAGATGGCGACATGCTCCAGATAAGCCTTGCTGCCGTTCATGCGGTTGTCTCCTTTGTCGACCCGAGTTAGCGCTTTAGCGCTTACTCGGGTCCCATGCAAGATATTGCTGAGTTGTCGGTCGGTCATGGCGCGCTCGATGCCCTTGATGCAGGCGACCAGCGTCGCGTTGACGGGCGTCGGCACGCCGTGCCGTTGTCCCCAGCGCACGACCGCGCCGTTGATAAAGTCGATTTCAGTGATGGAGCCTTTTTCGAGGCTTTGCAGCATCGAGGTCTTGAAGGCAGAAGAAAGGCCTTCGCCAGCGAGCGTCCACGGGCGTTCAGGATCAGTGGTGGAGAGCGTTACGCCAGCGGCGTGAGCGACTGCGATTGCTTCGGCGACTGCCGCGAGCGCAACCGTCTTCAGAAGCGGCTCATCGTAGAGTTGGCCGTAGGTGAGACCGGTGGTGCCTGTCAGCGCGCCGGTTGCGACATTGACCAGCAACTTGTCCCACATTGTGCCGACGATGTTGTCGCTGACGATGGTGGTCAGCCCGGCGGCGTTGAAGGTTTCAGCGATCGCCGTCACGCGGGAAGTGATCCCGCCATCGAGTTCGCCGATGTAAGTCGCCTTGCCAGCGACGCCAGACTCGATGTGTCCCGGATTGCGCATCACGCCGCCGACATAGGTCTTGCCGGCCAGCACGCGTCCACGACCCACGATATCCGCCAGCACATCTTCGTGCCCGAGGCCGTTCTGCAGCGACAGGACCAGCGTGTCGGGTCCGATGAGCGCGAGGGCGCTACGCATCGCTGCATCGGTATGAAATGACTTGACCAGCACGACCACCAGATCGACGGCGCCGACCTCGGCGGCGCGCGTCGTGGCCTTTACCTTCACACGACGCGAGCCATTCGCATCGTCCACGCGCAGACCGTCGCGCCGCATCGCCTCCACATGTGCCGCCGAGCGGTTCAGTAACCAGACCTCGTTGCCGCCTTCCGTCAGCGCCGCGCCGATGGCACAGCCCAGAGCACCCGCACCCAGAATCGCAATCTTCACTGCCGTCTCCTCAATATGGAGATCAAGATACGATTCGATGCTCATATCGGCAATGCAATGGATACAATGACGTCATTGCATCAGGCAATAATGCTATGAACCCGGCAGAACTCCCCGATCTGAAGCTGCTGCAGCTTTTCGATCTTCTCTACGATGTCCGCAATGTCACGCGCGTCGCGGAGCAGCTCGGGCAGAGTCAGCCGACCGTCAGCATCTGGCTCGGGCGTTTGCGTGAGCATCTGCAAGACCCGCTGTTCATCCGTACGCCTGGTGGCATGGCACCGACGCCGCAAGCCGATGCGCTGATCGGTCCATGCCGGGAGATTCTCGAATCACTGCGGCGCTTCGCTGCGTGGGAAATTGCATTCGATCCCACCACCGCCAAGCGGCGGTTTCGCATCTGCATGACCGACGCGAGCCACATCACGTTGCTGCCTCGAATGCTGGCGCACGTGCGCGCGCAGGCGCCCGGGATCCGCCTCGAAGCGGCCAGGATCGACGGCAATACCGAACGCGCGCTGGAGTCAGGCGAGGCCGACCTTGCGATCGGTCACGTGCCCTGGCTCGGCGGCGGCATTTACCAGCAGCAGTTGTACACGCAGGACTGGGTGTGTCTGATGAACAGGCATCATCCGCGCGTGCGCGGAAAGCTCGGGCTCAAGCAGTACCGCGCGGAAGGCCATGTCGCCATCGCGGCAGGGACGGGGGCGCAACTGCTGGAGCAGGCGCTGGTGCGCGAGAACGTTGAGCGGGACGTGGTACTCGAGTTGCCGGGGTTTCTCGGGCTCGGGGCCATCATCAAGAGCACTGATCTGATTGCCACGCTGCCGCGGCATATCGGCGAGACGCTGGCGAAGGTGAATGACCTGTCGGTGCATCCGTGTCCGATGCCGGTGGAGGGATTCGCGGTGCGGCAGCACTGGCACGCCCGTTACCACCACGAAGCGGGAAACCGCTGGCTGCGCGATCTGGTGGTTCAGCTATTCAGCAGTTTGCGGTGAACATGGGCCTAAGCCTTCCACAACGCGAACTCCCCATGCGCGAGTTCCTGTTTGAGAAAGTCGACGCAGACACGCACCTTGGCCGACTGCGCCGAGCGCGCCGCCGACATCGCCCATACGTCGGCCGGCTGCTCCCACGCCGACAGCACGCGTTCGAGCGTTCCCTCGGAGAGCGCCTGTGCCACGTACGACTGCCCGACCATCACGATGCCGTGGCCGTCGTGTGCCCAGCGCAGCACGACATCGCTGTGGTTCGACGCCAGTGATCCCGTCACCTTTACCGTGCTCCAGCCGCCGGGTCCGAGCAGCCGCCATACGCCGAATGGCTCGTCGCGCTCGCGGAACACGAGGCAGTCGTGCTGCGCGAGTTCTTCCACACTCTTCGGCCGTCCGCGTGCATTGAGATAGGCGGGCGCCGCGCACAGCACGCGCGGACTGACGGCGATGTGATGCGCGATCAGTCCTGGCTCCTGCAACGCACCGACGCGGACGTCGAGATCGAAGCCTTCGTCGACGAGATTGACGCGGCGATCGACCAGTTCCAGCCAGATTTCCAGTTCCGGATAGCGCTTTTTCATCAGCGACACGATTGGCGCGATGTGGCTGCGCCCGAGGCGCTGGCTCGCACTGATACGCAGTGACCCCTTGGGATTTACCCGCAGATTCGACAGATCGTCGCGCATCGCGTCGACGTCCTGGAGGATCGCGCGCGCCCAGCGATAGACCGTCTCGCCGTCGGATGAGAGCGACACACGCCGCGTCGTGCGATGCAGCAGCTTCACCCGAGCGTCTTTTCCAGCAGGGCGATGCGCTTGCTGACGTGGGTCTGCGAATTGCCGAACTCATGCGCTGCGGCGACGAAACTCAGGCGGCGCGCGACTTCGCAAAAGAGCCGTAGATCACCGAGCATCGGTTCATTAAGCATGATCTGGTGATTATGGAGTGCAAGATCGGATAATAATAGTTCGAATCGGTGATAGTAGTCTCTGGTCATGCTGGAACAGACGGGAGACAAGCATGATCAATGGCAACACCGGGCTCGTCGCCCACATCGGCTATCCGACGCACGCCTTCAAGTCGCCGATGATCTACAACCCTTACTTCGAGCACGCTGGCGTCAACGCCGTCGTGGTGCCGATGGGCTGCAAGCCCGAACATTACCCGGCCTTCCTCGACTCGGTTTTCTCGCTTGAAAACATCCGTGGCGCGCTTATCACGATGCCGCACAAGGTCACGACCGTTGGCCTGCTCGACGACGCCACGCCGACTGTGAAAATCGCCGGCTCTTGCAACGCGGTACGGCGCATGGAAGATGGCCGGCTTCTCGGCGATATGTTCGACGGCGAAGGCTTCGTGCGCGGCGTGCGGCGCAAGGGCTGCAAGCTCGAAGGTTCGCGGGTACTCGTCGTGGGCTGCGGCGGGGTCGGCTCGGCGATCGCGGCGTCGCTGGCTGCGGCCGGCGTCGCGTGGCTTGGTCTCTACGATGCGCGCGCCGAGTCGGCGCAAGGCTTGAAAGCGCGTCTCACCACCCATTACCCGAGACTCGAAGTCACGACGGGCAGCAACGACCCCGCGGGCTACGACCTCGTCGTGAACGCGACACCAATGGGCATGAACGACGGCGATCCACTGCCCGTCGATGTGACGCGTATCGCGCCGGATACGTTCGTCGGCGAGGTCGTGATGAAGACCGAGATGACGGCGTTCCTCAAGGCGGTGCAAGCACGCGGGTGCCGCTTCCAGGTGGGCTCGGACATGCTGTTCGAGCAGATTCCCGCTTACCTCGAATTCTTCGGCCTTCCGACCACCACGCCGGAAGTGCTGCGCTCGGTTGCGAAGCTGAACTACTGAGCCGATCCCGTTCAGGTTCAAGGAGACGACATGACGACGACACCCCAATTCGGCTGGTGCGGTCCGCTGCAGAACGCGGTGTTGATGAAGGAGGCAGGGCTCGACTACATCGAGGCACAGCTCGTGCCGATGAAACTCGAGGACGATGCGCTGTTCGCCAATGCCAAGGCGCACATCGGGGAACTGCCGTTGCCCGCGCTTGCTTTCAACTATCTGTTCCCACACGACGCCCGCATCGTCGGCCCGGAAAAGGACGAGCGGCGCAACCGTGCTTACTTCGATCGCGTGGTGGAGCTGCTGACGCTGGCACGAGCGCGCATCGTCGTGCTTGGCAGCGGCTGGACGCGCAATATCCCTGAAGGCTGGACGCAGGCTCAGGCAGAAGATGAATTCCTGACAACGCTTGCATGGTGCGCCGACGCGCTTGCAGGCAGCGGCACGACGCTCGTGATCGAGCCGCTGAACCGCAAGGAATCGAACCTGGTGAACAGCGTCGCCGACGGTGCGCGACTCGCAAAAGCGCTGAACCGTCCCGAGGTGCGCGGCCTCGCGGACTTCTATCACATGGACGAAGAAGTCGAGCCGCTTGACGAGTTGCGCAAGCACGGTGCATGGCTCGCTCACGTTCATCTCGCCGACACTGGCCGGTTGAATCCGGGCACTGGCGCCTACGACTACCCGACGTTCTTCGGGCATCTCAAGGCCTGCGGCTACCAGGGCCTGCTCAGTGCCGAATGCGGATTCAAAGGCGAGCCGCTCGCTTCGATGCGCGAGAGCGCGGCCTTCCTGCGCCGGGCTTGGAACGACGCATAGCGTCAGCATAAATAACAGGTCGACAAAGGCCTGCCACAGGTTCGGAAAGCGGACCCACCTCATTGGAGGAGACGAACATGGATGTCACTATCTCTGACGTGACGGCGGCTGATCGCGCAGTCGCCAGATCGACGAAACGCCTGATTCCCTTTTTGCTTTTAATGTACGTGCTCGCGTTTCTCGACCGGGCCAACGTTGGCTTCGCGAAGCAGGGACTGCACGATGTCGTCGGCATCTCGGACGCGGCCTTTGCGTTCGGCGCCAGCATCTTTTTCATCGCTTATGTGCTGCTCGAAATCCCGAGCAACCTCGCGATGCATAAAGTGGGGGCGCGCACCTGGATGTGCCGCATCATGGTGACCTGGGGCCTCGTGTCGGCGGCGACGATGTTCGTGCAGGGTTCGACGAGCTTCTACGCGCTGCGCTTCATTCTGGGAGCGTGCGAAGCGGGCTTCTTTCCCGGCGTGATCCTGTACCTGACCTACTGGTTTCCAGACCGCACGCGGGCGAAGGTCATGGGCCTCTTCTACTTCGGCGCGCCGCTCGCATTCATGTTTGGTTCGCCGTTGTCCGGCTACCTGCTGCGCTTCGATGGCGTGCTCGGGTTGCACGGCTATCAGTGGATGTTCATGCTCGAAGGCCTCGCGGCAACGGCTGTCGGTGTGTGGGCATACTTCTATCTGGACGACAGACCTGGCGACGCGAAATGGCTCGACGACGATGAGAAACACGCACTTGACGCCGTGCTTCAGGCGGAGCAGTCCGCGAAGGTCTCACACGGACCGCACGGTTTGGGCTCCGCGCTCATGGATCGCACGGTGTTGTACTTCGGCCTGATCTTTTTCCTGATCCAGATGGGTGTCTCGGTGGTGGTGTTCTATCTGCCGACGTTCGTCGGCAAACTGCTCGGCACGGGGCCGAACGCGCTGGTGGGCTTTGTCGTCGCGATCCCGTGGACCTGCGCGCTCATTGCGACGTTCGCCGTCCCGAGACTGGCAGCACGCGGGGACCGGCTCGTGCCGTTCGGCTGCGCGAGTCTACTGATCGCTGCGATTGCCATGTTGGTCTCGGCGGGCTCATCGCCGCTGGTTTCGATGATCGCGTTGTGTCTGGCGGTGGCGGGGCTCTGGGCAGTCCAGCCTATCTTCTGGTCGATGCTCACTAACTATCTCGGCGGCATGGCGGTCGTGTCCGGCGTCGCGATGGTGAACACGATCGGCAACATCGGCAACTTCGTCTCGCCGAACGTGAAGGCATGGGCGGACGCGAGCTTCGGTTCGAGCGTGGCGGGGCTGATGCTGCTGAGCGGTGTTGTCGTGCTCGCTGCGCTGATGTTCATCGGCGCGCGACGTTCTTCGCAACCGGCTGTTGTTGAAGCGGTTCACTCATGAGGTGTAGAGGACCATTGAATGTCAGGAGCACCACAACCCTATTTGACGGTATTCGTTCGGACTCCCGTTTGTTGCTCTGCACCTGCGCGCGTCAGTCGCCAAACACGGCTTTTATGTCGCGTCCCGTGTGCTCGGCTTCCTCGATTAGCCAGTCGAGGAATTGCCTGGTTGCAGGGGAGTCTGCCACAGCGCGCTTCCAGCAGATAAAGTATGGGAACGGCATGGGTAGGGCGATCTTGAACGGCACAACGAGGTCGTGTCGCTTGATGCTATCAATGGCAAAAAAGCCCTGTCCCAACGAAATGCCTCTTCCCCGAATTGCCGCATCGATTGCCATGCCGGAAACGGAGTAAGTGAGCGGCGCCAATACCTCAGGCAATGGCACGCCCACTGAATGCAACCAGTGTCCCCACGTTGGGGGTGACCTGTTTTCCCATCCCCACTCGACGTGAATCAGCGGGTAGCGCAAGATATCCGCCGGTTGCGAAACGGGTCTTTCCGCCTGCAATAGCGACGGTGCGAATACGGGTGCAACGCTGTCCGTAAAGAGGACGTGATAGGGCGTTCCGTCGCTCGGTAGTGCCCCGTACGTTAGACGGACGTCGGCACTTCTCGCACCGATACTGGTTTCGTGGTCGACGACTTCGACATGAACCTGCACGTGAGGGCAGATGGTGTGCCATGTGTCGAGTCTGGAGGCAAGCCAATGGGTCGCGACTGATGGAAATGTCATCAGGGTGAGCCGACGGCCCGTATGCGCCGTCAGCGCCGCCTGGGCGCTATGGAAGCATTCGAAACCCCGCGAGATGTGTGAGTGGTAAAGCTCGCAGAGCGGGGTCGGTCGCAAGCCAGTGTTCTCCCGCTCGAAAAGCGCGACCCCGAGAAAGTCTTCAAGGACGCGAATCTGCTGACTAATCGCACCGGGCGTCACGTGAAGCGCCTCTGCAGCGGCCACGACGCCTCCGTAACGAATGACGGCATCGAATATCTGCAAGGCGCGAAGAGGAGGAAGGCGGTTCATGTCGTTGATCTGGCAAATGCCGTTGCAAAGCCAGTCTAGCAAAGAGTGATCACCGCCTCGATGCACAATGGCGTCATGCAATGCCGCACGCCTACGGCTTCACGTCGGTCTTGAACCACTTTTCCGATAACCGCGTCACGGTACCGTCGGCCAATGCTTCCGTGATGGCTGTGTCAAATTTTGCTTTCAGATCCGTATCCTGTTTGCGAAACCCAAGACCTTCTCCCGGCCCCAAACCGGACCGCCGATCGTGGGTCCGGCGATCCGGATTCGGGCGGTCTCTTTGTTGTCGGCGATTCCGGCGTAGTAGGTCACATCGTCGAAGGCTATGTCGACGCGTCCGTTGATCAGGTCGAGGTCACGTTCGGCCGAAGTCTTGTAGAGGCGTACGGACGTGATGTCCTTGAAGTTGTCGGTGATGAACTTCGTGTAGACCGTACCGGATTGAATGCCGATCGATTTCCCTTTCAGTTGATCGCGCAGCGGGGCGATCAAGGGTCGGTCGATTTTGGGATCGCCAGTCAGCTTGAGCAGAGCGGGCTTTGCTGTCGCATTCGCCAATCCGTGGCCATCTATCGCCGCGAATGCGGCCGGCGTTGCCGCGTAGGGTTTGGAGAAGGCAATGACCTGTTGGCGTTCAGGTGTGATTGCGAGCGCATCCATCACAACATCGAATTTGCCGGCCTGCAGGCCGGTAATGAGGCCGTCAAAGTCCTGAGCGACTGTCTCGCATTGCAGATTGATCCGCTTGCACAGATTGTCGATTAATTCCGGTTCGAATCCCGAAATCTTTCCGCTCGGCAAGGTCAGATTCCACGGAGCATAGCTGCCTTCCAGGGCCACCTTCACGGTCTTCCATTCCTTTGCCTGAGTGCCGTTTCCTGCCAGTGCCAGCACGCCGAGAGAAGTGACGAGAGAAGCCTTCAGGATTTTTGTGGAAAACGTATTCACATTACACCTCCATCATGTCGAATCAAGGTCGTATCTGGATTGGCAATACCCGGATCGCCACACTCCGCGGCATTGCAGGCGCTACTCGTATCAGCTGTGCAATGTGCCGGCGATGTTTTCCACGACGCTCAGCAAGTCGCCCTGTTCGACGAGCCGGTGGACGCCCATCATGTCCGGATAGAAAAAGCGATCGCCTTCCGCAGTCGGCGCAACCTGCCGGATTCGCGCATACACAGCCGCGGTCGCGGGTGATGCGTCGGCTGGATCGAAGAAGTCCAGCGCCTGGGCGGCGGTGAGCAGTTCGATCGCCAGCACGTGCTGCAACTTCTGCGATGTTGTGTAGGCTTTGCGTGCCGCGTGATAGGCGAAGCTCACGGGGTCTTCCTGGTTGCCACTCGTCGGCACGCTGTCGATGCTCGCTGGTTGAGCGAGCGTGCGCATCTCGCCCAGCAATCCGGCCGCCGTGTACTGAATGATCATGTATCCGCTGTTCAGCCCCGGGTCCTTCGCGAGGAACGCGGGCAGTTCGCTGAAGTACGGGTTGACGAGGCGGTCCGTCCTGCGCTCCGAGATCTTCGCGAGCGTGGTCATGGCGATGCAGAGGAGATCGCACCCGATGCCGACGAATGTACCGTCGAAG